>JBJENG010000067.1:0-111514 GCA_051880075.1 Blautia sp. | reverse complement strand
TTGTGGCAACGCCTATGAGAATACGTGTGGCCTAATGAATGGTCACACGCGGTTCCCATGAAGCCCCCACTTCAAACTTTTGTTAAGTGGCGGGTAGTTCACGCTTATAAAAATGAGATGGAAGATGAAATCACGGATGAGGAATTGTTGAATTTTATGAGGGAACAGTTTGATGAGATCTGCAGAGGGGATCTGGAATACCTGGAGGTAAGCATGTTATGAATCAAAGAAAGGAATACACCATGGAAGAGCTGCTTCCGGTTGTGACAAAACTGGCAGAACGGTATACAGGAGGTGAGGGTACTTCCGTATCTTATGAAAGGGCCCAGTTGCTTATGGAAGCAGTATTGTACTGCATTGCTGAGTACGAAGGAGGAAGCCGGGGGCAACTGATAAAATATCGAATCTCCCCATGGGAAGCTTACCGGGCTGGCTACAGGCTGGTAAGAGAAAAAACCGTTTCTCTGGGAAAGATGTATAATGAGATGATTGTGGGATTTGAGGATTACGGTATGGTTTGTCTGGGGGATGTGATACGAAGGGGAATTCCAGAATTTTTAAAGAGATATGATCCGGAATTCTGCCCCCAGGACACATTGCTTACCCTGGATTATCCCGTATTGGGAAGCATGGAAAATTTTACGGGAGTGGACAAAGTATATGAATATACGAGTATGATACAGATGGAACAGAAATTTCTCGGTCAGATGAAAAGTGAAAAAATTCGGGAAATACTGAGGGCCTATCATAGAGATTATGAGAATCTGGTGGAAAATATATGCAGTATTGTCCTGGAAAATCTGGCAGAAAATATACTGACGGAAAATCAGATGAAAGAGTCATCGGAAATTTTGGAAATTTATATTAAGAAAATCGTACACAATATGATGGAAAGAAGGTATGAAAAAGACAGAGAATTGGAAGCTTATCTGTGTCTGGAAGTGGGGAATATAGCAGTGAGGATCCATAACAGACATCAAAAGATCCTTAAATGATAAACAGAAATCCAGCAAAAAGGGGCATATCGGAACAGTAATGTCATCTGAACGAATGAGACTGCTGTTCCGATATGCCCCTTTTTGCTGCTTCTGCTATGAATTTAAATTTTTCAACATTTGTTCTATGGTCTGACCGGTAAGTGGATGCCGCTTCCATGGTGCGATTTCAGCAAGAGGAATGAGCACAAAATCCCGCATGTGCATTTCTATATGAGGAATATGCAGATCGGGAGTATCCAGAACCAGATCGTCATAGAGCAGAATATCAAGATCCAGCGTTCTGGGGCCCCAGTGAATCAGTCGTTCTCTGTGGGCCTTCTGCTCAATTTCATGAAGTCTGTCAAGGAGTTCTTCCGGTGAAAGAAGGGTACGCAGTTCCAGAGCACCATTCAGAAAATCATCCTGTTCCACACCGCCATAAGGTTCTGTGACCAGATAATCAGATACCCGGATTACCTGACAGTCCGTGTTCTCCTGCAGCATGGCTATTGCCTGATCCAGATAAGCTTTTTTATCTCCCATATTAGAACCAAAAGCAATATAAGCTGTGTGCCATCCACGGCTGATTTCTACAGAAACCGTATCCATGGGAAGGCCTACGGGAGCCCATGGTTTTTTGATTGTAATATCGACCTGTTGTGCCAGGGGATATTCGAGAAGAATGGCCCGTGCAAGTTCCTCAGCAACTTTCTCCAGAAGCTTCCAGGTATTTTCTTCCACGATTTTTTTAATCAGGTGACTGACTTCTCCATAATGAATGGAATATTCCAGTTCATCTGTAAGACCGGCTTTTCTTGTACTGGTATAGAGGGTTGCAGAAATTACGAATTTCTGTCCCAGAAAATTTTCCTCCGGAAAGACGCCGTGTCTGGCAAATACTTCCAGATCTTTGATTTTTATTTTGTCCATAGGATGCTCTCCCGTTTAGTGAGCCAGAATGGCTTTTGTCATCTGAATAATCCGTTTGTTTTCTTTGATGTCATGCACACGGACAAAGGAACAGCCCTTCATAACACCAATTACAGTTGTGGCCAGAGTGCCTTCTACTCTCTGATCAGCAGGAAGATTCAAGGTGTTTCCAATCACGGATTTTCTTGAAGTACCAAGAAGAACAGGAAATCCCAGTCTGTGGAGGACATCCACATGATTGATGGCAGCCAGATTCATTTCATAGGTTTTTCCAAAACCAACACCGGGATCCAGCATGATTTTATCATCTGCTACACCGGCAGCTCTTGCTATGGCAACACATTCTTCCATATCCTTTACCATATCTTCCAGAAAATCATTGTATACTGCTTCGTTCCGGTTGTGCATCAGACAGCAGGCAGCCTGATATCTGGCTGTCATTTCAGCAGTTTTTCTGTCAAATTTAAATCCCCAGATATCATTTACCAGATCTGCACCTGCCTGAAGAGCAGCTTCTGCTACATTTCCCTTATAAGTATCAATGGAAACAGGGATGTCGAAGCGGCTTTTTACAGCTTCAATAACAGGTGTAACACGTGCAATTTCTTCTTCCTCTGAAATTACAATATGACCCGGACGGGTAGACTCTCCGCCGATATCAACAACATCGGCACCTTCTTCAATCATAAGCTCCGCATGACGAAGGGCAGCATCCAGATTGTTGAATTTGCCTCCGTCAGAGAAAGAGTCGGGAGTTACATTGAGTATTCCCATAATATAAGTTTCATTTTTTAAATCAAATTCGCGATTACCGATTTTCATTTCTGATCTCCTAAACTGTTTTAATACGTTAAATACAGATTCTTCTTCGTATCCGGCCAGTTACATTCTGCCTGTGCAGGACAGGAAAAGCAGTTACGGGACTGTTTGTCCGCACGATAAAGGTAACGGGACAGTATGGGGGCTGTCTCATCAGAGGCTTTTCTGTGGCTGGATATTGCCTCCTGGATAACTGAAATGTCTTCTCCGGAGAATCCGCAGTCTGCCAGAATTTCTCCTGCAATTCTGGCACCGGACAGATGATGGGGTGTTCCGAAAGCAATTTGCTCGTATCTGCCAATGTCGTGCAGGAGGGCAGCCGCATAAATCAGAGGCTTACTAAGGCCGGCGTGCTCTTCAAGATTATATATGTACATAAGTCTTGCAACGTCTACAAAGTGTTCCAATGTATGACGGCAGAAAAAACGGTCTTTTTCAGCATCTTGAAGAAGGGTATACTGTTCCCTGAACTGAGGATGTTCCTGAATCTTACGGATTCTTTCCATAATAAACAACCCTAATCCATCAACCTTTTACCATCTGCAGGAAAGTCTGCTGAAGAGAGTAATCTTCTGCAAATACCCCTTTTACGATGGTGGTAACTGTCTTGCTGCCTGGTTTCTGTACACCGCGCATAGTCATGCACATGTGCTCCGCCTCAATCATGACCATAACCCCTTTTGGCTGCAGATGTTTTTCCAATGCATCTGCAATCTGTGCAGTCATGTTTTCCTGAATCTGGGGACGTCTCGCAAAAACTTCAACAGTACGTGCCAGTTTGCTGAGACCGGCTACTTTTCCGTCAGGAATATAAGCTACATGGGCTTTCCCATAGAACGGAAGAAGGTGGTGTTCGCAGACAGAATAGAAAGTGATATCTTTCTCCACCACAATGTTGTTATTGGTAGCCTGGAACTGTTTACCGAGATGAACACCGGCATCTTCATAAAGACCGCCATAAATCTGTTCACACATCCGTGCGATTCGATCCGGAGTTTCCAGAAGACCTTCACGAGTAATGTCCTCACCGATTCCCTCCAGCATCAGGCGGACACCTTCTTTTATTTTTTCATGATCCATCATTTGTGCCCTGAACCTCCTTTAATACTATTTCGGGATGTGGGCATGAAAAAAACATCCCGATGTGAATGAGTATGTGGAATAAATAATAACTCTGATATCCCTTCACAATCGAGATGTTTGTCATCTGTGTGTTGCAACGGGTGCGGACCTCATATCGTAAGACGAGCTTTTCGTTTCTGCGGCAACTCCCCATCCACTGAACACTTGACGCATGAAATCCTATTTTGCATATTATTTATTTGAGAATGATTATAGCACTGGTGTGGGTATAGTGCAAGACGGTTTCTCGGATTATTTCCAGTATTTTGCAATATATCCGGCGGCTTACCGATGGCTGAGTGTAATACAAGAAAAGAATTAGCCTTGGAAAATTTCTGCAGCTTTGATATAATTCATTAAAAAAGAAAGCAAGTGAAAATATATGTATATAGCCGAAGAAATTGGAAGACTTCGTGCAGGAAAAGTTGAAAAAATTCCCGGATTTGACGGGGAATATGGCAGAATTCAGGTTCTGAATATTCAAATAGAAAAACAGAAAGGATAAATGTTATGGAAGTCATTATCAGAAAAGCAAAGGAAAATGAGGGAAAGGAACTGGCACGCATTGAGGCGGCATGTTTTCCGCCGGCAGAAGCAGCCAGTGAGGAGGCAATTCTGGAAAGGCTTGCGGCCTTTCCGGAGAATTTTTATGTGGCAGAGCAGAATGGAAAGCTGGTAGGATTTATCAATGGAGGAGTTACGGATCAGCAGTATCTTCCGGATGAAATGTATCATGACATTCGTCTGCATAAACCGGATGGAGCATATCAGACAGTATTTGGTTTGAATGTACTGTCTGAATGCCGTAAACAGGGAATTGCAGAGAAACTGGTAACTGCTTTTATTGCGGGTGCAAAACAGGCAGGAAGAAAGGGTGTGATTCTTACCTGCAAGGACCATATGATTCATTATTATGAAAAATTCGGGTTTGTGAATTACGGAGTTGCAGATTCCACACATGGAAATGCTGTGTGGAATGATATGCGCCTCATATTCTGATTATTTTTTCGGTTTCTGGACAGCAGGCTGTGGAAGACGGAAACAGCGTCTCAGCAGTTCTTTTCCGTTAAAGGGAATAAGGGGATACAGATAACTGTTTCCGGAAACAGTTTTGTTAAATGCAATGCACAGAATTGTAATTGCCACACCTGCAAGAAATCCGGGAAGGTTGAAGATACCTGTAAGAATCAGCATGATAATGCGCAGAAACTTCAGTGCATACCCAAGTTCGATGCTGGCCTGGGAATAGTTGGCAATTGCTACAAATGCCATATACAGCATAGTTTCTGAATTAAACCAGCCGGAATCTACCGTATAGTCTCCGAGAACAATTCCGGCTATGACACTCAAAGGAGTGCTGAGCATGCTGGGTGTATTCATGGCAGCAAGTTTCAGACCGTCAATGGCAAATTCCAGAATCAGCAGCTGCCAGATGAGAGGAACGTGGATGGGATCGTCGATCAGCAAAAACTCCAGGGATGGAGGAAGCCACTGAGGATGATTCATCAGCAGAAGCCATACTGGTGTGAAAAACAGAGCCACAAGGTTGATCAGCATCCGGGAAAGCCGCAGATAGGTACCTGTCACCGGCGGGAAATAATAATCGTCCGCTTCCTCAGTGATTTCAAACAAAGTTGTTGGAAGAATGATGGCGGAGGGAGAATTGTCTACAAGAATGATCAGACTTCCTTCCAGCACAGCGGCAGCAGCTGTGTCCGGACGTTCGGTATACTTGAATTTGGGAAAAGGATTGAACCATTTTCTTTTATACAATGCTTCTGCCAGACTTTCATTGCTCATGGTAAGGGAATCTACAGAAAGAGACTGTATGCGGCTGCGGATACTTTTCAGAAAATCAGAATCTATGCGGTCATCCATATAGCACAGTACAATATCTGTGTGCGAACTTTTCCCTACTTGTGTGATTTCCATGATCAGATGGGGATTGCGGATGCGCCGCCGGATCAGAGCCGTATTGAACACAATGGTTTCTACAAAGCCATCTCTGGAACCTCGCAGGACTTTATCTTTTTCCGGTTCTTCCACACTTCTGGCAGGATAGGTCCGGAAATCGATGGCAATGGCCTGTGTGAATCCATCGATAAGAAGCATGGGAACCCCGGAGAGAATCTGGATGATCAGATGCTCCATATTGGATTCCAATTCCACTTCACCGTAAGGAATCAGATTCTGCATCATTTCTTTTACATTTTGGGGCATATCTTTTTCTTCTGTTTTGTTTAAAGATTCTATGATTTTCTCCAGAATCTCGTCTTTATTTAATCCATCTATCATATAAAAACAGGCCGGATGACCGGCAATACTCAATTCTTTGCTGAGAATATCAAAATTTTTGTCAAGCCGGAGAGCCTGGTATAAATATTCTGTATTTCTTTCAAGCCTGGAGGATATTGCTGTTTCCATGAGAAGCTCCTTTCTGTTTATCTGTCAGCGGAAATGCTTTATGCCTGACATATTTCCCGATTAGTATGTCCGGAAAAAACGGATCTATTAGTCACAGGAAATTTTCCTTCAAATGCAGAAAAGGAAATGTTATACTGGACAGGAAAAATACAAAATAGGGAAGGAGTAAAAAATATGGATACACTAATACGAAACCGGAAGAATAAGAAGGGAAAGTGCAATTATGGGAATTAAATGTATTGCTCTGGATTTGGATCGCACCACCCTGAGTGGGAAAGGAAAATTGTCGGAAGAAAATCGGAAAGCCATAGAAAAAGCCATAGAGCATGGAATAGAAGTGGTGGTGGCAAGCGGACGGGCTCTTCACTCTCTTCCACAGGATATTCTGGATATTCACGGGATTCGTTATGCCATTACTTCAAACGGAGCTGCTGTTTATGAAATCCACAGTGGAAAATGTCTGCGGCAGTATAAGATGACAGAGGAATCTGTGAAACTGATTATGAAACTGACAGATAGTCTTTCCGTTACTTACGAGGTCTTCATTGATGGAGAGGCTTATGCAGGGGAGGAATATATAGGGGATCCGGTCCGGTTCGGTGCTACAGAAAAAGCAATTCCATATATCAGGAATACCAGACAACCGGTCAGAGATATTCAGAAATTTATTTTTGAGAATCAACAGGTTCTTGACAGTATGGATATTATTACATCCAGTCAGGAATTAAAGGAAGAATTGTGGATAACCTTGAAAAAAACAGTGAAGGATGTGTATATCACTTCTTCTGTCCGTCAGCTTTTGGAAATTTCTTATAAAAAATCCGGAAAACATACAGGAGCAGCTTTCATACTTGAACATCTGGGACTAAAAAAGGAACAACTGGCAGCTTTCGGGGATGGGGATAATGATGCAGATCTGCTGGCGTATGCGCAGGCAGGATTTGCAGTGGCAAATGGGACAGAGGCATGTCGAAATGCAGCAGATTATCTGGTGCCGTCTCATGAGGAAAACGGAGTGGCACAGGGGATTGAGAGGATACTGAGAGATTTTACATAACCATATAAAAAGAAAGGAAAAGAAAGATGAGAAAGAAAATAAAATATCTTCTGGGATTATTTTTACTGTTGTGTACTTTTGCAGCAGGTTGTACCGTATCCATAGATTTTGGAGATGAAACGGCATCAGAAAATCCGCAGACGATTGCGGTGCAGGAAAATACAGAAAATGCAGTGGATACAGAAAGTCCGGCAGACAGTGAAGAGGCGGAAGGGTCGGAAACAGAAAAAACAGAAGTTTCAGAATTTGATGAGTATACATCGAAGGAGCAGGTGGCTGCTTATATTCATATTTATGGCCATCTTCCGGAGAATTATATTACTAAGAAAGAGGCGAAAAAACTGGGATGGGTCAGTTCAGAAGGGAATCTCTCTGAAGTTGCACCGGGAAAGAGTATTGGCGGGGATTACTTCGGAAATTATGAAGGAAGTCTTCCGGAAAAAGAAGGACGAAATTATTATGAATGCGACATTGACAGTGATGGAGGATACCGGGGAGCGAAACGAATCGTATATTCCGATGATGGATTGATTTATTATACGGAAGATCACTATGAAACCTTTGAATTGCTGTACGGGGAGGAATAGTTATGGAAATCCGATTAGATGCGGCATGTATGGAAAGAAAGGAACAGGCTCACAAATATTTAAAAGAAAAACTGGAATTACCGGAACATTATGGTGAAAATCTGGATGCCCTGTATGACTGTCTCACGGAGATGGGAAAAACAGAAATCTATCTGTTGCATGGGGAGGCCGTCAAAGGTTATGGAAAGAGAGTTGTCCGGGTGCTTCTGGCAGCAGAAAAAGAAAATCATGAATTATCTGTGCAGATTTGTATATAATCAGGCAAGAAATTTATAGAATTTGGACATTTTATTTAATGTAAAAGTTGTTTTTTTGATGCTAAGATAGAAGTATCAAATCCATTAGTCAAGAATGGAATTAAGGAGGAAAGTAGTATGAAAAAAAGAATGAAAAAACTTGCAGCTCTTTCCATGGCGGTTCTCATGGCAGCATCACTTGCTGCATGCGGATCCAGTGGCGGAGACAGCAGTACAGGAGAAACATCCGAAGGCACTAAAACAGAGAATGCCGGCGGCGGTTCCGGAGATGAAAGCAAAGAAATCGTGTACTGGAACATTGCAACTGAATCACCGGATAAAGATATTGTTCAGGCAGCAGTTGACAAATTTAATGCAGAAACAGAATCCGGATACACAGTTACTTCTATTCCGACACAGAACGACACTTACAAAGAGAAACTGGTTGTTGCCATGAGTTCAGGCGAATGCCCGGATATGTATTCCAGCTGGTCAGGCGGCCCGATGTTTGAATACATTGATTCCGGTTTTGCTCAGCCGGTAGATGACCTGTTTAATGCTTCTGATATTAAAGATAAACTCATGGAAGCGGCAATTGCGCAGGGTACTTACAACGATCATATTTATGGAATTCCATACCTGAATGTATCACTGGCAGGTGTCTTTTATAACAAAGAAATGTTTGATAAATACGGTCTTACAGAACCGGAAACACTGGCAGATCTGGAAAATATCTGTGCAACTCTGAAAGAAAACGGAATTACACCATTTGCACTGGCTAACGGTTCCAAATGGACAGGATCTATGTATTTCATGAGCCTTGCAGCACGTTACGGCGGACTGGAACCATTCCAGAATGCAGTAGCAGGAGAAGGTAAATTTACAGATGATTGTTTTATCAAAGCAGGTGACAAAATCCAGGAATGGGTAAATGCAGGATACTTCCCAGAGGGTGTTAACTCCTTAAGTGAAGATGACGGACAGGCGAAACAGCTTATGTATCAGGAAACAGCAGGTATGCTTCTTTGCGGTTCCTGGTATACAGGTACTTTTTCTTCTGACAGTGCAGAATTCTATCAGAAAATCGGCTGGTTCCCATTCCCGGCAATCGAAGGTTCTGATGCAGATCCTCTGATTCAGATTGGTACCGTTGGTGACCAGTTCATTTCCTTCAACTGTACAGGCGATAAACTGGCAGCAGCATTTGAATGTGCAGAAGATCATTTGTCCGATGATGTAATGAAAGTTACCATCGAAAAAGGTAAAATTCCTCCTGTAAACGGTGTTGATGCACAGCTTACAGATCCGATCACAAAAGAAATCATCGAAGCAGCAAACAATGCTCCGGAAATCCAGCTGTGGTATGATCAGTATCTGCCGCCGGCAGTTGCAACTGCTCATCTGGATGGCTTACAGGAAGTATTTGGTCTGACCAAGACTCCTATGGAAGCACAGGAAAGCATGCAGTCAGCAATGGATGAATACCTGAGCACAAAAGCAGAATAGTAGTTTGTAATTATTATAGTGTTACCCGTTTTTTACCCCATAAATGAGAAAGGTCCTGCACCGTTGGTGCAGGGCTTTTTTTCTGTTTTGGAAGGTTAAATATTTATAGATAATGCATAGATTGTTCTATTTTTTTTCCTGATTTTCTTTGTTAATATATATACTATGAAAAGCAAGGTTGTAAAGAAAAAGGAGGGCTTCATTATGAAGGAAAAGAGTATTTCTCTGCTGGAGTTAAGACAGAGAAACACAAGAAAAGTAGCTGCGCTCTTTCTGGCACCGGTAACCATTCTCATGCTTGTATATATCTTTTATCCAATCGTGGATACCTTTATTACAAGCGGTTATCAGTGGAACGGAATTTCAGCAGCAAAGAAGTTTATTGGACTGGGAAACTGGATGAAATTGTTGAAAGATATGAATTTCTGGATTGCATTCAGAAACAATGTTGTGATCATGATTCTGTCTATCTGTATTCAGATTCCGATTGGTCTTGCACTTGCAACATTTCTTGATTTTGGAGGCAAAAAGCTGACCATATTCAAAGTAATCTGGTTCATTCCACTGCTTATGTCATCCGTTGCAATCGGTTTCCTTTTTACCTATGCATTGGCAACAAACGGTGGTCTGGTAAGTACAATTTCCGGATGGTTCGGAGGCGGAAATATTGACCTTCTGGGAAATCCAAAGACTGCACTACTGACGGTTATTATGGTTATCTGCTGGCAGTTCACACCATTCTATATGGTATACTTTATGGCGGCATTTACCAACATTCCTTATGATGTATTTGAAGCAGCAAGAATCGACGGTGCTACAAGAGGACAGTATTTCTGGAAGATTGCACTTCCTCTTCTGATTCCTTCTATGAAGAGTGCGGCAATTTTATCCATGGTAGGTTCTTTGAAATACTTCGATTTGATTTATGTAATGACAGGTGGAGGTCCTGGTACTTCTACAGAACTTATGGCAACTTACATGTATAAACAGTCCTTTAAAACCTTCAATATGGGATACGGTTCCACCGTTGCAGGCGGTATGTTCCTGTTGATTTCAATGGTATCTCTTATTACTATGAAACTGCTGAACGGAAAGAAGGAGGATTAAAAAATGGATAGTTACAAGAAAAATAAAAGAAAGAGCATCATAGCCTGGACCATCGCCTTTGCACTGGCAATCTTCTGGCTGATTGTATCATTTATGCCATTTATATTCATGGTACTGAACTCTTTCAAAGAAAAATTTGAAATGCTTACCAAAGGTGTATTCCAGCTTCCGGATAAACTGCAGTGGAGCAACTATACAGAAGTGCTGACAGGCGGTTTTGGCAATTACTTTAAAAACAGTGTGATCGTGCTTTTAATTTCTCTTATTTTACTGCTGTTTATCGCTGCCTGCGCATCTTATCCTTTGTCAAGATTCAAGTTTAAACTGGCAGATCCGATTTACGCTTTGATCGTGGCATGTATGTCAATTCCGGTACATATTACTTTGATTCCGGTATTTAAAATGTCAAAAGCAACCGGACTTTATGACAGTATCTGGGCACTGATCGGTCCTTATATTGCTTTTGCGGTTCCGATTTCCGTGTTTATTCTTACCAGCTTTATGAAAGAGATTCCTAGAGAGATTGAAGAATCTGCAGAAATTGACGGATGCGGAAAAATCCAGATGTTCTTTTCCATGATTTTGCCTCTGGCAAAACCGGGACTTGCAACACTGGCAATTTACAATGGTGTTAACATGTGGAACGAATTTTCTTTTGCATATACACTGACACAGTCCGCACAGAACCGGACATTGCCTCTGGCAATCTGGGAATTCCAGGGTCAGTATTCCATGAATACACCAATGATCATGGCAGTCCTGACATTGACACTTCTGCCGATGATTATCATGTTTATTATTTTCCAGGATAAACTGGTAAAAGGTATGACAGCCGGAGCGGTAAAAGGCTGATCATACAAACAGAAATACAGAAAAAGCTGCTGTTCTATGAAAGAACGGCAGCTTTTTCGTGCGGTATCTGTCAGGATATGGTAGAATATAGAAAACAAAAACGGGAGGAGAAATGACAAAATGAAAAAGTGGATGGAACATATCAGTAAATGGAAATTTGACAAGAAAGTACAGCTCCTTGTGACCGTGTCCATCATTATGACAACCCTGATCGTGCTGGTAGTATCTACTATATCAACCGTTAATTCCATGAAAAAACAGTCCATTGAGTTGCTGCAGGCTCAGAACAGCACCACTGCGGAAAATTTCAGAAATTCTCTGGACAATTATAAAACACTGGCAATTGCCACAGTACTGGATTCTTCTGTTCAGCAGTATCTGAAAGGAAAGAATACGGAAGAGTATGTGGAGTATGTGGAAAATGCCAACAATATGTTGTCCAGTGTGGTAAATATGCATTCGGATCTGAATTTTATTGCAATTGTGGGGAATCGCCTGAATTATCTCTATAAAGGAGAACAGACCATTTACAACAGTAACTTCCTGCGAGTTTATAGCCTGGATTCCAAACGTTGTAAGACGGTCAATGCAAGTACCATTAAAATGAGTTATAACAATGCTTATTACAATGGAAAACAATATTCTCTGAATATTTATTTTCCCATTTACGATACCAACCGTATTATGGATGAACTGGGACTTCTGTGTATGAATTTTAACGATCCCAGTTTGCAGCAGATACAGGAATACAATAATTCGGAGAATCTGGATACGCTGGTGATCGATACAGATGGTATGATCATTTCTTCAAAAGATACAGAGATAATCGGTACAAATATTGATTATATTTCAGAAATGAAAAATACCCATGGATATTTTACGAAAGACGGGAACATGTATCTGTATCAGAAAGTGCAGGACTGGAAATATTTTGTAGTCAGCAGTGTTCCTATGCTGGAATTATATAAAGGAAGTATCCGCACGATTTTTTTAATGGCGTTTATTATGATGTTTATGGTAATCATCAGTCTGTTTGCAGTGAAAGGAATCATTAAAAGAGTGTATCGTCCTCTGGATAAGGTTGTTCGCAAAATGGATGACGTAGCTTCCGGTTCCCTGAAAACGCGTATTAATGTGGAACATATGGGAGAAGATTTTGTGAAGCTGGCAGAGGGATTCAACTCCATGATGGAGGAAATCCAGATTCTGATGGAACAGGTAAAACTGGAGCAGCATCAGATTGAGCAAATTCGGTTTAATGCACTTCAGTCCCAGATTCAGCCACACTTTCTGTATAATACCCTGGATTGCATTCACTGGCAGGCTATGGCAGAAGGAAACAAGGAAGTATCCACATTGGTAAAAGCGCTGGCAAAATATTACCGGATCTGTTTAAGTGGAGGTAATGATGTAATTCCTCTGAAAATGGAACTGGAACATGTGAGGAATTATCTGATTATTCAAAACATGCGGTATGATAATATTATTGGCAGTGAGTTCAGCATTGATGAAAATGCAACGGATGCAAAAATTCCCAAACTGACGCTGCAGCCACTGGTGGAAAACTCGATTTATCATGGAATGAAAGTGAAAGAAGGAAAAAACGGAACGGTATTTATCCGTGTTATGCGTAAACAGAAAAATGTTCTGATCACACTGGCCGACACAGGTACCGGTATGAATCAGAGACAGATTGATGAAATGAATGCCCAGCTCTCTACTTACGAAGAATCTTTTGGATATGGAGTACGGAATGTAAATAAAAGAATTCAGCTCCTTTACGGGGAAGAGTATGGTTTGTATTATCTGAGAAATGAATCCGGCGGTGTGACAGTAGAGATCACTCTGCCTTATGTTACAGAAGTAAAGAATGATGTTTTGCGGGGAGAAATGATCAATGTATAAAGTACTGATTGTAGACGATGAAAAAATGATCCGAATGGGAATGAAAAAGGTACTTCCATGGGAAGAACTTGGGATTGGAGAAGTATATACAGCCGGTACCGGAAAGGAAGCACTGGAGATTCTGGAGGAACATCGTCCGGAGATTTTGATTACAGATATTCAGATGACTGAAATGACAGGACTGGAGTTGATCGAAGAGGCAAAAGGGCGTGTACCGGGACTTCGAGTGATCGTGCTTACCGGGTATGATAACTTTGAATATGCAAGACAAAGTCTTCGTCTGAAAGTGCAGGACTTTTTTCTGAAACCCATAGAGGAAGAAGAACTGGCGAAAGCGGTAAAAAATCAGGTGGAATATCTGGAGCAGCTGGAATGGGAAGAAAAAAACCGTGATCTCCATGAACGGACCCAGGGATCTGCCCTGCAGACGAAGCTGGAATACTGTCTGCGCAGTCTGATTCATAACAGAGAAGAAAAGGAAAACTTGCTTATGACTTTGCAGAAAGATTATCATTTTGATGTGGAGAAACCGTTGTGTCTGGTTTTGATCATCTCTGCTCTCTATACAGATAATCTTCCTGAAGAGGAAAAACTGCGGGCTATGACCATGAAAAATATCTGTATGGGTATGGTGGATTCCAACGGGAGAGGGATTACATTTACCGATGATGACGGAATGATCGGCATTGTATTTTTCGAAGAAGACGAAGGGGATATGGTGCTGGAAGAGATGGAAGAAATCGTGGATATTATCAAAGATGAATTTGATATGAAGCCTAAAGTAGTGGTGGGAAGTACCGTACAGGGATTTGGCAATCTGCAGGTTTCTTATAACGATGCCCGTTATCTTATGGAAAATGAAAAAGAAAATATCCGGGATATTGTACAGAATCTGGGAGCAGAGAGCAGAGTGGAACTGTTCCGGGATATTTATGCAGAACTGAAAGGAATCATGTGTGCCAATATCGGGAACACGGATTATGTAATGAAGGTATTTAATACCTTTGCAAAATCGACAGAATCTTATAATCTGTCCAAGTCAATGACGCGGAGATGCTGTTTTGAAATTGCTTCCTCCCTGTATTTTTCCTATATGGGCGATTCCGGAGAAGTAGAAAGCGGAAAGTTGGAGGCATTAGCCAAAGGACTGGTCTTTGCCAATAAAGAGGAAGCCTGTGAAGTGACACGGATGTTTATCTCACAGCTTCTTGGACAGGGAGAGGAAAATGTACACGATATTATAACAAAGGCAAAACATTACATAGATGAGCATCTGGCGGAGGATCTGTCTGTATCCAGTATTGCGGCCAGTCTGTATATTACACCAAACTATTTTTCCAGACTGTTCAAACGGGTAACGAAGGAGGGGTGTAACGAATATATTGTTCGCAAACGAATTGAGAAAGCGAAATCTCTTCTGGAAACCACCAGTATGAAAACAGGGAAAATAGCCATGATGGTAGGGTACCGTGATACCAATTATTTTTCCCTGGCATTTAAAAAGCATACAGGAAAATCACCTACCAAATACAGAGACGAGGTACAGAGCAACGGCTAAGAGGAAAGAAAAAACCAGGTCATTTTTTTATAGCAGGAAGTCACTTTTTTTCATTGGTAGAAGCATTTTCATGTGATAAACTGAATCTATACAAGTACAGGAAATAAGAGAGTGAAGGAGAATAAGCAATATGAGAGATCACAAAAAAGAAAGAGCAGAAGCCAGAAAAAAAGCGAAAGAGCTGGTGTCAAAAATGACACTTATGGAGAAGGCATCTCAATTAAAATACGATGCATCTCCGGTAGAGCGTCTGGGTGTTCCTACTTATAATTACTGGAATGAAGCACTTCATGGTGTGGCAAGAGCCGGTGTTGCGACTATGTTTCCGCAGGCAATCGGAATGGCGGCTGTTTTTGATGATGAGGCAATGAAAAAGGTGGGAGACATCATTGCTACAGAAGGCCGTGCAAAATATAATGCATATTCTGCTCATGACGACAGAGATATTTATAAAGGTCTTACCTTCTGGTCGCCCAATGTCAATATTTTCCGTGATCCACGTTGGGGAAGAGGACATGAAACCTACGGAGAGGATCCTTATCTGACTTCCCGTCTGGGTGTGAAATTTGTAGAAGGACTTCAGGGAGACGGACCGGTTATGAAGGCAGCTGCCTGTGCAAAACATTTTGCAGTGCATAGTGGCCCGGAGGCAATCCGGCATGAATTTGATGCAGAAGCATCTATGAAAGATATGTGGGAAACGTATCTTCCGGCTTTTGAAGCACTGGTAACAGAAGCAGATGTGGAATCTGTTATGGGTGCTTATAATCGTACAAACGGAGAGCCTTGTTGTGGTCATAAATATCTGATGGAAGATGTGCTGAGAGAAAAATGGAAATTCGATGGTCATTTTACCTCTGACTGCTGGGCAATCAAAGATTTCCATGAAAACCATAAAATCACAAAAAATGCAAGAGAATCAGCGGCTCTGGCTCTGAAACGGGGCTGTGATGTAAACTGCGGCAACACTTATCTGCATCTTCTTGGTGCAATCGAGGACGGGCTTATTACAGAAGAAGATATTACCCTTGCGGCAGAACGCCTTTTTACAACACGTTTCCTTCTGGGACTGTTTGATGGAAGTGAATACGACCAGATCCCTTATGAAGTAGTAGAATGCAAGGAACATCTGGAAGCAGCCGTTGACATGGCAAGAAAAGGATGTGTTCTTTTGAAAAATGACGGTGTGCTGCCTCTTGATAAATCAAAACTGAAAACTATCGGTGTCATCGGACCAAATGCCAACAGCCGTGTTTCCTTAATTGGAAACTATCACGGAACCGCTTCCAGATATATTACTGTTCTGGAAGGAATTCAGGATGCAGTAGGGGAGGATGTTCGTGTACTGTATTCAGAGGGATGTCATCTGGAAAATAACAAAGTAGAAAACCTTGCATGGAATCAGGATCGTATTTCCGAAGCTGTGATTACTGCAGAACACAGCGATGTGGTAATCCTTTGCGTAGGTCTGGATGAGACACTGGAAGGAGAGGAAGGAGACGAAGGAAATAAAGATGCATCCGGAGATAAAAAAGACCTTCATCTTCCGAAAGTTCAGGAAGAACTGATTGAAAAAGTAACAGCAGTAGGAAAACCGGTTGTTGTAGTTCTTATGGCAGGAAGCGCCATTGACCTGAATTATGCAGATGAAAATTGCAATGGTATTCTTCTGGCATGGTATCCAGGTGCAAGAGGCGGAAAAGCAGTGGCAGATCTGCTCTTTGGAAAGGTATCTCCTTCAGGAAAACTGCCTGTTACTTTCTATCGTGATCTGGAAGGTATGCCGGAATTTACCGATTACTCCATGAAGAACCGTACTTATCGGTATATGGAAAAAGAAGCCCTTTATCCGTTTGGATATGGACTGACCTATGGGGATGTACAGGTAAAAGAGGCCAGAACAGTAAACACAGTAACAAAAGATTCGGATATAGAGATTCAGGTAACAGTAAAAAATGAAGGATGTGCAGACACAGACGATGTGGTTCAGATTTACATAAAAGATATGGATTCTCCTCTGGCTGTACGAAATTACAGTCTTTGTGCCTTTAAACGGATTCATCTGGAAAAAGGACAGGAGAAAACTTTTACCATGACGGTGTCCAATGCTGCCATGAACGTAGTAGATGGACAGGGTGAACGTCATATTGACAGCAGACATTTTAAACTTTTTGCAGGAACAGAGCAGCCGGATACAAGAAGTATTGCGCTTACAGGAAAAACTCCGGCAGAGATTTCCGTAACACTGGAATAAAATTTTGCTATTTGGAATATAACGTGATAGGATAGAGGGGAACAGGGAAACAGGTATGAAGGAAGATGTTTGTTTCCGGTTCCCCTTTGTGATTATTTGCAGACAAGATTTACAAAAAGGAAAGGACGGAAATTATGAAACAGATCAGAAAGAAATTACTGTTGCTTGGTCTTCTGGCCTGCATGGGCAGCGTTCTGTTTACAGGATGTGGAAAACAGGAAAAAACAGAGACAACAGCTGCACAGGAAAAAACAGAAAAAGAAGTAGAGAAAGAAGAGCAGGAAGAAGAGCAGAAAGAAAAAGTAGTTGAGGAAACCAAAATCACGGAACCAGAAGAAACAGATAAGACAGAGGAAGCGGAAGAAGAAAAGCCTCCGCTTACAGTTGTGGAACATCCAAAGTTTCTGTCAGAGGGAATCCGCAGCCTGGTACTTACCAGTGAAGGGGAAGAAATTTTCCGAATTACAAGAGAACCGGCAGATTATAAAATGGAGTTTGATTACTGGGAGATTCTGAATCCCTATAATGAAATTGCAACAGTTAATACAGAAACCATGTATACACTTTTCGATACTTTGTCACAGTTTGACTTTACTATACCGGCAGAAACAGAAGAAGGCACGGATCCGGGTGTTGCAGGAAGTACGACAGTTATGCAGATTGATTTTGTGAATACAACGGATGGGGAAACTGCAAAGAAAACGGAGGATCCGGATAGTACCATGCGCCTGCTTGTTGGAAATGAAGACGATCTGGGTAACCGTTACGTGGCAGTCGAAGGATATGAGGACACCGTATATAAGGTTTCATCCAGTATTCTGGATGCAGTGTATACATTGAATCCTTTTGATTATATTCTTAAGATCCCGGCTCTTGTAAATATTGATACCGTAGAACGTGTAGAACTTTCAGCAGAAGATACGGATTGTACCATGGAAATAAAAGACGGAAAATATCAGATCGGTGGAAAAGAAGTGGAAAAAGGTTCTTTTACCTCCCTGTACCAGGCACTGATGAATGTGATGCTGTATGCAGAGGTGGAGACACCGGTGGCAGACAGTGAGAGGCAGGAGCTTCTTACAATTGTATTCCACAGAAATACAGAACAGGCACCGGAAATCACAATCCGCTATTTTACTTATGATGACAATTATGACAGTGTGGAAATTAACGGTGCGGAACGTTTTCTTGTGAAAGAAGAAGAAGTAACTGCACTGATCCAGCAGATTCAGGAAGCTGCAAAATAATTCTTAAAAAAAGACATGACGGAAAAGGTCATGTCTTTTTTGTACAGTTTTAAACGATTATTCACCCTGATAAGTAAACCAGTCAAAATCTGCATGATTTGTGCTTTCCTGGTGATTGGAACTTGTGTACATACCAATGTATGTGCCGGTGAATCCATTATTTACAACAGAACTTAGGAGAGAGGCATCCATATGAACAGCCAGAGGAATCAGTTCCTGCTCCGTTGTTCCGTAATAAAAATCATAAGTAGTGGTGTTGCCCTGTATGCATAAATAAATGCGGTTCAAATCAGGAATCACGGTCTGTGTGACCAACTGTCTTTGGCCATTTTCTGTTTTGTAAAGCTGCAGGACAGAACCCTCTTCTGTATGGCGCAATACCATAAGGTAATGGAAACGGTCATCCTGAATCAGTGCCATACCTGCTTCTTCCAGAGGAGATGCAGGTATAAATTCCATAGCAGTTCGTGCCATGAATTTTTTATGACGCTGTCTTCTTCCTACAAATGAAGGGGTACAGATTTCTTCCATTACCTGAGGGCGTGTCTGAAGACGCAGATATCCGGGGCGTTCAGTAAGGGAGTAGAATGGCTCTACAGGAGGATGGATGGTGTTCCATTGCATCTGAAGAGAATCACATTCAAAATTATCCGCTTCTGGCATAAGGGGTACCGGTGCGGCAGGAAGATCCGGCAAACGTTCCTCCGTCTGGATCAGACCGGTTTCATTGGAAATCATAGGCCAGCCATCTTCTGCCCAGACGAAAGGAACCATGAAAGTTTCACGGCCCAGATTGTAATGGCCTCCTTCATAGGGACGGACAGCCAGAAGAACCATCCACCATTCGCCCTTCTGTGTTTCTACGATATCAGCATGTCCTGTAACTGAGATGGGATTTTCCAGAGGCATATGTCTGTGGGTGACAATGGGATTTCTTGGACACACTTCATATTCTCCGTTGATAGTCTTGCAACGAGCCATCTGTACGCTGTGATTGACGAAGGTGCCGCCTTCGGCAACCAGCAGATAATACCAGCCGTCTTTTTTATAAATATGCGGTGCTTCAATCCATTTGCTCTGTGTCTTTTTCCCGTCCCAGATAATAGAGCGGGGGCCTTTGAACTGGAAGGTTTCCGGATCCAGTTCGTTCAGATAGATACCATGATGTCCTTCATATAGTTCTTCATCGCTGATGAAATTTCCCACATACCACATGGAACCGTCATCATCAAAGAAAAGACTGGAATCAATGCCGTCTGCACCTTTTACAAATACAGGGTCACTCCAGGGACCGGCAGGATCTTTGGCGGTAATAATGTAATTATCACGGTCAGCTTCACGTCCTGCAGAAACAAACGTATTGATAATGTAGAAGGTACCATTGTAGTAACGGATGCTGGGGGCCCAAAGACCTTCGGAAGTTTCACAGTTTTTATAATCCAGTTGTTCCGGACGATGGATGCCGTGTCCGATTTGTTCCCAGTTTACCAAATCTTTACTGTGGAATATGGGAATTCCGGGATAATATACAAAAGAGGAGGTCACAAGATAGTAATCATCATCTACCCTGCAAATAGAAGGATCAGGATAAAAGCCGGAAAGAAGGGGATTCTGAAAAGTTTTTTTCAACATAATTTACTCTCCTTTGTAAGGTTTTCTTTTATTATAAAAAACAGGAAGAATAGGGTAAATAGAAAAAACTTTCTTTTTCCTGTAAATTTGTAACTGTTACTGGGCATATAGAGGAAAATATGGTAGAATGAATTATGTGTGACTTGGAGTCACAAAATGAGAGAGGAGAAATGTGATGAAAAAATTTCTGAAAAGTCTTCCGGTGCGGCTGATTATCGGCGTTGCGCTGGGCATTTTGATTGGTCTTGCTGCCAATGAAAGTGTAATGAATGTGGTAGTCACCATCAAGTATGTACTGGGACAGGTGATCACATTCTGTGTACCCCTGATTATTATCGGGTTTATTGCACCTTCCATTACGAAACTGGGTAATCATGCTTCCCGTATGCTTGGGATTGCGTTGTCTATTGCCTATCTTTCTTCCATCGGTGCGGCATTTATGTCCATGGGAGCCGGTTATGGCATTATTCCCCATTTGTCCATTCAGTCTGAGGTGGAAGGACTGAAAGAACTTCCGGATGTTATTTTTAAACTGGATATTCCTCAGATTATGAGTGTTATGAGTGCACTGGTATTTTCTGTTATGATCGGTCTGGCTGCCGCATGGACAAAAGCCAGATATACCACAGCCATTCTGGATGAATTCCAGAAAATCGTACTGCAGATTGTAACAAAATTTATTATTCCGGTTCTTCCGTTTTTTATTGCAGCTACTTTCTGTGGCCTGGCATACGAAGGAACCATCACAAAACAGGTGCCTGTCTTCCTGAAAGTAATTTTGATTGTAATGGTGGGACATTATATCTGGCTTGCACTTCTGTATGTGCTGGCAGGTGTGTATTCAGGAAAAAATCCTCTGGAAGTACTGAAACATTATGGCCCTGCCTATCTGACTGCAGTAGGAACCATGTCCAGTGCAGCGACTCTGGCAGTTGCGCTTAGCGGAGCAAGAAAATCAAAAGTTCTGAGAAAAGATATGGTAGACTTTGGTATTCCGTTATTTGCCAATATTCATCTGTGCGGTTCTGTGCTGACAGAAGTATTCTTTGTTATGACTGTATCACAGATTCTCTATGGACATATGCCTTCTGTTGGCATGATGGTACTTTTCTGTATGCTTCTGGGTGTTTTTGCAATCGGTGCACCGGGTGTACCGGGAGGAACCGTTATGGCTTCTCTTGGTCTGATCACAGGTGTATTGCTTTTTGATGAAACAGGAACTGCTTTGATGCTGACGATTTTTGCACTTCAGGACAGCTTCGGAACAGCATGTAATGTGACTGGTGACGGTGCACTTACTTTATTCCTTACAGGATATGCAGATAAACATAAAATTACAGAACAAAATCTGACAAGTATTGATTTTTAGCTGCAAAAAAACAGCAGACGGGAAAAACAGTTCCGTCTGCTGTTTTTTTGTACCTTTTTATGTCTCTATGAAAAAAACACTTGTATTTCTGGTGGGAATATGGTAAAGTAAACTCCGTTGTAAAACAACGACTCTGGAGAGTCTCAAGTAAGAGCGCCGAAGGTGTACGGCAGTTTCAGGACTGTTAATCTCTCAGGCAAAAGGACAGAGTATACAAAGGATTATCTTGTATATGTTTTGTCGTACTCTTATGAGACTGTGGAGATGGAGAACCCACAGTTTTTTTTGTGTTTACAGAAAAGAAAAAGAGAGGACGGAAAGAAAAATGTTACAATCAATCAACAATTTTATTACCTGGTTTGACGGAGTAGTATGGGGACTCCCGCTGATTATTCTCATTTTATGTACAGGTATCTATCTGACACTGAGTATGGGATTTCTTCAGGTGCGTCATCTGGGAAAAGCTTTGAAATTCATGCTGAAGAATGAAGAAGGCGGAAAGGGAGAAGTTACCAGTTTTGGTGCCCTCTGTACAGCTATGTCAGCAACCATCGGTACAGGAAATATCGTAGGTGTTGCAACTGCTCTGGCAGCAGGTGGTCCGGGAGCGCTCTTCTGGATGGTAGTGGCGGCATTCTTCGGAATGGCTACCAAATATGCAGAAGGTGTGCTGGCAATTAAATATCGTACGATTGACAAGGACGGTCATGTGCTGGGCGGACCTTTCTATTACATTGAAAATGGTATGGGTAAACAGTGGAGATGGCTGGCAAAAATTTTTGCATTCTTTGGTGCAGGCGTAGGCCTTCTGGGAATTGGTACCTTTACGCAGGTAAATGGTATTTCTTCTGCAGTCTGCAATTTCTTCGATCCGGAAAAAATGCATATGGTTTCACTTCTGGGCAGAGATTATTCCATCGCTACCGTGATTGCAGGACTTTTCCTTACTGTTTTTGTAGGTCTGGTAGTTATCGGCGGTCTTAAGAGAATCGCAAAAGTCTCTGAAATCGTTGTACCGTTTATGGCAGTTTTGTATTTTGTATTTGCTCTTATTATTATCCTGACACATATTACAGCACTTCCGGCTGCTGTTGTTACCATCGTAAAAAGCGCGTTTAGTGGAAGCGCACTGGCAGGCGGTGCTGCGGGTACTATGATCGTTGCCATGCAGAAAGGAATTGCCCGTGGTATTTTTTCAAATGAAGCAGGTCTTGGTAGTGCACCGATTGCAGCAGCTGCTGCACAGACCCATTCCACAGTTCGTCAGGGTCTTGTGTCTATGACAGGAACTTTTATTGATACGATTATTATCTGTTCCATGACAGGACTTACTATTGTAATGACAGGCACCTGGAATACAGGGCTGGAAGGTGTGGCTATTACAACAGCAGCATTCCAGAAAGGCCTCCCATTCCCACCGGTAATCGCATCTCTGGTGTTAATGGTATGTCTGGTATTCTTTGCATTTACTACCATTCTGGGATGGAACTACTATGGGGAACGTTGTATTGAATATCTGTTCAACCGCAATCAGAAGGTAGTAAAAGGATATCGCTGGCTGTACATTCTGGCCATCTTTATTGGACCTTATATGACTGTACAGGCCGTATGGAATATTGCAGATATTTTTAATGCTCTTATGGCTTTCCCGAACCTGATTGCACTCATTGCTCTCAGCCGTGTGGTATTTGCAGAAACAAAAGCATTTTTTAATAAAGAGAAAAAAGTAGTTGTATCAGGTGACAGCTGTATAGAATAACTGATTTTTACAGGACAAGAAATAAAATCCCGATAAAGGATTTTTCGTAAAGAAGGATACGGAAAATCTTTTATCGGGATTTTTTGTAACATTTCTGGTAAGAATTGTTAAAGAAATTTAAGATGTAAAATGTTGCATATTGTTGAAAAAAAAGGTATCATTAAACTGTGATAGTAGTGTTGAAGCAGGGAAATGAGGGAATATGAGTATGAATGAACGTAGAAGAGAGGATTTGAATCTGGAACGAGCCAGAAGGGAAAGGATTCGCCGGATGAGAGAGGCGAAACGGCGCCAGCTGCGCAGAAGAAAGCTGATGCGTCTTGGGGCGATGGCTTTTGTGCTGGTCTTAATTGTGGTACTGATCGGAAAGGGAATCGGAAAACTGGTTTCCGGAAAATCAGGCGGAAAAGTAGATGGTTCTGTAGAAGTACAGGCCCAGGTATCAGAAGATACTTCGTCAGCGGGAAGACAGCCGGTGATGAGTGCTTCGGATCTTAATAAGATGAAATCAGTCGGAACGCTGGGCTGGCAGCAGGACGATCAGGGATGGTGGTATCGGAATGCAGACGGCAGTTTTTATGAAAGCGGCTGGCAGGATATAGATGGAAAACAATATTACTTTGATGACAATGGATATATCGTAACCGGCTGGCAGGAAATTGATGGAAAAGACTGTTATTTTAATGAAGACGGACAATATGATGAATCGGTACAAAGGCCCATGGTTGCGCTGACTTTTGACGACGGTCCGGGACAATATACAGAAGAATTGCTGAACTGTCTTGTGGAAAACAATGCAAAGGCGACTTTCTTTATGCTGGGTCAGAATGTAGAAGCTTATCCGGATGTTGTAAAGAAACTTTCAGATGCAGGAATGGAACTGGGAAATCATTCTTACAATCATCCAGATCTTCCTTCTATAGGTCCGGAGGGAACTGTAGAGCAGATTAACAAGACTGATGAGGCAATTAAAGCTGTGACAGGTTCTACAGCCACAGTGATGCGTCCTACCGGTGGAGCTTATAATGAGTCCCTGCAGAGTGTGATCAATTATCCGCTGATTCTCTGGAGCGTAGATACAAAAGACTGGGCTACCAGAAGCGAAGACCAGACTTATCAGGTAACTGTGGATAATGCACAGGATGGTTCCATTGTATTAATGCATGATATTCATGAGTGGTCTGTGAAAGCTGCGATACGTGCAATTCCGGAACTGGTAGAGAAAGGATATAAGCTGGTAACCATCAGTGAAATGGCAGAGGCCAAGGGAATTGATCTGCAAAACGGAAAAGCTTATTACTATATGGGTGAGGGAGAACAGCAGGTTGAATAATCATACATAGTAAAATAAACAGAAGTCCCCGGGGAATCAGATTCTCCGGGGACTTCTGTTATCTTTTAGAATGAGGTTTTATCCTTCGTAGTATGCTTTCAGATACATTTCTTTCATTTCAGACATAAGCGGATATCTCGGATTCGCACCGGTACACTGGTCATTGAATGCGTTTTCTACCATTTCATCCAGAGTATCCAGGAATGCTTTTTCATCGATACCGTACTCTTTAATTGTTCTCTTAATGCCGACTTTTTCTTTCAGTTCAGCAATGGCTTTGATGAAGTTTTCAAATACTTCATCATCATTCTTGCCGGTAATACCTACAAAGCGAGCAACTTCACAGTATCTTTCCTTTGCATGTGGATATGGATACTGAGAGAAGGTACCCATTTTCACAGGAGCCGGATCTGCATTGTAACGCATAACGTGCTCAATCAGAAGGGCATTTGCAATACCGTGTGGTAAGTGATGATAAGCACCCAATTTATGAGCCATGGAGTGGCAGATTCCCAGGAATGCGTTGGCGAATGCCATACCTGCTAATGTAGAAGCATTGCCCATTTTTTCTCTTGCGATTGGATCAGCAGCGCCTTTTTCGTATGCTGTCGGCAGATAATCAAAGATAATCTTGGAAGCTTTCAGTGCAAGACCATCTGTGAAATCCGTTGCCATAATGGAAACGTAAGCTTCCAGAGCATGGGTCAGAGCATCAATACCAGATGCACTGGTCAATCCTTTTGGCTGGCTCATCATAAAGTCTGCATCGATGATTGCCATATTCGGAAGCAGCTCATAGTCTGCGATTGGCCATTTTGTTCCTGTTGTTGCATCTGTGATGATTGCAAACGGTGTTACTTCAGAACCGGTACCGGAAGAAGTCGGGATGGAAACCATCATAGCTTTTTCACCCATCTTCGGGAATTCGTAAACTCGTTTACGGATATCCATAAAGTCCATAGCCAGATCTTCGAAGTTGCATTCCGGATGTTCATACATGAGCCACATGATTTTCGCACAGTCCATAGCAGAACCGCCGCCCAGAGCGATAATTACATCAGGACCAAATGCTTTCAGCTGTGCAAGACCTCTCTGTGCACACTGAAGTGTTGGGTCAGGAGTTACTTCAAAGAAGCACTCGTATGGAATTCCCATTTCATCCAGTTTATCAGTAATTGGTTTTGTATGTCCGTTCTGATACAGGAAAGTATCGGTTACGAGGAACGCTTTTTTCTTGTTGTAGTAGTTTTTCAGCTCATCAAGAGCTACAGGCAGACAGCCTTTCTTAAAGTAAACCTTTTCAGGTGTTCTGAACCACAGCATGTTCTCTCTCCTTTCAGCAACGGTCTTAATGTTCAGAAGATGTTTCACGCCAACGTTTTCTGAAACAGAGTTGCCTCCGTAAGAACCGCATCCAAGAGTCAGAGACGGAGCAAGTTTGAAGTTATAAAGGTCACCGATACCGCCGTGTGAGGATGGGGTATTGATCAGAATACGGCAGGTCTTCATACGGTCTGCATGTTTTGCCATTTTCTCTGTTTCTGACGGATGAATGTACAGAGAAGAAGTATGTCCGTAACCACCATCTTTGACAAGCTGTTCAGCCATATCAAGAGCAGTATCGAAATCTTTTGCTTTATAAAGTGCCAGAACCGGTGAAAGTTTTTCGTGTGCGAATGGCTCTGCAACATCTACAGAAGTAACTTCACCAATAAGGATCTTGGTGTCTTTTGGAACTTCTATGCCTGCCATCTGTGCGATTATGTAAGCCGGCTGACCTACGATCTTCGGATTTACAGTTCCTGCCGGTGAGAGGATGATCTGTCTTACTTTGTCCAGTTCATCTTTGTTCAGTACATAACAACCTCTCTTGACAAATTCTTTCTTAACAGCGTCATAAATATCTGCTACAGCAGTAACAGACTGTTCAGAAGCACAGATCATACCATTGTCAAATGTTTTGGAATGGATAACGGAATAAACAGCAGTCTGGATATCGCAGGAACTGTCCATAACAACAGGAGTGTTACCAGGACCTACACCGATAGCTGGTTTTCCGGATGAGTAAGCAGCCTTAACCATGCCGGGACCACCGGTAGCCAGAATTACATCCACTGCTTTCATCAGTTCATTGGAGAGTTCAATGGTAGGTTCTTCGATGCATCCGATGATGCCTTCCGGTGCACCTGCTTTTACCGCTGCCTCATATACGATCTTTGCAGCTTCAGCAGTACATTTCTTTGCACGCGGATGTGGGCTGATCAGAATGGCATTTCTTGTTTTCAGACAGATCAGACATTTGAAAATTGCAGTGGAAGTCGGGTTTGTAGTAGGAATAACCGCACCTACAAGGCCAACCGGTTCTGCGATTTTCTTGATTCCGTAGGATTTGTCTTCTTCGATCACACCGCAGGTCTTTACACGTTTGTAAGCGTTAAACATATATTCGGCAGCATAATGGTTTTTGATGATTTTGTCTTCTACCACACCCATGCCGGTTTCGGCAACTGCCATCTGTGCCAGCGGAATACGTGCTTTATTCGCAGCCATTGCAGCTTCAAAGAAAATTTTGTCTACCTGCTCCTGAGTAAAGGATGCAAATTTCTTTTGCGCCTCTCTCATAGCAGCAATCTTTGCCTGAAGAGCTTCTACGCTGTCGATGATTTCAGGTACTTTGGATTCGACTTTCTTTGCCATTTAAAATCCTCCTTAATAAAATTGGTTGCTTTGTATAAAAATCCGTTTTGTCGATAAAGTTATTTTAGCATATTACATAAAAAGATTCAAGAAAAAACAGATAAAATCCAAGAGAATTTTTTAAAATGTTAAAAAATAGTCAAAATTTCAGACAATTGTGAAATGATTAACTAAATATCAGGAGACGATTTGCAGATGTTGTAGGTTCAGACAGAAAAAAACCGGAAGACCTCTATATATAGAAGTTTCCGGTTGAAAATTGTCGTTAAAAATTGTTTCGTATCTTATTTTTTAATGTTTTCTCGCTTGCGCAGTCTGGAGTCCAGAGTCTTCTTACGAATACGAAGAGAAGCAGGCGTTACCTCCAGCAGTTCATCCGTGTCGATGAATTCCAGTGCCTGTTCCAGGCTGAGTACTTTAGGAGGTGTCAGCTTCAGTGCTTCATCTGCAGAAGAAGAACGGGTATTGGTCAGATGCTTTGTTTTACATACATTCAGCTCGATATCCTCCGGCTTACCGCTTTCGCCGATTACCATGCCGCTGTAGACTTTGGTTCCTGGTCCGATAAAGAGTGTTCCTCTGTCCTGAGCAGAGAAAAGACCGTAAGTTACAGCTTCACCGGCTTCAAAAGCAATCAGAGAGCCCTGTTTTCTGTAGTTCATATCACCCTTATAAGGTGCATATCCGTCAAAAGCCGTATTCAGAATACCAGTACCTTTTGTAGAAGTCATAAACTCTCCGCGGAATCCGATGAGACCTCTGGAAGGAATGTGATATTCCAGACGTACCGTTCCGTCACTGGCAGGACTCATACCCTGCAGTTCTCCTTTTCTTTCATTCAGCCGGTTGATGACAGTACCGGAGAATTCTTCCGGAACATCAATGTATGCGATTTCGATTGGTTCCAGTTTTTTGCCGCGTTCATCTTCGTGGTAAATGACTTCGGCCTTGCTGACTGCAAATTCATATCCCTCACGGCGCATATTTTCAATCAGTACAGACAGGTGCAGTTCTCCTCGGCCGGACACTTTAAAACAGTCGGTACTTTCTGTTTCTTCCACACGCAGACTTACGTCGGTATTCAGTTCCCTCATGAGACGTTCTTTTAAATGACGGGAGGTAACGTATTTTCCTTCCTGTCCGGCCAGAGGGCTGTCATTTACCAGGAAATTCATGGAAATAGTAGGTTCGGAAATTTTCTGGAAAGGAATGGCCTCCGGATACTCCGGAGAGCAGAGAGTATCACCGATATGAATGTCTGCAATACCGGAGATTGCCACGATAGAGCCGATTCCTGCTTCCTGGACTTCTTTCTTTCCAAGTCCCTCAAATTCATAGAGTTTGCTGATTTTTACTTTCTTTTTCTTGTCCGGATCATGATGGTTCAGAAGCAGTACTTCCTGATTAACACGGATGCTTCCGTTTTCAACCTTACCGACACCGATACGTCCCACATACTCATTATAGTCGATGGTGCTGATCAGTACCTGAGTACCTGCGTCCGGGTCACCTTCCGGAGCCGGGATATATTTCAGAATGGTTTCAAATAAAGGTTCCATATTTTCCGGTGTGTCATTCAGATCAAGAACTGCATGGCCGGCCTTTGCAGAAGCATAGAGGAATGGACAGTCAAGCTGCTCATCAGAAGCATCCAGATCCATAAGAAGTTCCAGAACTTCATCCACTACTTCATCCGGTCTTGCTTCCGGACGGTCGATTTTATTGACACATACAATTACATGGAGATCCAGATCCAAGGCTTTTCTCAGAACGAATTTTGTCTGAGGCATGGCACCTTCGAATGCATCCACAAGAAGAATGACACCGTCTACCATTTTCAGTACACGTTCTACTTCGCCGCCGAAATCTGCATGTCCCGGTGTATCAATAATATTAATTTTTGTATCCTTATAATAGACTGCTGTGTTTTTTGAAAGAATGGTAATACCACGTTCTCTTTCAATATCATTGGAGTCCATGACACGTTCCTGGACTTCCTGATTTTCACGGAAAACGCCGCTCTGTCTTAAAAGCTGATCCACAAGGGTAGTTTTTCCGTGGTCAACATGGGCAATGATGGCTACGTTTCTGATATCTTCTCTCTGTGTTCTCATAATAACCTCTTTTCTATGTGGAGCAAAAGCCGCTGTTATCAGGCTTTTGCGTGCTTTAATCCAGAGACATTCTATCACACTTGAACGTAAATACAAAGAAAAAATATTTTTTTTTCAAAAAAATAAAAAAAGAGGTATAAATCCGGAAAAGTAAGAATATCTTAGTAAAGATAAAATACCAGGAAGAGGAAGGGGAAAATAATTCATGGCAGATAAAATTATTGAAAACAATCAGGTATCTATGATGGGAGTAGTTGCATCCGAATTCGTGAAAAGTCACGAGGTATACGGTGAGGGATTCTATGTGATCGATATTCTGGTAAAACGTCTCAGCGGTTCTGAAGACAGGATTCCGCTTATGGTTTCTGAACGTCTCGTAGATGTTACCCAGAGTTACATAGGTGAATACATACAGGTACAGGGACAGTTCCGGTCCTATAACAGACATGAAGAAAAGAAAAACCGTCTGGTGCTTTCTGTATTTGTGCGAGAACTGACTTTTGTGGAAGAAGATGATGACTCCATAGAAACCAATCTGATCGAGCTGAATGGATACATATGTAAGCCGCCGGTTCATCGAATGACACCCCTCGGCAGGGAAATCGCAGATATTCTTCTGGCAGTCAACCGCCCTTATGGAAAATCGGATTACATACCCTGTATCTGCTGGGGACGCAATGCTAATTTTGCCAAATCCTTTGAGGTTGGCGGACGCCTGCATATATGGGGAAGAATTCAGAGTCGAGAATATATTAAGAAGCTAAGTGAAACAGAGACAGAAAAACGGACGGCCTACGAGGTATCCGTAAGCAAACTGGAATATGGGGAAAACTACAGAGATATGAAGGCATGAATGCACCTGAACAGTAACCTTGAAACAGCTCTGATATTGTTATTGATAAAGAGTAAATGTTGCATTCTTTGGTCAGGTGTAGTAATATATACACAGCATTTGGAAGCAGAAAACAGATGAAGAAGGTCTATATCGAAATCTGTAAGAGGTGTGAAATATGGAAAACAAGGGACTCATACAAGTATATTGCGGACCCGGCAAAGGAAAAACCAGTGTGGCCATCGGTCAGGCCATCCGCGCTGTGGGGCATGGAAAAACGGCCATCGTCATTCAGTTTCTGAAAGGAAGAGCAACCTCAGAGGTGGATTATCTTTCAGTTCTGGAGCCGAACGTAAAACTGTTTCGGTTCGAGAAAAAAAATAAATATTACGAAGATCTGACAGAAGAGGAACGTCAGGAAGAAAATGGTAATATCAGAAACGGATTAAATTATGCAAAAAAAGTGCTGGTGACGCAGGAATGCGATATGCTGATATTGGATGAAATATTGGGTGCTATTGAGTATGGTATTATTTCAGAGGAAGATGTAGAAAATCTTTTCCGGATAAAAGATGAAGAAACAGAGATCATACTTACAGGAAATGTGGTTTCGCCCCGCTTGAAAGAAGCGGCAGACAGAGTTGTTTCATTAGAAATCGTAAAATAAGAAGAAATGACAGAAAAGAGGTACAAAAGATGGTAAGAATCATTATGAGTGGCTGTAATGGTCATATGGGTCAGGTAATCTCCGGTCTGGTAAAAGAAGATCCGGAAGCAGAAATTGTTGCAGGAATTGATCTTATTGATAATCGTGATAATGGTTATCCGGTGTTTACAGATATTGATACCTGTGATGTGGAAGCAGATGCAATGATTGATTTTTCATCTGCAAAGGCTACGGACAAGGTTTTAGAATATTGCAAGTCCAGAAAACTGCCTCTGGTTCTGTGCACAACCGGACTGTCTGAAGAACAGATCCAAAAAGTGTCCGAGACAGCAGAACATACAGCAGTTCTTCGTTCTGCAAATATGTCTCTGGGAATCAATACATTGATGAAACTTCTGCAGGATGCGGCAAAAGTACTGGCAACCGCAGGATTTGATGTGGAAATCGTAGAGAAACATCACAATCAGAAGGTAGATGCTCCGAGCGGTACGGCACTCGCTCTGGCTGACAGCATTAATGAAGCAATGGATCAGCAGTATCACTATGTGTACGACAGAAGTCAGGTAAGAGAAAAGAGAGAGGCAAAAGAACTTGGAATCTCTGCTGTCCGGGGTGGAACCATTGTAGGAGAACATGAAGTGTTCTTCTGCGGTCCCGATGAAGTAATTGAATTTAAACATACTGCTTATTCAAAAGCCGTGTTCGGCAAAGGTGCAGTGGAAGCTGCAAAGTTCCTCAAAGGAAAAGATGCAGGATTATACAATATGAGTCATGTGATTAATGGTTAAAACGAATGGTGCCGCCTTTTTATAGAAGGCAGCACCATTTTTTTCGACGGTTACATAAAAAATCCTTTTCTGTACATATTATTTGTACCAGGGTGAAAAAGTTCTGTATTTCATGTCAGCATGAAATAACAGGGTTTTTGGAACCGGAAAAATACGACAGCAGTTGCTGAAAAAACAGGAAAAGGAGACAGCATCATGAGAAAAATGAAGAAATGTATGCTTACATGTGTAATTGCAGGAGTGTTATGTATGACTGCAGCTTGTGGAACCGGAAACAACGGAACTACAAACAACGGAACTACAAACAACGGAACTACAAACAACGGAACTACAAATAACGGAACCACAGATAACGGAACCACAGATAATGGAACTACCAACAATCAAAATGATAATAATGGAGTTGTGGGTGATGTGGGAGAAGGAATTGCGGACGGTGTAGAAGATCTTGGCGGAGATATGAAAGAGGGAATCAATGATGCCACAGATAATAATACAACGAATAATACAAATAATAATCGAAATAACACAAACACAACAACTCCTTAATCCAACAGGAGAGATACGGCGCAGACAGATGGCTGCGCCGTATTTGAATAGTGACACAAAAAACATAAATAAGTTAAAATTTTCTAAAAACTGTTGAACAAAAGCAACAATATTGATATAATAAGAATACATTACAGGGACGTAAGCAACCTGTAAAATATACGTAAAAGGGGTTGGACAGCATGAAGTTTATTATAAGCGGAAGAAACATTGATATTACAGACGGATTGAGAAGTGCAGTAGAGGATAAACTTGGAAAGCTGGAAAGATATTTTACAGCAGATACGGAAGTGATCGTTACATTAAGTGTAGAAAAAGAACGTCAGAAAATAGAAGTAACCATTCCGGTAAAAGGAAACATCATTCGATCTGAACAGGTAAGCAATGATATGTATGTTTCCATTGATCTGGTAGAAGAAATTATTGAAAGACAGTTAAGAAAATATAAAACCAAAATTATTGACAAGAAGCAGAACGCAGGTACCTTCCAGCCGGAATTCATGGAGAAAGATTTCGGAGACGATACCAACGAGATTAAGATCATTCGGACTAAGAAATTCGGATTCAAACCAATGTATCCGGAAGATGCATGTGTACAGATGGAACTGCTCGGACATAACTTCTTCGTATTCCAGAATGCAGAGACAGAAGAAGTCAATGTAGTATACAAGAGAAAAGGAAATACTTATGGTCTGATCGAACCGGACTTTACGGACGGAGAAGAATAACAGATAAATCAGAAGTGGAGGGAGTCACAGATGTGGCTCTCTTTTTTGGGAATGCTGTGGATATTTTATCAAACATTAGTTGACTCAAATATTATATAATGTTACAATAATTAAAAGGTCTGACACCAAAATATTGCATTGAGGGGAAAGATACAATTTACATGGGAAGATTAGCTATATATGGGGCATATACCTCGAGATATAGTGTCGCTTTGTGTTGGAGTTGCGTTGTCGGACGCAGCTTTTTTTGTCTTATAGGAAAGTCTTTCGACTTTCCTATAAGATAAAACCCCTCCGGGAAGATGCACATTTTGTTCTACTAAAACAGAAAAAATCAGAAAGGAGAAATTTCATGGAAACAAGAGTGGCAGTCATCAGTATCATCATTGAGAATCAGGATTCTGTTCAGCCGATGAACGAAATTTTACATTATTACGGATCGTATATTATCGGCCGTATGGGTATTCCATACAGACAAAAAGGAATTAATATCATCAGCATTGCCATTGACGCACCGCAGGATGTCATAAGTGCAATGTCCGGGAAGATTGGAAAATTGAAGGGAGTCAGATCCAAGGCGGCTTACTCCAATGTGACAGGCAAATGACCGGTGCAGCAAGAATCGGCAAATTAAATTTGGGATGGAAGATTGCCCTTATTGTCCTGCCGCTTGTAACAGCCCTGATAGCCCTTGGAATTGGGCGTTACTTTATTACTCCGGCAGGGGTTTGGGATGCAATTTGGGGTCGTTTTACCGGTGGTTATAAGGTGAGCGACATGGCTTACAAGACAATCTGGAATCTGAGAATTCCCCGCATTTTACTGGCACTGCTGGTTGGAGCAGGACTCTCGACGGCAGGATGTGCGTTTCAGAGCCTGTTTGCTAATCCGTTAGCGACCCCGGATACATTAGGTGTTGCCAGTGGTGCAAGCTTTGGTGCAGCTCTTGGAATTTTGTTGGGATTTGACATGCTTGGCATGCAGGTGACCTCATTTTTGATGGGAGCACTGGCAGTGGTGTTTACCTGGCTCGGCGGTTCGGGAAAAAGCCGTGGACTCAGCAGTGTGGTGTTATCTGGAATCATGATGGGGTCCTTGTTCAATGCGTTGGTTTCTCTCGTGAAATACCTGGCAGATGCCGAAACACAACTTCCTGCAATCACGTACTGGCTGATGGGAGGACTGAACAGTGCCGGATATCGGAATCTGCTGTTTGGAGCACCACCGATTATTCTTGGTATATTTATATTATTTTGTATTCGTTGGAGAATGAATTTGCTTCCGCTGTCCGAAGATGAATCAAAATCTTCCGGCATTAATATTTATATGCTTCGTGCAGTGACGATTATCTGTGCCACTGTGATTACGGCCTCCTGTGTATCCATGTGTGGCCAGGTGGGCTGGGTCGGACTTCTGATTCCGCACATGTGCCGCATGAAATTTGGCAGCAACCATATGTCTTTGATTCCGTCATCCATCAGCTTTGGCGCAACATTTATGGTCATTGTTGATACGGCGGCAAGAACCCTGACAGCCTCGGAAATTCCGGTGTCGATTTTGACGGCAATCATTGGAGCACCATTCTTTATTATTCTGATGAGAAAAAGCGGAGGATGGCAGCTATGAAACTGAGTATAAAGAACGGAAGTTTTTACTACAAGAAAAGTGTTCCAATTTTTGAAAATATTAATTTTGAAGTAAAAGAAGGGGAAATTTTAGCAATTCTCGGGCCAAATGGAGCAGGAAAAACAACTATGCTTCGCTGTATTACCGGAATGTTAAAATGGAAAGCCGGAAAAAGTTTTTTGGATAACGAAGATATTGCTTCCATGCAGCCGCGAAAACTCTGGAGCAAAATGGCTTATGTACCACAGGCAAAATCAGTTTCTTCTGCCTGCACAGCGTTGGAAATGGTTCTGCTTGGAAGGAGCAGCCATTTAAATGTGTTTGGATCACCTGGACAGAAAGATGTGGAGAAAGCATTAGAAGTGATGAAATTTTTAGAAATCGCACATCTGGCAGATAAAAAATGTTTCGAAGTGAGCGGGGGCGAACTGCAGATGATTCTGATTGCCAGGGCACTGGCATCGGATCCGAAGGTGCTTGTTCTGGATGAGCCGGAGTCCAATCTGGATTTTAAAAATCAGTTAGTAGTTTTAAATGCAATGAGCAATCTGGCCGCACATGGGATGACTTGCATTTTTAATACGCATTATCCGGAACATGCCTTGCAGCGGGCGCACAAGTCCCTCATTTTATTGAAGGGCGGTTCTTATGTGTTTGGAGATACAATTTCCGTTGTGACAGAAACAAACATTCTCAAGGCATTTGGTGTTGATGCGATCATCAGTGAAATTGAGACGCCTGGCAATCTGCTGAAAAATGTGGTGCCGATCAACATTAGGTCTGAGGAAAAACGGGATCGATTGAAAAATGTTGATAAACGCTGCATTGCAGCGATGACGATCATTGCAAACGGCAATGAGATCGCGGATAAAATCAATGGTCTGCTGCATGAATACAATTCCCTGCTGATCGGGCGTATGGGAATGCCGTACCGGGAATGTGGTCTGTATATTATCAATGTGACTCTGGACGGAAAAGAAAATCAGATTTTAGAACTGGCTCATAAGTTCAATGTTCTGCCAGGCATTAGTGCAAAGACAACCTTTGCAAAAGGAGATTTTGACGACAGGGGGGAAAAGCAAATTGATGAATCGGGAAATTATTCAAAAGTTGAATAGAGAGCACACACTGGGCAGCAAAGAATGGGAACAGCTTTTTGAAACCTATAAAAAAGAAGATTTGGATTATGCCATGGAACTGGCGAGAAACATTGCAATTGCGGAATTTGGAAAGATTATTTATTTTCGAGGGATTATTGAATTTTCCAATATCTGTAAAAATGATTGTTACTATTGCGGGATTCGGAAAAGCAACACAGCCTGTTCAAGATACCGTCTGGATCTGGATGATATTCTAGCCTGCTGTGCAGAAGGTTATGAAAATGGATTTCGTACTTTTGTTCTGCAGGGAGGTGAGGATGGATGGTTTAACGATGAGCGTATGTGCCGTATCATCCGGTGTATCAAAGAATCCTATCCGGATTGTGCTGTGACGTTATCGCTGGGAGAACGAAGTTTTGCATCCTATAAAGTGTTAAAGGAGGCAGGTGCAGATCGATATCTGCTTCGTCACGAAACAGCAGACGCAGCACATTATCGCATACTGCATCCGGAATATCAGAAGCTGGAAATTCGATTGCAGTGTTTGCGGGATTTGAAAGCATTGGGGTATCAGACTGGATGTGGAATCATGATAGGAACGCCGGGGCAGACGCCGGAAACTCTGGCAAAAGATATGAAGTTCATGGAAGAGTTTCAGCCGGAAATGATCGGTGTCGGGCCATTTATTCCTCATAAAGATACGCCGTTCAGGGGAGAAAAAAAGGGAAGTGTTGAACTGACGCTGTTGATTCTTGCTCTTTGCAGAATTATGCTGCCGAAGGTGCTCCTTCCATCTACGACCGCGCTTGGAACAGCGGAAACAGATGGAAGAAAACAAGGCGTTCTGGCCGGATGCAATGTAGTAATGCCGAATTTATCTCCTATGTCAGTCAGAAAAAAATATATGCTTTATGATGAAAAAGTCGGTACGGATATCACAGCTGCAGAAGGAATTGCATTGCTGAAAAAACAAATGAAGGAAATCGGATATGAAGTTGTCGTAGGACGCGGCGATTTCGGAAAGGAAAAAGAAGATGATTAAAATAGCGGTTTATGGAAAAGGCGGAATCGGAAAATCTACAACGGTTTCTAATCTTTCCGCAGCGCTTAGTAACATGGGTTATAAAGTCATGCAGATTGGGTGTGATCCGAAAGCGGATTCTACGGTAAGTCTTCACGGAAAAGAGAAAATTAAGACGGTTCTGGATTTGGTACGCGAAAAGAAAAATAATTTCTCTTTGGAAGATATGGTGGCAGAAGGATACGGAGGTGTCATCTGTGTGGAGGCAGGGGGACCGACTCCGGGGCTTGGATGTGCAGGACGAGGCATTATCGCAGCACTGGAAAAGCTGGCGGAAAAGGGGGCTTATGAAACTTATCAGCCGGATGTGGTCATTTATGATGTGCTTGGTGATGTGGTGTGCGGTGGATTTTCGATGCCGATGCGAGGAGGATATGCAGATAAAGTCTTCGTCATTACATCGGGAGAAAACATGGCGATTCATGCGGCTGCCAACATCGCTATGGCAATTGATGGCTTTAAAGGACGCGGTTATGCTCAGCTTGGCGGTATTATCTTAAATCGTAGAAATGTCAAAGATGAGGAAACAAAAGTGAAAGAGCTTGCCGGTGATATTCACTCAGAAATCATCGGGACTCTGAGCAGAAGTGACACGGTTCAGGAGGCAGAAGATTTGGGAAAAACGGTAATAGAGGCGTTTCCGGACAGTGAAATGGCAGAAGAATATCGGATACTGGCAAAGGAAATTATGAGAATCTGTGGAGGTGATGTATGTTAAAGAAAGTGAATGAACCGATGGAACGGAAACTGGAAGGTATCCGGATCGCAGATGCAGATTTTCCGGCTCCGTTTGTATCTGGCCTTGAATATGCAGCACCTGCCAGAGGAACGTGGAATATTGTACATACCGGAATGTTGATTCCGGAAGCACATGAGATTTTTGTCTGTGCAGCAAGTTGTCTGCGCGGCGTGGTGCTGACAGCAGCGGAAATGCATGCGGAAGAACGTTTTTCTACTGTAGCGGTGCGTGAGCATAACCTGTTGGACGGCGATATGGAAGATCTGGTGATTGAGGGAGTCAGCGATATTATTGAAAAATTGCCGAAACGTCCGCCAGCAGTGTTGGTCTACACGAGTTGTGTACACCATTTTGCAGGCTGCGATCTGGATATGATTTACGGAGAATTGCGCACGCGGTTTCCGGATATTGATTTTACGGACTGCTACATGAATCCAATCATGCGCAAAAGTGGACTGACACCTGACCAGCTGATGAGAAGCCGCTTGTATACGCTTTTGAAAGAACGGGAAACATGTGCAGATGCTGTGGCAATCATTGGGAATGATCTGCCGACAAGGAAAGAAAGTGAACTGATGGAAATTTTACTGTCCAACGGATTCACTGTCCATGAGATCACGTCTTGCAGGAATTATGAAGAATATCAGAAAATGGCAGAAAGCGCGTACTACATCTCTTATAATCCGGCGGCAGTTGCAGGCGGAGAGATGTTAAGTGAACGGCTGGGCGGAACCCATATTTATGTTCCGTTCAGCTTTGATTATGAAGAAATCGAGCAGGGATTTCAGCAGTTGGGTTCTTATCTGGATATAAAAATTCCGGATTTTTCAGAGAAGAAATGTGCGTGTGAGCGGGAGTTAAAAGAGACATTTGCATTGATAGGAAAGACACCCATCGTGATTGATTATACCTATTGTCCGAGACCATTTGGTCTGGCAAGAATGCTTTTCGATGCCGGATTTGCGGTAGAAAAAGTTTATGTAGACAGTATTTCCGGAGAGGAGAAGAAGGATTTTGATTATCTGAAAGAACATTTTCCGGAGTTGATGCTTTATCCGACCGTTCATGCGGGAATGCGTTTTATGGCAAAGAAAGAGCCTGGCAATGTTTTGGCAATTGGACAGAAGGCGGCATATTTTGAAAATACCAATCATTTTGTCAATGTAGTGGAAGGCGGCGGAATGTTGGGGTATGATGCCGTATGCAATACGTTAAAACTGATGAGAGAAGCTTATCTGGAAGAAAAGGATATGAGAAATTTGATTCAGATTAAAGGAATGGGATGTGAGGGCTGCGTATGAGACAGACTGCAAGAATTATTTCCACTTATTCAGCCGATACCTTTGGTGTGTGTTCGGCACTGTTTGAACTTGGCGGTATGGTTGTCATGCATGACGCATCGGGTTGTAATTCCACTTATACGACCCATGATGAGCCGCGTTGGTATGACATGGACAGTATGATTTATATTTCCGGTCTTTCTGAGATGGAAGCGATTATGGGGGATGATGAAAAATTAATTGGTGATATTGTGGCTGCAGCAGAAAAGCTGCATCCAAATTTTATTGCGATTGCCGGAACTCCGATTCCAACTATGACCGGTTTTGATTTCTCTGCAGTTGCGGAGTTGATCGAAGAACGGACACAGATTCCGGCATTTGGATTTCCCTCTACAGGGATGAATACTTATATCTACGGTGTGTCGATGGCACTTGCAGGTATTGCCAGACGATTTGTGAAAAAGAATCTGGAAAAAACCGCACATTTATCTGCAAATATTTTAGGTGTGACACCTCTGGATTTTTCTGTAAACGGCAGTGATAAATCTATGGAAGATTTTATGAAAAATGCCGGATTTGAGGTGATTTCCAAGTGGGCAATGGGCAGTACATTCGATGATATGGAGAGAGCTGGATGTGCATCGGTAAACCTGGTGGTTTCAGATGCAGGGCTTGGCGCGGCAAAAGTATTAAACGAGCAGTTCGGTACTCCGTATGTGGTCGGTACTCCAATCGGAAAAGCATATCAATCGGTGCTGCGTCAAGCACTTCTGGATGCAGCGCAGACCGGAAAATATGAGCAGAAAATCAGTGATCTTCCGGAGAGTAAAATTGCGGTAATCGGAGAGGGCATTACCTCATTTTCTCTGGCACAGGCCATTGAACTGGAATACGGAAAGGGCGTAAAAGTTCTATGTGCTACGGAGTATACCGGGGATTATCTGAGAAAAAAAGACTGTTTGACGCCGGATGAGGAAGAAGTGATGGAATCGTTGGATGGAATTGAGGTGGTCATTGCAGATCCTTTGTACCGACCGCTTTTTCAGGAACAGATTCGATTCATTTCCCTTCCGTCGGAAAGTTTTTCCGGAAGAATTTATCGTCATGAAATTCCAAATCTGATTCGCACATTTGGAAAATAAAAGAATTTGTGAACATATACCAGGAGGTAAGGATGAATGAAAAAGTTGATTTGTGCAGTTCTGGCGGGTGTGATGATGTTGGCATCGACCGGATGCGGCAGTAGTAAGGATGCGGCAAAAGAAACAAAAGTGCAGGAAACTGTAGAGACGAATGCGGCAGAGTCTGAAGAAGCGGAAGCAGAAGAAACGAAAACAGGCACACATGTGATCGTAGACCATCTTGGAATAGAAGTTGAAGTTCCTTATGAGGTAAACCGTATTGCAGTTGGTAATATTTTGCCGCTTCCCAGTGTACTGACTGTATTTTTTGACTCTGCGGAAAAAATCGTCGGAATGTCCCCGAACAGTATGAGTGCAGCAGAAAATGGTCTTCTCGGAGAACTTTATCCGGATATTTTAAAGGCTGAAACCGGTTATATGAACGGTACGGATATTAATCTGGAGGAATTGATGAAACTGGAGCCGGATATTGTGCTTTACAGCGCATCTCAGCCAGAGCAGGGGGAGCAGCTTCGGAATGCAGGATTTGCAGCTGTGGCGCTTTCTGTAAATAAGTGGGAATATAATGCGATTGAGACTTTGAATCAATGGATTTCTCTGCTTGGCGAAATTTTCCCGGACAATGATAAGACAGAAGTAGTAGCGAAACATTCGGATGAGATTTACAATATAGTGCAGGAACGTGTGACAGATATTCCGGAAGAAGAAAGAGAGCGTGTATTTTTTCTTTTTAAATATTCGGACACCGACTTGGAAACATCGGGTTCAAAATTCTTCGGACAGTTCTGGGCAGATGCAACAGGTGCAGTTAATGTAGCAGAAGAGATTACTACAGACAATCAGGTAGCTGCCAATATGGAACAGATTTACGAATGGAATCCGACTACCATTTTCATCACTAATTTTACCGCGGCACAGCCGGATGATCTTTATAATAATACGATTGGAAATTATGACTGGAGTGCTGTTGATGCAGTCAAGGAACAAAAAGTATACAAAATGCCGCTTGGTATGTATCGAAGTTATACCCCGGGTGTAGATACACCGGTAACACTTTTGTGGTTTGCAAAGAACACCTATCCGGAATTATTTGAAGATATTGACATGATTCAGGAAACCAAAGATTATTACAAAGAAGTATTTGGTGTAGAGTTGACGGATGATCAGGCCGCCTCTATTTTCGCACCAAATGCAGAAGCAGGTGCAGGGTTCTAGGAGGCATCATATGGGAACGATTTTCAGGCAACGAAGCAGTCTTATCTTTACACTTGTCTTGAGAGAAGGAAAGTGTTACAATGGATGATAGCGTGGTTAAGTATACGCAAAAACCAATGAGTAGAGATACAATAAAGTAGCAATTAGGAGCATAAAAAATGAATTTAATTGAAAAAATGTTCGGTACTCACAGTGACAGAGAGCTGAAACGCATTCTGCCTATTGTAGACAAAATCGAATCTCTGCGTCCTTCCATGCAGGCCCTTTCTGATGAAGCGCTTCGTGATAAGACGAGAGAATATAAGAAACGTCTTCAGGAAGGAGAAACACTGGACGATCTTCTTCCGGAAGCATTTGCCACAGTCCGTGAGGCTGCCAGACGAGTTCTGAATATGGAACATTACCGGGTACAGCTCATCGGTGGCGTTATTCTTCATCAGGGACGTATTGCCGAGATGAAAACCGGTGAAGGTAAAACTCTGGTTTCCACACTTCCTGCTTATCTGAATGCCCTGGAAGGGAAAGGTGTGCACATTGTAACGGTCAATGATTATCTGGCACACCGTGATGCAGAATGGATGGGGAAGGTGCATGAATTTCTGGGTCTGACGGTAGGTGTGGTACTCAACTCCATGAAAAATGATGAGAGACGGGCACAGTATGCCTGCGACATTACCTATGTGACCAACAATGAACTGGGATTTGACTATCTGCGTGACAATATGGTCATTTACAAAGAACAGCTGGTACAGAGACAGCTTCATTATGCCATCATTGATGAGGTAGACTCTGTCCTGATCGATGAAGCAAGAACTCCGCTGATTATTTCCGGTCAGAGCGGCAAGTCCACCAAGCTTTATGAAGTCTGCGATATTCTTGCCAAACAGCTGGAACGGGGAGAAGCCAGTGGTGAGATGACCAAGATGACTGCTATCATGGGCGAAGAAATCATTGAAACCGGTGATTTCATTGTGAATGAAAAAGATAAGATCGTGAATCTGACAGAGCAGGGCGTTCATAAAGTGGAAAAATTCTTTAATATTGAGAACCTGGCAGATCCGGAGAATCTGGAAATCCAGCACAATATTATTCTGGCTCTGCGTGCCCATAATCTGATGTTCCGTGATCAGGATTATGTGGTGAAAGATGATGAAGTACTCATTGTAGATGAATTTACAGGACGTATCATGCCGGGACGTCGTTATTCGGATGGTCTGCATCAGGCTATTGAAGCGAAAGAGCATGTGAAGGTAAGAAGAGAGAGCAAGACACTGGCAACGATTACCTTCCAGAATTTCTTTAATAAATACAACAAGAAATCCGGTATGACCGGTACTGCCCTTACAGAAGAAAAAGAATTCCGTGACATTTACGGGATGGACGTTGTGGAAATTCCCACGAACCGTCCGGTGGCACGTATCGACTGTGATGACGCCGTATATATGACTAAGAAAGAAAAGTTCCATGCAGTTGTAGATGCCATTAAGGAAGCCCATGCGAAACAGCAGCCGGTTCTGGTAGGTACCATTACCATTGAGACTTCGGAACTTTTAAGCAAAATGCTGAAGAGAGAAGGAATCCGGCACCAGGTACTGAATGCCAAATTCCATGAAAAAGAAGCAGAGATCGTAGCTCTTGCCGGTGAGGCAGGAGCCGTTACCATTGCCACCAACATGGCAGGTCGTGGTACGGATATTAAACTGGATGATGTGTCAAGAAAAGCCGGAGGGCTGAAGATTATCGGTACGGAACGTCATGAATCAAGACGAATCGATAATCAGCTTCGCGGACGTTCCGGGCGTCAGGGTGATCCGGGTGAATCCCGTTTCTATATTTCTCTGGAAGATGATCTTATGCGTCTGTTCGGTTCCGAGAAGTTGATGGGTGTATTCAAATCTCTGGGTGTTGCGGAAAATGAACAGATCGAACATAAGATGCTTTCAAGTGCGATCGAGAAGGCACAGAAGAAGATTGAAGCCAACAACTATGGTATCCGTAAAAATCTTCTGGATTACGACCAGGTAAATAACGAACAGAGAGAAATCATATACAAAGAGAGACGCCGTGTACTGGATGGGGAAAATATGCGGGATTCCATTTACAAGATGATCACAGACACCGTAGAACATGCAGTAGACATGTGTTTCTCCGATGATGTAGATCAGGAAGAATGGGATCTGGAAGAGTTTAACTCTGTGCTGCTTCCTACCATACCGCTGCATCCCCTTACAAAGGAACAGGTAAAATCCAAAAAGAAAAATCAGTTAAAACAGGAATTAAAAGAAGCAGCAGTGAAGCTTTATGAGGAAAAAGAAGCAGAATTTCCGGAAGCAGAGCAGCTTCGCGAACTGGAACGTGTGATTCTTCTGAAAGTAATTGATCAGAAGTGGATGGATCACATTGATGATATGGATCAGCTTCGGCAGGGTATCGGTCTTCAGGCCTATGGACAGCGAGATCCGAAAGTGGAATATAAGATGCAGGCCTATGAAATGTTTGACAGTATGACTACTGCCATTCAGGAAACGACCATTCGTCTTCTCTACCACGTAAGAATCGAGCAGAAAGTAGAAAGAGAACAGGTCGCACAGGTGACAGGTACCAATAAAGATGATTCCGGTCCGAAGAAACCGGTTCAGAGAGAAGAAAAGAAAGTATATCCAAACGATCCGTGTCCATGCGGAAGCGGCAAGAAATACAAACAGTGCTGCGGAAGAAAGAAAATCTGAAAGTAAACAGAAAATGTAAGGCTGCTGCGTCGGATACAGATGTCCGTAATGCAGCAGCCTTCCTGTGCCGTAATAGGTGAGAAGGTGAAGAGATGGGACAGATGGTGGACTTTACCATGGAGCGGGAGGGCCTTGTAAAGCCCGGTGACCGGGTTTCATTAAAAGAGGACCGTGCCAGCACCATGTCCGGTATCATGTATTATTATACCATCAGGGATGCCATTGCGATGTCGAGCAATCTGAAGCGTCCTCTTGGTAAACTGACCGGTACAGTCAGAAAGGTAGATCCTCAGGTTTCCATATATATGGTAACTGTGGAGATTGACGAATAAAACAGAATCAAAAAAATATTCATGAAAGTAGGTGAAGCTATATGGTAGAATTAGATCAGTTTAAATATACTTTAAACGGATATTCAGGACCGTTAGTGGAAGTGAGGGATTCACTTTGACCTGGCTAATAAAGAGAAAAGGGTCGAAGAATTAGAAAGAGAAATGGAGGCACCGGATTTCTGGGAAAATCCGGAACGTTCTCAGAAGCTGATGAAAGAGCTGAGTGCCTTAAAAGAGGATATTCAGATTTATCATAAGCTGGAAACACAAAAAGAAGAAATTGAACTGATGATTGAAATGGGTTATGAAGAAAATGACCCGGCAGTGATTCCGGATATTCAGGAGATGTTAGATGAATTTATTACGGATTTTGAGAATATCCGTGTAAAAACACTGCTTTCCGGAGAATATGACAAGGATAATGCCATTGTAACACTTCATGCGGGAGCCGGCGGTACCGAGTCCTGTGACTGGGCAGGTATGTTGTATCGTATGTATCAGAAATGGGCAGACCGTCATGGATTTGCTGCAGAGGTGCTGGATTATCTGGATGGGGATGAAGCGGGAATCAAGTCTGTTACCTTTCAGGTGAACGGAGAGAATGCCTATGGTTATCTGAAATCCGAAAAAGGGGTACACCGTCTGGTACGTATTTCTCCTTTCAATGCAGCAGGAAAACGCCAGACTTCTTTTGTTTCCTGTGATGTTATGCCGGATATTGAAGAGGATGTGGATATTGAGATCAAGGATGACGATCTGCGAATCGATACCTATCGTTCCAGCGGTGCCGGTGGTCAGCATATCAATAAGACTTCTTCCGCTGTGCGAATTACCCATCTTCCTACCGGAATTGTGGTACAGTGTCAGAATGAGCGTTCTCAGTTCCAGAATAAGGATAAAGCCATGCAGATGCTGAAAGCCAAGCTGTATATGCTGAAGCAGCAGGAGCAGGAACAGAAACTTTCCGGTATTCAGGGAGAACTGACGGATATTGCATGGGGAAATCAGATTCGGTCTTATGTTATGCAGCCGTATACCATGGTAAAAGACCACAGAACCAATGAGGAATCCGGAAATGTAGATGCAGTTATGGATGGAGATATTGACCGGTTCATAAATGCATATTTGAAATGGGTTGCTCTTGGAAATAAGAAAAACAGTTGATAAAATTTTCGTAATGTGCTAATATCTTTTGGAGAAAAACAAATGTATTTTTGGAACAAACAAAGGGGAAAAGAATGTCAGAGCATAAAAGGTATTTTGTGGTAACAGAAAAAGCAGTTCCGGAGGTCCTTCTGAAAGTGGTAGAGGCAAAGAAACTGCTGGAATCAAAGAAAACCGTTACTGTTCAGGAGGCGGTAGAAGCTGTGGGAATCAGCAGAAGCTCCTTTTATAAGTATAAAGATGATATCTTTCCTTTTCGTGAGAAGACCAAAGGACAGAATATTACATTTATTCTTCAGATGGATGACGAACCGGGACTGCTTTCTACGGTACTGAAGACCATTGCCTATTATCATGGCAATATTCTTACGGTACACCAGAGTATTCCGATCAATGGAATTGCCAGTCTTACCATAAGCGTGGAGATTCTGCCTGCTCAGGGGGATGCAGAGACCATGATCGGTGAGATTGAGCATATTGCAGGCGTACACTATCTGAAAATCTTAGGCAGGGAGTAGAGGAAAATGATAAACATAGCAGTATTAGGATACGGAACAGTAGGTTCCGGCGTGGTAGAAGTAATCAATACCAATCATGAAAGCATCAACAAAAAAGCAGGGGAAGAGATTAACATTAAATATGTACTGGATCTGCGTGATTTCCCGGGAGATCCGGTTGAAAAAGTTCTGGTTCATGATTATGAGACCATTATCAATGACCCGGATGTGCAGGTCGTAGTAGAAGTTATGGGTGGTGTGGAACCGGCTTATACTTTTACCAAACGGGCACTGGAAGCAGGAAAATGTGTATGTACCTCCAATAAAGAACTGGTGGCAAGACATGGCCTGGAACTTCTTGAAATTGCAAAAGAAAAAGAAATCAACTATCTGTTTGAAGCAAGCTGCGGCGGCGGTATTCCGATTATCCGTCCTCTGAATTCTTCACTGACAGCAGATGAGATCGATGAGATTTCCGGTATTTTAAATGGTACTACAAACTACATTCTTTCCAAGATGCAGGCAGAGAATGCGGACTTTGAAGAAGTATTGAAAGAAGCGCAGCAGAAGGGTTATGCAGAAAGAAATCCGGAAGCAGACGTGGAAGGATACGATGCCTGCAGAAAGATTGCCATCTTATCTTCACTGGCTTATGGATGCCATGTGAATTATGAAGATATTTACACAGAGGGAATTACAAAAATTACAGTGGAAGATGTCAAATATGCATCTGCCATGGATATGAGCATTAAACTTCTGGCAACCAGCAAAAAAGCAGGTGACAGATTCTATGCAATGGTAAGTCCGGTTCTGGTAGGAAAGGACAGTCCGCTGTACAGCGTGAATGATGTATTCAATGCGATTTTTGTACATGGAAATGTGCTGGGAGATGCCATGTTCTATGGAAGCGGAGCCGGTAAACTTCCTACAGCCAGCGCTGTAGTAGCAGATGTGGTGGATTGTGCAAAACACCTTCACAGAAACATTATGATGAACTGGAGCAGCAAGAAACTGGATCTTATGGATATCAAAGAAGTCGTTCACCCCTTCTTTGTACGAATGAAAGGAAATGCAGCATCTGACGGGGCAGCAGCAGAGGAAGTATTTGGAAAAGTGAAGATGATTTCCATTCCGGATACAGAGGGTGAATTTGCATTCATTACAGAGCCTATGAGTGAATCTTCCTATGAAGAGAAAGCAGAAAAACTGCCTCAGATCATTACACGAATCCGTGTAAGAGCATAAGGGAGAGAAGTCATGAAATATGTATTAATTCTGGGAGATGGAATGGCAGATGAACCGCTTGAAGAGCTGGAGGGAAAGACACCTCTGGCTTATGCGGATACGCCTGCCATGGATGCGCTCGCCGGAAAATCACAGATCGGTATGGTAAAAACCGTGCCGGAAGGAATGAGTCCGGGAAGTGATACAGCCAATTTATCTGTTCTGGGATATGATCCGAAGATTTATTATTCCGGTCGTTCTCCTCTGGAAGCATTGAATATCGGTGTGGACATGAAAGCGGGCGATGTGGCGATCCGTGCCAATGTTGTGACTCTTTCTGAGGAAGAAGAAAAGTATGAAGACAGAAGGATTCTGGATCATAGTGCAGATGAAATCAGCACAGAAGATGCAGCGGTTCTTCTGGAAGCGGTCAAAAAAGAACTGGAGAATGCAACCTTCCAGTTCTATGTAGGAACCAGTTACCGCCACTGTCTGATCTGGGCTGATGGGGCAGTTGTACCGCTGACACCGCCTCACGATATTCGCGGGAAAGTTATCGGAGACTATTTACCGAAGGAACCGCTTCTTCTGGAAATGCAGAAGAAGAGCTACGATATTCTGGTCAACCATCCGCTGAATCTGGAAAGAAAGAAAAAAGGACTGAATCCGGCAAACAGCCTCTGGTTCTGGGGAGCAGGTACGAAACCGGCGCTGTCTTCCTTTGAAGAGAAATTCCATAAAAAAGGTGCCATGATTTCAGCAGTAGATTTGTTAAAAGGAATTGCAGTAGGCACCCATATGCATAACATCACTGTGGAAGGTGCGAATGGCGGCCTTGATACGAATTATGAAGGAAAGGCTCAGGCAGCAGTTGATGCACTTCTGAAAGAAGGTTATGACTTCGCATATATTCATGTGGAAGCACCGGATGAGATGGGACATCAGGGAAGCATAGAAAAGAAAATTCAGGCAATTGAAAATCTGGATAAAAAGGTGATCGCACCGGTAAAAACAGCCTTGGATGCATCCGGAGAAGCGTATCGTATGATGATTCTTCCGGATCACCCGACGCCGATCTGTGTGAAAACCCATACTTCCAATCCGGTTCCATTTCTTTTGTACGATAATATAGAAGAACAGAATCATGACTGGCTCTACAATGAAGCAGAAGCTGCAAAGAGTGGTTTGAATCTGGAAAAAGGATGGAAACTGATTGAATATTTATTTCATTAGAAAATAAGAAAAAGGTCTGTCGCATGAAGTGACAGACCTTTTTCTATGTGCGCCGTCAGGCGCAAAGTGTCAATTGGATTTTATGCCATGATTGGCTTTAATGCTTCTGCAAGTTTATCTTTTTCAGCCTGAGCTTCTTCCAGATTCTTGCCAAGTGTTGTGTAGTAAATCTTAATCTTTGGTTCTGTTCCGGAAGGACGAACAACGACTGTTTCGCCATTATCTAGTTTGTAGATCAGAACATTTGCAGCAGGAAGACCGGTTTCTTCCGGTTTCTGGTAGTCTGTTACTGTAACTACTTTGTATCCTGCAATTTCTGTGAGCGGATTCTCACGAAGTCCCTGCATTAATCCGGTCATCTTATCCATTCCGCTCAGTCCCGGGAATTCGAAACTGTCTACCTGGTTCAGGTAACGTCCGTACTGTGCATAAATCTCTTCCAGTCTCTGTTTCAGAGAACTTCCGATGCTTCTGTAGTAAGCAGCCATTTCACAGATGAGCATGGATCCGATAATGGCGTCTTTATCACGTACATATGGGCCTGCCAGATATCCGTAGCTTTCCTCAAATCCGAAGATGAAGCGGTCAACTTCACCGGCTGCTTCCAGCTGTGCAATCTGATCACCGATCCACTTGAATCCTGTAAGTACGCTTCTGAGTTCGACACCATAGTGTTCTGCAACTGCATCTGCAAGAGGTGTGGATACAATAGATTTCACTGCAACTGCATTCTTTGGCATGGTGCCTTTCTCAATGCGTCCTGCACATATGTAATCCAGAAGGAGAACACCAACTTCATTACCACTCACCAGTTCATAAGAACCATCCGGGCATTTCATTGCAATACCTACACGGTCTGCATCCGGGTCAGTTGCCAGCATCAGATCTGCGCCTGTTTCTTTTGCAAGGTTCAGTCCAAGTTCCAGAGCTGCAAAAATCTCAGGATTCGGATAGCTGCAGGTTGTAAAGTAACCATTTGGATATTCCTGTTCCGGAACGATTGTTACATCCGTAATTCCGATATCTTTTAATACCTGTGTTACAGGAACCAGACCGGAGCCGTTTAACGGGCTGTAAACAAGTTTCAGGCCAGCTGTTTTGCAAAGACCTGGACGAACCTGACGGGATTCGATTGCTTCATAGAAAGCTTTCTTACAGTCATCGCCTACAAAACGAATCAAACCTTCTTCTACACCCTGTGCAAAGGACATATATTTCGCACCGGTAAGAATATCGGTTTTCTGGATTTCATCGTATACGATTGCTGCTGCATCATCGGTCATCTGACAGCCATCTGGTCCGTAAGCTTTATATCCATTATATTTTGCAGGGTTATGAGAAGCAGTTACCATAATACCTGCATTGCATTCATAATAACGGGTTGCAAAGGAAAGTGCCGGTACCGGCATCAATGCGTCGTAGATTCTGACATTGATTCCATTTGCTGCCAGAACACCTGCTGCATTTTTGGCAAATACATCACTCTTAAGACGACTGTCATAGCTGATGGCTACCGTCTGATTGCCACCCTGTGTTTTTACCCAGTTTGCAAGTCCCTGTGTTGCCTGACGTACCACATAAATATTCATGCGGTTTGTTCCTGCTCCAAGTACACCACGAAGTCCTGCTGTACCGAATTTCAGAGCAACTGCAAAACGATCCTTTATTTCCTCGTCGTTCCCTTCGATTTTAGATAATTCCGGATTAAGATCTGCATCTTCCAGATCTGCTGATAACCAGCGTTTGTATTCTTCCTTGTACAATTTTACCACTCCTGCCATAGATTATTTGTTTTTTTTGTTCGTTTTCACTCGAACTAACTTTACTATACCATAATTTGAATTAATCATCAATAAATCAAAGAAATTTAACCAGATATTTTCAGAAAAAGGAAGTCTTTACAAAAATCCCTGGGGGTTATATTCTTATTCATAGTATTACTTGCATCGTTTGTTCAGAGCTCCATGGCATATTTCACCATGTATTCTTATGCGGAAAGGAAAATTTATGGAAGAGAAACAGATTTATGAAGAAATAATAGAAAAAGCAGATAAGCTTGGTCCTGCGCTTGTGAAACTTCGGAGAGATTTTCATAAATATCCTGAGCCTGGATGGATGGAAATGAGAACTACATCCATCGTTGTCTCCTGTTTGAAAGATTACGGTTGTGACCAGGTTCTGGTTGGAGGAGAAGTTTGTAAAGCGGAGGCTCGCATGGGTGTTCCTTCGGAATCGCTTCTGGAAGAGCATTATGAGGAAGTCAAAAAACAAGAAGGTACCGTTTCTGAATATCTTCCATATACAAAGGGTGGCTTCACCGGTGTGATCGGAATCCTTCACTGTGGAGAGGGACCGGTTATAGCTTTGCGTTTTGATATGGACGCATTGCCTGTTCCGGAATGTTCAGAAGAAAGTCATCTTCCGGCACGGGAAGGTTTTATTTCCTGTAAGCGTGGGGTGATGCATGCATGCGGACATGACGGACATATAACTGTGGGTCTTGGAACTGCAAGAATCCTGTGCCAAATGCGTGAATATCTCCACGGAACCATTAAATTTATTTTTCAGCCTGCAGAAGAAGGCGTTCGCGGTGCCAGATCAATCGTAGAAAATGGTCATCTGGATGATGTGGATTATGTTCTGGGAGCGCATATGGGTGGTGGATCACAACAGAAAGAGTGCGGGATTGGCATTGGAGATGGAAAGAGTCTGGCAACTGTGAAATTCGATGTGGAGTTTTTCGGAAAAGGTTCCCATGCAGCTGCTTCTCCGGAAGCTGGCAACAACGCAATGCTTTCCATGGCAACTGCAATCTTGAATCTTCATGCCATCCCAAGGCATGGGAAATCAGATACCAGGGTTAATGTCGGCAAGGTCGCTGCAGGAACCGGAAGAAATATAATCTGTGATTCTGCCCATATGGAAATGGAAGTTCGGGGAATGTCGGAAGAGGCGAATGATTATATGAAAGCATATGCAGAACGGATCATAAGCGCTGCTGCACAGATGCATGGTTGTACTTATGAGATCCGGCTTATGGGAGCAGCCAGAAATGGAAGAAATGATAAAACGCTCACAGAGCGGCTGGCAGAGGTATGTAAAAAACATATGCAGCTGCCTGTGTTTGAACTTCCGAAGTCCGGGACAAGTGTCAGTGAAGATTATTCTTATATGTCTGAACGTGTGCAGTCTCATGGAGGCCAGTCCTGCTACTTTTATAACCTGAGTTGCTGTAACAGCACACTTCACAATGCTGCTTTTGATTTTCAGGAAGAGGCACTGGTGAATGGGGTGAAAGCCTTTTGTGGAGTCGCAGCGAAGTTGATGCAGTAAAAAATCTGAGTGTCAGGAAATACTGACACTCAGATAAAGGAAAAATCTTAATTGTCGGAAACCGGGACATCCAATTCTCCTGTCACATCCATATAAAAGACTGCCATTGTGGCACGTATATAAGGCATCAACCATAAAAGTCCGATATAACAGGTCAGAAAACTTGCCAGATAAAGAGGAAGAAAACTGAGATTTATATAGAAATAACGTCCTTTGTTTCCTTTCATCAGTCGGGTGCTTTCTTTTAAAGCATCCAGAGCGGAAAGCTCTGTGATGTCCAGAAGCAGATAGTCAGCCAGACCGAAAAACAAACCGAGAATCAGGCTTGTAAGGGATCCTGCCAGTGTACTGAGTACAGTCAGCAAAAGCAACTTCTGGTCTGGCAGATCGGGATTCAGCCATACAGGCAGATCAAAGGGCAGACAGATGATAAATTGTACAAGAAGCAGAATCAGATGTACAATGATAAAACGATCCGGATGGTGAGAAAAAGCGAATCCTAGGTCTTTTACCGAAAAGGGATTCTGACGTTCTATGTTCAGCATCAGTTTGCTGTATCCGGCACTGATGACTGCCACAAGCAGAGAAACCATATAGACAAGAATCTGTGAGGTAATAATTCCTATGGCAGAAGAAGTATCCATCGTAGAGGATATGAGAAAAGAGGGCACCAGTGTACACATGCCCAGAAGAAGCAGAGCAGCCATAGGAGTGCCGTACTTCCCATCCAGACTTTTTCTGGCAATCAGCTTCAAAGCTGCAGATGTTCGTTTCATAAACAAGTCTCCAATCTTTCGTAAATAGATATCAGTTGAATCATCTTTCAGCTTATTATAACATAAAGAAAAAAGGTTACAAGAGGATATTAAAAGCAAATATGAGCAAAGAAGAAGAAAAAAATTTATATTATCTGGGTTGGATCCTGTTGGGGATTCTCCTGGTATTTCTGATAGCGGTGAAATTTCTGCCGGGAAGATATCCGGGATTTTTCTGGGTTCCCTGTGTATTTCGTGAACTTACCGGGTATTACTGTCCCGGATGCGGTGGCACAAGAGCCTGCATGGCATTGTTGAAAGGACAGATTCTGAAATCTTTTTTCTGTCATCCCGTTGTGCCTTATGGGGCGGCCGTGTATGGGTGGTATATGATTAGTCATACAGTAGAATATTTATCCCGGGGAAAATGGAAAATCGGCATAAGGTATCGGGAGGCCTATATTAAAATTGCTGCCGGAATTATTGTAGTGCAGTGGATTGTAAGGAACCTGCTGAAATGGAAGATGGGGATAGATGTTCTGAATCTTGTAAAATAAAACAATATTGTTAAAAACAGAACTGCCGGAATTGTATGAACAATCCGGCAGTTCTGTTTTTGCTTTCTAGATTACAGGATTTTCCTGAGGGGATTCGAAATTATAATCATAGCCCGGGACATTATCAAAGTAATCATCATAATTATGATGATCGTCGTAATCGTCATAACCATCATAATCATCGTATCCATCAAAGGGAAGGGTATTATCTTCATCGTCCGGATACATATAATCATAAATAAAATCGTAAATATCTTCCTCTGTATAATCTTCGGGGTTTGTAAGAATGTGCATGTATTCACGCAGGAAATTCTGTCCCTTTGGATTTGTCAGGAAAGTGACCATAATTACTGCAATTAGTATAACAACAATCGTAATACTTATGGAAGAAAGCACCATACCTGCTTTGGCATTGACCGGTCGGGTGCGGGTTCCTTTGGAAAGGACACCCAGTATCAGACCAAGTCCTCCGAAAAGCAAGGACAAAGGCGGCATACAGCACATGGAAAGCAGTGCAAGAATGCCGAGAATCAAAGAAGCAATGGACAATCCGCTGCTTCCTTCGTAAACAGGTTCTTCCGGTATAACAGGATATAAAAGCGGATCCGGGTTTTTGTATCCGTTCTGATTTTCCTTCATCATATCATTCATTCATTATTCCCTCATTTCCTGATCAGTCGTACGTCTAAAGGACATTTTATCATGTAAGACGCTGCAGGGCAAGAGTGTTATTTTCGCTGAAATGGGCGGTATAGTCATAAAAAGGGTATAAAAGGGCAAGATAAAACAATTTAAAATGGAACTATTGAAAGGCATCCAGCCAGCGGAAATGAGGAACATGTGATGAGTAGCGCATATGATAAAGTTTTGCAGCGATTGCAGGCTTACAGACGGACACAAAAACTGAATCAGGACAGTATGAGCCGGATCATGGGCGTTACCCAGAGTCATTACAGCAAGATGGAAACGGGGAAGATTGTCATTACCGGAGAAGAACTGAAAAATTTTGACAGTCATGGATTTGATGTGGATTATCTCATAACCGGGGAAAATTCTGTATGTACCGTTCTGAATGGTTACCTGGAACAGTGCAGAGAAGAAACCAAAGCGGACTTTCTGCAGCTTCTTGTATGGGTCGTACACCAGGGAGCACGGATTTCAGGAAAAGAAAAAGCGGCACAGCCGTTTGATTATGCAAAAGAAATAGAATTCTTAAGATATAAAGCCTTCAGTACCGTTTCAGACAAAAGCATATGGTACAAGGTGAGAAAAGCCAATGATCTGACACAGAATCAGATGGCAGAGGTTCTGGATATCGGAGTAAAAAGATACCGGGAAATTGAGAAGGGAAGACTCAGCGTCAATGCAGAACTTATGACCGCCCTTTATGAAAATCTGGGATATCCTCCGTCCATGATTTTTTATGAAGACGTTCAGAATATCAGCCGGCTGAATAAGATGTGGGAAGGATTCAACAAAACCATGAAAAAAGAGCTGGAAGAATTTCTGAAACAGGGTCTGGAGTTTTGTAACAGAATATAGAAAAGAGGCAGAAAAACAATGCATTCTGTCTCTTTTTTTGTTACAATAAACAGGAATGGAATCATAGGCTGTTTTCTTGACAAAATGGCAGTCCATTGGTAAGGTGTATTAAGAAGATTGCCGATGGCATTTTTGAAATCGTTTATAAGAAGAGGAGATTTGCATGGACATTATTTTAGAACTGACCCAGGAATTAAATGTAGAAAAATGGCAGGTGGAAGCTGCCGTTAAACTAATAGATGAGGGAAATACCATACCATTTATTTCCCGTTACCGGAAGGAAGTAACCGGTGCACTCAATGACGAAGTGCTTCGTAATCTGAATGAAAGACTTACGTATTTGCGTAACCTGGAAGAGAAAAAAAATCAGGTGCTGTCCAGTATTGAAGAGCAGGGAAAACTGACAGAAGAATTGAAAAAACAGATACTGGAAGCAAAAACGCTTGTGGTAGTAGAGGATCTGTACCGTCCATACCGTCCGAAACGCCGGACAAGAGCAATTATTGCAAAAGAAAAGGGATTGGAACCACTGGCAAATATCATGCTTCTTCAGATAACGGAGAAGTCTCTTGAAGAAGAGGCAGAGGCATTTCTTTCAGAAGAAAAAGAAGTAAAAACAGTAGAGGAGGCCATTGCAGGAGCAAAAGATATTGTAGCGGAAAGTATTTCCGATGAAGCAGATTACCGGATGCGGATTCGTGATATGACAATGAAAAAGGGAATCGTGCTTTCCACTGCGAAAAAACCGGAAGAATCTTCCGTATATGATAAATATTATGAATATGAAGAACCGGTTTCCAAAATAGCAGGGCACAGAGTATTGGCTCTGAATCGTGGAGAAAAAGAGAAAATTCTGACAGTTAAAATCGAAGCACCGGTAGAAGATATTCTACGGTATCTGGAAAAGCAGGTCATTACAAAAAAGAATCCAAATACCACAGATGTATTGAAAGCAGTAGTGGAAGATAGCTATACCAGATTGATCGCACCTGCCATCGAGCGGGAAATCCGCAGTGATCTGACAGAAAAAGCAGAAGATGTTTCTATTAAAGTGTTCAAGAAGAACCTGGAACAGCTGCTTATGCAGCCTCCAATTGTGGGTCAGGTGGTTCTGGGCTGGGACCCGGCATTCCGTACAGGTTGTAAACTGGCTGTTGTGGATCCTACGGGAAAAGTACTGGATACGGTAGTTATTTATCCAACTGCTCCTACTACTCCGGCTAAAATTGAAGCGGCAAAAGAGACTTTGAAAAAACTGATCCGTAAATATCATATTACTCTGTTTTCTGTAGGAAACGGCACAGCCTCCAGAGAGTCGGAGCAGGTAATTGTGGAGTTATTAAAGGAGATTCCGGAAAAGGTACAGTATGTCATTACCAATGAAGCAGGAGCTTCTGTATATTCTGCAAGTAAGCTGGCTACGGAAGAATTTCCGAATTTTGATGTGGGACAAAGAAGTGCTGCATCCATTGCCAGACGTTTGCAGGATCCACTGGCAGAACTGGTAAAAATCGATCCAAAATCCATTGGTGTGGGACAGTATCAGCATGATATGAATCAGAAAAAACTGGGAGAGGCCCTTTCAGGAGTTGTAGAAGACTGTGTAAATAAAGTAGGTGTGGATCTGAATACGGCATCCGTATCTCTGCTGGGCTATATCTCCGGTGTCAGCAAGGCCATTGCAAAAAATATTGTGGCCTACAGAGAAGAAAACGGACGTTTCGAGGACAGAAAACAACTGCTCAAGGTACCGAAACTGGGACCGAAAGCATTTGAACAGTGTGCCGGATTTATGCGTATTACAGGAGGAAAAAATCCTCTGGATGGAACCAGTGTACATCCGGAAAGCTATGAAGCAGCAGAAAAATTCCTGGCAAGCATGGGAATGAAGCCGGAAGATATTTTCAATGGTCCTTCTGCCTTCTATGTAAAGGATTACAAAACAGCGGCAGAGAAATTGGGAGTCGGGGAAATGACCCTTCGGGATATTGTAAAAGAACTGACCAAACCGGGACGAGATCCCCGTGAAGAAATGCCAAAGCCGGTATTGCGCACAGATGTACTGGATATGAAAGACTTGAAAGAAGGCATGCTTCTGAAAGGTACCGTCCGTAATGTCATTGACTTCGGTGCATTTGTGGATATCGGAGTGCATCAGGATGGACTGGTTCATATTTCCCAGATGACGGACCGGTATATCAAACATCCTCTGGAAGCAGTCAGTGTAGGAGATATTGTGGATGTGAAGGTTCTGGAAGTAGACATGAAAAAGAAGAGAATTTCTCTTACCATGAAGGGAATTCAATGATAACAATATAATATGTACGGATAGGTACGGAAAGGAAGCGTTTGAAATGAACGAAAACAGGGAAAGGATCAGCAGATTGCGTGAAAAAATGCAGGCAGCAGGTGTGGATATGTATCTGGTCCCTACTGCGGATTTTCACCAGTCCGAGTATGTGGGCGACTATTTTAAAGTAAGAAAATGGCTGTCCGGATTTTCCGGTTCTGCAGGAACTCTGCTTGTAACGGAGGAATGCGCATACCTGTGGACAGATGGAAGATATTTTATTCAGGCTGCGAAAGAACTGGAAGGAACCGGTGTCACTCTTATGAAAATGCGAGAAGAAGGAGTTCCTACAATTGATGAGTTTCTGGAGGAAAATCTTAAGGAAAACAGTTGCCTGGCCTGCGATGGAAGAACGATCAGTGCAGAACAGGGAAAAGCCTGGAAAGCAATGATGGACCGCAAGAATGGGCGTTTCTGGTGTCAGAAGGATCTGGCAGACAGCATCTGGGAAAATCGTCCTCCAATGTCAAAAGAACCGGCTTACCTGGTGGATGTAAAGTATGTGGGTAAATCAAGAGAAGAGAAAATTGCAATGGTTCGGGAGACCATGAAGAAAAGTGGAACCAATGTGCATATTCTTTCCGGCATAGATGATATTGCATGGCTCCTGAATATCCGGGGAAACGATATTGTATATAATCCCGTGGTGCTTTCGTATGTGATCATAAAAGAAACAGAGGTTGTTTTCTATGTTCAGGAAGAGGCTGTATCACCGGAAATCAGAGAGGAACTGGAAAAAGCGGGAGTTGTGCTGAAACCCTATTTTTCCATTTACAGTGATGTGAAAGAACTGGATACAGACAGCAGAATCCTTCTGGATGAAAAAGTCGTAAACTATACATTGTTTGAAAATCTTCCGGCAGGAGCCGTAACAATGAATGCCATGAATCCTACAAAACCGGCAAAGGCCATGAAAAATCCGGTGGAAATGGAAAACGAAAGAATTGCACATATCAAAGACGGAAAAGCTATGTGCAGATTTATCTACTGGCTGAAAAAAAATGTGGCTTCCGGTGAGATTACCGAGTATTCCGCTGCGGAAGAAAGTCTGAAATTCCGAAAAGAAGATCCGGACTGCCTGGATCTGAGTTTTGCAACCATCTGTGCTTATGGTCCCAATGCAGCCATGTGCCATTACTCCCCTGAAAAAGAAAACAGTGCTGCGGTAGAACCAAAAGGATTTTTCCTTATTGATTCCGGCGGACAGTATTGGCAGGGAACTACAGATATTACAAGAACCATTGCGGCAGGACCTTTGACACAGGAAGAAAAGGAACATTTTACACTGGTACTGAAGGGAAACATTCGTCTTGCCATGGCAAAATTCCCTTATGGTGTGGGAGGTGCCCATCTGGATGTGCTGGCCAGAGGTTCTCTGTGGGAGCATGGACTTGATTTTAATCATGGTACAGGACATGGTGTGGGATATCTGCTGAATGTGCACGAAGGTCCTCAGAATATTAACTGGAACAGCGGAATTCGTCCGGGAGGTTATGTGCCTTTGGAAGAGGGCGTGCTGATTTCTGATGAACCGGGACTTTACCTGGAAGGAAAATACGGAATTCGCTGTGAAAACCTTCTTATGTGCCATAAGGCAGAGAAAAATTCTTATGGACAGTTTATGGAATTTGAGACGGTTACACTGGTACCTTTTGAGCGGGAAGCCATTCTTCCGGAACTTCTTGGAGAAACAGAACGGAACTGGCTGAATGCTTATCATAAACGGGTATATGAGACCATCGGTCCCCTTCTGAAAAATGAAGAACGGGAATGGCTGAAGGAAGCCACAGAAGAAATCTAGAAGTTCACCCACCCAAACGAGTTTAATACTGGGGACAGGTCCCTTGTCACATAGTGACAAGAGACCTGTCCCCAAATCACTTTCTAATTGACAAAAGACGGATTCAGAAATAGAATGAAATTAATAAATTATTAAGTTAACTTAAATCCTGTATTAAGCAGTAAATAATCGCAAAAAGAGATGCAGAAAACAGGAGAAAGAGGTATAGGATGGCAAAGACAGTAAGGCTTTCAGATATTGGAGAACGATTGAATGTCAGCACAGTAACCGTTTCCAAGGCTCTTTCCGGTCAGACGGGCGTTAGTGAGGAATTGCGGGAGAAAATCATCCGCGTTGCCGATGAACTTGGTTATACAAAAAAGAAAAAAGAAAAACAGGAAAAAAAGACTTATACCATCGGGGTAATTGTGGCAGAACGGTATCTGCAGGATGGACAGACTTTTTACTGGAAGCTTTATCAGGAGTTGTCTCAGAGAGCTATAAATAAAAACTGTTTTGTAATTCTTGAAGTGATTGATTATGATACAGAACGGGCGGGAAAATTCCCCAGGATTCTGGAAGAGAACAAAGTAGACGGAATCATTATCATGGGAACCTTCAAAGCAGGGTATGCCAATTATCTGGAGAATCACATTATGATTCCATTTCTTAATCTGGATACGCCTGGAACAATGGACAACAGTGATTCCGTAGTGGTGAACAATCTTATGGGTGCTTACCGCATGACTAATTATCTGTTTGAGATGGGACATCACAAAATTGGATTTGTGGGAACCAGACTGGTCACTACAAGCATTGATGACCGTTTTTTCGGATATCTGAAATCTTTGATGGAACACGGCGTTGCTCTGAACGAGGAATGGCTTCTGGATGACAGGGACAGAGAATACGGAAAAATGAATGGACAGGAGAAATTCAAGCTTCCGAAAGAAATGCCTACAGCATTTTTCTGTAATTGTGATGTGGCAGCCTGGGTTTTGATTAAAAAACTGAACGAAAGGGGATATCGGGTTCCGGAAGACGTGTCGGTTGTGGGATTTGACAATTATGTGATTGGAACAGAAGTCTATCAGGATGACAGGTTACGGGAAATCGGACTTACCACCTATGAGATTGATATGGGGGAAATGGCAAAACGGGCAGTGCATATTATTACACATAAACTGGAGAATTCCAGTTATTCTACAGGAATGTTCGTAATCCCCGGAGAGTTCCTTGAAAGAGGTAGCGTGAAAAAGAATGGAGACAGTATACCATTTGTATAAGATAAAATAAAAGCGCAGCATTGACAAAGATGCTGCGCTTTTATTTTATTTAAATTTAAGAAATACAAGAAAATAATTGACTTTATATTAGCTTGCATTTAATATAATATTAAGCTAAATAATAAAAAGATTAAATTAAAAATATTTCAAATTTAATCAATTAATTAAAGGAGGAGACTTATGCAGATTATTTACGATGAAAAGCAAAGAGCTTTTAAGCTGGATACCTGCAGCACCACTTATGTGATTGGGCTTACACCGGAGGGATATGTAGGTCATGGGTATTATGGAAAAAGATTGAAGGAGTTTGGCGGTGTATACCGTTTGCGAACTGATGAAGCGCCCTTTACACCTTCTGTGAATCAGAGAGAAAAATCATCTTTTCTTGATTATTTTCCTATGGAGTATCCAACAGGAGGAATCGGTGATTACAGGGAAAGCTGCCTGAATGTAAGAAACCATCAGGGATGTATGGCAGCAGAACTGTTGTATGTATCTCACAGAATTGAAAAAGGGAAACCGGGACTGCCGGGACTGCCTGCATCTTTCGGAACAGAGGAAGAAACAGAAACACTGTGTATCTTATGTGAAGATCGAATTCTTGGTCTGGAAGTGGAACTGATGTATTCTGTCTTTCCAAAAGAAGATGTGATTACAAGAAGTGTAAAAGTCCAAAATGTGGGAGAACAGACTCTGCGTCTGGAGAAGGTTTACAGTGCATGTCTGGATATGGATAATCAGGATTTTAAAATGATTAGTCTTTGCGGTGCCTGGGCGCGGGAACGTCATATTCAGAGAGGAAAGGTCCATTATGGAAAACAGTTGGTTTCTTCTTCAAAAGGAGAGTCCAGTCATCAGGAGCATCCGTTTCTGGCACTGGTCACACCGGATACCACGCAGGATCATGGAGAGGTCTTTGCCATGCATTTTGTATATTCCGGAAACTTTATTGCACAGGCAGAGCTGACGCAGTTTGATCAGATTCGTATGGTGATGGGAATCCATAAAGAAGAATTTTCATGGAAACTGGAAGCAGGGGAAGTTTTCCAGGCGCCGGAAGCAGTTTTGGTTTATTCATCGGAAGGACTTGGAAAGATGACACGTTCGCTGCATGATTTTTACAGGGAGCATATGATACGCAGTCCTTATAAATTTAAAAAACGTCCCATTCTGATTAATAACTGGGAAGCTACCTATTTTGATTTTGATACAGAAAAACTTCTGGCAATTGCAAGGGAAGCAAAGAAAGACGGAATCGAAATGCTGGTCATGGATGATGGATGGTTTGGTGAGAGGAATCTGGATGACAGTTCTCTGGGAGACTGGCAGGTGAACGAGAAAAAAATTACGGGAGGACTGCCGAAACTGGTGAGAAAAGTAAATGAAATCGGTCTGGAATTCGGAATCTGGTTTGAACCGGAAATGATATCACCCAATTCCTGTTTGTATCGGGAACATCCGGACTGGGCTATTCAGATTCAGGGAAGAGAAGCTACTCAGAGCCGTGCCCAGTATGTGCTTGACTTATCCAGAAAAGAAGTACGGGATTATGCTTATGAATGTGTGGCAAGGATACTCAGAAGTGCCCCTATTGCCTATGTGAAATGGGATATGAACCGACAGCTTAGCGATATGGGAAGCTTTTGCCTTCCTGCAGACAGGCAGCAGGAACTATTCCATCGTTATGTTCTTGGACTTTATGAAATGCAGGAAAGACTGGTGACAGAATTCCCGGATCTTCTTCTGGAAAACTGTTCTGGAGGAGGAGCGAGATTTGATCCTGGTATGCTGTATTACAGCCCTCAGATCTGGTGCTCGGATGATACGGATGCGATTGAACGTCTGCGGATCCAGGAAGGTACAGCAATGATTTATCCTGTTTCGGCCATGGGAGCACATGTCAGTGATTGTCCCAATCATACGGTAGGAAGGAGTACGCCTTTTGCAACGAGAGGACATGTGGCACTGGCAGGAACTTTCGGATACGAACTGGATATTACAAAAATCTCTCAGGAAGAAAGAGAACAGATTCCTGGGCAGATAGAATTGTATCATAAGTATCAGGAACTGATGCATAGGGGAGATTATTACCGGATTCTTTCCTGGACAGACAAGAAACCGTTTGATTGCTGGATGATTGCAGCAAAGGACGGTTCCGAGGCACTGGTAACCTATGTGCAGATTCTGGGATCTGCTATTGCTCACAGCAGAAATATTTTCCTGAAAGGACTGGAACCGGATTCCAGATACCGTCTGGATGGGACAGATGAAGTATACTATGGAGAAGAACTGGAAAAATGCGGGTTCCCGGTAAGAAATGTACGGGGGGATTTCCAGAGCAGACTGTATCATTTTATCCGTGAATAGAAAGTGTGGTATCCATGCAGAAAGTAAGAATGGCAGATATTGCAGAGAAACTGGGGGTCAGTACTGTAACGGTGCACAATGCTCTTTGTGGAAGAAAAGGCGTAAGTGATTCCATGCGTACACGCATTCTGGAAGTGGCAAGAGAGATGGGATATGAACACGCTGCTTCCAGAACGAAAGAGGAAGGCTATGAATCCTGGAAGGTAGGTGTGATGATAGCAGAAAATTATCTTGCGCAATACACGACTTATTATTGGAAAATGTATCAGGAATTGGCTTTGATCGCATCAGAAAAGAGTTGTTATACAATGGTTGAGGTGTTGAAGAAACATGCGGAAAAGCACACACTGGAACTTCCGGAAATGATACAGAAAAATAGTATAGATGGCATAATTATCATTGGAGAAATTGATCAGAGGTACATACGCAATCTGAGGCAAAATACAAAGATACCTGTCGTGTTTCTGGATTTTTATAATCATGAGATTGCCGGAGATTCGGTAATAGCAGATAATTTTTATGGAATGTATCAGATGACGGAACTTTTGTTTGATCGGGGAATCGAAAAACTGGCATTTGTAGGTTCTGTTTATGCCACCAGCAGTATTATGGACAGATACTGCGGATTTATGAAATCCATGATGGAGCATCATAAAATTCTTCCGGAAGAATGGATGATCGAAGACAGGGATGCTTTGGGACAGGTGCAGTTTGAGCTGCCCAGATGCATGCCGGAGGCTTTTGTATGCAATTGTGATCTGGTAGCAGGAATTTTGATCTCAAAGTTAAAAAAGGAGGGATACCGGATACCTGAGGATGTTTCCGTAATCGGTTTTGATAACTTTGTTTCTCCGGAATTTGCAGATCTGAAGGTGACTACTTATGAAGTGAATATGAAAGCAATGGCGAAAGTGGCTTTGGATAAGATTATTAAGCAGATTCGTACTCCTGGCAAAAAAGGAACACTGGAGGTAGTATCCGGCCATATCCGTTGGAAAAACAGTATCCGTATAAAATAAAAAGGAAAACACCGATTTTACTTAAAGATTAATTAATTTATTTTTAAAGATTAATTAGTTATTTAAGCGAAAATCGGTGTTATTTTATACAAAATACATAAATAAAAGTGGAGAATAATAATATAAAAGTGAGAAAATGACGAATAAAAGAAAAAACAATTGAAAAAATATGGTAAAAGTAATAAAATAAATTTAGCTAAAAAATAGCTAATATTAAGAAAAACGGAGGAAAAAATTATGAAAAGGAGAATGGTCAGTTTAGTATTGGCATCAATGATGGTGTTATCGCTCGCAGGATGCGGACAAAAGGGCAGCGATAATAAAACGGAAGCGGCAGAAGTGCCTACGATTGATGCAATCAGTGGTGAGGATTATAAAGATCTGAGAGCAGATATCAAAATCCTCACAAACAGAACCGATATTGTGGATACGGTATATCAGGGATATGCAGATATGTTTATGGAACAATATCCCAATATCAAAGTTACATATGAAGCGATCACAGATTATGAAGAATCCCTTACGCTTCGTCTGACAAACGGTGACTGGGGTGATATCTGCTTCATTCCGTCTACAGTTGATAAGAGTGAAATGGGCGAATATTTTACTCCTCTCGGAGACTACAAGATATTAAACGAAAAATATAATTTTGTGACAGAAAAAACATATAACAACACAGTTTACGGAATTCCCAATGGTGGTACAGCCGGCGGTGTAGCTTATAACAAAAGAATCTGGCAGGAAGCGGGGATTACAGAGCTTCCTGAAACACCGGATGAATTTCTGACAGATCTGCAGCTGATCAAAGATAATACAGATGCCATTCCTCTGTATACAAACTTCTCAGCAGGATGGACCATGGGAGCATGGAATGATTATGTGGGTATTGCATCCAATGCAGATCCGGATTATAAGAACAATAAACTTCTTCATCAGAAAGATCCTTTTACAAAGAATGAAGAAATGAGCGGTCCTTATGCCGTTTACTATACTCTGTATGAAGCAGTGGCAAACAAATTGGTGGAAGAAGATCCAGCCTCCAGTGACTGGGAATCTTCCAAAGGAATGATCAACAACGGTGAAGTTGCTACTATGGTATTGGGCTCCTGGTGTGTACAGCAGTTCAAAGATGCCGGTGAACATCCGGATGATATCGGATATATGCCGTTCCCGATTACTGTAAATGGAGAAAGAGCTGCGGCATCTGGCGGAAACTATGCATATGCTATCAACAAAAATGCAACAGCAGACAATCAGATTGCATCTATGCTGTATGTAAAATGGCTGCTGGAAGAATCTCCGATCTTTGATGATGAAGGAAGTATTCCGGCTCTGAAAGGGGAACCGCTTCCGGATTCTCTGGCTGAGTTTGAGGGCGTTGAACTTCTTTCTGATAATGCCCCTCAGGAGGGTGAAGAGAGTTTGTATGATGATCTTCGTAATACTGCTGAGGTATTAAGTGGAGACTATCCGGTAGGTGAAGTACTGGAAGCAGCACTTTACGGAACAAAATCTCTGGATGACCTGATGGCTGAATGGAACCAGAAATGGACCGATGCACAGGCAACCTTCAACGTTGAGATTACAGAGTAACAGAAGATCTGGCAATTTCAGATGCAGGACAACAAAAGCCTGCATCTGAAATGGGGGAAAGGAGACGGATATGAGTAATCCAAATACAGTAACGGAAAAAAAGTCCTTTAAGCAGTGGATCAGCAGTAGAAAAATTCAGAAAAGACTGGTAATTTTTACTTTTATGTTTATACCACTTTTGCTTCTTCTGGTATTTACTTATATTCCTTTTGCAAGAATGGTTCAGTTCAGTTTTTATAACATGAAATATCTGGGACCAAGAACTTATGTGGGACTTAAAAATTATGTAGAAGTATTTAATCGAAAAGAAATTTTTGGCTCTTTGTTTGTTAGCCTTTACTATATGGGCGGCGGTGTCGTTCAGCTGTGTCTTGCCCTGTTTTTTGCCACTATGATGGTTTTTAAAGTCAAAGGTGAGTCTTTCTTCAAGGCTACCATGTTTTTTCCTTATCTGATCTGTGGTATTGCAGTTGGTTTTATTTTCAAATTCTTCTATGCAAGAGGATATGTTCTGGATACCATTCTTCAGGCATTTGGAATGAATATTGAAAATATTCCTTTATGGCTGCAGGATCAGAGTATCAATAATATTTCTCTTGCAGCAACCTCTGTATGGAGATATATGGGACAAAATGTGGTTCTGTTTCTTGGAGCCATGATGTCTGTGGATACGGATCTTTATGAAGCGGCATCATTGGACGGTGCAAATAAATGGCACCAGTTCCGGTACATTATTCTGCCAAGTATCAAATCGATTATTGTTTTGAATATTATTCTTTGTATCAGCGGATGTTTAAGTGCATTTGAGCCTCCTTATGTTATTACAAATGGTATGATGGGAACTGGTACGTACTTTGTTATTATGAATCGTCTGGCTCATGAAAATCAGAAAGTAGGTCTTGCCTGTGCCATGGCTATTGTACTTCTGGTGATTATTATTATCTGCACTGTGGCTCAGAAACTGTTCTTCAAATATGTATTTGACGATGGAACAAGTGATGAGTCTAAAGCGGCTGTTCGGCGGAGAAAGAAAGAAGAGAAAAAACGCAGGCAGATGAAAATGAGAGGAGATGCAGCATAATGAAAATAAAAAAAGCAAGTATTGGTTCAATTTTGTTTGGTATTGTAAAATATGTATCCCTGATTATGGCCTCTGTTGTTGCGCTGACTCCTGTTTGTGTTTGTGTTCTTACAGCATTCAAAACCAATGAAGAGTATGCGGCAACATCTGTTTTGTCACTTCCGGAATCCTTCGGCTATCTGGAAAATTTTAAGATTGCCATGGAAAAAGCCAACATGCTGAGAGGATTTTTGAATACCAGTCTGGTGTTGATTGTAGTTCTGACCGTTTCTGTGTTTACAGGAGCCATGCTGGCATATGTGCTGAATCGTTTTACTTTTCCGGGACGCGGCATGATTGAAAATCTGTTTTTGTTTGCATCTCTTCTTCCGGGTATTGCCATGCAGGTAACGATTTATCAGATTATGTATTCTCTGGGACTGATCAATCATCTGTATGGATATATGATTGTATTAATGGGAACAGATATTATTTCTATTTATATTTTCCTGCAGTTTTTTGAAAATCTTCCCATATCTCTGGATGAGTCGGCAATTATGGATGGATGTACTTATTTTGGAGTTTTCTTTAAGATTTTATTCCCCCTTTTGAAACCGGCGATTATGACATCTCTGGTACTGAAGGGAGTAAGTGTTTACAACGAATATTATGCATCCAACCTGTATTTGCAGCTTCCGGAACTGAAGACCATTTCCACAGCCCTGTATACGTTTACAGGCCCCTATGGAAATCAGTACAATTATATCTGTGCAGGTGTATTGATTACGATTATTCCGATTCTGATTTTTTTCCTTGTTTTCCAGAAACAGGTGTACAGCGGAATGGCATCAGGTGCAGTAAAAGGTTAAATAAAAGTTTGATGAGAAAGGATGATAAAGTGTGCTGCTTCCGGGAAGCAGCACACTCTACATAAGGTGAAATTTATGAGTAAAGTAAAAATAATCGGACCGGCAGTGCCAAATGTTCCATGGCAGGAAAGACCGGAAAAAATGAATGGAGCACCGGTATGGCGTTATAAAGAAAACCCGATTATCGGAAGAAATCCGTCAAAAGAGGTTGCCCGTATTTTTAATAGTGCAGTTATGCCTTATGAAGGTGAGTTTATCGGAGTATTCCGTGGAGAACAGACAAACGGAATTCCTTATATTTATCTTGGAAGAAGCAAAGATGCCATTCATTGGGAATTTGAGGAAGCAAAGATTCATTTTGTGGATGAAGACGGCAACTCTTTTATGCCGGTTTATGCATACGATCCGAGACTTGTAAAAGTAGAAGATACTTATTACATTATCTGGTGTCAGGATTTTTATGGTGCAGCCATTGGTATGGCAAAAACCACAGATTTTAAAACCTTTGTGAGAATAGAAAATCCATTTCTTCCTTTTAACAGAAACGCAGTGCTGTTTCCAAGAAAAATCAACGGAAACTTTGTGATGCTGTCCCGGCCCAGCGACAGCGGACATACTCCCTTTGGAGATATTTTCATATCCGAAAGTCCGGATATGGTTTACTGGGGAAAACACCGTCATGTAATGGGAAAGAGCAGTGAATGGTGGGAAGCAGTGAAAATCGGCGGCGGTGCAGCTCCTATTGAAACGACAGAAGGCTGGCTGTTATTCTATCACGGGGTAACCGGTACCTGTAACGGATATGTATACAGTATTGGTGGTGCGATTCTTGACATTGATAATCCTTCCATTGTGAAATATCGTTGTGAAAACTTCCTGCTTACACCGGAAGAATGGTATGAAGAACGTGGATTTGTACCAAATGTTACATTTCCATGTGCGACCATTCACGATGGGGAAAGTGGAAAAATCGCAATTTACTACGGTGCTGCAGATACTTATGTAGGACTTGCTTTTACTACAGTGGAAGAAATTGTTGCTTATATTAAAGAAAACAGTGTAACAAGAGAATCAGATACAGAAGCAGGAAAAAGGTAAAAGTATGCAGAAATTTGTAAATGAAATCAGAGCACATCTGGAGGAAAAGCTGATTCCTTTCTGGGAAAGGCTGAAAGACGAATCATATGGTGGATTTTACGGGTATATGGATTATGATTTGAAAGTGAATCAGAAATATGAGAAAGGCTGTATTCTTAACAGCAGAATTCTCTGGTTTTTTTCCAATGCGTATATGCTTCTTGGAGAAGCGCATCTGAAAGAAACTGCACAGCACGCATATGATTTTATGAAAAAATATTGTCTGGATCAGGAGTGTGGAGGCGTTTACTGGTCTGTGACCTTTGATGGAAAGGTAAAGGATTCTACAAAACATACCTACAATCAGGCATTTGCTGTTTATGCCCTTTCTTCTTATTATGATGCAACAAAAGATAAAGAGGCTTTGCGTCTTGCTTTTGAACTGCAGGAATTGATTGAGAAAAAATGCACGGATTCACAGGGGTATCTGGAAGCTTTTGATCGGAACTTTGAACCGGCAGAAAATGAAAAGCTTTCAGAAAACGGAGTTCTGGCAGAAAAAACCATGAATACACTCCTCCATGTTTTTGAGGCCTATACGGAACTGTATCGAGTCAGTCAGAATGAGAAAATAGGAGAACGGATTCGGTTTATGCTGGATATCATGGCTGACAAAGTTTATAATCCCGAGATTGGACGTCAGGAAGTGTTTTTTGATAAAAACTGGAATTCTCTGATAGATTTGTATTCTTACGGACATGATATTGAAACTGCATGGCTGGTAGACAGAGGGCTTGAAATACTCAAAGATAAAAAATATACAGAAAAACTTTCTCCAATTACCGCTGAAATTACAGAGAATATTTATAACCGTGCCTTTGTGGAACGTTCCCTGTTGAATGAAGCGGAAAATGGCATTCCGGATACGACCAGAGTATGGTGGGTTCAGGCAGAGACAATGGTTGGATTTGTAAATGCATGGCAGAAAGACAGACAGGAAACTTTCTGGCTGCAGGCGGCAGAAGAAGTATGGGAATATATTAAAGATTATCTGATTGATCCGAGGGAAGGCTCAGAATGGTACTGGGCGGTGGATGCACAGGGTGTTCCTCTTGAGAAGCCCATTGTGGAACCCTGGAAATGTCCCTATCATAACGGTCGTATGTGCATAGAAATAATCAGGAGGATGGAGTCATGATACATAACAGATATTATGTAGAACTGGAAAAATACGAAAATTTAATTTCCAGAAAGAATCAAAAAAGCAATTTTTATAATGGAATTTATGACCGGTATCTGTATCCGGTTCTGACAAGAGATCATGCCCCTCTTCACTGGAGATATGATCTGGATGCAAAGACAAATCCATATTTCGAGGAACGTCTTGGAATTAATGCAGTGATGAACTCCGGAGCTATTGAGTTGAATGGAAAATTTTATCTGGTAGTAAGAGTAGAAGGAAATGATAGAAAATCTTTCTTTGCTGTTGCGGAAAGCAACAATGGAATTGATGGATTCCGTTTCTGGGATTATCCGGTGGTTCTTCCGGATACCTGCCCGGAGGAAACCAATGTCTATGATATGCGTCTGACAAAACATGAAGATGGATGGATTTACGGTGTATTCTGTTCTGAGAGTAAAGATAAAGAAAATCCGGATCTTTCCGCCGCAGTTGCAGAGGCAGGAATTGTGCGTACGAAAGATTTAAAGACCTGGGAACGTCTGGACAACCTGAAAACACTTCGCTCCCCACAGCAGAGAAATGTAGTCCTTCATCCGGAATTCGTGAATGGAAAATATGCTTTTTATACAAGACCTATGGATGGATTTATCGAGACGGGAAGCGGAGGCGGAATCGGTTTTGGACTTTGTGATAATATTGAACATGCAGTGATTGATGAAGAAAAAATTATCAGTAAAAGAATTTATCACACATTGACAGAGGCCAAAAACGGGGCAGGTGCAGTTCCCATCCGGGGAAAGAAGTGCTGGATTAATGTTGCTCATGGTGTGAGAAATACCGCAGCCGGACTTCGTTATGTTCTGTATGTATTTGGTACGGATCTGGAAGATCCATCAAAGGTGATTGCAGAGCCCTCCGGAGTGTTTCTGGTTCCTCTGGGTGCAGAGAGAGTCGGAGATGTATCCAATGTAGTATTTACCAATGGAGCAATTGCCCTTGAAACTGGTGATGTTTATATTTATTATGCATCCTGCGATACCAGAATGCATGTGGCAACTACCACAATTGACAGACTGGAAGACTATCTGTTCCAAACACCGAAGGATCCCCTGAGAAGTGCAGATTGTGTAAAACAACGTTGTGAATTGATAGATAAAAATATGGAGATTCTGAAGGGGAATTTCAGGTAAAACAATATGTTGAAAGAATGGGCAGAAGATATCCGGACAAAAACAAAAGATATGAATGGGAGAGAAAAAGCAGAATATGTGTTGACATATTATTGGTACCATATTCTGCTTGGTGCCCTTTTTCTTGGACTTGTGCTCCTTTTGATTTATCACATGGGCTGGGGAAAAAGGGAAAAAGAATTTTCTCTGGTACTGGTAAATCAGGAGGTGAATTCTGCAAGAGATCAGGCTCTTGCAGAAAAATTTTCACGGTATTCCGGTATCGATGTTAAAAAAATTATGATTGATTCGAATTATCTGATTTCGTATGGCAGTGTACAACTGGAAGGGATAAATGAAAGTTCTTATGAAAAATTCTTTTTTAACTGGTCTGCAGGAAGCATAGATGCAGTTGTGATGCCGGAGAGTTTTCTTCGATATTGCAAAAATCAGGGTGGGGAATTGACGGATCTTGAAACTTTTCTTGAACCGGAAGAACTTGAAAAACTGGAAGATTATATCTTTCGGGATAATGGTAAGGCGGAGGGTATTTATATTGAAAATACAAAACTGGCTCATATGGTTGTGTGTGGTCAGGAGGATGGGATGATTCTTGTGTTTCCCGGTGAACCCAAACATAACGATGCATGCAGAAAGTTTCTCGAATTCAGTATTCGTGATTAGTTGTGAATAAGTAACGAAAGGCAGGAAAATTACTATGAATGCAAAAGAAACTTATACATTCTGGATGGAAAGTCCATATTTTGATGAAGAAACAAAAAAAGAACTGGCACAGATTGCAGGGGATGAGAAAGAAATTGAAGAGCGTTTTTATCGTGATCTGGAGTTTGGTACCGGCGGACTTCGAGGAATTATCGGAGCAGGAACCAATCGAATGAACATTTATACTGTTCGCAAAGCGACCCAGGGACTGGCCAATTTTATTCTCAAAGAAGGAAAAGAAAAACAGGGAGTTGCCATTGCTTACGATTCCAGAAATATGTCTCCGGAATTTGCGCAGGAAGCGGCACTTTGTCTAGCAGCAAACGGAATCAAAGCTTATATTTTCCCGTCTCTGCGCCCGACTCCTATGCTTTCCTTCGCACTTCGTGAACTGGGATGCACGGCAGGAATCGTAGTGACAGCAAGTCATAATCCATCGGAATACAATGGATACAAAGTTTACTGGGAAGACGGTGCACAGATTACAGCACCGAAAGATAAAGAAATCATTGAGGAAGTAAATGCCATTACAGATTATGCACAGGTAAAAACGACTTCAGAGGAAGCTGCAAAAGAAGCTGATCTGTATGAAGTGATCGGTCCGGAAATGGATGATAAATATATGGAAGCACTGAAAAACCTGGCAATTCATCCGGAAATCATCAATGAAGAAGCTTCAAGGCTGAAAATTGTATATACGCCTCTTCATGGCACAGGAAATCTGCCGGTAAGACGGGTATTGAAAGAACTGGGATTTGAGCAGGTATACGTGGTGAAAGAACAGGAACTGCCTGACGGAGATTTTCCTACTGTATCTTATCCCAATCCGGAAGATAAAAATGCTTTTAAACTGGCACTGGAGCTTGCCCGTGAAAAGGATGCGGACATTGTGCTTGCTACAGACCCGGATGCAGACCGTCTGGGCGTTTATGCAAAAGATTCAGAAGCTGGTGAGTATGTAAGTTTTACAGGGAATATGTCCGGTATGCTGATTCTGGAATACATCCTGTCTCAGAAAAAAGCAATGGGGACTCTGCCGGAAAATGGTGCGGTCGTTACGACCATTGTGTCCGGAAAAATGGCCCGGGAAATCACAACGGCTTACGATGTGAAATTGATCGAAACTTTGACCGGATTTAAATATATCGGAGAACAGATTAAATTCTTTGAGCAGGATCACAACTATGAGTATCTCTTTGGATACGAAGAAAGCTATGGCTGTCTGGTTGGTACCCATGCAAGAGACAAGGATGCGGTAGTAGCTGTTATGGCTCTCTGCGAAGTGGCTGCATGGTGCAAACACCAGGGCATTACCCTCTGCGATCAGATGAAAAAGCTGTTTGAAGCTTACGGTTATTATAAAGAAGCTCTTTCTACAGTTACTTTGAAAGGGCAGGACGGAGAGAAGAAAATCGCATCTATGATGGAAGGAATCCGAAAGGATGTTCCGGAAGAAATCGGTGGAAGCAAAGTAACACAGTTCCGTGATTATCAGGAAGATGTGCTTATGAATTGTGTTACCGGTGAAAAAACAACCACAGGACTTCCAAAATCCAATGTACTGTATTTTGAATTGGAGGGAGGAACCTGGTGCTGCATTCGTCCGTCTGGAACAGAACCGAAAATCAAGTTCTATATCGGTGTGCGGGGAGAAAATGAAGACGAAGCTGCAGAAAAGCTGGAAGAAATGAAAAAAGCAGTAGAAGGTCTGGCAGAATAGGAGAATGTTATGGGTATTTTAAAATTAAAACCCACCTGTAAAGACTACATCTGGGGCGGTACAAGACTGAAAGAAGAATATGAAATTGAATATGACGGGGATGTGTTGGCAGAGTCCTGGGAACTGTCCTGTCATCCGGATGGCCCTTCTTATATTGTGAATGGAAAATATGCAGGAAAAACTCTGCAGGAATACATCGATATAGAAGGAAAAGAAGTTCTTGGAACCCATTGCAGAAGATTTCGGGATTTTCCGATTCTGACCAAATTCATTGATGCAAAAGATAATCTTTCTATTCAGGTGCATCCGGACAATCGTTATGCATTAAAAAATGAAGGGCAGTACGGAAAAACGGAAATGTGGTATGTGATGGATGCAGGTGAAAATGCATTTTTATATTACGGATTTAAAAAAGAAATCAGTAAAGAAGAATTTGCAAAAAGAATTCAGGAAGATACTCTTCTGGAAGTGCTGAATGCAGTACCTGTTCAGAAAGGGGATGTACTATTTATTGAATCCGGAACCATTCATGCCATTGGAAAGGACATTCTCATTGCAGAAATTCAGCAGAATTCCAATGTGACCTATCGTGTGTATGATTATGGAAGGGTAGGAAAAGACGGGAAAAAACGTGACCTTCACATTGAGAAGGCTCTTGCAGTAACCAATCGGGTTCCAATTGTAAAAGATAAGAGCAGTTATCCACATGTAGCAGACTGCGATTATTTTACAGTGGATAAACTGAATCTGGACGGAAATGTCATGAAAAAACTAGAAGGAACGGTTTCGGATGCTTCTTTTGCGAGTATTCTTATGCTGGATGGCGAAGGTGTGATCTCCTGTCAGGGAGAAACCCTGGAGTTCAGAAAAGGGGACAGCTTTTTCCTTTCGGCAGGAAGCGGCACCTATACGGTAGAAGGATCCTGTGATGCGCTGATTACCACCATCCGTGCCAAAGCGGCACCGGTTCGTGTGGGAATCGCTATGGGCAGCAGTAAAGCCAGAATCGGTCTGGTGGATATTCATCAGCAATTACTGGCAACAGAAACTGTAGAGATGGATACACAGTGCGCTCCGCAGGAAGTGATTGAACGAATCGCAAAAACGGCACTTGGACTTCTGGAACAGCGGGGAATCTCTATGGATCAGTGTGTAGGTGTAGGAATGGGAGTTCCCGGAACCATAGACAGAAAACAGGGAATCGTGCGCTATTCCAATAATATCCAGTGGGAAAATGTGGAACTGGTAAAGGAAATGGCAAACTATTTCCCGATACCGGTGCGAATTGCAAACAATGCAGACTGCGCAGCACTGGGTGAAGCCGCAGCAGGTGCTGGAAAAGGATGCCCGGATGTGATCATGCTGACCATCGGAAACGGAGTAGGCGGCGGTATCATTCTGGACGGCGAAATCTACGAAGGAAAAGGAATCGGCGGAAGCGAGCTGGGTCATATGGTCATTGTAGAAGACGGAGAACCCTGTACCTGCGGACGAAAAGGCTGTCTGGAAGCTTATGTGTCTGTACCGGCTCTGAAAAGAGAAGCCAGATGCGCTGCAGGAAAAGAACTGACTGTACAGGAAATCTTTGAAGATGCAGAAGCAGGAGATACAGCACTGAAAGAAGTGACAGAACAGTACATTCGCAGACTGGGAACTGGAATTGTAAATGTGGTAAATATCTTCCGTCCGCAGTTGGTGCTGATTGGTGGAGAATTATCGGAACAAAGCGGCAGAATTCTGGAACCACTTCGTAAAATAGTGAAAAAGAACTGCTTTGGAGGACAAACAGGGGAACTGCCGGAAATTGAAAAAGCAGCTCTTGGAAAAGAGGCAGGAATGATTGGAGCAGCCAGCCTACTGTAAAATAAAACATGTGACAGTGACTTAGGACGGGTACGTAGTCTTAATGGCTACGTACCCGTCCTAAGTCCAGTCATTTTTTGACGGTATTGGAAAGAGGATGTAATATATAAGAGGGATAGGGGATATCTCCTGAAAATAAATAAGAGAAAAAGCTGTATTTTTTCAGTTTATATGGTATAATAAAGACGATTTTTATAAAAAGGAGGGGGATTGTTATGTGGAATAGAATGGAACTGAAAATGAGAGGGAAAGAATGTTTCCGGAAAAATTATGGTCAGACGGTTCTTGTTTCTCTGATTTTTATACTGATTTCCAGTAATCTGACAGCCCAGGTGAACAACAGCAGAAGACTGGAAAATTCAGCAGGAGGATATCTGGAGGGGTTTCCGGCTACCGTATGGATTGCAGGTATTATATTTGGAATAGCAGTAATGGCATTGGGAATCCTGGTTTTCAATGTTCTTAAGGTAGGGGCACAGCGGTTTTTTATTGAGAACAGAGATTATAATGCGTCTGTATCAAAGGTATTGTTTGGGTTTCAGAGTGGACATTATGGAAATGTGGTCCTTGTCATGTTTATGCAGGATCTGTTTCTTTTTCTCTGGACGCTGTTGTTTGTGATTCCGGGAATTATTAAGGGTTACTCTTACCGGATGGTGCCGTATATAGTGGCAGAACAGCCGGACATTGATTACCGTGAGGCAATCCGCATCAGCAGAGAAATGATGAACGGTGAGAAATTGAATGCATTTGTATTGGATCTTTCTTTCTTTCCATGGCTTTTGTTAACAGGAATTACCTGCGGTCTGGCCGGTATTTTCTATGTTAATCCATATATATTCTCTACAGATGCGGAGTTGTATGTGGTTCTTCGTGATAAATGGCTTCTGGAACACAGAAACGGAACAGTTGAATATTAAATTTTACAGGCAGAGCTTTCAAGAGTCGGATGGAGTATGTGCTGCGATATCTTTCAGCGCATTCATGATCAGATGATACGTAAGCTCTGCCATTTCTTTTGCAGAAGTATTTGCTTCCTGAGAACTGAGCCAGGCTTTTACCATCCCCACGCATCCTGTAAGACAGAAAGCATAAGCGTATTTAATATCTGTCAGATTGGCTCCGCAGGTGGCAGAAAGCACATGAAGGCTGTGCCTGGATATAATATCTTCTATTCTATGGACAAAGGACATATCTCCATTGGGTCCCAGAAGAGCATTACAGATTTCCCGGTTTTTTGCCAGCACCTCAAAAATTTCTTGTATAAATGGAAAACTCTTTTCATAATAAGGACCTGCGGGATGATTTTGAATGATTGTTTTGATTTCTTCCTGAAGTTCATTTTCAATGGATTCCAGCATTTGATAAATATCGGTATAATGCAGATAAAAAGTGGAGCGATTAATATCCACTTCTTCTACCAGTTCTTTTACAGTAATCTCCTTAATGCTTTTTTTCTGCATAAGTTTGGCAAGTCCGGCACGAAGCTGGGCTTTTGTTTTGCGAATTCTCCGGTCTGTTTTCTTTTCCATGATTCTTTCCTTTCTATAAAATAATAAAGTTTTTGTAAAGTTCAACAAATAGAAGAAAAACTGTCTATTAAACAATGGCTCTTTTGGCCATTGATGGTTGTATCTCTTTCTATCTCTGAGTATAATACACCATGAAGAAAAAATCAACATAATATCTATTAAACGATTTAAAGTATGTTAATGGATTGCTGTTCCAGTAATCCATCTGACGTATGAAAACAGCAGAAAGAAAGGGGAATGGATATGTTGAAAAAGGAGTGGAAGAGTCTGCTTCACAACAAGCTTCTTCTGGTGGTGGTGATTGCTGTTATTGCCATACCCACCATATATACCACACTTTTTCTGGGTTCCATGTGGGATCCCTACGGGAATCTGGAGAAACTTCCTGTAGCAGTGGTCAATAAGGATGAGCCTGTGGTATACAATGGCAAGAAGCTGAAGGTAGGAGAGGAACTGACAGAGAAACTAAAGGAAGAAAGCTCTTTGTGCTTTGATTTTGTAGACGAAGAGGTTGCTGAACAGGGACTGAAAAATGGTACCTATTATATGGTGATTACCATTCCGGAAAATTTTTCCGGGAATGCATCTACTTTGATGGATGACAAACCGGAGAAGATGGAATTGCAGTATGAGACGAATCCGGGTACTAACTATATCGCATCCAAGATGAGTGAAACTGCTATGGAAAAGGTGAAAAACAGTGTAGCGGAACAAGTTACAAAGACATACACACAGGCTGTGTTTGATCAGATATCCGAGGCAGGAGAAGGAATGGAGGAAGCAGCAGACGGTTCCGGCCAATTGAAAGACGGAGTGTCTCAGCTGGCAGATGGAAATAAAACCATTTCCGAAAATCTGGATGTTCTGGCCGAAAGTACTCTGACTTTCAAAGATGGCAGTGAAACCCTTCAGAAGGGGCTGGAAAAGTATGTAGCTGGTGTCAGTACAGTTGGAAATGGTGCCGGGCAGCTGGATGCCGGTGCAGGCGAGCTGAAAGATGGTGTGGCATCTGCACAGGAGGGAATTTCCCGGTTGTCAGAAGGAACGGGAAGTCTTGCGGATGGCTCCGCAGCTTTAAAAGATGGGACTGAGTCACTGAAAACAGGGCTTTCTCAGCTGAACGGAAAAGTACCGGTTTTAAAAGAAGGAATTTATGCACTGGCAGATGGAGCCTCTCAGTTGGAAACAGGAACCTCTGCTCTGGCAGCGGCAACCGGTCAGTTAAAAGAAGGTGCTGACAGCCTGGTATCCGGAGCCGGAGAACTGGCAGAAGGAACCGGACAGTTGAGAACCGGAAGCAGTAGTCTTACTATGGGAATCAGCAATGCGGATACGGCAATGGAAGATTTATGTGCGGGCCTTGAAAAGCTGGAAGCAGGCACTCAGACACTGCCGGAATCCACCAGTGCTTTGCGGGAAGGTGCGTCTCAGCTGAAAACAGGAATTGAGACTTTATCAGAATCTGTATCGTTTGCACTGGTGCCCGGTGCAGAGTCCCTGGAAAATGGATTGCATACAGTGAATGGACAGGATGGAGCCAACTCAAAAGCAATTGCAGATGGAGCGGCAGATCTGAATAATGGGCTGACCCGATTATCCCAACAGCTCCGCAGCATGGCGGGAAGTTCGCAGAGCGCAGGGCAGACAAGTACAGAAACAACTGTATCGGTGGATGATTCCCAGGCAAGAAATGCAGTTTCCGGTTTATATGGGCAGGCAGACAGCCTGTCAGCCCTGGCAGAAGGATTGAATGATTCCGGATCAGGTCAGGTATCCGCTGTATCAGTGGATGGACTTTCAGACGCCCTGGCAGAAGCAGTGGCGTCAGGGGATGTGAATCAGGCGGCAGCTGTTGCTGGTCAGGCAGTTGCGGCAGCAAATGCCAATGCAAGTGCGGTGCAGGAAGCAAATAATCGTCTGGCAAATGCTGCGGCACAGACAGCTCAGGCGAAAAGTGCACTAAGTCAGGGAAGTCGGGCAGTCCGGTCAGCAGCAGATCAGGTAAATGCGGGACTGGATCAGATATCTGCAAAACAGACAACCGTGTCAGAAAAAAGCAGTACAGGCGAAACAGCAATGAATCAGGTACAGCTTGAGGCTGTGATGGAAACAGTAGATCAGCTGAAAGAAGGAAGCAGTACATTAAGTTCCAATGCAGCTGCTTATACAGCAGGTGTACAGCAGGTGGCTTCCAAGGCACCGGAGCTGACGGCAGGAATCAGGAAAGTAAGTGATGGATTGAATGAGCAGATTCTTTCCGGAGCAGAAGCTCTGGAAGAAGGAACTACCAGTCTTAACACGCAGACACCGGATCTGGTTTCCGGTATTCAGGCAGCATCTGCAGGCGGCAGACAGTTTAGGACAGAGGCATTGAATCCGCTGCAAAAAGGAGCGGAAAAACTGGAAGCAGGAATAGCAAAGACAGATGAAGGAGCAAAAGCACTGAATGGTGGCGCAAGGACTCTGGCTGCAGGAACCGAACAGGTAAATACAGGAGCAAAACAAGTAAGTGCAGGAACTGTGCAGCTGAATGAGGGTACAAAAACCCTGAAAGAAAATGTGCCGGCTCTGGCATCGGGAATCTGTCAGCTGGATGGGGGAGCAGAGACTCTGGATGCAGGGGCAGCAAGTCTGGCTGAAGGTATTTCCCGGGCAGATACAGGAGCGAAACAGCTGCTGGCAGGAAGCAGTCAGTTATATAATGGTGCAGCACAGTTAAAAGAAGGAACCGGAAGTCTGGTATCCGGAACAAAAGAACTGATTGCCAATAATGACAGTCTGCTTCAGGGAACTGCAAAGCTCAGCAACGGAGCGGGGCAAATCAGTGACGGAGCCGGACAACTTAGAGACGGCAGTCTGGAGCTTGGAGAGGGTATTGAGAAAGTATATGACGGAACGGACACCCTTGCTTCCGGTCTTACAGATGGAGCAAAACAGGTAAAAGATGTAAAAACAACCGATGATACAGTAGAAATGTTTGCCGCACCGGTAAAAGCGACAGAAACACAGATTACAACTGTAGAAAATAACGGGCATGCAATGGCACCGTATATGATGTCTGTAGGATTATGGGTGGGATGTATCGCATTCAGTCTTATGTATCCTCTGACAAAATACAAAGGAAAACTGAAATCAGGAATTTCCTGGTGGCTGAGTAAAGCATCTGTACTCTACGCGGTTGCCATTCTCCAGGCGATTACCATGATTGGGCTTCTTCACGTGTTTGATGGTTTTACGCCTCTGGAAACAGGAAAAACACTGGCCTTTGCCTGTCTGGCAAGTGTAACTTTTATGTCGATTATGTATTTCTTCACAAATACACTGGGCAAAGTGGGAAGTTTCCTGATGCTGGTATTTATGGTCATTCAGCTTGCAGGTTCTGTAGGAACTTATCCGTTGGAAATATCCGGTTCTTTTGTACCTTATCTTCATGACTGGGTACCTTTTACTTATACAGTAGAAGCCTTCCGGAGCACCATAGCAGGTGGAGAAAGTATCAGAAATGCAGTTGTTTTTCTTCTGATCTGGTTTGTAGTGTTCAATCTGCTTACAATACTGGTATTCCAGGCACGTACCAGAAGAATAAAAAGCCATAAAGAAACACTGGATCACTGGCTGGAAGTACACGGACTGGCATAAAAGAACAATTTTCTTATTTCCGCTGGCCATATGCAGGGATTTTTAGTGCTTTCGGATTTACTGTAAAATCATCAAAGCACTGGAATCCCGAATCGGCCACGGAAAAAGAAAATGTAATATTTTAATAAGATTGTCCCGGCGTCTGCCGGACGCCTGAACAGGAATATCTAAAAAAATAAAAAAATTTTTTAAAAAAGTGTTGACAATTGAAACAATTCGATGTATTATAAATAACGTCTTCAAGAGATACAAAAAACAAAATAAACTTGCGGGTGTAGTTCAGTGGTAGAACACCAGCCTTCCAAGCTGGATATGTGGGTTCGATTCCCATCACCCGCTCTCATGCGCGAGTGGCTCAGTTGGTGGAGCGCGACCTTGCCAAGGTCGAGGCCGCGGGTTCGAGTCCCGTCTCGCGCTCTTTTTATTTTCTTAGTATTTATGCGGGTTCCGATGATTTCGGAGCCCGTTATTTTTGTGTACAAATAAAAACAAATATGATATAATAAGTCCAAAATGAAAATAAAGGAGACTAAACAAATGGAGATTACCAAAGACATTAAATATGTAGGTGTAAATGATCATGATGTAGATCTGTTTGAAGGTCAGTATGTTGTTCCGAATGGAATGGCATATAATTCCTATGTAATTATGGATGAAAAAATTGCGGTTATGGATACTGTAGATGCACGCTTCAAACATGAATGGCTGGATCAGATTGGGGCGTTGCTTGGCGACCGCCATCCGGATTATCTGATTATTCAGCATATGGAACCGGATCATTCTGCAAACATTGCGAATTTTATGCAGTTGTATACAGATACAACGATTGTATCCAGTGCAAAAGCATTTACAATGATGAAACAGTTCTTTGGAACAGAGTTTGATGACAGACGTATTGTGATTAAAGAAGGAGATACCCTTTCTCTTGGTAAACATACCCTGGCATTTGTTGCGGCACCGATGGTTCACTGGCCGGAAGTAATGGTAACTTATGATACTTGTGACAAAGTTCTCTTCTCAGCAGACGGATTCGGAAAATTCGGTGCTCTGGATGTGGAAGAAGACTGGGCATGCGAAGCACGCCGTTACTACATTGGAATCGTAGGAAAATACGGTGCACAGGTACAGAATCTGCTGAAAAAAGCTGCAGGTCTGGACATTCAGACTATCTGTCCGCTGCACGGACCGATTCTGAAAGAGAATCTTGGATACTATCTGGGACTGTATAATACATGGTCTTCTTATGAAGCAGAATCCGAAGGTGTTGTGGTTGCATACACTTCTGTATACGGACATACAAAGAAAGCCGTTGAAATGCTGGCAGACAAGCTTCGTGCAAAAGGATGTCCGAAAGTGGTTGTACATGATCTGGCCCGTACCGATATGGCAGAAGCAGTGGAAGATGCATTCCGCTACAATAAACTGGTTCTGGCTACCACTACTTACAATGCAGGAATTTTCCCGTTCATGCGTGATTTTATTGAACATCTTACAGAACGGAATTATCAGAACCGTACAGTTGCACTCATTGAAAACGGTTCCTGGTCACCTCTGGCTGCAAAAGTTATGAAAAATATGTTTGAAGGAAGCAAGAAACTGACTTTCACAGATACAACGGTTCGTATTATGTCTGCTCTGAATGAAGAGAGCAGTGCACAGCTGGAAGCACTTGCTGATGAACTTTGCCGTGAGTATATTGCACAGCATACAGAAACAGCAAATAAAAATGATTTATCTGCGTTGTTTAACATTGGTTATGGTTTGTATGTGGTAACTTCCAATGATGGTAAAAAAGACAATGGACTGATTGTAAATACCGTATCTCAGGTCACAAATACACCGAATCGTATTGCAGTTACGATTAATAAAGCAAATTATTCACATCATGTGATCAAACAGACCGGTATTATGAATCTCAACTGTCTGTCTACAGAAGCGCCTTTCCGTGTATTTGAAACTTTTGGATTCCAGAGCGGAAGAAACGTAGACAAATTTGCTGACTGTACACCGATGCGTTCCGATAACGGACTGGTGTTCCTGCCGAAATATATCAACTCCTTTATGTCATTGAAAGTAGAACAGTATATTGATCTGGATACCCATGGAATGTTTATCTGCAGCATTACGGAAGCGAGAGTCATTTCTCATGTAGAGACTATGACCTATACTTACTATCAGAATAATGTAAAACCGAAACCTGCAACAGAAGGCAAAAAAGGTTTCGTATGTAAAGTATGTGGATATATCTATGAAGGAGATGATTTGCCGGAAGATTTCATCTGTCCGCTCTGCAAACATGGCGTGGCTGATTTTGAACCAATCGCATGATGATATTAAGAAAAAACCGGAATACTTCCTGTGAAGTATTCCGGTTTTTGTGTAAAGACAAATGTTTTTGTGTAAAAGACAGCAAAAAGGCTTTGTTTTTTTGCTGCTTTATGATAGAATAGGAAAGTATTATCGAAAAAAGGAAAATGAGGGAGGAATAATATGAATCATAATGATGTGATTGCAATCTTAAGTGCTTTCGGGGCTTATCTGGTACTTATGATTGTGATCGGTGCGGTTTACATGAAAAATACAAAAAGTTCAGAAGACTATTTTCTGGGAGGACGTGGGTTGAGCGGCTGGGTGGCTGCTTTGTCTGCGCAGGCTTCTGATATGAGCGGCTGGCTTCTGATGGGATTGCCTGGTGCTGTATATGCCATGGGAACGGGACAGGCATGGATTGCCATTGGTCTGTTTCTTGGAACTACATTTAACTGGGTGTGTATCTCTTCCCGTCTGAGAAGATATACCATAAAGGCTAATAATTCTATGACTTTACCGGCTTATTTTGAGAATCGATTCCGGGATAAGAAAAGAGTATTGCTTCTGGTATCTTCTGTTGTTATTGTAGTATTCTTTCTGGTTTATACAGCATCTGCTCTTTCAGCAGGTGGAAAATTGTTTAATTCTGTATTCGGTGTTGATTATCATGTGGCGCTGGCCATCGGAGCAGTTGTTATCCTTGCCTATACCTTTATGGGGGGATTTATGGCTGTGTGTGTAACAGACTTCGTGCAGGGAACCTTGATGCTGGTAGGATTGCTGGCGGTACCTGTAATCGCTTATCTGTTTATGGGATCCGGAAATCTGAACAGTCTTCTTGACCAGAGTCAGGTGGCAGGAGGCCATGAGGCATTTCTTAGTCTGACAAGCAACGGTGACAGACCATACACATTTATTGAAATTTTTTCTCAGCTTGCATGGGGACTTGGATATTGCGGTATGCCGCATATTCTTACCAGATTCATGGCTGTAAAGAATCAGAAGGAACTCAGAAAATCCAGAATTATTGCCATTGCATGGGTAGCCCTGTCACTTGGGGCGGCGGTTGTAATCGGAGTTCTTGGACGTGCTTATCTGTTTCCTGTGATTCTCGGGACAGAAGGCGCTGCTTCCACAGAAAGCGTGTTTGTGGAAATGATTACAAAGATATTTACAAAAGATCTGCATCTTCCTTTTATCGGCGGTCTATTCCTTTGCGGAATTCTGGCGGCTATTATGTCAACAGCAGATTCCCAGCTTCTGGTAACGGCATCTTCTGTGTCTAAGGATATCTATAAAGATATCTTTCATCCGGAGGCAGATGAGAAAAAGGTATTGAAAATCAGCCGTCTTACCGTTATTATTGTAGCAGTTCTTGCTTTTGTAATTGCATGGAATCCGGAAAACAGTATCATGGGACTGGTGTCCAATGCATGGGCGGGTCTTGGAGCTGCTTTTGGTCCGATCGTTCTTATGTCTCTGTTCTGGAGGAGAACAAATTTTGCAGGTGCGGTAGCGGGAATTGTTTCCGGCGGGCTGACAGTAATTGTCTGGGATTATCTCCCGCTGGCAGGAGGAGCAACACTGGGGGCTGTTACAGGCCTGTATTCTCTGGCAGTGGGATTTGCGATCAGTATTTTCTGTATTGTGATTTTCAGCCTTTGTACAAAAGCTCCTTCACAGGAAATCCTGGATGAATTCGATGCAGTAAGGAGTATGAAAACAGAAGAAGTATGATAAAAGAATATTTCAGAAAAGCCGGCTGGGGTCGTATGGCTGTGATGACAGTCGGAAATATTTTTCTTGGTCTTGGGATTGCCATTTTCAAGCTTTCAGGGCTTGGAAATGATCCTTACAGCGGTATGGTTATGGCTCTGTCAGACTGTGTGGGGATTGCGTATGCGAATTTTCTTGTATTGATGAATCTGCTGCTGTTTGTGGTCGAATTTCTTTTTGGAAAAAGATTTATCGGTCCGGGAACTCTGGTGAATGCAGTGCTTCTGGGGTATATTGCCACATTTTTCTACAATCTGCTCGTGGCTGTTGTTGGAGTTCCCGGAGTTATGTGGCAGAGAATCCTTACGGTCTGCGCAGGTGTGGTTGTCTGCAGTTTTGGCGTTTCTCTGTATCAGTCTTCCGATGTGGGGGTTGCGCCCTATGACAGCCTCTCTTTGATCATGACAGTGAAATGGCCGAAGATTGCTTATTTCTGGCACAGAATGTCCAATGATGCCATCTGTGCGCTGATTTGTTTTCTGGCAGGCGGAATCGTGGGACTTGGAACGTTGGTATGTGCCTTTGGGCTTGGACCTGTAGTATATTTCTTTAATGCACATTTTACCAATCGGCTTTTGAATCGAATGGACGAGAAACGAAGAAAGAAAAACAGACCGGTCAGGGAAATCGATTGATTTTCCCTGCCGGTCTGTTTTTCTTTTATTTTACAAAACGGGTGTAAATATACTGATTGGCTTCCAGCTCCTGAGTGTCATCCAGTGGGGCCAGATCTTTTACACCGTATTTTCGCTGTAGTGCATTGGAAAGCAGATAATCACAGATGTGAGGGTTTTTAGGGAGCAGAGGTCCGTGGAGATAAGTGCCTACTACGTTTTTGTAGAGGACACCTTCCTGTCCGTCTTCTCCGTTATTTCCATGTCCATAAAGAACTTTGCCGAAAGGCTTGTTGTCGCCGATATAGGTCCGTCCTCCGTGGTTTTCAAACCCTACAATGGGATGGGCAAACAGGCTGTTTTCCAGTACAATGTTATCAATCAGCCGAGGACTGCCCTGTTCTGTGTGGAGATCCACCAGGGAGAGGCCTTCGATGCGTCCCTCGTCTGTATCGTAATAATGTCCCAGAAGCTGATAGCCCCCGCATACAGCGATGACCACACCGTTGTCTTCCACGTAATCCCGGAAATCCTGTCGGATACTTCTGAGCTTGTGACATACAAGCATCTGCTCCCGGTCAGATCCGCCTCCGAGAAGTACAATGTCAAGATTAGAAAAATCAATGGAATCTTCCAGGGTAAATTCTATAGTTTCTGCATCGATTCCCCGCCACTGGCAGCGTTTCATCATACACTGAATATTTCCTCTGTCTCCGTAGAGGTTCAAAAGATCCGGGTATAAATGTCCGATTGTAAGTTTCATTACTTTGTCGCCTCCATTTTCTTCAGAATATTATGCGTAGAATAAAGACCTGTATAATTTACCAGAACATACAGATTCTTTGTTCCTGATTTGATTTTGGATTCGATGGCTTTTTCGATATCCGGTTCCAGACGGGAAGGAATATCCACGTATTTCAGGCGGAGACGCATATCCTGACAACGGATCCCACTGACTGTAATGGAGGCTGCATTGGCATCTTTCAGTCTGTCAAAGTCCACATCCCACAGCCAGGATACGTCAGTTCCGTCCTGACTGTTGTCATTGATGAGGATAATAATATCTTTCTCGGAGGAATCCGTCATGACAGCTCCGATGTTCTGGTTAAAGCCTGCCGGATTTTTGGCAAGATTCAGCATGACTTTTGTGCCGTTAATGTGGAAAATTTCGTTTCTTCCGAACTGGGGGGTATAGTCACCCAGAACTTTGTTGAAATTTTTTACAGGAATCCCTGCCATGGAAGCTGCTCCGAATACGGCAAGGATATTATAAATATTATAGAATCCGCGGTAATTGGCCTTTATATGGCAGTCTTTTACATCGAAAGCAAGTCCGTCAGACATATCGATGTGGGAAGCGTCAAATTCCGGTACCGGACGTTTAAAACCGCATTTGGGGCAGTAATAATCTCCCAGCTGACTGTAATGGTAGAAATTGTATTCCATCTTTTCTCCGCATCGTTTACAGAAACGTCCTTCCCGGATTTCTCTGGAGTTCTGTTCCTGAAATACCTGCTCACTGATTCCGTAGGCAGTATAAGGATTGGAATTTTCCGTGGCCAGATAAGTGGAGAGGGAATCATCGCCGTTTACAAGAAGCTTCATATCCGGTGCCATTTTCATTGCACGGGAGAGCAGATCCATGGTGATATCAATTTCTCCGTAGCGGTCAAGCTGATCACGGAATAAATTGGTCAGTATCATATAATCCGGTTTAAAATGCGGAAGCACACGCACTGTGGATGCTTCATCAATCTCGATACATGCATAATCTGCATTCAGGTGACCGTTCAGTCCGGCGCTTAACACAAAAGCAGATGCTACACCGTTGAGCATATTGGAGCCGGTACGGTTGCAGACAACTTTGTTTCCATTGGAAGCGATAAAATCAGCAAGCAGATTATTTGTGGTGGTTTTTCCGTTCGTACCGCAGACAATAAAGATATCCTTGCGGACTTCTGATGCCAGTTCTTTTAATATAGGCGGATAAATGGAGAGTGCTACCTTGCCTGCAAGGGTTACGCCTTGTTTGCCGGTGATACGGCAGGCGATTTTAATAAAACGTCCGCTCCATACGGCAATTAATCTTCGTATATTCATAATCGTTTGTCCTTTGATATGGATTTCTCCTTATACGAATGCCATTGTCTTCGAAAGGAGATGCTTTTATTATTATACCGAAACAAAAGACACAGTACAAGTCTGTTAAAAAGATGAAAGTAAAAATAATTTGTGGAAAATATACAAAAGGTATGCTATATTATTAACATGTATTTATTGCGGCAGAGTACCAGAGTGATTCTGGCTCGCGCCACATATGGGAGGAGAGGGTATTATGAAGCTGCTGACTTATAGGCTTTCGGGAGAGGACAAAGAATACCTGGGAGTGATGTGTTCCAAAGTCCCGGATCATCTGATACCACTGGAAGAGGGTGGATTGTGTTTTCGGGATATGAATGATCTGATTGCAACGATTACAGAAGAACAATGGGAAGTGCTGAAGGAGCTGGAGAAGAAATCCGACGCAAAAATGTATCATTATGATGAAATCGTCCATTGTGCACCCATTCCACGTCCGAAACAGGATATCATCTGCCTTGGGATGAATTTTGGTGAGCATGAGAAAGAATCTGTGCGATATAAAAAAGAAGAATTTCATCGCAGTCAGCCTTATGCGGTGTATTTTTCCAAAAGAGTCAATGAAGCGGTTCCGGACAGAGGAGAAGTTCCGTCTCACAGAGGTTTGGTAGATAGTCTGGATTATGAAGCAGAACTGGCTGTAATCATCGGAAAAGATGCCAGAAATGTAAAGAGAGAAGAAGCCTTTGATTATGTGTTTGGTTATACGGTTATGAATGATATCAGTGCCAGAAATATACAGACCAGACACAAACAATGGTATTTTGGGAAAAGCCTGGATGGATTTACTCCTATGGGTCCCTGGATCGTTACGGAAGATGAAATCCAAAGGCCGCCAAAACTGGCAGTGAAAAGCAGGGTGAATAAAGAATTGCGCCAGAGCGGTACGACGGAACGGTTTATTTTTGATATTCCCCATGTGATTCAGGAACTGTCGGGAGCCATGACTTTGCAGAAAGGAACGATCATTGCCATGGGAACACCGGCAGGGGTTGGTATGGGCATGGTTCCGCCCAGATTTTTGAATCCGGGGGATATAGTGGAGTGCGGAATCGAAGGAATTGGATATATACGCAATAAAATTGTATAAAAATTAAAAAAAGTGTTGAAATATGGATGGGAATATGATAAGATAGCCGTGTTGTGAAATACGAATACGTATTCCCACACATGCCCAGATAGCTCAGTTGGTAGAGCAGAGGACTGAAAATCCTCGTGTCGCTGGTTCGATTCCGGCTCTGGGCACTTTTTTACACGATAAATGTCTTTCTGGGGAGAACAAATATCTTTTGGTGAAAGATAGCGTGTAGAGAATAAAAGATGAAAGATGAGGTTTGGAAAAATGTATTCATTTGAAGAAATTCAGGCAACAGATCCGGAAATCGCAAATTGTATTTCCGAGGAAGTAGAGCGTCAGAATTCCCATATTGAACTGATTGCATCAGAAAACTGGGTGAGCAAAGCGGTAATGGCAGCGATGGGAAGCCCTTTAACGAATAAATATGCAGAAGGGTATCCTGGTAAACGGTATTATGGCGGATGTGAATGTGTAGATCAGGTAGAACGTTTTGCCATTGAGCGGGCAAAAGAATTGTTTGGATGTGAGTATGTGAATGTACAGCCCCATTCCGGAGCACAGGCCAATATGGCAGTATTTTTTGCCATGTTGAAACCGGGAGACACAGTTATGGGCATGAATCTTGCCCATGGCGGACATCTGTCACACGGAAGTCCGGCAAACTTTTCCGGTGCATATTTTCATGTGGTTCCCTACGGAGTGAACGACGAAGGTGTAATTGATTATGAAGAGGTAAGAAGAATTGCGCTGGAAACAAAACCGAAAATGATCGTTGCAGGGGCCAGTGCTTACTGCCGTGTGATTGATTTCAAAAAATTCCGTGAGATCGCAGATGAGGCAGGGGCTTATCTGATGGTGGATATTGCCCATATTGCAGGTCTTGTGGCAGCAGGCGTACATCCAAGTCCGATTCCTTATGCTCATGTAACCACAACCACTACACATAAAACCCTGAGAGGACCAAGAGGCGGTTTGATCATGAGCAGTGCGGAGATCGCTAAACAGTTTAATTTTAATAAAGCGGTATTTCCCGGAATCCAGGGTGGTCCGTTAATGCACGTGATTGCAGCAAAAGCTGTGTGCTTTAAAGAAGCATTGCAGCCGGAATATAAAGTTTATCAGCAGAATATTGTAAAAAATGCAAAAGCGCTTTGCGATGGACTTCTGAAGAGAGGCATTAATATTGTTTCCGGAACAACAGAAAATCATCTGATGCTGGTTGATTTAAGAGGAACAGGCATTACAGGAAAGGCTATGGAGAATCTTTTGGATGAAGCCAATATTACATGTAATAAAAATGCCATTCCAAATGATCCGGAATCTCCGTTTATTACAAGTGGTGTACGACTTGGAACGGCAGCGGTTACATCAAGAGGAATGAATGAAGAAGATATGGATAAAATTGCGGAAGCGATCGCACTTATGGTGAAAGACAAAGAAAATAAAGAAAAAGCCAGAGCAATCGTAAAAGAACTGACAGATAAATATCCGTTAAATGCATAAAAAATAGAAAAAGAATAACCAAAAAAGAGGTCACCCCCGGTACAGATATTTTGTACCGGGGGTGTTTGAGATTGTAATTTATTATCAGAAAACAGTGACTTTGGCAGTAACCTGTAAAGCCTCTGGTGTTCCTGCGATGGAAGAAGAAGGAACAGAGAAGTCAGGAAATCCCTCTGCGTCCCAATAGATTTTTCCTACGGTAGCATTTCTGCCTGCGTCATAAAGTGGCTGGTAATCTTCTTCTACCAGGTAACGCGCTTCCTGACGTCCATGGTAGATGATGAAATCTTCAGAGTCATCATCGGATTTTGTAAAGCTGTTATGACCAAGACCAAACTGACCGGTTGCTGTGCTGCTCTGGAATACAGGATAAGGAAGTTTTGCCCAGGAAGTGGGATCCAGAAGATCCGCATCTGCATCTGCGTACAGAAGACCTACGCAGTAAAGGGCATCGGTGCCGCTTCCTGAAAATGTCATAAAGATTTTATTGTCATGTTTGATGACGCCCGGGCCTTCATCTACCGGGAAACCATGCAGTTCCCAGTTGTATTCCGGATGGCTCAGACGGATGGCCGGTGTGCACAAAGTCCAGGGATTGGATAACTGTGCAATGAAGATATCAGAAATATTATTGGTTTTCTGTGCCCAGAGAATATAATGTTTTCCGTTGTGTTCTAAATGGGTGTGATCAAGAGAGAAATCTGTAAAAGCAATATCTCCTTTGATGGTTGTCTGTATAGGGCCTTTTACCACCCATTCTCCTTTAAATGGATCCGGATCACAACATTCCAGGCAGTGAGGGCGAATACGCCAGGAAGATTCATCAGAAATGGTAGTGGTGTAATAAATATACCATTTACCTTCAATGAAGTGGATTTCCGGTGCCCAGATGTGAGGACTCATGGTTCCTCCTGCAATCGGTTTTCTTTCGTAGACGATTTTTTCTTCATATTCCCCGGAACCGTCTGCCAGTCCTGCAAGGGTGCTGCTTCTTCGAAGTATAATATAAAGATATTGGTATTTTCCATCCAGATTATGTTCCATATCGGTGTAGGAAGCAGTGAAATAGTAAGTTCCGTCTGTATGCTTGTAGATAAAAGGATCAGCCCGATGATAAATGAAAGGATTCTGGAAGGATGATTCCTGAATGGTTCCCTTTACTTCATATACAGTGCCAGGTTTGGCAGACAGATCAACAGATGCAGTATCCCAGAGTACAGGAAGTGCATCGCTGCCGCCATTTGTATATTCGACCTGAATTTTCTCCGGGAGAACAGGAAGAGAACCGGATGCGGCAGTCACGGAGATTTCTTCTGTTGCAGCGAGAAGAACCGGTTCTGGTTTTCCAAACAGTTTCTGCAGTTCGTTCAGAATGGTAACAGGTACCAGAATACCTCCGTTTTCGGAAGGGGACTGAATTGCAGAAAAAGCTTCTGCAATATTTTCAATCGTACCGGTGCAGGAGGCGCCGGTGTAATGAATGAAATCTTTGGTTCTTACCAGATGCATCAGAGAGGGATATTCACCGTCTGTTCCTGTGATCATCCAGGAGGTATCGGTGAGTTGGTAAATTGCGGGATTTACCAGACGTTTGGAACCAAAGTCCGGGTACCAGATTCCATTGCCGCCGTTTAAGGCATACCAGTTTTTTCCGTTGTAGCTGTATTCCAGATGGAGACTGTCAGATTCCGGGTTATTCCAGTTCATTGTGTAAGGTCTCAGCCAGGCGTTTGTCTGGTCTTTTTTGCATAAACAGTCATTCCGGGGGAGCGTGTTCATTGTTTTCATTTTGATCTCCTTTCTATTTTAGAATAAGTTTAATAATTTTACTATTTTCAAAAGTGGGTATATTGTAGCATAAAGCGCTGAAATTGGCAAGATACAAGTTAAAAATGCCCTGGAACTTGTATGGAAAACAGGATTTTATGTGGAAAAAATAAAAAAAACAGCAAAATCTATTGCAAATATAGTAAAAATCACATATAATTTTATAAAACCTAAATTAATTTACCGGAAACTAAAAATAAAAGAGGAAAGAGGAATTTATGAAAAAGAAAGCGGTAATGATTGCGTTATGCCTGCTTACGGCAATCTCGACCTGCGGATGTGGAGCCGGACAGAGACAGGAAATGACGCTGGAGGAAATTGAAGCCAACAAAAAAGGATTTACGGCAGGAGCTGCTGTACATGACCCTTCTATTCTGGAAGTGGATGGGAAATATTATATTTTCGGTTCCCATATGGATGCGGCAAAATCCGAAGATCTGAAGAAATGGGACAGCTTTGCAACGGGGGTAAATGCAAAAAATAAACTGTTTTCCAATCTTTTTGATGAATCCATGGAGGCGTTTTCCTTTGTAGGGAAAAACGAGGACGGAGGTTATTCTGTCTGGGCACCGGACGTAATCTACAACAAAAAAATGAAGAAATATGTGATGTATTTCTGTACGACAGCTACTTATAAAAAATCCAGTCTGGCTTTTGCGACTGCAGACAAACCGGAAGGGCCTTATGAATTCCAGGATATTTTTCTGGATTCCGGATTTACCAGCAAGACGGTGAAGGAAAGTAATTTTCTGGATATTATGCCGGATGCGAAAATGTCGGATTACCTTACAGCGGGGGATTACGATAATCTACTGTGGCCAAACTGTATTGATCCTACGGTCTTTTATGATAAAGACGGGAAAATGTGGATGACCTACGGTTCCTGGTCAGGAGGGATTTTCCTTTTGGAAATCGATGAGGAAACCGGATATCCCATTCATCCGGAGACAGACAGAGATGCAGAAGTGGATGCCTATTATGGGAAACATCTGATCGGAGGCGGTCATAATTCCATTGAAGGACCTTATATTCTTTACGATGAGAAGAGTGATTATTATTATCTGTTTGTATCCTATGGAGCTTTGCAGGCCAAAGGAGGATATCAGATTCGTCTTTTTCGCTCCAGAAATGTGGATGGTCCTTACGAGGATACGCAGGGACAGAATCTGGGTATGGTAGTGGATCACAGCACTTACGGTTTGAAGATGATGGGAAATTATACATTCCCCAGCCTTGTTTATACGTATATGGCACCGGGACATAATTCCGCTTTTATTGATGAGGACGGTAAAATGTATGTGGTTTATCATCAGCGGTTCAAAAACGGAACGGAAGCCCATGAACCGCGTGTGCATCAGCTTTTCCGGACAAAATCCGACTGGTTGGTGGCAGCTCCCTTTGCCACATCCGGAGAAACTCTGAATGAGAAAGGCTATAAAGAAAGTGAGATTCTGGGAACTTACTATTATGTAAACCATGAAACGGATATATCCAGAGAAGTACATGATTATGAGGCAATTACCTTTGAAGAAGGTGGAAAAATTCTGGATTCAGAAGGAAAAGAAACAGGAAGCTTTGAGCTGGAAACAGGAACTCCTTATGTTACGATTACTCTGGACGGACAGAAGTACGAAGGGGTTATGGTAGAAATGATAGAAGAAGCCGGAAATCAGACCATGTGCTTTACAGCGGCTGGAACAAACAACGAAACCATATGGGGTGTTCATTATTTTAAACAGGAGGATTAAATAAATGGCAAAATTGTATGTAAATGAGAAACATGTGAAAGGGCATATCAACCCTGAAGTGTACGGACACTTTGCAGAGCATCTGGGAAGATGTATCTATGAAGGACTGTATGTGGGAGAAGATTCACCGATTCCCAACAAGAACGGTATGCGTACCGATGTAGTGGAAGCGCTGAAGGAGATGCAGGTTCCGCTGCTTCGCTGGCCGGGTGGCTGTTTTGCAGATGAATATCACTGGGTGGATGGAATCGGACCAAAAGAAAACCGTAAGAAAATGATCAATACACACTGGGGCGGAGTTGTGGAAGACAACAGTTTTGGTACCCATGAGTTTTTTGAACTGTGCGATCAGCTGGGATGCAAAACTTATGTAAATGGAAATGTGGGAAGCGGTACCGTGAGAGAAATGAGTGAATGGGTAGAATATATGACCTTTGACGGTGTTTCTCCTATGGCAGATCTGAGGAAAGAAAATGGTCATGAAGAACCCTGGAAGATTGATTATTTTGGTGTTGGAAATGAAAACTGGGGATGCGGCGGAAATATGACACCGGAATACTATGCAAATCTGTACAGAAGATATCAGACCTATGTGCGTCATTATAACAATGCGGCACCGATTAAAAAAGTATGCGGAGGCCCGAATGTAGCGGATTATTTCTGGACAGAAGGAGTTTTGAAGACCTGCTTTGCAAAACCGCAGCCGGAAAATGCCCATGGATTTATGGACGGACTGTCTCTTCATTATTATGTACATCCGGAAGGATGGGAAATTAAGGGAAGTGCCACAGATTTTGATGAAAAAGTATGGTACAAGACACTTGCAAAAGCATTATACATCGAAGAACTGATCGAACGTCACGGTGCGATTATGGATCAGTATGATCCGGACAAGAAGATCGGTATGATCGTGGATGAATGGGGCTGTTGGTTTACAGTGGAACCTGGAACCAATCCTGGATTCCTTTATCAGCAGAATACTATGCGAGATGCACTGGTTGCAGGTGTGAGCCTGAATATTTTCAATAAACACTGTGATCGTGTGAAAATGGCATGTATTGCACAGATGGTAAATGTACTGCAGTCTGTGATTCTCACAGAAGGGGAAAAGATGATTCTCACTCCTACTTACCATGTGTTCCATATGTATCGTCATCATCAGGATGCGGATCTGGTGGAAAGCTGTATTACAGGAAATTCTGTTCTGGATGCAGGAGAAGAAGAGTATCAGGTACCGAAGCTGCAGGAGTCCGTATCTGTGGACAAAGATGGCGTAGTGACCATTACGCTGAATAATTTATCTGTTACAGACAGTGAAGAAATGGAAGTTGCATTTACGGAACTGGTACCGGAACAGGTAAGTGCGTCCATTGTAACACAGGAAATGCATGCATATAATACTTTTGAAGAACCGGATAAAGTAAAAGAAGAAGCATTTACTGCATATGAGATCACTTCTGATGGAGTGAAATTTACTATTCCTCCATGCAGCGTAATCAGCTTCCGAATAAAATAAGTGATAAACGGGGACAGATAAACGGGGACAGGTTCCCTGACACATTGGCACAAGGTGCCAATGTGTCAGGGAACCTGTCCCCGTTTATCTTCACCTCATTCCAGAGGACTGTAGGCAATCTGCACCTCAATATCCTGACTGTAATTTCCGAAAGTTTTACCGAAAATGGTAAGCCCTCCTACATGGGCAGCATCTTCTTCTACAGCCAGACGGAGTTTCAGAGTGCTTTGGGAAGTAAGATGAAAGGAACGGATTCCAACATCGGAAATTTGTTTCCCATCAATAAAAGTTCCTCTGTCGTTAATGACAAGAAACTTCAGAAGTCCGTACTGGTTCCAGGTAGAGAGCCACCAGGTAGGGTTGAGCGTTCCTCTTACTTCTCCAAAGTCACCGGGAGAAGTCCAGATGCCGATTTTGGTATCGTTTAGATAAAAAGAAATATCAGAAGGCCAGTTTGGATTGACGCAGGGGGCTTCTGAAGAAAGTTCCAGGGAAATCGTAATCTGATCGATTTTCTGGGAAAAGGGAATGAAATTTGGAATCAGATATTCTACATAGCCTTTTCCGAACCAGAGAATGTCTGCATTGTAATGTTCCGGGTGAGCAAAATACCGGATATCATCGATTTCGCCAATAAGTGTGGCTTCAGAGGCAAGACCGCAGGTAGGTGTAACCTGAAAATCGGTATAATGTCCCACTTTTATGGAAGTGGAATAGGTGCAGGCGTTTTCCACCTGCGGTTCCAGATCAATGAGTATCTTGTCCAGAAGTACGGAACATTTTTTCTGGTTGCCATGGGAAGCACTTTCACTTACTACAGCGATGACACCGGCTTCTTCCAGTTTTTTTATATGTCCTGTGAGAGCTCCGTTGGTGATGTTGAGATGATTTGCCAGTTCATTCATGTTCATGCTGTCATTTTTTAACAGAACTTTAATGATTCCAATACGAATTTCAGAAGCCAGGGCTTTGTAAAGCGTAAGCCCCTCTTCCAGAGACTTAATGTGAAGCATACAACAACCTCCTGTAAAATCAGTTAACATGTATTGATAACCGTACAAGTTAGGACGAAAAAAACATCTTATTCGGTCCAGTGAAGTTTAGAAATCTATAAAAGATTATATGCGGAAAAACAACTATAGTCAATAAAATATTGCAAAAATAAGAAAAAAACAGGATTAATCCATACATAGTTTTAGAAAAAAATAAAATAAACGATAGCGTTTTTAGGTTGAGACAAATTATTTTAATAAAATGTTGAAAAAACGTTGACAACAAGCAAATATGCATTGTACAATATGAACATAAACCGGTTAAAAAAAAATAAAAACTGTACAATATGTACATGCGCGCAAAGTATATAGTTGTAAAAAACAATCACTATTTAGAAATATCTGAAATAATTTAATGATTATGAAAATATTTCTGAAATGAACAGGAGGTAGCGTATGAAAAAGAAATTAGTCAGTGCACTTTTAGTGGCAGCAATGGCTACAAGCATGGTAGCTGGTTGTGGAAATTCAGGCAGCACATCCGATGACAGCGGCGCTCAGACAGAAGATACCGGAGATACAGCGGAAGGTGAAGATGCAGCAGAAGGGGAAGAAGGAGAAGTAGAGGCGGAAGCTGTTACTACCGTAGGTCCTGATTCAGGTACACACATGGAGATGTGGTCCTTCGTAAGCCAGCATAATGATTTCTATGCAAAGATGCTGGAAAAATGGAACGAACAGAATCCTGACAGACAGATCCAGATCACATTTACTACATATCCGTTCGGCGATATGCACAATAAAATGATCATGGCTCTGCAGACAGGCGAGGGTGCACCGGACCTGTGCGACATTGAAAGAGGTCAGTTCCCCAATTTCCTCCAGGGTGAAGTTCAGCTGTATGCATTAAATGATGCTCTGGAACCATATATGGGCGATCTGGTACAGTCCCGTTTTGATATTTACTCCAAAGACGGTAATTACTACGGAGCTCCGACTCATGTTGGTGCAACTGTTATGTATTACAATGACGAACTTCTGTCTCAGTACGGTATTGATTACACGACCATCAAAACATGGGATGACTATACCGCAGCAGCAGAAACATTAAAAGAAGCTACAAACGGCGAAGTGAAGATGACATCTGTAGATACAGGTGGTACAGACTGGATGTGGCTTGCAATGGCTGAATTCGGCGAGGATCAGGTAGATGCTGATGGCTATGCGCAGGTAACACCGGGTATGGAAAAAATGCTGACTATGCAGAAAGAATGGCTGGATAATGATCTGGCTATGATCTCTCCCGCAGGACATGTTGATACAGAAGAAGGAAAGCAGAACATTATGGACGGAAATATTGCTTCCTTCCCGAAAGCACTCTGGTACATGAGCCGTTTCCTGTCTGATATGCCGGATGAAAAAGGCAAATGGGCTCTGGCTCCTTGTCCTGTATTTGAAGAAGGACAGGATCGTTCTGTAGGTATTGGTGGTACTGGTACAGTTGTAACAAACCAGTCCGCAGATCCGGAACTGGCTGCAGACTTTATCGCATATGCAAAATGCTCTGAAGAAGGCTGTATCGGTATCTGGGAAAACCTTGGATTTGATGTCTGCAATACAGCAGTATGGACAGATCCGGAAATTACACAGGATACATCCAACCAGTACATTGCATTCTTCAAAACCAATCCTTTCGATGTGCTGAATGAAGTTAAAGAGGAAATCCCTGCAATCACAGTAAATGCAAACACATTTATCTTAGGTGATTACCTGTGTGTAACAACCTTCAACAGTATTTTCGAAGATGGTCAGGATGTGGCAGAAGCACTGCAGGAGTGCCAGGATGCCGTTGATCTTGATCAGGGTAAGTAATTACAGTAATTCCGTAACACAAGCAAGCGTTAGTTGACTGAAGGGAAATTGCCTGGGAAGCTTGGGATTCCTGGGCAATTTCTTTCTGTGAAAGGAGAGTGGAATCGTGAAGGTCAAAAAAATTCTATATTCGCAGAAGGCTGCACCTTATGTATTTGTTATTCCATTTATTTTAAGCTTTATTATTTTCTGGATTTATCCTTTGTTCAGTACTGTAAAAATGAGTTTTCAGTCTATCCTTCCGGGACAGATTGAATGGGTAGGAACTGCAAACTATGCAAAACTTCTGAAAGATACAGCGTTCCATACAGCGATTAAAAACAGCTTTACCTATATGCTCTGGTCACTGGTACTGCTGATTCCCTTCCCTATGCTGTTTGCTGTTCTGATGGACAGCAATCTGGTAAAGGCAAAAGGGGTATGGAAAGCTGTTTTATACATGCCGGCTTTGACTTCCGTAGTTATTTCCGGTACTTTATTCCGTCTGATGTTCGCAGAAATGCCTACCGGTCAGATGAATAAATTAATCCAGTTCTTTGGCTCTGATCCTATTCCGTGGCTGAAAAACGGAACAACGGCTATGTTTGCACTGGTACTGCTCTGTTGTTGGAGATGGACGGGTGTTAATATGCTCTACTTCATGTCCGGTTTAAAGGGAATTGATGCTTCTCTGTATGAAGCGGCAGATATTGACGGAGCTAACAGCTGGCAGAAATTCTGGTATGTAACCATACCGCTTCTGAAACCGACATCTATTTATGTATTGACCATCAGTGTATATGCAGGTCTTGCCATGTTCCTGGAATCCTACATGTTATGGGGCGGAAACACCTCACCGAAGAACATCGGTCTTACCATCGTAGGATACCTGTACAAACGTGGTATTGAGAAGAACCAGCTGGGTTATGCGTCTGCAGTCGGTCTGGTACTTCTTGTAATCGCACTGGTTATCAATGTTGTACAGCTTGTTCTGAATGGTACATTCAAGAAGGAGGAGAGATAATATGGCAGCAAAATCATCTTCCAATAAAGATAAAATGGGAATGAGTATGAAACATAAAATACTTACAGTCCTTGGAACCGGCTGGTTCGTAATCCTCAGTGCGATTGTAGTTTTCCCGGTGTTTGCAGGACTTCTGGCATCGTTTCGTCCGGGTTCTGAACTGATTCGCCGTGGTTTGTCCATTAATCTGAATTTCTCGGAAATGTCTTTGCAGAATTATGCATACCTGTTTTCCGGCAATGCAGATTCCAAAAAGTATTTTATGTGGTATAAGAACAGTCTTGTACTGACATTACTGAGTGTTGTACTGACTCTGGTTATCTGCTATTTTGTAGCATATGGTATTTCCATGTATAAGTTCAAACTGCAGAATGTGATTCTGTTTCTGGTAATTGCAACAATGATGGTTCCTTTTGAAATCCTCATGCTGCCTCTGTATCAGGAAATGATCAGTCTGAAACTGATGAACACCACAGCCGGTGTTATCCTGCCCGGTCTATGCGGTGCATCCACCATCTTCTTCTTCCGGCAGTATATGATCGGTCTGCCGAAAGAGCTTCTGGATGCAGGACGTATTGACGGTGCTACAGAATACGGTATCTGTCTGAAAATCATTCTGCCAATCACAAAACCGGCATTTGCTTCCATGGCAATCTTAAGTACTATGGGTGCATGGAACAACCTGCTGTGGCCAATGATGGTTTATCGTGATGCAGACAAGTTCACACTGCCGATCGGTTTGAATACATTGTTGACTCCTTATGGAAATAACTACGATATTCTGATTGCAGGTTCCATGTTTGGGATTATTCCGATCCTTGTAATTTTCCTGTGCTTCCAGAGATACTTCATCGATGGTATGGTAACAGGTGCTGTAAAAGGATGATATACCTTTGAAAGAAAAAAGCGCTCTTTCACGGATTATGATATCTGTGAGGAGTGCTTTTTTCTTTTTGTAAAATTATTCTTCTCTTTTCAATGCCCGTGAAATTCCTTTTACAGAAGATGCATACTCCATTGGTGACATGCCGGTTGCTTTTTTAAACTGCCGGGAAAAGTACTGCAGGGAACTGTAGGATAAAAAATAGGCAATCTCTGTAAAATTTTTTGTCCCGTCACGGATCATATCTTTTGCGCGTTCGATTTTCAGGTTGTTAAAATATTCCATGGGTCCGCAGCCTTTTTCTTTATGAAAAAGATTCTGGAGGGAAGAACGGCTCATGGAAAAATGCGTGCAGATCTCTTCGATATTCAGCTGTTCACAGATATGAAACTGCATATATTCTGTAATCTTTTTCAGTCGTTCATCTCTGCGTGAGGAATTCTCTATCAATAAAGAAGAAATCCGTTTTCGGGATGACTCCTGATCGTGGCGGGAATGGTGCCTTATGACTGTCAAAAGAAACATTTCCAGATAGAGAAGAACCATCTGTTGTGCACCGAAAGGTGCATTTGTCTTGAGCTGTACCTGTTCAATCGAAGGAATGTGCAGGGGTGTAGCCAGAACATCTTTTGCAGCATTGATCAGACAGGAAATTAAAGTTCGTTCCTCTACAGTCAGGGTACAGCTTTTTCTGCGGAAAAAATCCATGGCAGGAGAAGTGGTTGTAAAGGATACGGCTACCAGATTGGGAGAAGAATTGCCTACCGATTTCATGGCATGGAATTCATCAGGTTCGTGAAATACAATATCACCGGCCTTCAGCTGAAAATGTTTCTCTCCGGCCTGAACAAGAACCGTTCCTTTGTCTACATATAAAAATTCCCAGAAGTCATGAGACTCCCCGTGGAATACAAAATCTTTCATATATTCAAAATAGTGAATTGTAATAATAGAATCAATTTTGATTTCTCTTTTTAGTGCAGTTTCAACATAGGTCATAAAAAGTGCCTCCTTTTTGCTATTTTACCAAAAAAAAGCTAATAAGACAACAATAGTGTTTAATAGGACAACAATTTTGTCAAAAAACTGTATATAATAATAAAAAATCCCTATCACGAAAAACAATATTTTGGTGAGGATGTCGAATATGAGAAAAATTGAAAAAAACGGAACCATTGTCACACTGGATGAGAAAACTTTAGCGGTGTCTATGCAACGAGGAGAAACCACATGGTCCTGGAAAGAGGGATTTCAGCCAAAGCTGATTTGTGCAGAGGGAGAGTTCCTTTTTGCGGATGCTGTCAATGTTTCTTCTGAGAATTACAGTATGGGAATTGGTCAGGGAATTCGAACCCGGTTTGAAGGATTTGAAAAAGAAGGACAAAGGTTTTCCTATGAATTTGAAACCCTGATCTGGATGGAAGAGACCACCGGTGATGTATATTTTGAATGGGTTCCTTTGAAAGAAGAAGGACTTCATGTGCAGAAAGTTCTGTGGCCGGGAGAGATGGACTTTGAAGAGGCAAAGGAAAGCTGGTATACACTCCTTACCCATCAGCAGGGTGTTTTGATCCCCAATACATGGGAGACGGAACTGGCACCAATTGTATTTAATGGATTCTTTGAAACGGCAGGAGGGTATATGCCCTGGTTCGGACAGGTGAAGGACGGGGAAGGTTATATTGCCATTTGTACGACTCCATGGAATGCCGGTTACTATGCAAAACATCCGGCAGGCGGTCCTTATACCCATGTGGGAATTTATTTTGAACCAAGTCTTGGAAAGATGGAGTATCGCAGAATTGTGAGATATACCCTTGTTTCCGACTGCGATTACAATACGCTTTGCAAGATTTACAGAGCTTATGTGAATGAACAGGGAAGACTGCGGACGCTGGCTGAGAAAGCAGCGCGAAATTCTTCCGTTAATGATTTGATCGGCTGTGCATTTGTACATAAAGGGATTAAGACACAGGTACAGGAGAATTCGGATTTCTTTGATCCGGAAAACCCGGAGAAAAACAATCACCTGACATCCTTTGCACAGAGAGAAAAAGAAATAAGAGAACTCCATGAATTGGGAGTGGAAAAGCTGTATCTCCATCTGGACGGATGGGCACAGCCCGGATATGATAATCAGCATCCCGATTATCTTCCTGCATGTAAAGAAGCAGGTGGATGGGAAGGTATGAAATCACTTGCAGATACCATGCATGACTGTGGGTATCTGTTCGGTATTCATGATCAGTACAGAGACTATTATCTGGCAGCTCCAAGTTTTGATGAGAATTATGCATGCAGGCTTCCGGACGGAACCATTCCGAAACATCAGAAATGGGCCGGTGGTCCCCAGTCTTATCTGTGTGCAACACAGGCACCTTATTATGTGAAGAGAAATTTTTCCCAGTTGAAAGAACAGGGAATTGAGTTAGATGGAGCATATCTGGATGTGTTCACCTGCAATGAAGGAGATGAATGCGATAATCCGGAGCATCGAATGACCCGAAGAGAATGTTATGAATTCAGAGGAAAATGCTTTGAATATCTGCTTTCTCATGGAATCCTGCCAAGTTCGGAAGAAGTGAGTGACTGGGCAGTTCCCAGTTTGGTTTTTTGCCATTATGCACCCTATGATTTTATGATGAAACAGCCGGGAACACCGAAAGAGGGAATACCGGTGCCTTTATACAATCTGGTCTATCATGATTGTGTGATTGAGCCTTGGATGATGGATAAGGTAAGTGAAGAAGAGGATTATATGTTGTATGCCCTTTTGAACGGGGGCGCTCCTTATCTGATTCGGGATGCTGCGTATCCGAATACAGATGGTGCGTTTGAAGATAAAGTAAGACTCACACTGGAAGAACAGATCGCACGGAGCAAGGCAGTATCAGATTTACATGAAAAAGTGGCAAAATGTGAAATGCTGCATCATGAAATGGTTGATGGGGATTATATGGTGCAGGAAACAATTTTTTCTGATGGAACAAAAGTAAAAGTCGATTTCAGAAAACAGACTTATGAAATTGTTGCCGGAAGCGGAAATAACTGAATCAGGAGAGAGGCCAAAGCGGGCATATATGTATAGAAAGAAATGAGGTATACTTATATTCCCGCTTTGTTGTTTAAAAGGAGGATAAGTAAAGTGGGCGGAAAAATTACGGTTGCTCTTGCCGGTCTTGGCAGCAGAGGGAAAGACACCTATGCAAAGGCAGCGAAGATACATCCGGACAAGATGGAAATTGTGGCAATTGCAGATGTCAATTTAAAAAAAGCAGAGATGGTTGCAGAAGAATATCATATTCCAAAAGAAAGATGTTATGCAAGTGCAGAGGAAATGCTGAAAGAGGAAAAGCTGGCTGATGTGATGTTTATCACAACACAGGACAGACAGCATGTACAGCAGGCGATTCCCGCATTGAAAAAGGGTTATCATCTGCTTCTGGAAAAACCGATTTCACCGGATTTGGATGAATGCCGTGAAATTGTCAAGGTTGCAAGAGAATGTAACAGAAAAGTGGTAGTATGTCATGTGCTTCGTTATACACCGGTTTTCAGAAAAGTAAAAGAAATTCTGGATTCCGGAGTGATTGGAGACATTGTTTCGATTAATGCTTCTGAAAATGTAGGCTGGTTCCATATGGCACACAGCTTTGTAAGAGGAAACTGGAGAAATGCAGAGCTTTCCAGTCCTATGATTCTTCAGAAATGCTGTCATGATATGGATCTGTATCTGTGGCTTGCAAATAAAACCTGTAAGTCTTTGTCTTCTTTTGGAAGTACTTACTTATTCAAGGAAGAAAATGCTCCGGAAGGATGCACCGCAAGATGTCTGGATGGCTGTAAAGTGAAAGGGGAGTGTCCTTACGATGCAGAAGCCATTTATCTGGACAGTGAAAGAGTCGGTGCCAGAAAAGGCAACACAGAGTGGCCTTTAAATGTACTTACAGAAGTTCCTACAGAAGAATCTGTGGAAGAAGCACTGAAAACAGGGCCATATGGAAGATGCGTATATCATTGCGACAACAATGTAGTGGATCATCAGGTGGTAAATCTGAACATGACGGATGGTTCTACCATGAGTTTTTCCATGAATGGGCACACTGCAGATTTTGCAAGACATGCACAGTTCTGTGGTACAAAAGGGGAAATGAAGGTGACCATGGGAGCATGGAATCTGGAGGACGATTTTATTGAGACGACAGTTTTCGGTCCGAAATTGAAGACACAACGAATTCAGGCGGCAGATCTGTCCGATGATTTCTCCGGTCATGGGGGCGGAGATATTGTCATGGTTGAGGAATTCTTTGATATTCTTTTGGGCAACCGGGAAGAAAGCCCGTCCATTACTTCTCTGGAGAAATCCGTGGAAAGCCATTATTGTGCTTTGGCCGCCGAACAGTCCCGTTTACAGGGCGGAGCGGTCATCAATCTGGATGAAATCAGAGAAAAAGAGCGTGTGTAAAACGGAAAACGTTTTTACATAAAAGAATAAAGAGTAAAGGAGAGATGCTTTATGAAAAACATGAAAAAAATCGCAGCATTTGGAATGACTGCAATCCTGGGAGCAAGCTTACTTGCAGGATGCGGCGGAAGCGGCAGTGAAGGAGGAGATTCTGCAAAAGGAGATTCCAAAGGAAAAACAGAATTGACTTTTGGTATCTGGGATGAAAACCAGAGACCGGCTATGGAAGCTATGGCAGAAGCCTATGAAAAAGCAAATGAAGGTGTTTCTATTTCTATTCAGCTTACACCATATAAAGGTGGCGAATACTGGACAAAACTGGAAGCTGCTGCAGGCGGCGGAACAGCTCCGGATGTATTCTGGTTAAACGTACTTCATCTGGATGCTTATGTAGAAGGTGGTATTCTGGATGATATGACAGAAGCAATCGGTGCATCCGACATCAATGACAGCTTTGCAGAAACACTGGTAAATAACTATGTACGTGACGGTAAAAACTATGCAGTACCAAAAGATTTTGATACAAATGCTCTGTGGTACAACAAAGACCTCTTTGATCAGGCAGGAGTTGCATATCCTACTGATGATATGACTTATGAAGATCTGGTTGCTCTTTGTACAGAACTGAAAGACAAGCTTCCGGAAGGTGTTTATCCATTTGCATGCCCGGTTGATTTCCAGACCTGGTATTATCAGACCGTATATGCAAACGGCGGATGGATTCTCAATGAAGATGCTACAGAAACCGGTTATGGCGAAGCTGCAACTCAGGAAGGTATCCAGTGCTGGATCGATATGATTAATGCAGAACTGTCACCAAGTGCAACAACTCTGGCTGAAACAGGTTCTGACGCTATGTTCGAAGGCGAGCAGATCGCCATGACATTTGCAGGTTCCTATATGGTTCCGGAATATGCATCCAATGAAACAATCAAAGATAAAATTGACTGTGTAGAAGTTCCTACATTCAATGGTGTAGAAGATAACTGTATTAATGGACTTGGATATGCAGTATATGAAGGTTCCAAGAACAAAGAAGCAGCAGAAGCATTTGCAATCTGGCTGGGAAGTGCAGAAGCACAGAAAATCCAGGGCGAAACAGGTGTAGTTATTTCTGCAAGAGAAGATGCACAGCAGTACTTCGCAAAAGCAAATGAGCAGTACAACCTGGCAGCTTACACAAATCATTCAGCAGAAGCATATCCGCTTCCTGTATGCAACAAAGCAGCAGAACTGTATGATATGGAAGCAACCTGGCTGACAAAAGCTTATACAGGAGAAATGTCACTTGCAGATGCATGTGCAGGACTGAAAGAAGCAGCAGATGCACTGTTAGCAAAGTAATAAAGTAGGTGAAAGAATGGCTGAAGTGAAAGCAAAGATGCCGAGAAAAAAGGCGTCACCAAGACAGAAAAAAGACTGGATCGCTGCCTATATATTTATTGCACCGGTTACCCTGGGATTGCTGGTATTTTATATCTGGCCTTTTATTCAGAACATATGGTTCAGTTTTAATGATGTAAACAAATTTAATATGTCTACTTTTGTAGGTCTGGAGAATTACAAAGAGCTGATGGGTGATAAAGAAGTGTGGAGAGCTCTGGGAACAACGCTGAAATATGTTGTTGTTACTGTTCCGGTTGGAATATTCCTTTCCACTTTTCTGGCAGCATTGCTGAATGCAAAAATCAGAGGAAAATCCATTTACCGTACTTTGTATTTCCTTCCTTCTGTTACCATGTCTGCAGCAGTAGCCATGGTATGGAAGTGGATGTACAATGAAAAAATGGGTATTCTGAACAGTGCGATAAAATCCATGGGAGGAACGGGTCATAACTGGCTGACAGACTCTCATACAGCCCTGTATATGATAATGGTTGTAGGACTCTGGATGACGGTAGGTTATAATATGATTATTCTTCTTGCAGGAATGCAGGGAATCAGCAAGACCTATTATGAAGCGGCATCTATTGATGGAGCTGGTGCAGTGACTCAATTTTTCAAAATTACGGTACCGATGCTGACACCTACAGTTTTCTTCGTTATGATTACATCAATTATCAGTGGCTTCCAGGTATTTGATACCGTTTACATGATGATCGGGAAAACAAATCCTGCTTATGAATCCACACAGACGGTGGTTATGTTGTTCTACCGGGCGGCTTTCGATTACGGTTATAAAGGTTATGCAGCTGCAATTTCTATTCTGATCTTTGCTATTATCATGCTTGTAACGGTATTACAGATGATCGGACAGAAGAAATGGGTTAATTACGATTAAGGAGGAGAATGAGAATGAAAGGGAAATTTAATACAAAACACCTGATAGTACATCTGATTCTCCTGGCCGGAGTAGCGGTTGTAGTATTCCCGTTTTTGTGGATGATTTTTACATCCTTTAAGACGACTGGAGAAGCCATGAAGATTCCGCCGACTGTTTTTCCGGAAAAAATCGTCACAGATGCATATAAGACGATTGTTACATCTGCAATTCCTTTCGGAAAAGTATATATGAATACGATTGTATCTACAGTAGTAACGACTTTGGTACAGATCATATTTTGTTCTATGGCTGGATACGCATTTGCAAGAATCGAATTCCCGTTTAAAAACGCGATTTTTGTACTGGTTTTATCCGTACTTATGGTTCCGGGACAGATTTTCCTGCTTCCTCAGTACCAGATTGTACAGAAACTTGGTCTTCTGGATACCATTCCGGCGCTGTTTCTGCCAAACCTGTTCAGTGCATTCGGAACATTTCTTTTGAGACAGTTCTTTATGTCTTTACCAAAAGAACTGGAAGAAGCAGCGATTGTAGACGGATGCGGACGTTTCAGAATCTTTGGTCAGATCATGCTTCCTCTGGTAAAACCGGGTATTGTGGCAATGTCCATTTTTACAATTAAGTTTGCATGGAATGACTTTATGTGGCCATTGATTGTCAACACTTCTATGGAGAAGATGACACTTGGTCCGGCACTTTCTACTCTGCAGGGTCAGTATACAACGGAATATCCGATGCAGATGGCTGGTGCGGTATTGGCAGTATTGCCGCTGGTTGTTATGTTCTTCCTGTTCCAGAAACAGTTTATTGAAGGTGTAGCACAGTCTGGAATTAAAGGTTGATTTTAGAAGTTCATTTATGAGAAGTCGGAAATATCGCAAGATATTTCCGGCTTTTTTGCGTTTCTTTGGAAAAGAAAACAACTTGTAAAGAGGTACATACAACTCGTATAATGTTTACAGAATCTGTTTTAGATAATGAGAGGTTTATGGAGGATTTGAACATGAGCAGAAGAGCAAAAATGGTGCTTGATAAAGAATTTCAGATTGCACCGGTTGACAAGAGAATTTATGGTTCTTTTATTGAACATCTGGGAAGAGCAGTATACGAAGGAATTTATCAACCAGGTCATCCGGCTGCAGATCAGGATGGTTTCCGCCAGGATGTAGTACAGCTGGTAAAAGAACTGGATGTACCGATTATCCGTTATCCGGGTGGGAATTTTGTATCCAATTTCTATTGGGAAGATTCCGTAGGGCCTGTGGAAGAGCGTCCCCATCGTTTGGAACTTGCCTGGAGAAGTCTGGAAAAGAATGAAGTAGGTCTGAATGAGTTTTCCAAATGGGCAAAACAAGTAAATTCTGATGTTATGATGGCTGTAAATCTGGGAACCAGAGGAATTACCGATGCATGTAATCTTCTGGAATACTGCAATCATCCATCTGGTACCAAATACAGTGATTTACGTATCAAACATGGAGTAAAAGATCCACACAATATTAAGGTGTGGTGCCTTGGTAACGAAATGGATGGACCGTGGCAGATCGGTCATAAGACTATGGAGGAATATGGACGTCTTGCAGAGGAGACTGCAAAAGCCATGCGTCTGATTGACCCGTCCATTGAACTGGTATCCTGCGGAAGCTCCAATCGTGATATGCCTACATTCCCGGATTGGGAGGCGGTAACTCTGAATCGTACCTATGATTATGTAGATTATATTTCCATGCATCAGTATTATGGAAACAGAGATAATGACAGCAATGATTTCCTTGCACAGTCTGATGATATGGATGATTTTATTCGTACAGTCATTTCTACCTGCGACTATGTAAAAGCAAAAAAACGCAGCAAAAAAGTTATGAATCTGAGCTTTGATGAGTGGAATGTATGGTTCCATTCCAATGCAGCAGATGATGATATTACAGAAAATCATCCATGGCAGGTGGCACCGCCAATGCTGGAGGATATTTATAACTTTGAAGATGCACTTCTTGTAGGGCTTATGCTGATTACATTGATTCGCCATGCAGACCGTGTAAAAATGGCTTGTCTGGCACAGCTTGTAAATGTAATCGCACCGATTATGACCGATGCTGCAGGTGGAGCATGGAAACAGACCATTTTCTATCCATTTATGCATGCGTCAAAATATGGTCGTGGGGTAGCGCTTCTCCCGGTTATGAGCAGTACAAAGCATGCAACTGCAAAACACGACGAAGTTACAGATGTGGAATCCGTTGCAGTTTATAATGAAGAGAAAGAAGAAGTAACTATTTTTGCAGTGAACCGTAATCTGGAAGAAGATGTGGAACTGACTACAGATGTAAGAAGCTTTGAAGGCTACCGTATTCTGGAGCACATTGTAATGGAAAATGAAGATCTGAAAGCAGTAAACGGACTTGGAATTACAAATGTAGCACCGGTTAATGCAGAAGAACGCAGCACTATGGATGCAGGAATTGTTACCAGCAGACTGGGAAAAGCATCCTGGAATGTAATTCGTCTCGGAAAATAAAATATTTCATTTACAGAAAGCCCTTTGTCACTTATAATGATAACGGGCTTTTGTTTTGCCAGGAATTGATATAGGAGATTATTATTATGGGGAAAAAACAGACGAGAGATATGACAGTGGGAAATCCGGCTGGAATTATTATTTCCTTTGCGATTCCGCTCATGCTTGGAAATGTATTTCAGCAGCTGTATACAGTAGTTGACAGTGTGATTGTGGGACGGGGTGTAGGTGTAGAAGCCCTGGCTGCTCTGGGAAGTGCAGACTGGCTGAGTTTTACGGCCATGAGCGCAATTACCGGTATTACACAGGGATTTTCTGTTTTGATTGCTCAGACCTTTGGAGCGAAAGACAGACAGCGTATGAAAAAGGCCATTGCAATGTCTGTGTGGCTTGGCATTCTTTTTACATTGATCATTATGGTAGCGTTTACCTGTAAACTTCCGGAACTTCTGGAACTTTTGCGGGTACCGGATAATATTTTTAAACAGGCAGCAGATTATTTATATATTTTATTCTTTGGACTTGGTGCTACTGCATTATATAATCTGTGTGCAGGATTTCTGCGAGCAATGGGAGACAGCAAAACACCTTTGGCTGCCATGATTTCCGCAGCGGCAGCCAATATTTTCCTGGATCTTATTTTTGTTCTTGGATTTCACTGGGGGGTGAAAGGTGCAGCATGGGGAACTGTTGCGGCACAGATTTGTTCGGGGATGATCTGTTTTATACAGTTGAGAAGATATGGGATATGGGATATCGCATGGAAAGACTGGGGTGTGGATCTGGATATTGTGAAGGAATTACTGCGCCTGGGGCTCCCGGTAGCATTTCAAAATGTCATTATTGGATTTGGAGGAATTGTAATCCAATATGTTATTAATGGCTTTGGATTTTTGTATGTGGCAGGATTTACAGCTACCAATAAACTGTATGGGCTTTTTGAACTGGCAGCAGTTTCTTTCGGTTATGCTACATCCTCATTTGTTGGACAGAATCTGGGGGCAAAAGAATATGAAAGAATTCGGGAAGGTGTACGTGCATCCGTGAAAATTTCCATTGTAATTGCTATGGGAATCGGTGCTATATTATTGCTGTTTGGTCCCCGGATTCTTCAGATATTTATTTCACAAAAGGAAGTACAGGCAGAAGCGGTTCTTAGGATTGCATATCGGTATCTGTCTGTTATGGCTGCTACACTGGTGATTCTTTATCTTCTCCATATATACCGGTCGGCTCTGCAGGGAATGGGGGATACGGTCATGCCCATGTTTTCCGGTATTGCAGAACTGACTATGCGAATTTCGATCGCGCTTTTGCTGCCTCTTGTAATTGGAAAAAATGGAATCTATTTTGCAGAAACGGGTGCATGGACAGGAGCACTTTTGGTTTTACTGCCATCATATTATAGAAGGATCAGGAAACTACATTTATGACAAATTGGTTGCAATCGATTCTGTTATAAAGTAAAATGAGTATTATCTACATAAAAAATTAAGGGGTAGGAAGAAATGGAGAAAAGAGGTTCGTTTAACACAAGGTGGGGATTTATACTTGCCTGTATCGGATCCGCAGTGGGAATGGGAAATATCTGGATGTTTCCAACAAGAGCTTCTCTTTATGGGGGAGGTTCTTTTATTATTCCCTATTTTATTTTTGTGGTACTGATCGGCAGTACAGGAATTATCGGTGAAATGAGTTTTGGGCGGGCAACCAGATCGGGACCGGTGGATGCTTTTGGCATTGCCTGTGAAAAATCAGGAAAACGGAAAATGGGAGAGACCATTGGGTTGATTCCTGTTCTGGGCTCTCTTGCTATGGCAATTGGTTACAGTGTAGTGGTTGGATGGATTTTAAAATATACCATTGGAACATTCACAGGAACAACCTTGGAACCGGAAACTGTAGAGGTATTTGGAGAAACCTTTGGCAGCATGGCATCTGCCTTTGGAAATAACGGGTGGCTTCTGGCGGCTCTTATTTTTGTGATTCTGATTTTGATGCTTGGTGTGGAAAAAGGAATTGAAAAGGCGAATAAAGTGATGATGCCAGTCTTTTTTCTGTTGTTTGTAATACTGGGTATTTATGTATTTTTTCAGCCGGGAGCAATGGATGGATATCATTATATCTTCCGTGTGGATCCAGAAATTCTTGCAAATCCAAAAACTTGGATCTATGCATTGGGACAGGCGTTTTTTTCTCTTTCTATTGCGGGAAACGGAACGTTAATTTATGGTTCTTATCTCTCTGATTCGGAAAATATTCCGGCATCAGCAGCTCGTGTCGCCTTTTTTGACACTTTGGCGGCGCTTTTGGCGGCATTTGTTATTATTCCGGCCATGGCTACTACTGGAACACAGTTGAATCAGGGAGGACCGGGATTGATGTTCATCTTCCTTCCAAACCTGTTTAAAACTATGCCAGGAGGAAATGTAGTGGCAATTATTTTCTTTGTGGCAGTTTTATTTGCCGGAATGACATCTTTGATCAATTTGTATGAAGCACCCATTGCAACTGTACAGGAGAAATTTGGTCTGGGACGTGTACAGGCATGTGGAATAATAGGAGGAGCCAGTGCAGTGGCAGCTGTATGTATTCAGGGAATTGTTTCTGGCTGGATGGATGTTCTTTCTATTTATATTTGCCCTCTTGGAGCAGGACTGGCTGCAATTATGTTCTTTTGGGTATGTGGAAAAGAATATGTAGAAGAACAAGTAAATAAAGGGCGTGAGAAAGCATTTACAAATAAGTTTTATCCGTTGTGTAAATATGTTTTCTGTCCAGTATGTTTTCTTGTATTGATTTTGGGAATCGTTATGGGCGGAATCGGATGATTGGAGACCGCATGGCAGTTTGAGATTGGTGACTGTCATGCGGTTTTTGTTTTTGGAACACTGAAATTTCGGGGTGGTCACGAAAAAATATAAAAAAGGAAAAAAAGAGTTGACAGAAGAAATTGTCTATGGTATATTAATTGAGCTGTCGCTGGTAGGTGACAGAAAAAAACAGTATTTTATATGAATTACCAGAAAATAAAAAATACTGTTGACAAGTTATCTGAAATATGATAAACTCACAGAGTTGTCGAAAGAGAGAATGGAACAACAAAAAAAGTTAAAAAAGTTCTTGACAAAAGCGAATGGCTTTGATAAAATATAAAA
>JBJENG010000066.1:0-1804 GCA_051880075.1 Blautia sp. | reverse complement strand
TTTTCTTCTCTTCCGGATCATCACCGTTAATCGTCTCAAGGAATTCGCAAAAACCTCCAACACCACCAACATCATCCACAAGACTCATTCCATCCCAGGCAATGCAGATTGGTTTTTCCTTACGCTGAATCTCTCTCAACTTGTCCAGAAACTCTCCGTCTATTTGCTGACCAAAGGCATCTACAAACAAAGCTTTCTCAGGAACGAATCCATTTTTATCATGAAGCATATCGCCTTCTTCATCCCTGGCATAAACGGTTTTGTCGTACCAGGCATTGGTGCAGGTGATTTTAATCTCCCACCCATCGCCATAGTCATATCGATAACACAATGCAGATAATGCCGGGATTGGTTCAGGATTATAATCAATACACAGCATTTCCAATTCACGGTCCAGTTCCTCCATCTCCCGGAAATATGGAACCATGTCGATCGTCGGATTTCCTTCTTCGTCAAAATGCGTTCCTGCCTCTTCAACGATCTGGTCCATACGGGCTGTCAGCTGTCTGTATTTTTTGATAATGTCCTTACGTTTTTTCTCAACTTGTTTCAGGGCGGCCTCTTTCTCCTGTTTCCATGAATCCCAATCTCCCTGTTCAGCCGGTGTTTTTAGTACAGTCCAAAGCATCGGGCGTTCCAGCATTTCCTCACACTGACCTTCCATGTAGACATTCCACGTTCTCTGATCTGTTGTTTTCTTCTGAATAGCAGGCCAGTCCTTTCGGAATCTGTCTACTTCAATCTGTGCAGGAATGTAATGCTCTCCCACGCCTTCATAGGAGTATGGTCCACAATACTTGGATTTCAGCCAGGTCTTAAAGCTTTCACCTTCCTCATAATCATCGTCCCAATATATATCTTCATAATTCTCACTTGGAAAACGGAAATACATACCAACCTGACGGGTCCACTCTTTTACCAATCCCCCATCTGTCATTTTTTTGAATTCATCCTCATATGGAACATAGCTATGAAGGTGGCTGTTTTGCCATCCAAAAGCTTTCATGATTGCATAATGAAGACCATGCAGTGTCATATTACCCGGAACAATAAAATCTCTGGTAATTCCATCCTTCATTCTTCCGTATCTTCTAAGAACTTCCTTATGTTCATCTGCGAAATATCCCAGGTCCAGTTCCAGATGAAGCTGCATTGCCATAGGAATCCGCTTCATCTCTGCTTCGATCATGTCCCAGAATTCTTTTTTCTCTTTCAGTAATCGCTCTTTTTCAGCTCTTAATTCTTCAAGAAGGCGCCGCTGCTCCTGAATATCATCCTCTTTCTTTTTTGAACGTGCTTCTGTATTGGTAACCTGATTTTTAGCTGCCTGCTGCATCCGTCCTCTATATTCCTCACTTCGAATCGCTTCGTTGCTTCTGTCTTCCCCTCCATACTGCCCACGGGAATAGGGCATATAAGACTGAACATTCTTCTCTGATATAACAAGCTCCTCTGCTATTTCAGCTACACTTTTGCCCAGAGCAAGCAGCTCTGCAACCTGATTACTGGTTTTGCTGTGCCACAGTCCCTCCGTAATCAGAACTCTTCGTACTTTGATCGGATATGTCCCAAGCTCTTCTGCTGTCTTCTTTACAGAACCCGTCTCTTTATAACTATCAATAATCTGCTGATATAACTCATCCATATATCAGGACCTCCTTCATGTATTTTAGGTGGCCTACCTTTTATTTATGATATCAGTATACGGCCGAGCAGTTAACGTGTCAACCTTACCTTTTAGTCATCAAAGAAATGCATTTCCATGTTATATGAAGACCCGAAAATGCATATTTTACCACATTCA
>JBJENG010000065.1:0-39558 GCA_051880075.1 Blautia sp. | reverse complement strand
TTTCATAACGTTTTGTGCCTTGAGCGAAGCGAAAGGAATGGATATAATAATGAAAAATTGCAGCAAGTACAAAAGACAGTATTTTTTGCCGCCTGTAAAATGTATGAAATGGGCAGAAAAAGATTATGTAGACAAAGCACCTGTATGGTGCAGTGTCGATTTACGGGATGGAAATCAGGCTCTTGTCATTCCAATGAATCTGGAGCAGAAGGTTGAATTTTTTAAATTACTTGTTAAGATCGGTTTTAAAGAGATTGAAGTAGGATTTCCTGCAGCTTCCGAAACAGAATATACATTCCTGAGAAAACTAATCGAAGAAAACCTGATTCCGGATGATGTGACGATTCAGGTTCTGACACAAGCCAGAGAACATATTATCCGTAAGACTTTTGAAGCAGTAAAAGGTGCTAAAAATGTCATTGTACATGTGTACAACTCCACATCTCTGGCACAGAGAGAACAGGTTTTCCGCAAATCAAAAGAAGAAATCCTGAAAATTGCTATAGAAGGTGCAACTTTATTAAAAGAACTGACAGAAGAAGCAGGAGAAGACTATCGTTTTGAGTACAGTCCGGAAAGTTTTACAGGAACAGAGCCGGAATATGCCCTCGAAGTTTGTAATGCAGTTCTGGATATATGGAAACCCACTGCTGACAGAAAAGCAATTATTAATCTGCCGGTTACTGTACAGCATTCCATGCCTCACGTATATGCAAGTCAGGTAGAGTATATGTGCGAAAATCTGAAGTACAGAGAAAATGTAGTGGTTTCTCTTCATCCTCATAATGACCGGGGCTGTGGTGTTGCAGACTCTGAAATGGGGCTTCTTGCAGGCGCTGACCGTATCGAAGGTACTTTATTCGGAAACGGAGAAAGAACCGGTAATGTAGATATTGTTACATTGGCATTGAATATGTATTCACAGGGCGTAGAGCCAAACCTCGATTTCGCAGATATGAGTTCCATTTGTGAAAAATATGAATCTTTTACAGGTATGAAGATCAACGAAAGAAGTCCATACAGCGGTGCCCTGGTATTTGCTGCATTTTCCGGTTCTCATCAGGATGCGATTGCAAAAGGTATGCATTGGCTGGAAGAAAAGAAACCGGAACACTGGACAGTTCCTTATCTTCCAATCGATCCACAGGATGTGGGAAGAAATTACGATGCAGATGTGATTCGTATTAACAGCCAGTCCGGAAAAGGTGGTGTCGGTTATATTCTGGAAACAAAATATGGTCTGAATCTGCCGCCGAAGATGAGAGAAGCAATGGGTTATACAGCTAAAGCTGTTTCTGACCACACACAGAAAGAATTGCTTCCGGAAGAAATATTCGAATTGTTCAAGAAAACTTTTGAAAATGTTACAACACCACTTTCTCTGAATGGCGTACATTTCCAGCAGGTAAACGGAGGAATTACCACACAGGTAACTTCTGTATTTAACGGAAAAGAAATTGTAACAGAAGCAGAAGGAAACGGACGTCTCAATGCTGTCAGCAACGCACTGAAAAAAGCTTATGGATTCAAGTATGATCTGGTAACTTATCAGGAACATGCGCTGGAACAGAGTTCCAGTTCAAAAGCTATTGCATATGTAGGTATCCGTAAACCGGACGGAACCCTTTCCTGGGGTGCCGGTGTGGATCCGGATATTATTCGTGCATCCATTGATGCTCTGGTAACAGCAATCAATAACCGATGATATAAAAAGCCCCTATGCTTCCCTATTGTTAAAGGGAAACACAGGGGCTTTTTACAGCAGGTGTCCTGTTGACAAAGTATGTCGGGGGATGTAGAATGGAATCATGATATCTTCTATTTAAACTAAAAGTTTATTAGGAAAAAACAAAGGAAAAAGAAAGAGCAGGAAAAAAAATGAATTTAAATTCGAAAGGTCTTACAGGAAAAGCCAGTATTGATAAGCCATGGTTGAAATATTATCCGGAGCCATTGCGGAATATTGAGATTCCTAAAATTACGCTGGAATCATTTTTAAAAATGAAGAATCCGGATGAAACCAGAATTGCATTTGAATATTATGGTAAAAGATATACCTGGAAAGAATTCTGGAAGGAAGTAGAAATTGCAGCAAAAGCATTAACTGTAATTGGTTTCAGTGAAGGCGACCGGATTCCTGTTTTTTTACAGGCGGTTCCGTCCCATTATATCTTGCTTCTGGCAGCTGAAAAAATCGGTGCTGCAATAATATGCCGTGACGATACACCGGAAGAACTTTGTTTTGCTATCCGTAAATCAAAGGCATCGACTGTTTTTTCACATGATTATCTTTCAAAAAGTGACGAAGAATTATTCCGTTCTACGACTCCCATGAATCGTATGATCAAGGTTTCTCCTTATGATTATGCAGATAAAGGCAGCATCCCGGATTATATTATAAAAGAAATAGAATCTCGTTATTCTACTGAAACAGAAACAACAGAGGAAGATCTTACTTGGGATGAATTTATGAATCTGGGCAGAAAATACAACGGAGATTTTGTCGTGCAGGAAAATCCGAACCGGCCCTTATTCGGAGCTTATACCAGTGGCTCCACAGGAATCTCGAAGCTGGTGATTCATTCCGGAGCAAATATTGTAGCCGTTGCTTACCAGATGTCAATTTTTGTTCAGGCTTCCGAAGAACAGGAGACATGGTGGCTTCCGATTCTGACACCGGCTCTGGTGGCAGCAACGGTTTCCATGACGATTTTTCCCATGTCTGCAGGATTAAGAGTCATTCTTGATCCTTATTGTCCGGTCTATGATATTGATATCCGGTTCATGGAGTTAAAACCAAATTATTGGGCTTTGATTCCCATGATGTGCGATATCTTAATGAAGAGCACCAGAATTCCGGAAGATTACGATATGTCACATCTAAGAAGCATTGGACCTGGAGCAGAACCGATGAATGAAAGAAAGTGCCGCGAAGTGGAAGCGTTCTTCCATAAGCATAATTGCATGCATACATTAAGTGCCGGATATGGACAGAGTGAAGGCGGTTCCTGCTTTACTTTACCGAATCCTTTGTTTCCGCTGAAAGACGGATGTGTAGGTATGCCCTTGCCTGCAACTGTGCTTTCTGTTTTTGACTCTCAGACTCTGGAAGAAAAAAATTACGGAGAAATAGGAGAAGTTTGTATGAACGGTCCGGCAAAAATGCTGGGTTACAGTGGATACATGGGTGAAGAAATGACAGAAAGAACACTGGTGATTCATCCGGACGGTGAAACATGGCTGCATACAGGTGATATTGGCTATATTACAGAAAATGGTATTCTCCATGTTCTGGGACGTGGCTTTACAGAACGTTATGGCGGCGGATATCTGTTTGTCATGCGAATGGAAAGCCGTATGGTCGAGGCGGAAGGTGTGAAAGACGGTTTCTTCTGTCTGGTACCTGACCCGGATCATGAAGGATACTTTATACCATATTTGTTTGTAATTCTGGAGGAAGGTAAAACTTTAGAGGAAGTAAGACCGGCCATACTAGCCACACTGGAGAAGCATGAATATCCTGCAGCAATCACAGTAATTAAGGAAAGACCCTATTTCCATTTCAAAACAAACAGAAAAGAATTGACAGCTGCAATCGTAGAGAAATTAGCTGAAAAAGCAACCGGCAAGATGAAAGTAATCTGGTCACAGAATGAAATGGCATCCGGATATCAGATTTGCTACAGCACAGACAGTACTTTTGAAAACTGTAAGACAATTGATGTTCCGTCAACCCAGAAACCACAGGAAGTGATTGGAGGACTGAAAAAAGGAGAACGTTACTATATTAAGTTACGTGCTTTTAATACTTCCGGCTCCAATATCTATTATTCTGCCTGGTCTGAGACAGAGGTCATTATTCATACAACTGTCGAACTGCGAAATGCGGCAAACGGCATTGAGCTTACATGGACAAAAGTAAAGGAAGCATCAGAATACCGCATTTATCGAAAAAAATCCGGTGACAGCAAGTCTGTGCGAATTGCTGTTGTCAAAGACAATACAACTTATGTAGATACCGATGTAGAAAACGGTACACGTTACTATTATTATGTAACACCACAGGTTTCCGGTATCAGGTCTACAACAAACGTTGCAGCACAGATGTATCTTGCCGTTCCGCAGATTGAAAAAATATGGAATAATTAACCTTGAAGAAGAGGACAGTTCTTAATAAAGGGCTGTCCTCTTTAAGTAAAAGATAAAGTATTATTGAACGGGAAAAAATTTTACAGCTTCTTTTCATAATTGTGCACAGCATACAAATCCAACGGCAATCTGTTTTTATATGAAAAATGTCTGATTGTGAAAAATTTGGGATTGTAGTAATTTTTTTTGTACTTTTTTATAGTGCTTTCGGTTGAAGAATGAAATTGGTATAATATGTACAGAGATTAGTAAAAGATATAATGGAGTACAAAAATGATAAAAGTATTAATTGTAGATGATGAGTACATCATGCGGCAGGGTTTGAAATACATGCTCAACTGGGAACAGGAAGGCTTTGAAATTATTGGAGAGGCAACTAATGGACTGGAAGCTTTCAGTATCATCCAGAAAAATCAGCCTCATATTGTAATCTGCGATATTGTGATGCCCATGATGGATGGCGTGGATTTTTCCATGATGTTGCATAAAACTTATCCGTCTATTCAGATTATTATTTTAAGTGGATATGATAATTTTGAATATGTAAAACAAACATTAATGAATGGTGTAATGGATTACGTATTAAAACCCACTCTGAATCAGGAAGAACTGAGAAAGATTCTCTATAAGGCAGCACAGCGTATTCCAGGATATCGCATTCAGAAGAATCCAATGGCGATTAGCTGTGAACATATGTTGGAGCGGTATATCCTGGGACATGATAAAGAGCTGGATGTAAAACAGATTGATACCTGCTTCTCTGGTTCCGAATTTTATCTTTTTGCAGTAAAGATTAAAAAAGTAAATAAAGAAGGACAGGATCTGTCAAGCATACTTTTTCAGAAAATAGAACGGGAAATGCGGGAAGACAGAGAATTCCAGAAACGTGTGTTGCTGCTACGGGAAGAACTGGTGTGTATCATATTCAGCATTTCCATGTTTCAGAAGAAAAAACTGTTTGCTTTTCTGGAACAGATCTGTCAAAAACTGAGTGTTTTGTGCAATCATCTTCTTGGAATTTGCAGCAGCAGTTTTACTCAAATTGAAGAAATTAATTCTGTTTATAGGAACGAGATTCTTCCAAATGGAGATCAGGCTTTTTATTATGAAAATGAAAAAATTTTGTTTATGGAAAATAGAAAAAATATCTCGTCTTCCGGAGTCAATATGAAACTGGATTTTTTTCAGTATAATTATTATTTGGAAAAATGCCAGTTTCAAAATGCGGTGAGAGTTTTGCAGCAATATAATGAGGCAGCTTTACAGGCATATATGGACAGCTATAAGTTGAAAAATCAAATGAAGAATATGATCTATCATTTTCTGGACACACTTCAGACTGAAGACCGGGATAAGGAAGAATGCCGTTATGTGATTTTTGGCCAGATCGACCAGTCAATGTATGAGACTGCATATAGAGAAAGCATGGAGCAGATATGGAAAACGCTCCTTTGTTTTTCCGGAAAACAGCGTCCTGTCACAGATGAAAGGATTCTTAAAATTCTGGAATATATATCCGAAAACTATCAGGAAGACCTTACGTTGGAAATTTTGTCTGAACGGTTTAATTTTAATTATCATTATCTTTCTACCTATTTCAGTCAGCAGATGAAAGAAGGATTCAGCGAGTATTTGAACCGTATCCGAATTTCAAGGGCTTGTGACTTATTGAAAAATACCGGCCTTTCCATTGCGAAAATCAGTGAAGAGGTGGGATATTCCGAACATAGCTATTTCAGTCGGGTATTTAAAAAGATAACCGGAAAGACGCCTTCCCTGTGGCGAAGAGGTCAGAAATATGAGGAATAAGCGGATGTATCACTGGAACAGTTTTTCAGGTCGGATTTTTATTATGGTTATGCTGAGCATCATGGTGATTTCACTGACAGTCAGTACAGTTGTTCTGAAAATGTCTCAGAGTATTTTTATGGATACTTATGGAAAATCCCAGGAAAAAGTATTTGATCAGATCGAAGAAGAATTGAATGGACTTCATGAGAATGTGCAGCAGATCGTAGAAGCCATAGATTCCAGCTGGGCTTTTCGAATTTATCTCAGTGGAGAGGAAAAGCTGAATAACGTGCAGACATTTCAGAATATGTATCAGATGAAAAAAGATCTGGAACTGCACACTGCTTCAGAAATGGACCTTCTGAATATACTGGTGCTCAGTATGCATGGGCAGCATTATCTGTCCAGAACGGAGACAATTTCCATGCAGGAAGAAGATATGTTTTCCAGTGAAGCGGTCCAGGTTGCTGTGAAACAACCGGGAAAACTGCACTATACGTTTTCTCACGGAGGATATTCTATCACAAACAAGAATACGGATGTGGTGATTGTCTCCCAGGCACTATCTTATCAGACCAGTCAGGAAATTTACGCAGTGGTTCTGATTACCTTGACAATGGAAGATCTGCAGAAGTACTTTGATTATTTTGTGACAGACAATACTGCTTTTTACATGGTCGATAAAAAAAATCAGGTAATTTGTTCCAACAAAAAACAAATGATCGGGGCCTGTTTGGAGGAGAGCTGGTATCAACAGGCACTGGGAAGAGAGGAAACGCAGTTCACTGTAAACGAAAAAGGAAAGTATCTGACAGTGATGCAGCGGAAACTGCCCTATCAGGAAAAAAGAATTCTGGGTGTAGTTGATAATCGTCTGGCTCTCAGCCAGTTGTATAATATGCCTTTTCTGGTTACTCTTTGTATATTAATTGCTTTTCTGATATTGGCAGTCAGCCTCTGGTTTGCAGAGCAGACGATTCAACCGCTTTCTACGTTGGTTCAGAAAATGTCCGGTATTAAGTCCGGAAATTTTTCTGAATATATGAAAGAGGAAGGAACGATAGAAGTGCAGGAACTGGCCAGAACTTACAACTATATGCTGGATGATATTCAGAAATATATTGCGGAATTAATGGAAACCGAGAAAGCCAGACGAAAGTCAGAAATTCAGGCACTTCAGATGCAGATCAATCCTCATTTTATTTATAACACGCTGGCCAGTATCAAATTGCTTGTATATCAGAATGATGTAGAGAAAACAGTATCTACAATTGATGCTTTTATCCATTTATTGAGAAATTCGATACATAATACAGATGAATTTGTTTCTATCGGTCAGGAAATAGAAAATCTGAAGAATTATGTTCAGATTATTCATGCCCGATATGGCGAGGCTGTACAGGTTGAATTCTATATTTCCAGGAGTTGTTATGAATATGGGATTCCGAAACTGATTTTACAGCCATTTGTAGAAAACGCATTCTTCCATGGATTCCCTTTCGGGAGAGAAGGAACCATTCAGATTTTTGTAGAAAAACGGGAAGAACAATTGGAAATTCGCATTTTGGATGATGGAGTGGGAATGGAATTTGAAAAACAACAGGAAGCCGTACGGGGACCTGCCAGAAAAGAATATTTTTCCGGTATTGGAATCCATAATGTACAGGAACGTCTGCGATTATTGTATGGTGAGGAACAGAGGATTCAGATTCAAAGCTTCAGGCAAATAGGTACCAGTATTTTTATTTGGCTTCCTGCAAGGAAAGAGGAGAAATTATGAATTACATCAGAAAAGCAACAGCTGGTATACTATGTGCAGTCATGATATGCAGTGGCTGTCAGAAGCAGACAACTGTTTCAGAGGCAAAAGAGTCAAAAACTATTCGAATCTGGACCTGGGATGATACCTTTAACGTGAAAGCGGCACAGATGGCTGCAGAAAAATATAAAAAAACGCATAAAGATGCAGACATTATGATAGAAATAAAAGAAAATGAAGAAATCATTTTTGATGTAGAGAATATGCTTGCAGCCAAAATGTATCAAAACCTTCCGGATATCATTATGATCGAAGATTATGATGCTCAGGGCGTTTTAACTCGCTATGAAGAGGAATTCACGGAATTAACAGAAAAAATTGATCCGGAATATTTTGTGGATTACAAAAAAGAAATCTGTTCGAGAAACGGAAAATTGTACGGAATTCCTTTTGACAGTGGAGTAGCGGCTCTTTTTTACCGACTTGATATCATGGAAGATGCCGGATATACTCAGCAGGATATGCAGGATTTGACCTGGGACGAATACATTGAGATTGGGAAAGAGGTTTATAAAAGAACAGGGGCAGCCATGCTGACGCTGGATCCGACGGATTTGCCTCTTGTGCGTTTGATTATGCAAAGCGAAGGTGAATGGTATGTGGATCATGACGGAACTACGGTAACCATTGACGAAAACAAATCTTTAAAAAAAGCATTGGAGATTCTTAAAAAAATGTTGCAGGAACAGACGGGAATCAGTGCAGTCGGGTGGAATGATTTTATTTCTGCATTTCAAAAGGGTGAAGTTGCAACAGTTGTTAACGGAAGCTGGATTATTTCCAGTATTAAATCCAATGAGTCTCAGGCGGGACAGTGGCGGGCGGCTCCTGTTCCAAAACTGAAAGAAGGAGATCAGACTTTAATTTCCAATGTAGGAGGCAGCTCCTGGTATCTGTTAAAACATGCATCTCAAAGTATAGAGGCGGAAGCATTTGCTCTTTCTATGTTTGTGGAAGATACGGAGTTTATGGATCAACTGATAAATGAAATTGGAATTATCCCGGCTGTCAATCATCCGGAGAATTATAAAAATTATTGGACCGCGGATTCTTTTTTCGGAGAAGAACAAGTGACAAAATTTTTATCGGATATGGTAAAAGAAATTCCTGTGGTGAACTATGGAAGTAAATCATATGAAATAGAAGGAATTTTGGAAGAAGAGTTTCAAAATATTCTGATAAACGGAGAAATTGAAGAATGTCTGAAAGAGGCACAGATTAAAGCTGAGGCAGTAGCAAAAGGGTGATTTGCTGCTGCCTAAAAAAATGCCAGAAAACAAAAAAAATCCCAGAATTTTACAGGTACCCCAAATAATTAAAAAACACTGCCAATATAGTGCTATGTTTCTCTGAAAAAGAAATGTTAAACTTTTTGTAAATAATACACCATGGAGGGAAATATATGAAAAACTTAAAAAAAGTATTGGCAACGACGCTGACAGCCACGCTGGTTCTGTCTGTGACAGCATGTGGCAGTTCACAAGAAGAGGCAAAAACAGATGAAAAAACGTCTGGTGCAACAGCCGAAACCACAGACACAGAAGAGAAGAGCAGCGGCAATCAGGAAATAATTGAATTAACCTTATGGGGGGCGGAAGAGGATCAGGCTTTACTGGCTGAGTTGGTCGAAGGTTTTAAATCAACCTACCCAGATCAGAACTTTGACATCCAGATTGGTGTAGAATCAGAATCCACCGCAAAGGATACAATTCTTACAGATGTGGAGGCAGCAGCGGATGTGTATTCTTTTGCCAGCGATCAGTTAACAGATCTGGTAAAAGCAGGTGCACTGTTAAATCTGGAAGAGTATGGGGAAGTACTTCAGATGGCAGGAAAAACACTGGATGATGTAAAAAGTGCAAATTCAGCAGGTTCTGTAGAAGCGGCTTCTATTGATGGAAGCATGTATGCATTCCCGCGTGCAGGAGATAATGGCTATTTCCTTTATTATGATGCATCGGTTCTTTCTGAAGAAGATGTAACATCTTGGGATAATCTTCTTGCATCAGCAGATGCGGCAGGGAAAAAAGTGGGGATGACACTTGCATCCGGATGGTATAATGCATCCTTCTTTTATGGCGCAGGATTTACTACCGATCTGAATGATGATGGAACGACTTTCATCGACTGGAATGGAACCAGTGCAGATGGCTATACAGGAGTTGATGTAGTAAAGGGTATGATGGAAATTGCTTCCAGTCCGGCATTTATGGCAATTGCAGATGGCGATGGTTCCAATCAGCTGGCATCCGGAGCGTTGGTTGCATGTGTATCCGGTACCTGGGATGCGATTACTGCACAGGAAGTATTTGGAGATGGCTATGCAGCAACAAAATTACCGACTTTCTCTGTAGGGGACAAAGAAGTACAGCAGGGGTCTGTAGCAGGCTTTAAGTTCACAGGTGTAAACGGATATGCAGAAAATGCAGGCTGGGCAGTTCTTCTTGCAGATTATATTACGAATGAAGAAGCGCAGCAAAAATTCTTTGATCAGCGTGAAAGTGGTCCTACGAATAATAAAATCATTGAATCCGACAGTGTAAAAGCAAATGTTGCGATTGCAGCACTGGCAGAGCAATCAGAATTCAGTAAGACACAGATGGTAGGAGGAAAATACTGGGATCCGGCACAGACATTTGGTGAATTGATTGCGCAGGGAACATTATCTCCGGATGATGATGCGGCAATTCAGTCAGCTCTGGATACGCTGGTAGAAGGGATAAGTGCTCCAGTTGAATAAGAAAAGAGGATAAAATCATGGCAGGTAATTCAAAAAACAGTGCTGCCATGGCAGTTGGCAGTTTTTTTCATGGAATCGGCAGCTTTTTTGCCGATTTCCGAACTGCCTTTGTCAAAGGTGACGCATTTGTCAAACTGTCCGTTTTATGGATGGGTGCAGGATATGCACGAAGAAAACAATATATCAAAGCTATTCTTATGACAATTCTTCAAGCAGCAGTGATTGCATTTACGATTCTGTTTGCGATGAAATATGTACCGAAGTTCGGAACATTAGGAACAGTAAAAATGGAAAAAGTCTTCAATATGGCAACGATGAAGAGTGAAATGAATGATTATGATAATTCCTTCAAAATTTTGTTGTTTTCTCTGTTCAGTTTTGTTGTGTGGTTTGCTTTTTTTATTGTATGGGTCAAAAATGTATCCAATGTTTACAAACTGCAGATTATGGAAGAATCTGGAAAACATATAAAAACTTTCCGGGAAGATATGCATTCTTTTGTGGAAGAAAAATTCCATATTACTTTGCTGACATTACCCGTGCTTGGCGTGGTGATTTTTACAGCAATTCCTATTTTGCTTCTGATTTTTGTGGCGTTTACCAATTATGATCAGCAGCACATGCCCCCTACAGAACTGTTTACATGGACTGGTTTTACAAACTTTATCAACCTGTTCGGAGGCGGTGGATTGACCGTGACATTTGGCTATGCTTTTGTCCGGGTTTTGGGATGGACACTTATATGGGCATTTTTTGCGACAATCACCACCTACATTGGAGGAATCTTGCTGTCTCTTCTGCTGAACAACAAAAAGACAAGATTCACAAAAATGTGGCGTACTCTGTTTATTGTGACGATTGCAGTACCTCAGTTTGTATCTTTGCTGCTTATACGAAACTTTTTCTCGAACGGTGGAATTGTAAATACCATTTGCGGCAATCTGGGGGTAACTCATTTTCTCAGAGAAATTGGTCTGGTATCCACCAGTTATATTCCGTTTTTGTCTGCTCCTGGCTGGGCACATGTAATGATTATTCTGATCAATATATGGATTGGTGTTCCTTACCAGATGCTGATCGCAACCGGTGTACTCATGAATCTTCCGACCGATCAGCTGGAGAGCGCCAGAGTTGATGGAGCAAAGCCTTTCCAGATTTTTAAAAGCATTACTATGCCATATCTGCTCTTTGTTACAGGCCCAACACTTGTGACGGATTTTGTGAAGAATATTAATAACTTTAACGTAATCTATCTTCTGACGCAGGATGTCTATACAACGACCAATCAGGCGATGGCCAATTCGCAGGCAAAAGAAGTGGATCTGCTTGTGACCTGGCTGTTCCGGCTGACTCAGGACTATTATAACTATAAAATGGCATCGGCCATAGGTATTATTGTATTTATCATCTGTTCTGTATTCACTCTGGTGGCATTTAACAGAATGATAAAAGGTGATAGGGAGGGAACTTATCAATAATGAACGATACAACCAAAATAAAAAAAATGAAAGACAACAGAACCTCGAGTATTGTTTTACACAATCTGTTCATTGCTCTTCTGGCATTTTTCTGGTTGATTCCTATTGTCTGGCTGGTATGCACTTCTTTTAGTGCATATTCCGGAATGAATACCAGTACTTTTTTTCCAAAAGAGTGGAGTGCGATTAATTATGCAAAGCTGTTTCATCCTGACACAGTGGCTCAGTTTCCTCAGTGGTTTATGAATACTTTTATTATTGCCTGTTTCACCTGTGTGATCTCCACCATGTTTGTGCTTATGGTGGCTTATGCAACTTCTGTTATGCGTTTTCCTATGAGGAAGCCATTGATGAATATAGCTGTTATTCTCAATCTGTTTCCTGGAATGCTGGCTATGATTGCCGTGTACTTTACATTAAAGACGTTTAATCTGACCAACAGTTACGCAGGTCTGATTATGGTTTACTCCGCATCAGCGGGTCTGGGATATCTGATTGCAAAAGGATTTTTTGACACGGTTCCACGGGCATTGTGTGAGGCGGCAAGAATTGATGGCTGTACGGAAGCCAGGATTTTCTGGACCATTATTCTTCCCATGAGTCGTCCGATTATCGTATATACGATTATCAGCAGTTTTCTTGTTCCGTGGATGGACTTTGTATATGCAAAAATGATTTTAAATGCAGGTATTTCCTCTAAATATACTGTGGCAATTGGATTATACAAAATGCTGGATAAGAGTCTGATCAATTCCTATTTCACACAGTTTTGTGCAGGAGGAGTACTGGTATCCATTCCGATTTCTATTCTTTTCATGATTATGCAAAAATTCTATGTAGAAGGAATTACCGGAGGTGCTGTTAAGGGTTGAGTTGATATGAATAACAGACGTATTTACTGGAAAACACCGACTATAACCGGAAATGGTTTAAAGAATTTTGCATGTGCAGTTTTGTTTCTTCAATCGACAGGAATCATAATCTTTGAAAAGGGAATCATTCATCTGGAACAATATACACAGGAAAGCCTTTCTATGGAAATGGCGAAAAATCAGAAATTGATGACATTAGCAGGAACGGCTTCTGTCCTTCAGCTTCTTGGTGGCCTGGCAATCCCTGTTTTTGCATTTCTTCTGGTAGAAGGATTTTATCATACATCGGACTATAGAACCTATCTGATGGCGGTGTTTTTTACTGCTGCAGTCAGTGAAATTCCTTATGATTTTGCCATGAGTGGAAAAATCTTTGATCTATCACAACAAAATGCCGTGACAGGTACTGGAATCAGTCTCTTGATGCTTTATTTCCTGAAAATGGCCAAAAAGCAAAAACGAGGAAGAAATCTTGTACAATTGTTCATTGTACTCTGCAGCGTCCTATGGGTTACAATTTTGCGAGCGGAATACGGCCTTTGTATGGTTTTACTGACTGCTGTTTTCTATATTTTTTATGCCAGAAATATATTAAAAACAGTCATAGGTGCGTTGATCAGTCTTTTGTATGTAACCGGACCGTTGTCTTTTTATGCAATCTGGTGTTATAATGAAGAACGGAAAAAAACAGTTTCAAAATATATCTATTATGCATTTTATCCTGTCCATTTATTGGTTCTTGGAGTGATTGCACGGAATTTATAAAAAAACCGCCTGTGATTTTTGATAAATCGCAGGCGGTTTTTGCTCTATAATTATGCAAAACATACAAAACCAATGCTTCCTTATTGACTTCTATCCTTTAACTATCATATAATTCAAATACCTGATGTATTACTCTGTTGTGACAGAGGAAAAACTTTATAAAACAAAGGATAAGCGTATGGATGTTATTTATGCAATTATAGCCGGGCTTCAATCTCTGATAGGAGAAACCCCAGGAAAGAGACAAAGGAATTGCAGAATTGCTCTGTTGGGAGTTTCAGTCGTTGCGATTATTGCCTTTTCCATTTACAGCGTCCATTCCAGCAGGAAAAATAATATACATGCTGCTGCGGAAAAAGAAGAAGCGCCACCGGAAGAAAGTGAGGAACCTCCCGGGGAATCCGTAGAAGAAACCGGGCATGCTTACGGAATCGAATCAATCATAGCAGCTGTCCGTATCAGCCAGGATACGGACAGTGATGTGCATAAGCTGGGAACTTCCTGCGAGGCAGTTCTGGTAGGACAACGTGTGGGAAAGAACGTTCAGGAATCTCATATGGATTTTGGCGAGGCTGCCGCAGAAAGTGTCGCAAATCTGGAAGATCATTCCAGGGGAGCTTCCGAAAAATATCTCCAATTTACAGATCGTGATTATGAAACACTTCTGAAAATTGTGGAAGCAGAAGCTGGAGGAGAAGATTTGCAAGGACGTATTATGGTGGCAAACGTTATCTTTAACCGAATGAAAAGCCCGGAATTTCCGGATACGGTTTATGATATCGTATGGGAAAAAACAGCTGGAACACCACAGTTTTCCCCTACCGCAGACGGAAGGATTCATACGGTAACGGTTTCGGAAGAAACGAGAGAAGCCGTGAATCGGGCCATTGATGGAGAAGACTATTCAGAAGGTGCATTATTTTTTATGCAGGAAGAATATTCAGATTCAGCCAATGTAAGCTGGTTTAAGAAAAATCTGAAATATTTGTTTTCCCATGGGGTACATGATTTTTATACATACCCCGGATAAACATACCTATTAAGAGAAACTTATACTTTAAAGAAGAAAGGACAGAAAAAAATGGAAACTTTATACAGAAGCACAAGAGGAACAGGAGCATGCGTAACTGCATCTCAGGCAATTTTGAAAGGATTATCCGATGATGGCGGTTTATTTGTACCGACTCAGATTCCTGCCCTTGATATTCCTGTTGAGAAACTTGCTTCCATGACATATCAGGAAATCGCTTATGAAGTTATGAGCCGTTTTCTTACCGATTTTACAGAAGAAGAATTAAAAGCCTGCATTAATAAAGCTTACGATTCCAAATTTGACACAGAAGAAATTGCACCCCTCGCAAAAGCAGATGGTGCTTATTACCTGGAATTGTTTCATGGCGCTACTATCGCATTTAAAGACATGGCCCTGTCCATTCTTCCGCATCTTCTTACCACTTCAGCAAAGAAAAATAAGGTAACAAATGAGATTGTTATTCTTACAGCTACTTCCGGTGATACAGGAAAAGCAGCCATGGCTGGATTTGCAGACGTGCCAGGCACCAAAATCATTGTATTTTATCCGAAAAACGGGGTAAGTCCTATACAGGAAAAACAGATGGTTACACAAAAAGGCAATAACACCTATGTAGTAGGAATTACAGGAAACTTTGATGATGCTCAGACCGGTGTAAAGAAAATGTTCAATGACAGAGAAATGGCAGAGGAGCTGGCAAAAGCCGGATATCAGTTCTCATCCGCCAACTCCATCAACATCGGAAGGCTGGTTCCTCAGATTGTATACTATATATATGCATATGCAATGCTGTACAAAAACGGAGAAATCAAAGACGGAGAAGAAATCAATGTAACCGTACCTACCGGTAACTTTGGAAATATCCTTGCTGCATTTTATGCAAAAAATATGGGACTGCCGATTGGAAAACTGATCTGTGCTTCCAATGAAAATAAAGTCCTGTATGATTTCTTCACAACCGGAAGTTATGACAGAAACAGAGAATTTATTCTCACAACCTCTCCTTCCATGGATATTCTGATTTCCAGCAATCTGGAACGCTTAATTTACCGCATTGCGGGAGATGATGCAGAAAAGAACAGAGAACTGATGGAAACGCTCAGCAAATGTGGAAAATACGAAATTACAGATTCTATGAAGGAACAGTTAAAAGATTTTTATGGAAATTATGCAACCGAAGAAGAGACTGCAGAAGTGATCCGGAAACTGTATCAGGATACCGGTTATGTGATCGATACCCATACAGCCGTAGCTTCCTGTGTTTATGAAAAATACAAAGCAGATACAAAGGATGAAACAAAAACTGTAATTGCATCCACAGCAAGTCCTTTCAAATTCACCCGCAGTGTCATGAATGCCATTGACAAAAAATATGATGCAATGGGAGATTTTGAACTGGTAGATGAACTTTCAAAAATCGCCAACGTGAAGGTTCCGAATGCAATTGAAGAAATTCGTACGGCTCCGGTCCTTCATGATACGGTAGTGGATGCAGAAGATATGCCGGCAATTGTAAAAAAATTGCTGAATGCATAAAAAAACAGTTTTCACCATGTAATTTTTGTTGAAAAACTTCATATACTAGAGTATAATAAAATTAGCGAAGTAATCCTGGGGTGTACGACACGCCTGTCGTTTTTGAACCTACATTTACTTTAAACGGGATTCCTACATTGCCGGATCGGATGTCAGGCCGTCATTATGCAGCGGAAGGCAGAAGAACGGTTGCGGTCACCCACCTAGCTAAGGCTAGGAGTCAAAAGACAGGCAACGGCATCTCCGGGATTACTTGATTTTTTAGAGACTATTCGGAGCTGATTCCGGATAGTTATCTTAATTTTACAGAGAATTATGGGAGAATCAAAATGGCAATTACAAAAAAATCTTTTGGAAAAAGTCTGGATGGGAAAGAAGTTTTTCTTTATGAAATTTCCAATACATCCGGTGCATCCATGAAAGTAACCGATTTCGGAGCAATTCTGGTCAGTGTTCTGGTACCTGATCGGAATGGTAAATTAACCGATGTAGTATTAGGATTCGATTGTGCGGAAGGATACCATACAAACAATCCTCATTTCGGAGCACCCATCGGAAGAAACGGAAATCGTATTGGGGGAGCGTCTTTTACAATTCATGATGTTACTTACCAGCTTGAAAAAAATGACAACGAAATGAACAATCTCCATAGTGGACCGGATTTTTACCGTACCAGAGTATGGAAAGTATCTGAGTTGAATGAAGAAAAGAATCGTATTACATTCTGTCTGGAAAGTCCGCATATGGATCAGGGATTCCCAGGCAATCTTACGATATATGTTACATATACATTAACAGATGAAAATGAAGTGATCATGCATTATGAGGGAACTGCAGATGCAGATACAATCGTTAATATGACAAATCATTCTTATTTTAATCTGGCAGGTCATAATGCAGGTGCGGAAAAGATGCTGAATCATATCGTTCAGATTCATGCAGAAGAATATACTCCTGCAGATGCTCAATCCATTCCTACCGGAGAAATTGCCTCCGTGAAAGGCACACCTATGGACTTTACTGCTCCAAAAAGAATCGGACAGGATGTAGATGCAGACTTTGATCAGCTGAATTTTGCCGGCGGCTATGATCATAATTATGCAATGACAAGAGAAAAAGGAGATATGCGTGAAGCGGCAGTTGTTCATTGTGAAGAAAGTGGAATTACAATGAAAGTAATTACCGATTTACCAGGCATGCAGTTCTACATCGGAAACTTTATTCAGCATGAGGATGGAAAAGATGGCTGTGTTTATGGAAAACGGAGTGGATTCTGTATGGAAACACAGTATTATCCAAACGCCTGCAATGAAATGAATTTCCAGACATCCCTTTTAAAGGCTGGGGAGACCTACAATACTACCACAGTTTATGCATTTTCTCTGAACTGATAAATCCCAAAACAGATATTCTTTCTATTCGGACAGATGTATCCGCATATATGGAATATCTGTTTTTTTCTTTCATATACTGGATATAGAGAGGTCGAAGGGGAGAGTATGAACTGGAAACAAAAACTAAAATGGAAAGTTTTCATTATTTGTCTGGCTCTGGTCGGTATATGGATTATCTGGGAAGCCAATAAACCCCAAAAGGAAAAAAAAGAACGGGAATGGCTGGAAGAATCCATGATCAAAGAAAATGAATATGCCGTTATTAAAAAAGAAACTCCGGAACAATCGGAAGAACCCAAAGGGATGAAGGCAGAGAAAAAAGAAGAGAATCCTTTCATTTCTGTACTCATCATGGATACGAACTATAAAGATTACTTTCATGATAAAATAGTCTTTCAATTTACAGGAACATACCGAATCAATCCTTCCGAAAACAGAGCACCAGAAAAAGATACACAATTTCTGATTGAAAAAGATTCCCCCTGCTTTCAGAATGGAATCATACAGATTGAACCAGAAGATGAAACCTGCAGAGCGGTCTTGCTTTCCGTAAATCGAAACTGTGGAAATCCCTCTTATCGCGGCAGCTTCACAATTTCTCAGACACCGGATGGTATACGGATCGTAAATACACTTCCTCTGGAAGAATATCTGTATGGAGTGGTTCCCAGTGAAATGCCCGTTTCTTTTGGAACAGAAGCGTTGAAAGCCCAGGCAGTATGTGCAAGAACGTATGCGTGGGTACAGATGCAGGACAGCGCCTTACAGGAAGCAGGTGCCCAGGTAGATGACAGTGTGTCGTATCAGGTATATCAGAATTCCAAAGAATCCCCGATTGCAAATGAGGCTGTAAATGCTACAAAAGGCCAGATTCTGTGTCAGAATCATCAGCCTGTGAATGCCTACTATTTCTCCACTTCTCATGGAAAGACCAGTACGGATGAAGTATGGGAGGCCAGTGTTCCCGCTTCTTATCTGCAGAGTGTAGAATGTACGTATGATCAGGAAGAACCCTGGTATACATGGAAAGTTTTTATGTCCTGCCGCCATTTGCTTGAACAGATTCAAAAAAATACACCACAGGCAGAACAACTGAATAGTATGACCATACTGGCTACCGGAGATGGCGACGCAGTGCTGCGTCTTGAGATTGATACAGATGCCGGTACAGAAGAAATTACAAATGAATACGATATCCGGTCTTTTTTGTCTCCGGAAGGACTTGAAATTCAGCGGCAAGACGGATCCATGGTAAAAGGAGGACAGCTTCTTCCCAGTGCATATTTTACTCTGGAAGAAGGGAAAAATGCAGACGGAAGTCTGAAAGGATATATGATTCATGGAGGCGGATATGGACATGGAGTAGGAATGAGTCAGAATGGTGCAAAAGGCATGGCGGAACAAGGATACCCTTATGAGGAGATTCTGAAATATTTTTATAAAGATATAACAATTGCTCCACTGGATTCCTTATGATATAATATTGCAGAAGAACAACAGGAGACCATCGAAACATGTGGATAATCATAAAAATCATTATCGATATTAAAGGTTTTTTTGCAAGTATACGAGAAAAACATGTTACTGCTTATGCTGCACAGGCAGCATATTTTATTATTCTTTCTTTTATTCCTTTTATGCTTCTTCTGATGACCTCCGTCCGTTATACACCATTGAACAGAGATGAGGTAGTAAATGTGATTATGCAGATCATACCTGCAAATCTGAATAGCTTCATTCTCTATATTGTAGACGAAGTATATAATAAATCATTGAGTGTAGTACCTGTTTCTGCAGTTATGGCCATGTGGTCAGCCGGAAAAGGAATTCAGGCGCTGACAAACGGATTTAACTGTATTTATCAGGTATCAGAAACACGTAATTATCTGATTACCAGAATTCGTTCGGTAGTATATACGCTTATTTTTGTAATCGGAATTATATTGACCTTAATTCTGCAGGTCTTCGGAAATACCCTCCAGAGACAGCTGACCAGTCATTTTCCTTTCCTGAACAAACTGCTTTCCATAATCATCAGTATGCGCGTATTTATTACCCTGGCATCTTTGTGTTTTGTATTTCTGATTCTGTATAAATTTGTTCCAAACCGGAAAGCCACTTTTCGAAGTCAGTTTCCAGGAGCTGTTTTCTCGTCTGTGGCCTGGGCCGTTTTTTCTTTTGGATTTTCTTTGTATTTTGATATTTTTAACGGCGCATCCAATATGTACGGCAGTATGACTACCATTGTACTGATTCTTCTCTGGATGGATATTTGTATGAACATTGTTATGATCGGTGCTCTAATCAACCATTATTTTGAAAAGAAGTTTCTCTGGATGCATGAAATGGCAGCGAATGCCATAAAAAAAGAATATGATCAGCTGGTACACCATAAACAGGAATAGTTGCTGCCTGGTTACATTCAAGGTTACTGTTCATGCCTCCGCCAGAAAGGAAAATAAAAGATTTTCTTGACAGGAAGGACAGAAGTGGATAAAATGTACTACAGACAAGATATGTCAAAGGCTTTGAAAGCGTCATTAGACAGTTGTTTTCTGCCAGAGATAAGAGGTCATCGGCTGTAAGCCTCTTTCAGTTCAGACAATTGTTGAGTTTCCCGCTGGAGCCGCATCTTTGAAACAGCAGTAGGAGATGACGTAGCTGTGCGTTAAACAGATCAGGAGTGCCCGGTATCTTTGATCCGGGAACAAGGGTGGTACCACGGATATTATACTTCGTCCCTTTTGAGGGACGGAGTTTTTTTGTTTTGCAGGACAAAACGTTGTAAAACAAAAAATGCTCCCCGTGAATCACACTGCAGAACAAAGAAAAAGGAGAAAATTATGAAAGACAAATTACAGCGTATTCAGGAAGAAGCTGCAAAGCGAATCCAGGAATCCGATTCTCTGGAAAAATTAAATGAGGTACGTGTAGCGTTTCTCGGAAAAAAAGGAGAACTGACTGCCGTATTAAAAGGAATGAAAGATGTTGCTGCTGAAGAACGTCCGAAAGTTGGTCAGTGGGTCAACGAAACACGTGCACAAATTGAAAAACATCTGGAAGAAACAAAAACAAAACTGGAAGCTGCTGTTCTGGAAGAAAAGTTGAAAGCAGAAGTAATTGATGTTACTCTCCCTGCAAAGAAGATGGAAATGGGACACAGACATCCGAACACGATTGCTCTGGAAGAAGTGGAACGAATCTTTATCGGTATGGGTTATGAAGTAGTAGAAGGTCCGGAAGTAGAATATCAGGATTATAACTTTACCAAACTGAATATTCCGGAAGGACATCCTGCACGTGATGAACAGGATACCTTCTTTATTGATGATAAGATCTGCCTTCGTTCCCAGACCTCACCGGTTCAGGCACGTACCATGGAAAAAGGAAAGCTGCCTATCCGTATGATTGCTCCGGGACGTGTATTCCGTTCAGACGAAGTAGATGCAACGCATTCACCATCCTTCCATCAGATTGAAGGTCTTGTTATTGACAAGCACATTACTTTTGCAGATCTGAAGGGAACGCTGGAAGAATTTGCAAAAGAATTGTTCGGACCGGAAACAAAAACAAAATTCCGTCCGCATCATTTTCCGTTTACCGAACCAAGTGCCGAAGTGGATGTTTCCTGTTTCAAATGCGGCGGAAAAGGCTGCCGTTTCTGTAAAGGATCCGGATGGATCGAAATCCTGGGCTGTGGTATGGTACATCCTCATGTTCTGGAAATGTGCGGCATTGACCCGGAAGAATATACAGGCTTTGCATTTGGTGTAGGTCTTGAACGTATTGCCCTTCTGAAGTATGAAATCGATGATATGAGACTTTTATATGAAAATGACACCAGATTTCTGAAACAATTCTAGTAGGAGGAAAAGGAGAACAAAATGAATACATCTTTATCATGGATTAAAATGTACGTGCCGGAACTTGATGTGACAGCACAGGAATATACAGATGCAATGACTTTGTCAGGAACCAAAGTGGAAGGCTTTGAACAGCTGGACGCAGATCTTGAAAAAATTGTAATCGGACAGATTGAAAAAATTGAAAGACATCCGGATGCAGACAAACTGATTATCTGCCAGGTAAATATCGGAAATGAAACGGTACAGATCGTTACCGGTGCTCCGAATGTAAAAGAAGGAGATAAAGTCCCGGTCGTTCTGGACGGAGGGCGTGTGGCCGGCGGACATGACGGAAAGAAAACTCCGGGAGGAATTAAAATCAAAAAAGGAAAACTCCGGGGAATTGAATCCTGCGGTATGATGTGCTCCATTGAAGAACTTGGTTCCACAAGAGAATTTTATCCGGAAGCTCCGGAATACGGAATCTATATTTTCCCGGAAGACGCAACAGTTGGGGAAAGTGCCATTCATGCTCTGGGCCTGGATGATGTGGTATTTGAGTATGAAATCACATCAAACCGTGTAGACTGCTACAGCGTGATCGGTATTGCCAGAGAGGCTGCTGCAACCTTTAATAAAAAGTTTGTACCGCCGGTAGTGGAAGTAAAAGGAAACGAAGAAGATGCACACGACTATGTAAAAGTAACTGTAGAAGATAAAGATTTGTGCCCACGTTACTGTGCAAGAGTTGTAAAAAATGTAAAAATCGGTCCTTCTCCGAAATGGATGCAGCGTTGTCTTGCTGCAAACGGTATTCGTCCGATCAACAATCTGGTAGATATTACAAACTATGTTATGGAAGAATACGGACAACCTATGCATGCCTATGATATGGATACCATTGAAGGCAATGAGATCGTTGTTCGCCGTGCGGCAAAAGATGAAAAATTCATCACATTGGATGGACAGGAACGTACTCTGGATGATTCAGTACTGATGATCTGCGATGGTAAGAAAGCGGTAGGAATCGCAGGTATCATGGGTGGAGAAAACTCTATGATCACCGATTCTGTACAGACAGTGTTATTTGAAGCAGCCTGTTTTGACGGTACCAATATCCGGCTTTCCAGTAAAAAAGTAGGCCTTCGTACCGATGCTTCCGGAAAATTCGAAAAAGGTCTGGATCCCAACAATGCACAGTCTGCCATTGACAGAGCCTGCCAGCTGATTGAAGAATTCGGATGCGGTGAAGTAGTCGGCGGTATGGTTGATGTATACAGCAAAGTAAAAGAGCCGGTACGTGTACCTTTTGAGCCGGAAAAAATTAATGATCTTCTTGGTACTGAATTAACAAAAGAAGAAATGCTGGCATATCTTTCAAGAGTAGAACTGGCATATGACGAAGCTTCCAATGAAATTGTGGCACCTACTTTCCGTGCGGATATTTTCCGTACAGCAGACATTGCAGAAGAGGTAGCACGTTTCTTCGGATATGACAACATTCCGACCAGCCTTCCAAAAGGAGAAGCTACTACCGGAAAATTACCGTTTAAGCTTCGCATTGAACAGCTGGCAAGAGACATCGCAGAATGCAATGGATTCTCACAGGGCTATTGCTATTCCTTTGAAAGTCCGAAGGTATTTGATAAACTGCTGATCCCTGCAGACGATGAAATGAGAAAAGCCATTACAATTTCCAATCCTCTGGGAGAAGATTTCAGTATTATGAGAACCACACCGTTAAACGGTATGCTGGTATCTCTGGGAACAAACTACAAGAGAAGAAATAAAGAGGTACGTCTCTATGAACTGGGAAATATTTACATTCCCAAAGATCTTCCATTGACCGAACTGCCGGAAGAACGAATGATATTTACGCTTGGTATGATTGGAGAAGGCGACTTCTTCACCATGAAAGGTGTAGTAGAAGAGTTCCTGGATAAGGCAGGTATGCATGAAAAAGAAGAATATGATCCAAAAGCAGGCAAACCATTCCTTCATCCGGGCCGCCAGGCAAACATTCTGTACAAAGGAACCGTAATCGGTTATCTGGGTGAAGTGCATCCGGTAGTCGCTGCTTCTTATGGAATCGGCGAACGTGCTTATGTAGCTGTGATTGAAATTCCGGCAATTCTGCAATATGCAACTTTTGACCGCAAATACGAAGGAATTGCAAAATTCCCTGCTGTAAGCCGTGATATCAGTATGGTAGTACCAAAGGATATTCTTGCAGGACAGATTGAACATATTATCCGGCAAAGAGGCGGAAAGATTCTGGAAAGCTACAAACTGTTTGATATTTATGAGGGAAAACAGATTAAAGAAGGATTTAAATCTATGGCCTATTCTGTGACCTTCCGTGCAAAAGACAAGACTCTGGAAGAAGCGGAAATCACTGCAGCCATGAAAAAAATCCTGAACGGACTGGAAGGACTTGGTATTGAGCTTCGTAAATAAAGCCGTTTTTTGGCAGATAGGAGACTTAAATGAAACTGTATATCATCCGGCATGGGGAAACCTCCTGGAACGTGGAACGGCGTCTTCAGGGGGCATCAGATACGGATTTAAATGAAAATGGAATTGCGCTTGCTGCAATCACAGGAGCAGCTATGAAGGAGATTCCTTTTGACTGCTGTTTTTCCAGCCCTTTAAGACGGGCAAGAGAAACGGCGCGGCTGGTACTTGCAGACAGAAATATTCCTGTTACAGACGATGAGAGACTCCGGGAAATATCTTTCGGCGAATGGGAAGGGCGGGATTCCGCCCTTTTGCCGGCTTCAATGTTGGATAATTTCTTTCATCATACAGAAAAATATCTGCCTCCGAAAGGAGGAGAAACCATTGAAGCTATCTGTGCAAGAACCGCTGATTTTTTTCAGGATATTACACAAAGAGAAGAACTGCAGGATAAAACCATTCTGATTGCTTCTCACGGATGTGCAGTAAGAGCTCTTCTTCAGAATGTATATGAAAATCCATGCATTGAAAATTTCTGGCATGGCTGCGTACCTCCTAATTGCGGTGTTACGATTGTAGAAGTCAAAGATGGTACTGCAAGGTTACTGGAGGAAGATAAAATTTACGGTACCCTGAACAAATAGGAGGAAATATGAAAACAGCAGATTTTTATTATGATTTACCGGAAGAACTGATTGCCCAGGATCCTCTGCAGGATCGTTCTTCTTCTCGTCTCATGTGTCTGAACAAAGCGACCGGCACCCTTACTCATACCCATTTCCGTCATATTCTGGATTATCTGAATCCGGGAGACTGTCTGGTCATCAATGACACAAAGGTAATTCCAGCCCGTCTTTATGGCAGTAAAGTGGGAACTAATGCAGCGATTGAAATTCTTCTTTTGAAAAGAAAAGAAGAAAATGTATGGGAAACTCTGGTAAAACCTGGGAAAAAAGCAAGACCGGGAACTGTGATCAGTTTCGGAGACGGGCTGCTGACAGGAGAAGTGATTGATATTGTAGAAGAAGGAAATCGCCTGATCAAGTTTAGTTATGAAGGAATTTTTGAAGAAATTCTGGATCAGCTGGGAGAAATGCCCCTTCCTCCTTACATTACTCATAAACTTCAGGATAAAGGCAGATATCAGACGGTTTATGCCAAACATGAAGGAAGTGCTGCTGCGCCTACTGCAGGTCTTCATTTTACAGAAGAACTTTTGGATGAGATTAAAGAAAAGGGGATTCGCATTGCCCATGTAACTCTTCATGTAGGTCTTGGCACGTTTCGTCCTGTAAAAGTAGATGATGTAGAAAAACATCATATGCATTCCGAATTTTATATGGTGGAAGAAGATCAGGCAGAATTGATCAACCGTACAAAAAGAGAAGGAAAACGTGTGATTGCAGTAGGAACTACCAGTTGTCGGACACTGGAATCTGCTGCCGATGAGAATGGCGTACTTCATGCAGGAAACGGATGGACCGAGATTTTTATCTATCCTGGTTATTCTTTTAAAATTATAGACGGACTGATCACAAATTTCCATCTTCCGGAATCCACCTTGCTGATGCTTGTCTCTGCTCTGGCTGGAAAAGAGCATATTATGCATGCCTATGAAGAAGCTGTAAGAGAAAAATATCGATTTTTCTCCTTTGGGGATGCGATGTTTATAGAATGATGCCTAAATCGTACATTTGTAACCAGAAAATGTTAAGAAAACCGGGGGTTTATGCCTCCGGTTTTTCTGATTCCTTGTAGTAGAATGTATGAGCAAGACCGTTTCTGAAAATGATTTCCTTCACGTTACTGCCATCCATGACTATTGAGTCTATGATTTCATGGAAGAAGTCTTTCAGAACTTCTGCGTCCATGTCCATAGCCAGCTTCTTGAAATATATATAGTCTTTTCCTGCCAGCTCTTTGCTCATGATAAAGTAGCTGGCTCTCTTTATAAAGTTCTCATCTGAAATAGTTTCAATGCCGCTTCCCCTGTCGATCATTCCGAGATTTTCATTGATTTCCTTTAAGTAGTCATCAAGACCTTGCTTACGGATAATGAAGTCCTTCTCGCTGATCGGATTATCAGAATATAGATACAGGTTCATGAGGCGATCCATGGCACGTTCAGTCTTTCTCTTTTCTGCACGAAGTCTCTTAAGCTCCGGGTCAATCGTATTTGCTTTCTTTGGTTTCCGGAAACGCTTTCCGTCCAAAGGAGTTGTTGTAAGCATATGGAAGTAGCTTTCAAGACCGTCCTTGCCTATGTGGTCTACTGTCTGGAACGTTCCCCCTCTCAGAAGTGCGTTCTGCAAATCTGTAGTGTTATGGATTGATGAAAAATTATCTTTAGCGTGCATCATGTTAAGCACGTAGTTTATCATAAATTCCCCGATTACTGGATCAGATACAGACTTTGTGTTGCAAGTAGTTTTCTTCCGAAGGTTCGGACATGAGTATTTAGAAGGTCGGTATCCAGATGCCTGAAGTCTGGAAGGTGTTGAAACATATAAAGAGCCGCATGTTCCGCAGTAAATAAGTCCACCGAAAATATGAGTGTTCTTTGTGGTGTGCTGCTGGCCAGGAAGTCTCTTGGACCTCGAATTTCCCTGCATGATCCGATTGACATTCTGGAACTGCTCATCTGATATTATTCTTGGATGGTGGTTTGGAACCTCAATCCATTCTGATTGATCCTTTTCGACTTTCAGTCCTGGGTCCTTATAATGATTGTATCTGTACATCCCTGTATAGAAAGGATTAGTCAGTATGATGAATACGCTGACCGGAGACCAGTCATTACCTGCTCTTGAAGCATAGCCATCTTCGTTAAGCGTTCTGGATACCATGACGATTGACCTGTGTTCCGTATAAAGATCAAACATTCTTTTCACAAGTGCAGATTCCTCAGGATTGATAGAAAAAGACTTTGATTCCTTGTCATAGTCATAGCCGAACGGAACACGACCTCCGTTCCACAGTCCGTTTTGTGCTCTTGAAAGCATAGTAGCGGTAACACGCTCAGAAGTCATGTTGCGTTCCAACTCGGCAAACACGAGTATGATCTTCAGCATTGCCTCTCCGATAGCTGTAGAAGTATCGAATTGCTCGTTCTTTGAAACGAAGGTAACACCAAGATCCTTTAGTTCTTGATACATAGAAGCGAAGTCAAGAAGGTTACGTGATATTCTGTCTATCTTCCAGCATAGAAGATGAGTGAACTCACCGGAACGAATTCTACGCATCATATTCTGAAATTCAGGACGGTCTGTATTTTTTCCGGAATAGCCAGCGTCCTCAAAAATCACGTAGTCATCAATTCCAAACATTAGTTTCGCATAAGCAACCAGCTCTTGCCTTTGCATTGGAAGAGAGTCTTTGTCTATCTGATAATTTGTTGATACTCGAACATATAGAGCAGCTTTCTTGTGAGTATCTTTTGTAATATTTTTATTTATGCTCATTATTCCACCTCAAAAAAGAAAAAGCCCCTTTATGGGGCAATTTCAGTCTATATAGGCGGCATATTTGTTCAGAACCGCCCAGATTACTTTTCGGTCATCGAAAGAAGCTATCTGATAGCAGGCAAGTAAACGCTGCAACTCCTTTACGAATTCCTCTTTTTCGCTGCTGTTATAGCAGCATTTTTCTTCAGCTCCCATGAATGTTACCTCCTGTTCTTGCGGACGTACTCGAAGTAAGCAGAAGAGATTATGCTTTCTTCTTGTCAACGTACCTGTCAGGTATAACCATATGTGTCCGAAGGAAGTCCTTGCACATAGACTGCCTGTCCTCCGGAATCCGATGGATGATGCTGAGCCATTCTTCGTCCTCGATGCTCAGAGTCTTTGCTTCCGCCTCTTCCCCTGTTAAGAGATAGTCAGTAGAAACATGAAAGAACTTTGCTATTGGTGCAATGAGGTCAGCAGAAGGGCTTCCGTTGCGGATTTTCCATCCATTCACAGTTGCCTTGGAAACGTTGATGGCATCTGCCAGTTCCTTCTGCTGAAGTTCGTATTTGTCCAGCAAAAAGAATACACGTTCTCCGATAGTCATAATAAATTACCTCCAAAAGTACGCAAATGATTACTATAATGCTTGACAAATAAGCTTTTGTTGACTATGATTAGTTTGTACAACACAAATCAACACGAAAATCATTGCAATTTACATCACGCTTTGTAATCAAAGCGGTAAAAAATTAAGGAGATATGCCAGTATCTCCGGTCAGTGTTTGTCAGTACACTTATGTTTATTTTACAGCAGATTATCAGTGATGTAAAGCAAAATTCTGAGGAAGGAGGTAGACATGAGCCGTAAGTTATCGCCATGGTGCAAAAAAGTAAAGAAGAAGCTCATTGACCTCGACATGACAACCACGGAACTTGCAGAAGTCATCGGTTTATCCAGAGGACATGTTTCCGCAGTTGTAAATGGAAGGTCATACTCTGCGAACACCGTAAAACTTATCAGCGATTACTTAAACGTTCCGTATGATTGTGGCTGTACCTTATAGGTTATGAGCTTATTGTAAGCCATAAGGAGGAATTAGACAATGGATAGTAATTGTAGAAAACTGGATGAAAACCCTTATCGTGAATGCAGAAAAAAGGCGGCAATCTACAATGATGCTCTAAGCAGTATGGAAAGAGCTGCCGAAATGCTCGGTGTTTCGGTTAGTACGCTGAGCAATTACGAACTGGGAGTCACAGTGCCTCCGGTAGACATTATCATCGTGATGGCTGACCTGTATCGTGCTCCACAGCTGAAAACCATGTATTGCAAGAATGAGTGCCTGATCGGAAGGTGTATGCCGATAGCTGTAGATGCAGGGAGAATTGACAATATCGTTCTCCGTATCGTGAAACAGTTCGGAGAAAGCCGGATAGAAGATTTGAAGGATAAGCTCATTGAGATTGCAGAAGACGGTAAGGTAAGCAAAGAAGAGGCAAAAGAGCTGAACGATATATGCGGGGAACTGGATGAACTGGTTAAGACGGTATGGGAATTGAAATTGGTTCAAGAAAGGGAGTGTTGCTGTGGAAATAGCAGAAAGAATTGAAAAGCGAATGAAGCAGTACGGATTGAACACGCTTGAAGAAATGATTCAGGCTATAGACCAGCAGGAACCGATAGACATCGGGATTTTTGTATCACCAGTCATAAGGAGTGGGACGTATGAAGAACAAAGTGTTAAGTTGGCTTAGCTATTTACTGATAGGAACAATTATACAGTGCTTCGCGATAATGCACATGTGTGATGTAAGAGGATCATTTGAAATCGGTGGAGAATTTCTTATTCTGCCAGCAATGATTCTTATCAGGATAGCTATGGAAGATGCCATCGGAGAAAAAGCTAATGAATAATCAAAGAAAAGTAGTAGAACAGATGGTTGATGAACTGAGAAGCAAAGGAATTGATATCAGTGACGATGAAATTCATGAAGCTGAGCAGCATTGTCTTAGAAAAATGGAAGTTGCGAAGAAACCTGAAGAGTATTTCGAGATTCTTTTCCCGGATGTTCTGAAGGAGTACCTGTTCAGAAGAACAGTGAATGCAATTAGTTTTATCAATATGATGGAGGTAGGAAATGTGCAGTGTATGTTTACAGAATCCGTGTCACAGCAGTTGTCCTAACGCACCGGAACCAAAGGCGATTGTCATATGCTCTGAATGCGGAGAAGGAATTTTTGAAGGCGATGAGTATTTTGACAGTATGAATGGACCTGTTTGCATGGAATGTTTATCAGATAAGACGGAGACGGAAATCATTGAGTTATGCGGAGAGAAGATGTCCGTTGCAGAAAGGAGCGAATGGTAATATGGCAGGAACAGAATTATCGGTAATGAAAGAGCTGAAAGGAATTCTGGCAACAGAAAGTGTTAAAAACCGGTTCAATGAAGTGCTCGGAAAAAAAGCACCACAGTTTATGACATCCATAATCAATGTGGTCAGTCAGAATAATCAGCTGAAACAGTGTAGTGCAAATTCTATTATGAGTTCTGCACTTGTGGCAGCAAGTTACGATCTTCCGATTGATAGTAATTTAGGATTCAGTGCCCTGGTTCCTTACAAACTGAAAGATGTTGGATACCAAGCACAGTTTCAGATCATGTATAAGGGATTTATCCAGCTTGCTATAAGAAGCGGATATTACCGGAGAATGAACTATGCAGTTGTGTATGGAGACGAGCTTATTTCATACAATCCGGTGTATGGAGATATTGAGTTTGCGAAGGACTTCAGCAAACTGAAAGACAGAAAAAGCGGAGACAGAAGCAAAATCGTAGGGTATTTTGCATGGTTCGAACTGAACACCGGATACAGACAGGAATTGTATATGACGGTAGAAGATGTAGAGAATCACGCTTCCAAATACTCACAGGCATACAGATATGACAAGAATTATCACAAGAAAAACAGTAAGTGGACAACTGACTTCGATGCAATGGCCTTGAAGACGGTGATAAAGTTACTGCTCAGCAAGTGGGGAATCCTGTCAGTGGAAATGCAGAGAGCACTCGAAGATGACCAGAAAGTGTTTGATGAAAATGGAAATGCTGAGTATACAGATAATCCGTCCGGACCAGAGACAGATATTGATGAACCTGTAGATGTTTTCTCTGAAGGAGATCAGGATGAACCTCCGGTAGAAGAAGATATTAGCAGTGGAGGGAACTAAAAGATGAGTGAAATGAGTACAGAATTCCAGCTGACAGAGGAGAATTACTACTCCGATGAGGCTAATAAGATATATCTTTCCGTATCTCAGTTTAAAGATTTTGTCGGAACATACGGAAGGACCGGATGCGAAGAAATGGCTCTTGCTAAAATCAGAGGAGATTATAAGACAGAGCCTACAACAGCTATGATGATCGGAAGCTATGTGGACTCTTACTATGAAGGAACTCTTGATGAGTTCCGGGTAAAAAATCCGCAGATATTCAGGAAAGATGGAAAGTTACTTTCCGGATTCCAGAAAGCACAAGAAATCATCGAAAGAACAGAGCGTGATGAACTTTTCCAGAAGTATATGTCAGGAGATAAACAGGTTATCATGACAGCGGAATTGTTCGGAGTTCCGTGGAAAATAAAGATGGATTCTTATCTTGACGGAAAAGCAATCGTCGATCTAAAAGTAATGGCTACGCTCACAAAGCTTAACTGGGTTCCGGATATCGGGTATCTGGATTTTGTAAGATACTGGGGATACGATCTGCAGGGTGCTGTTTATCAGGAAGTAGTTTATCAGAACACTGGAAAAAGGCTTCCGTTCTACATTGCAGGAGCTTCAAAAGAAGATGATATTGACATAGAGGTCATCCATGTGAATGACCATTATCTCAAAGAGGCTCTTTCAGTCGTTGAACACAATGTAGAACGCATCAAACAGCTGAAGGAAGGAACAGCGAAGCCAGACAGATGCAATACGTGCGGATGGTGTAGGAATACGAAAGTTCTTAAGAGACCGATAAGTATCATGGACCTCACTGCTTCGATTTAGGAGGTGTATGGTTTGGCGTGGATTAGTGTAGAGCAGACATTGATAGGAAAAAAGTTAAGAGTCTTGGCAAAAGATGTTGGGTGTTCGCAGAACGAAGCCATCGGAATACTTGTAAATCTATGGCTCTGGGGAATGGACAATGCTAGCATGGATGGACTTATGGACGGAGCTGATATTGGAGATGTTGCACTTGCAATTAAACCATGTCTTTCAGAAAGTCTTGATCCGGAAGAAGTAGTCAGTAAGCTTATTGAGAATGGATGGATAGATTGCAGTAATGGAGATCTGTTCATACATGATTGGGAAGAATACAGGTACTACTACAACAAATATGTCAGCGAGAAAAAACAGCATTCGAAAAGGCAGAGAGAGTACGTTGCCAGAAAGAGAGCTGCTGAAAAAGCAAAATATGAACCAGAAGAGAACGGGACAGAGAAACCGGATGAAGAAGGAAAGAAAGTTAAGAAAACATCTCCGTATTCATCTTCGTTCGAAGAGCTGTGGAATGTATACCCAAGGAAGAAAGATAAGGGAAATGCATACAAAAAGTATAAGGCAAGACTCAACGATGGCTGGTCTGAAGAAGAGTTGCTTGCGGCGGTTGTCGGATACGCAACTGAGTGTAAGAGGAATCGAACAGACGAGAAATATATCAAACATGCAAGCACGTTTTTCAGTGAGACCACGCCATTTGTTGATTATCTGAAAAAGAAAGAAATGACAGCGAAATCAGATATGCCGGATGAAAGTAATCCGTTCCGATGAGATAGGAGGATAGCAGTATATGGATTTGACAGGAATACTTCCATTGCAGGAATCAGGAACAGACCGCATGAGCGAAGGAGATTATGTTGGAGAAGGCGGATTAGTTTTTTGCGGAAAGTGCAGAAGTAAAAAGCAAACCAAAATCTCATTCGGAGGAATGGAACATATGGTTAGATGCATGTGTAAATGTGAATCAAAAGCTATGGAAGACAGAAAAAAGCGTGAGGAATACGAAGAGCAGATGCGTAGAATAAACAGGTTGAAGGAAGCTTCCATGATGGACAAAAAGTTCCGTGGAGTTACATTCGAGAAATATGAAGTAAGAAATGAGAATGAAAAAGCATTCCGCATGGCGAAGAAGTATGCTGAAAAGTTTCAAGACATGTTCGGAAAGAATCAGGGATTACTTCTGTATGGACCTGTCGGAACCGGGAAAAGTTTCACGGCTGCATGTATTGCGAATTACCTGCTCGACCATGAAAAATCAGTAATCATGACATCTTTCGTGAAAATACTGCAAGATATTTGGGAGAGCGACAAAGAAGCGGAATATATAACGATTCTGAACAGTGCATCATTGCTCATCATAGACGATCTCGGAACAGAGAGGGACACGGACTATGCATTGGAGAAGGTGTACAACATCATAGACAGTAGAGTACGAGCAAACAAGCCAATGATCATTACATCAAATCTTGAGTTGGAAGACATGATGAATTGCGAAGATATCAGGAAGAAGAGGATATATGACCGTATTCTTGAGTGCTGCTATCCGATGTACATAGGTGGAAAGTCTTTCCGGATGATTAAAGCTGCCAAGAGGTTTGATGAGATGAAAGATTTTTTGGAGGAGTAATAAATGGACAAAACTGATGTTGCTAAGAAAATAGCGGAGCTCAGAATCAGAAATGGACTTACGCAGAAAGAAATTGCTGACAGAATAGGAAAGAGTGAAACAACGGTAGGAAATTATGAGACCGGAAAGATAGATATTCCACTGTCATCAATGCTTGACATAGCGGATGCGTTGGAAGTTGAGCCAGCTGTTCTGGTTGGTGGAGATCAGGATAATTTCGGGGCTGAAATTACCATACGAGCATACCGCGAGGAAGACAGGAGGACACTGATATCAATTCTCGGAATGAACGGTTATACAGTTCGACATGTAAAAATTGCCAGGGAAGGAAAGAAGAGCAGCTGGTACTGCATACAGGCGAAACTGGAAGAAGGAAATGTTATGAGTCAGTAGGAGAATTTGAATGGAAGTTATATTTGAAGTTCTCGGAGAACCAACCGGGAAAGGGAGACCAAGATTCTCTGCTATGCAGAATAGTTCCGGGAAGGTTTATGGAAAGGCATATACACCAGAGAAAACTGTGGTATATGAGAATCTGGTAAGAACAGAATATGAAATTCAGTGCAATGGTTTTAGATTTCCGGATGATGCAATGCTTGATATGAGAGTTATGGCTTTCTATGGAATACCAAAGTCGAAAAGTAAAAAAATGAAAGAAAAAATGAGGTCAGGAAAAATCAGGCCAACAAAGAAACCCGATATGGACAATGTGATAAAAGCGATAGCGGACAGTCTCAATAATGTAGCATATAAAGATGATACTCAGATTGTGGACTGTCAGGTCAGGAAGTTCTATTCCGATATACCAAAAGTTGTTGTCAAGATAAAAGAGATTGGAGGAAAGTAGTCATGGAGTTACAGAATTATCAAGAATTAACGCTGGAAACCGATATTTTCCAGCAGGCGAGAGAAACATTCAATTTGCTTTTCCAGAAACTGTTAAAAAAGATGGAACAGAATAATTCTGAAGAAGGAAGTATCACACTGAAAGTTGATGTTGAAGTCAGCACGGACTGGGTTCCGGATGGAGAAGGAGGAAGTGACGAGATAAGAAAACCGGTACTGAAGCACAAGGTTTCTACTACAGTTCCTGTAAAAGATAGCTTAGATGGAAAGAAGGATACGGGAATGAATCTGGTATATGATGAAGAACTTAAGAGGTACGTCTTGAAATTTGTATCTTCCGGAGGACAGATGAACATTTTTGACAAAGAAGTTCAGGAAAGCATGAACAGTACGAAAGAAGATGAAAGAGATGGAATCTGTGCAATAGAAGGACCGGTAGCAGATCAAAATGCACTGCCGGGAGAAGTGCTCGATGCAGACTATAGAGAGGTTGAAGAAGACGAACTTATTGATCCGGAGGAAGAAGTATTTGAGGAGAATCCTATGGAAGACGAATATGAATACGAACCTCCGGAAGAAGGAGCGGAATATGAGGAGGAATAGTTTCACTCAACCAAAGTGCAGAAAATGCGGAAAGCGTATCAATTTCATACAGACAACAGCTGGTAAGCAAATGCCATGTGATCCGGGTCTTGTTATGTACAAAAGTGATGGAGGAAAAGACAGAATTGTTCTTCCTTCAGGAAAAGTAGTTTCTGGGACTATCATAAATGGAACGGATGACAGAGAAGCTGATGGATATGGATACATTTCGCATTTTGCAACATGCGAATACGCTCAAATGTTCAGAAGGAAATAAAAAAAGAGCCTGCCGCTTTTTGCAGAAGACTCAACACCTATTGAAAATGTATCAAAAGTTTCAAGAATTGTCAACTGCAAGGAGGAGTAAAGGGATATGGCAAAAGGAAAAGCTATAAGGCTGACGGATGAAGAGCTTAAGAAAATTGTTGAAGACACCATGAAAAAAGGGATTGAAGAAGGAAGAAAAGAGTTTGAGATTCGAGAAGAAAAAAGAAAGGCAGGATTGCTTCACAACACGAAGGTTTTGCTGGAGAACTACATGAAGTTTAAATTGTTCATATCTGAGTCCGTGAAATCAGTTGCAGATATGGAAGAAGCAAAATACAACGCAACAGATGCAGATGAAATACTCAGGATATTCGGTTTGAGAGAAGATGACAAGAAAATCAGAAGTATCGGAAAAAGTGTTGCTACGATGTCACTTCTAATGGCCCATGTAGACCGTATGCTGGATGTTTACAAGCAGAGTTGCGAAGGGTCATCATCCGTTGTTGTCCAGAGAAGATATCAGGTCATTGAGCGTATGTATCTAAGAGAGAAAAGGATGACTGCAACGCAGATTGCAGAGGAATTTAATCTGGAACCGAGGGTTATCCAAAAGGATGCAAAAATGGCAAGAGAAGATTTGAGGGTGCTTATGTTTGGGATAGAAGCCATTGTAAAAGACCTTGTATAAGCTTGTGAAAGGCTCATGGAACGTTTTTTGCTCGTTTACTGATCGTTTCACGTATGATATGGTATAAGCTGTGAGAAGCCAAAAGCAGATCACACCAGCTTGCCGGAGGCTGGAACGTACTCATTTTTTCATCTTATGATGATGGCAACCCGGGAAACTGGGTTGCCAGTTGAAATAGAGTACGGCATATGATAAGCAAATACTTGCCATATTTGCGGAAATCCTTTCTTGGAAGGAGCTGACATTGTGTTAGCTCCTTTTTTGGTATACAGAAAGAAGGTGGAAAAATGAGTTTGTTAGAAGAAAAGAGAATTGAGACACTCACGATGAAGGTCAGGGACATAAAGACCGGATTCGGGAATCCGAGAAAGATCGGAAAGAAAGAAGCAGAGGAACTGGAAGAATCACTGGATAAGTATGGAGACTTCGGACTGTTTCTCATTGATGAGCACGATAATGTGATTGCCGGAAACCAGAGACTTGCAATCCTGCAAAGGAAAGATGGGGATATAGAAGTCTTGTGTAAAAGGCTTATCGGGTACACAAAGTCAGAGCTCAGAGCAATCAACATCAAGGACAATACACATTCCGGTGAATGGGATCTTGAAGAATTGGCAAAATGGACAGCTGATCTCAACATAAACCTTGGTGTGAAGCTGAACAACAAAGACCAGTCACAGAAAACAATCAAAGAGATGGAGCTAATCCGGTTTGAAAAGTATGATTACGTTCTGCTTGTGTGCAGGAATGAGCTGGACTACAACGAGCTGACAAGAAAGCTCGGAATTCAGGGAGCAAAGGTAAGTATGGGAAGAAACCGGACCATAAAAGGAAGAGCAATATGGTATGACCAGATTAAAGCTCAGATCGTGGAAGGAGGTGCTCAGGATGGAGAAGTCAGAGAAAAAGATATGGCTGGCAAGACCGGAAATGATGGGGAATGAAATGAGCTATGTTCTTGATTCGTTCAGAAGCGGATGGATTACGACAGCACACAAGGAAGATTCCTTCATTGGAAAATTTGAACGTTCAGTAGCCGAATACCTTGGATGTGGATATCCGGTAGCTGTTCAGTCAGGAACTGCTGCAATCCATCTGGCACTCAGGCTTTGTGGTGTGGAAAAAGGAGATGTTGTATTTTGCTCAGATCTCACATTTGCGGCATCTGCAAATCCGATCAGATACCTTGGTGCAGAACCTGTATTTATTGATTCAGAGCCAGTGACAAACAACATGGATCCGGTTTCCTTGGAAATGGCATTCGAGTCTGGATTGCTGCCGAAGGCTGTAGTGGTCGTTCATGTTTACGGTATGCCTGCCGACATGGAAAGAATCACGGACATATGCAACAGATACGGAGTTCCGGTTATTGAAGACAGTACAGAGTCGTTCGGTTCAGCTGTCTTTGGAAGAAAGACCGGGACGATCGGAAGGTTTGGGTGCATGAGCTTCAATGGAAACAAGATGATTACCGCTGGAGGAACAGGAGGGATGTTAATATGCCAGAATGAGGAAGATGCAAAGAGAGCATCGTTTCTGGCATCACAAGCAAAAGAGCCTGTACCGTGGTATGAGCACAAAGAGATCGGATACAATTACAGGATGGCAAACTCGAATGCAGCGTTCGGCTTTGCACAGATGGAGCATATAGAAGACCGGATATTCAAGAAAATCAGTATATACGAAAGATATAAAGAGAGATTCAGAGATTATTCGGAATGGTTTAAGCTGTACCCTGTTGTCTGGAATGGAAGGGTCGGAAATGCATGGATATCATGTATTGAAATCAACCCAGAACTGAAAAAGAAACCGGAATATCTCATGGAAAGGCTGGCAGAATGTAATGTGGAATCGAGAAGAATCTGGAAACCTCTACATAGACAGCCAGTATTTGAGAACTGCCGGATGTTTTCAAGAACTTTCAATGACACGCTCATGCATCTGTCAGATTACTGCTTTCTTACTGGTTTATGCCTGCCAAGCGATACCAAGATGACTCTTGATGATGTGGATTTTGTAGCTGACAGAGTCATAGAAATACTGGAGGTGTGATATGGAAAACGCACTGAAAGAAAAAAGATTCCTCATTACAGGAGGAACAGGAAGCTTCGGGCATGCTGTAACGGACAGGCTTTTGAAGGAAGGTGCAGGAGAGATTGTCATATTTTCGAGAGATGAAAAGAAACAGTTCGACATGGCAAAGGAATACGGAGAAGACAGAAGAATCAGATTCGTGATTGGAGATGTGAGGGAATATAGAAGCATCAGGAAAGCGATGAATGGAATAGACTATGTTTTCCATGCAGCTGCATTAAAACAGGTTCCTGCTTGTGAGTTCCATCCGGAAGAAGCTGTAAAGACAAATATTCTAGGAGGAACGAATGTGCTCGATGCGGCTATTGAAGCCGGAGTAAAAAAGGCAATCGTTCTTAGCACAGATAAAGCTGCCTATCCAATCAATGCTATGGGAATTACAAAAGCGATGATTGAAAAAATCTCAGTGGCAAAAGCGAAAGAGCAGAATGGGACAGCGATATGCAGAACCAGATACGGAAACGTCATGGCTTCCAGAGGTTCGGTCATCCCACTTTTTGTTAATCAGCTGGAAATGGGAAAAAGAATAACGGTAACAGTGCCGGAGATGACCAGATTTATGATGACATTGGAAGATGCTGTCGATCTGGTTCTTTTTGCGTTCGAGAATGGAAAGTCGGGAGATTTGCTGGTCCAGAAAGCCCCGGCAGCAACGATAGGTACGCTTGCAACTGCAATCTGTGATCTGAAGGGATATTGTCCGGAAGAGTGGATTGAGATTATCGGAGAAAGACCGGGAGAAAAGATGAATGAGGTGCTTGTTACAAAAGAAGAAATGGCAAATTCGGAAGAATATGAGCATTTCTACAGAATTTTGCCCGATAAGCACACATTACATTACCATGAATCTCCAAAGAGCAAAATCAAGGAAATTACAGAGTCATATTCCTCAGATAACACAGAACGGTTAGACGTAGAAGGAATGAAGCGGTTGCTAAAGAAGCTGCCAATGTTCCAGTAGGAGGTGCACATGAAAGAGAAAACAGTTGGTGTGTACTGCCCGAGCTACAGGAGATCGGATTGTATCATGACTCAGAATATCCTAAATGATGTTACATACGTGGTAAGAGCTTCAGAGGAGGAAGCGTACAGAAAAGCCGGTGTGCGAAAGCTGATATCGGCTCCCGATGAAGAAATAAACTCCATGTCCAAAGTCCGGCAATGGATATTGGATAATTCTCCGGAAGATATCATAGTTCAGGTCGATGATGATATTAAGCAGATTCTGTACAGGACAGATATTGTTATGGAGATCAAGGACCCGGATGTGATAGACATGGAGTTCTTGAGGATAGCACAGCTTCTAAGTGACCTCAAATTAGGATATGCAACGATTACAGTCACTCCGAGACCTTATCTGTATCAGGAAGAGTTCAAGTTCAACAGCATGGGCGGAGGAATTTACTGGTACAATAAGGAGTGCTACAAAGCAAAGAATGACGATATGGCGGACTGTAAAGAAGATGTGGATAAAATCTTGCAGGAGTTGATGTACAACAGAATCATCCTTATGCCAAAGTATCTTGCTATGTATGTGAAGACAGATACGAATGAGGGGGGAGACAACATCAATAAGAACAGCAAAGTCATCCGGGAATGCAATGAGTACATGAAGCTCAAATGGGGAAAGTATTACACTTTTGATGACAAGAAGAACACAGTAACGATTAAAGTGCCGAGGTGAGAAAATGAAAGTAATAGAGAATCTGGATAAGAAAATGAATGAGGTAATCAGTAAATGCATCGGGAAGAATGTTATCCTGTACGGATACGGAAAAAGCGGTCAGTTCATCGAATGGCTGCTCGATCACGTTTATGGAAAACAGTTTATGTGCCTGATGGATGATAATATGGTCCTTCCGGGAATCAGTATTCACAGAAAGATAATTCTGGATTATATTGATCCAGAAGACACCGTGATTCTGGTTTCATTCAGAAAAGAGAGGATGACTGAAAAGTGTGTGTCACAAATGACGTCATATGGTTATGAGGATGGAAAAAACATGTTCTTCCTCAAAGAAATGATTGCTCCGACAACACTGAGTTTTTACAGTTTCATGGAACATGAGTACGGAGTG
>JBJENG010000064.1:0-1841 GCA_051880075.1 Blautia sp. | reverse complement strand
CATATTCTTTTCTGCTTCTTTTACTGCAAAGCAGTTCAGGATTTTTGTTTCAATTTTATTCATGGCAGTCTCCCTCTCTGACTAATGCATTGAGCAGGAACAGATAATTCAAGGTATCTGTAATCTTCTCATCCCACATACTCTGAGTATAAGCTGCCTGTTCTGAAAAGCACATATCATAAATTGAGATGATGTGTTTCGCCATCATTCCGGCAAGAGCCCTTTCAGGTGTACATTCCTGCAGGGATGCAGCGGTTTTAAATGCGCTTAGCCTGTCCGGGCTGTTTCCGGTATATTCTTTTGCTTTGTTCAGCAGGGTTTCTTCACAACGTTGCACTTGCTGTTCAAAGGTTAAATGAAATTCTGTTTGTGTCATAATGTCTTGTCCTCCTTCTTTTTGTGTTGTGTATTGATTTTTGATTTTTCTGTTTGTGCCGGTTGTTTATAAGAATTGTGAACCAATGGTTCTTTCATACCGAGAATGGCATCTACATTGGCACTGGCGATTTCCAGTTCTTTGTAATAATCCCGGAATTGTTTTACAACCGATTTCTGGGCATCAATAGATTCCTTTAATTCTGATTTCTGGGATTTAAGTGTTTTCATCGGCAACATCTTTCCGTCCGGATAGAACGTTTTTAACCAGTTGCGGGCTTCCTCATAGGATCTGATTTCTGAAGAATGCTCCTGTCGGAATTTCTTTTTATTTCGTGATTTCAGAAATTCTGCATACACTGATTTAGAAGCAAAATACTGACCGGTGTAGTGAATCTGTGAGTTCAGAGTTTTCATTTTGGAAGTGAGATCAGAAAGCTGATCCTGAGCATCTTCCATTTTTTCCTGAATATCTGAGGCCTGCTTTTCTAGATCCTCTCTGGTGTCATAACCATGATCCTGAATATAAATCAGGGTATTTGCCATTTGTTGGAGATTGCCGATTTTTACCTTCCGGGCATAAGCCTGATTCTGCATAGCCTTTACATTTTTCTGGAGATCCGTCACGAGACGGAGCTCTGATTTTATGTAAAAGATGACAAATGGATCTGTATGATAATCGGCTTTTGAAGCACTCTCCGATTTGTGTGTCCTTTCGTGAGAAAGATCTTTCCTGTTTTCATGATTCTGAAATACCTGTTCCAGAAAGTCTTTTTCATAGTTGGTACCCAGAGATTCTGCAGAGATTCGTTTGTTTCGGTCCGGATGAAGATAACGATAACTTCCTCTTTTCTCGATGACAGAAATATTGTACCTGTCCAAAAGCAGCGACTGGAATTCATCAAAACTTCCGGACAGTTGAGAACATTCATCAATCGCATCCCGCAGAAACTGTTTCTGTGTCTGGAATACGGTGGAAGCCGGTTTAAGTCCGGCAGCGCGGATTTTCTCATTCACTTTATCCAGTTCATCCTGCCCATGCGCCTTTGCCCAGTATTCTTCTTTAGTTATTTTTGCGGGAGCAGGAGAAAGAAGGTCAACTTGATGTAGTCCTTCCCGGTTGCACATATCCATGACTTCCTGTTTCAGATGATCCAGTAATTTGTTTGTGGAGCGATGTTTATATCCGGCTTCCTGCTCATGGGGCTTGTCCATGTAGTCCTGTCGTTCAACTGCATATTTGCGGACACTGTTAATGACGATATGGGTATGAATGTTACCTGATCCATTGTGTCCGTCCGTATGAGTGACTACCAGTGCCTGATAGCCGGGAAAGTTTTTTCGGGTATATTCCAGACACAGAGCCTGGGCCTTTTCTCCGGTAAGTCCACATTCTGATGCATCTGCCGGATCAAAACTGATGATGTAATGGTGGCTTTTGATATCTCCTCTTTTTTGATTTTTGT
>JBJENG010000063.1:0-1841 GCA_051880075.1 Blautia sp. | reverse complement strand
CATATTCTTTTCTGCTTCTTTTACTGCAAAGCAGTTCAGGATTTTTGTTTCAATTCTATTCATGGCAGCTCTCCTCTCTGACCAATGCATTGAGCAGGAACAGATAATTCAAGGTATCTGTAATCTTCTCATTCCAAATACTTTGATCATAAGCTGCCTGTTCTGAAAAGCACATATCATAAATTGAGATGATATGTTTTGCCATCATTCCGGCAAGAGCCCTTTCGGGTGTACATTCCTGCAGGGCTGCTGCGGTTTTAAATGCGCTGAGCCTGTCCGGGCTGTTTCCGGTATATTCTTTTGCTTTGGTCAGCAGGGTTTCTTCACAGCGGTGCACCTGCTGTTTAAAGATCAAATAAAATTCTGTTTGTGTCATAATGTCTTGTCCTCCTTCTTTTTGTGTTGTGTATTGGTTTTTGATTTTTCTGTTTGTGCCGATTGTTCATTAGAAGTGCGAACCAATGGTTCCTTCGTTCCAAGTATGGCATCTACATTTGCACCGGCGATTTCTAGCTCTTTGTGATAATCCCTAAATTGTTTTACAACCGATTTCTGGGCATCAATAGATTCTTGTAATTCTGATTTCTGAGATCTCAGTGTCTTCATAGATAACATCTTTCCGTCCGGATAGAACGTTTTTAACCAGTCACGTGCTTCCTCGTAGGATCTGATTTCTGAAGAATGATCCTGCCGGAATTTCTTTTTATTTCGTGATTTTAGAAATTCTGCATACACTGATTTGGAAGCAAAATACTGGCCGGTGTAATGGATCTGTGAGTTCAGAGTTTTCATTTTGAAAGTGAGTTCAGAAAGCTGATCCTGAGCCTCTTCCATTTTCACCTGAATGTCTGAGGTCTGCTTTTCCAGATCCTCCCTGGTGTCATAACCATGCTCTTGGATATAAATCAGGGTATTTGCCATTTGCTGGAGATTGCTGATCTTCACCTTCTGGGCATAAGTCTGATTCTGCATCGCCTTTATATTTGTCTGGAGATCCGTCACGAGACGAAGCTCTGATTTTATGTAAAAGATGACAAATGGATATGTATGATAATCGACTTTTGAAGCACTCTCCCATTTGTGTGAGCTTTCGTGAGAAAGATCATTCCTGTTTTCATGATTCTGGAATACCTGTTCCAGAAAGTCTTTTCCATAGTTGGCACCCAGAGATTCTGCAGAGATCCGTCTGTCTCTTTCCGGATGAAGGTAACGGTAACTTCCTCTTTTCTCAATGACAGAAATATTGTATCTGTCTAAAAGTAGCGACTGGAATTCATCAAAGCTTCCGGATAGCTGGGAACATTCATCAATTGCATCCCGCAGAAACTGTTTCTGTGTCTGAAATACGGTGGAAGCCGGTTTAAGTCCGGCAGCACGGATTTTCTCATTCACCTTATCCAGTTCATCCTGTCCATGTGTTTTTGCCCAGTATTCTCCTCTGGTCATTTTTGCCGGTGCAGGGGAAAGAAGATCTACCTTATGCAGCCCTTCCCGGTTGCACATATCCATGACTTCCTGTTTCAGATAATCCAGTAATTTGTTTGTGGACCGGTGTTTATATCCGGCTTCCTGCTCATGGGGCTTGTCCATGTAGTCTTGTCGTTCAACCGCATATTTGCGGACACTGTTAATGACGATATGGGTGTGAATGTTACCAGAGCCATTGTGTCCGTCCGTATGAGTGACTATCAGTGCCTGATAGCCGGGAAAGTTTCTCCGGGCAAATTCCAGACACAGAGCCTGAGCTTTTTCTCCGGTAAGTCCACATTCTGTTGCATCTGCCGGGTCAAAACTGATGATGTAATGGTGGCTTTTGATATCTCCTCTTTTTTGATTTTTGT
>JBJENG010000062.1:0-1851 GCA_051880075.1 Blautia sp. | reverse complement strand
TTGAAAACTGAATAAAGTACACAGAAATCATGCATCTATGGTTCAAATATAGTATAATAAAACCAGAGAAAATATTTCGTTTCGAGGTGTGATGAGATGCCATATGTTTCCGGTTTTGACCATAATCAGCTGATGTGCTGTTCATGGGATGCATTTGTAGATGAAGAAAGTATTGCAAGAATAATTGATGCGTTTGTGGAGCATCTAGACATAAAGAAATACGGTGTAAAAGCTGTGGCTGTGGAAGGTCGTCCATCATATGATCCGAAAAGCCTTTACAAGCTTTATATTTATGGAAGCAGAAAAGGAATCCGTTCTTCACGAAAACTGGCAGAGAGCTGTAAGGTGAATCTTGAAGTGAAATGGATGATTTGTGGTGTGGAACCCGATTTTCGTACCATCGCAGACTTCAGGAAAAACAATATAGACAGTCTAAAGGAAATTTTTCATGAATTCAACCGCCGTATTTCCGGTGCAATGGAATGGGGATTTTCATCCGTGGATGGAACAAAGATACAGGCCAATAATTCAAAAGATAATAACTTTACCAAAAATAAACTTGATGACCGTATCAAGTGGCTGAACGGACATACAGATGAATATCTGCGGATACTTAATGAAATGGATCAGCAGGAAGAAGCAGGTGAAATTCCCGGAGAATTAACCAGGGAAGATCTTGAGGCTAAACTAAAAGAAGCACAGGAGCGTCTTGCCAGGTATGAAGGCTATCAGAAGTTAATGGAGGAAACCGGAGTATCTCAGCTATCTATTACGGATACAGATGCAAAACTCATGAAAAATAAGAACGGTTTTGCAGTAGCATATAATCCGCAGACAGTAGTGGATTCAGAAACACAGCTAATCCGGGATTTTCAAATGACGAACCAGGTGACAGACCATGGTTTGTTGGAAAGCACCATGAAGGAAGTGAAGAAAGCTGAACCAGAAAAAATCGTAGAGGTAGTGGCTGATAAAGGCTATGAGGATACGGAAGATATGGTCAACTGCCTGGAAAATGGTATTATTCCCCATGTCATAACAGATGACGGAAAAGATGGTTACGAAATTGAAATATCTTATGAAAAAGCGGAAGCTGATCTTACCAGTACAGATCCAGAGGAATTAAAGAAAGCACTGCATGCAGGACAGATACCGGAAGCTTATGCGTCAGTAATACAGGACATGAAAGTAGAGACTGTACGCCGGAAAGTGCTAGATGAAAAACCGGAAAAAAGCAGTGTATATGGCAGTCAGGAAGAAATGCTGGAAAAGGCAAGAAAGGGATATTTTGTCAGAGATCCCGAACGAAATCTTGTATACTGTCCAGCAGGAGAAATCCTGAGACAGAAATGCATAAAGAAAAATGAAAATATCCGTTATGCAAACAAAAATGCCTGTAAACATTGCCCGAACCGTAACAAGTGTTACAAAGGAAAAGGTGAATGGAAAGAAATTGATTTTACAAAAGATCAGCTGCAGAAACCATGTAAAGACTGGCTGAAAGCAGAAGGAAATGAACCAGAAGAAACAAAGTCGAAAGAGAAATGGCATTACGAGAAAAAGAAGGTTGTAAAATTCTTTCTGAAACCAGACAAAGAAAAAATGAACCAGCGGATGTGTCTGTCAGAGCATCCGTTTGGAACAATAAAACGAGCCATGGGAGCCACTTATTTTCTACTAAAAGGGATACGAAAAGTGGCGGGGGAGTTTGCGCTCTTTTGTTTGGGATATAACATAGAAAGAGCCAAGAATCTCCTTGGATTTCAAAAAATGATGGAATTGATGGAACAGGCATAAGCCTCTTTCTTCATTCTGTGTATTTTATTCAGTTTTCAATGACACAGATGAAAG
>JBJENG010000061.1:0-1921 GCA_051880075.1 Blautia sp. | reverse complement strand
CATCTTTCTTTCAGTTTTCTCAGTTTTTCCTCGCATTCGAGAATCTTATCATCAATCGATTTCGCCGTCTTCAATCGTGCCATATTCATCTTCCTCCTTTTCAGGCTCTTCGGCATGCATTAATTCTTTACCAATCGCCAGAGCTCGTGCTTTTGCATCTGCCTCGTCAATTCCGAAAGATCCGAGTATCGTTTTCTGTGTAGCTGTGATTGCATGATCCAGCTTATAGTTTCCACCAGGCTGCCTTATTAACTCAATCTTTTCCAGTTCTCTCAAAGCAGCCGGGACTGTCATGAAGTTCGGACGGTTGATCATCTCAGATTTTCTTTTTCTAAGCTGTGTGTAAATCCTGCAGCGTATGATCAGGGCAATGAAAGCTACAAATACTTTTCCCTCAAATGTATTGCTGCTGGATACTCTGAGTGTACGGTTACCCAGGAAAGATTTATCGCTGCAGAACAGTTTTTCAGAAGTATCACGGCTCTTATACAGAAGCAGAGCATCTTTTGCTGTCATCTTCCTGGATGTTACTATGGCGAAGTAGCCACAGAGCTTCAGTTCTCGTTCGATTACATCCGCCTTCTCCTTATAACCATACAGGATCTGCTTTCCGTTCTTTTCATGACAGGTCAATTCGTAATAATGCGTATACTTCTTTGGAAGCGCAGCCTCTTTCCCTTTCCATTTATTCATGGCTTCTTCCATGCGGCGGAGTTCGTTTTCCAGCTGGGTACGTTCAGCACTTTCACGCCTGATGCTGTGGTACAGGTGGAACCATCGTTCAACTTCATCATCCGCATACAGTTTTGACTGAAGTGTCATGCCGTATGTTTCGTATTCATTGATATAACAGGCTCTTTTGGTCTCAAATGTGCCTTTCTTATCAAGAATCAGCTGATTTACAAAGGAACCGCGTCCCTTCACCATGATTACAAAGTCATACCTGCATTTATCCATAAAGGCGATGTTATCTCTGCTGAAATAGCCTCTGTCCAGAACAAATCCAATGTTTTTATATCCGTATCCCTGAAATTTCTCCAATACATACTGTAGCTGCGAAACATCAACAACACTTCCGGGGTAGCTTTCGTATAACAACGGTTCCTGGTTCTTAAGGTCATAAGCTATCGCATAATTAACGATTGGAGCCCCGACATCTTCCTTTGGATGACCGTATTCTGCCTTCTCCACGTCGCCAGCCTTGCCGTTCTTATTCGTAGAATCGTAGGAGATATAAATTTTCTCACGATGATTTCTTTTTTCATTCCAGTCATTAAGAAAAGCAATTCGTTCATCTTCACCGATTTCAGACAGAAATCTGGAGATGGTTGAATCACTGTATATCTTATGATTAGGAGTCAGCACTGGATGATTGTATGCATAATCAGGATAATACTGGGCTGCATTGTTCTCACTGATAATGGAATACGCTGCCAGATCCAGGAGCAGTCCTTTTCCACGGTCGTCCCAGCTGCTCAGGTAGTTCTGAAGTTTATAATCGTCAATGATCTTTTTGATTACAAGAAAAGCTCCGACACGAATACAGGAACTTCTGGAAGCATCCTTCTCTGTATCAGGAAGCACAACATCCGGAAAATATTTTTCGAAGTTTGGATTTGGATACATCATGGTTGGATCAGAAGGATCCATCTTTCCGATGGTAGTACGCAAAGGGACGTTGTATTTCTTCTCAGGAATATATTTTCTATCGTAAGTGTATTCGATGTAAGTGACATCCTTACGCTTGTTTTTGGAGATTTTGCCGGTGTTTTCCGGGATTTTTACTAAAAAATCGTAGTACATTTTTACACCTCATAAGTTAGAAATCCTACTCAATAAGTATAACAAAAAATCCGCACATTTACAAGAGAAATGTGCGGAAAACGTTGATTTTATAAGGAAAATCCCAGTTTGGTAATAT
>JBJENG010000060.1:0-41489 GCA_051880075.1 Blautia sp. | reverse complement strand
TCGTAAACAAGGGAACAAGGACGTCCATCCAGTGCCAGGCATGCAACGCCCAGAAGAGCTTCCATGGTAGGACTGAATTTATATCCGAAGGTTCCTCCGGAGGGGTTCTGAACCAGACGGAATTTTTCAGGCTCAATACCGATACCGGCCGTAATCATTGCAGCATGCAGATGGATACCGATGCTCTTGGAGTGAACGGTGAGTCTTCCTTCTTCATCAATGTAAGCAAATCCACAGTCCGGTTCCAGATGAAGGTGAGGCTGACGACTACAGTAAGTATCTACTTCAGCGGTATAAGCGGCCTCTGCCATGATCGGGGCAGTTTCTTCGCCCTTGATACAGTTTGTTTCATAATAAATATTCGGTGTGCCCGGGTGGATTTCAATTGCATCATCTGCAATTGCTTCCATGGCACTCATATATGCAGGAAGAGGTTCCAGATCCAGTTTTACAGTTTTTGCGGCAGCTCTTGCATGCTCTTCTGTGTCTGCAGCTACAATGGCTACAGCATCACCAATCTGGAAGATTTTTTCGTCACAGAGGATAGGACGATCCCATCCGTCTCCTTTATTGTTTGCGAAAGTGATGAGTCCGCTGATGCGGTTTTTACCTTTTACATCTTTTGCGGTGATTACTTTATAAACGCCGGGCATTTTTTCTGCTTCGCTGTAATCAATGCCTTTCAGGTTAGCATGAGGAATATCTGCCTGTACCAGAGCCAGACGGGCAGTATTGGATGGCATCTGCAGAGCCATATCTGCACCATAATCCCAGGTTCCTGTAACCTTTTTCAGAGCAGACGGGCGGATGAAGCTGGTTCCCAAAATCTTATTGCCTACAGGCTTGAAGATCAGGTCTTCTTTCTTCATTTCTCCCCGCATGACTTTGGCAGCATCCATAACTGCATCAATCAAAGGTTTATAACCGGTACAGCGGCATACATTCCGATGTACCTGGAACCAGTGGCGTACTTCTTCTCTGGTAGGAGAAGGATTTTCATCTAAAAGAACCTTGGCAGAAAGAATAAATCCAGGGGAACAGAAACCGCACTGTGCACAGCCGTGTCCCATCCAAGCAACCTGCAGTGGATGAAGATTATCCGGTGTACCCAGTCCTTCGATAGTTGTGATTTCCGCGTTTTCTTCGACTTTTTTCATTTTTACAATACAGGAACGGACTGCCTTGCCGTTGAGAATAACGGTACAGGTACCACACTGACCCTGTCCGCAGCCTACTTTACATCCTGTGAGCATCATCTGTTCACGCAGTACTTTTGCAAGAGAATCCTCTTCATTCACGATCAAAGTACGTGGCAGACCATTGATGTTAAGAACTCGTTTTACCATATGTATACCTCCTTGAGAAAATAAAAATGTAGTTCAGGTCGTACTGGCAGCAATTTGTTCTGTCACGTAAGTAGCAGTTAAGACGCAGCGCATATCTCTTTCTTTTTTCTGTTGTTTCTATTATAATAGAAACAACAGAAAATCAGGAAAGGAGATACTATGAAGAATCCCTATGAAGAGATTGAATTGAATATAGCCCGTACCATCGATTATCTTACAGGAATTACAGGTATGGATTCACCGGAACAACTAGGAGAACTGCACAGTATGATTCTGCAGGCTCTGGATGCCTGTATGGAAAAACTGTATCCTCCCGTTGATACAGATCACATTACCGGTTCGGAAGTACTGCTTCATGTAAAGGACCGGGATACAGGGCGTGTTTACAGCCGGAAACTTCCTCTTGACTATAAGGAAAACAATAACGGTCTTACTCTGGATGGAGAATCTGCCGATGGAAAGGCGTCCAGTATTGTTTTCTATTCCGAAACAGCAGTAGAAAAGTTTGCTGATATTACCGGAAGGGGTGAAAAACACAATCACTCCTGCGGAGAACAGTGATCCTGCTGTTTAAGCGTTACGTCTTTGAAATAGTGAAATATTGAAAAATCGACAATTTCACTAAAAAAATATTGAAAAAAACGTACATTATATTTTTTTGTATAAAAGAATATGCATGAAGTCAATAAATTTATGGAAAAGAAAGGATAAAAAATGAAACGTACAGGAATTATCGGTGCCATGGAAGAAGAAGTGGCAATTTTAAAAGAGAAAATGGAACATGTAACGGTAACCCGAAAGGCAGATATGGAATTTTATCAGGGAACTTTAAATGGCTGCGAAGCAGTTGTGGTCCGGTCCGGTATCGGAAAAGTGAATGCAGGAATCTGTGTACAGATTCTGGCGGATGTTTTTCATGTAGACAGAGTGATCAATACAGGTGTGGCAGGATCATTAAAAGCAGAAATCAATATAGGAGATATTGTTCTTTCTACAGATACCATGTATCATGACATGGACGCAAGAGAATTTGGTTATCCCATCGGTCAGGTTCCACGGATGGACACCCTTGCCTTTCCGGCAGACTCGGAACTGCGGGAAAAAGCTGCACAGATTTGCAGAAAAGTGAATCCGGAGATTCAGGTATTTGAAGGACGTATTGTAAGTGGAGACCAGTTTGTGGCAGACAAAGAACAGAAAAACAGAATCGTGGAACATACACAGGGCTGGTGTACGGAAATGGAAGGAACAGCGGTAGGACAGGCTGCATATCTGAATAAAATCCCCTACCTGGTAATCCGGGCAATTTCTGATAAGGCAGACGACAGTGCCCATATGGATTATCCTGCATTTGAAAAACAGGCCATTGCACATTCTGTGAATCTGGTAGAAGCACTGCTCCCGGTTCTGTAAAGAAGCCCTGAAACAGTTTCTGAAAAAGCAAATCAAAGCCTTAACATGTGCCAGCAAAACGGGAGCAGGGATGTTTGATTTCTGCGGACCTTAGCAAACGCGCTTCGCTTGAACGGTGAAACATTTTCCTGCCATAAAGGATGATTGGCAGGAAACCCTGAAAGTACTGAAATCCCGAATCGGCCATGGAAAAAGAAAATGTAGTATTAGGACGAAGACGTCCAAGCGCCTGCCGGACGCCTGAACAGTAACTTTTTGGCTGTATTTGTCGTACGATTTTTGTTTTCAAATATTCCTCTCTGCTATATAATGATGCCATAGGAAGTATGAAAATTTCATACTCTGAATATGGAAAAGCTGGGAGGGTTGTCTGTGCAATTATTTTATTATGGCACATGGCTGACCGGGCTGTTGAGTCTTGTCAGTATCTTGGCAATTTATGGAAGCAACAGAAGTGTACTGGGAGATCTGAAAAGAATTCCGTCAGTAAAGAACAAATGGTTGAAAAATTATTTGCAGGAGTATCAGAATCATTTAAAAAACAGCACAGTGATACACAATCCGGCCGTATATATGACCCGGAGAATGAGAGGACGAAAGATTGGAAAAATACCTGTTCGAAGAATCAAAGGTTTTTCCTGGCTGACTTTTGTCCTCTCTTTTTTATGTATGGGGATCGGATTGTGGGAAATACAAAGGACAGGCATGGAAATGATCCGGATTCCTCCTGTTCGGCAGAATCTGCCGGCGCTGGCATTTCTGGCTGTGACAGGAACAGGTATGGGAATCCTGAATCTGCTGCTTCGAATCTTTCTGTCACCTGGATATCAGGAGGATATGATAGAGACAACGATTCTGGATTATATGGAAAACAGGAGTCGGGGAAATCCGAAAGAGGAGGAAAAAGACAGAAAAGTAAGTACAAAACAGAATGTGAGGGAATTTCCCGCCAGACAGGCAGCGGCCAGAAAAATGAGTCGTCGTGCAAGAGTCAGGGAAAAAGCAAAGGAACAGCAGATTCAGGAGTATCAGGTTTCCGGGAAGAATGAAGACAGAGTAGGAAATAACAGGAATCAGGAACAGCAGATAAAGGCTGTGGAGACGCGTATACGGGAGACTGCAGCTACGGACGAGCGTTATCGTCATTTCCTGGATGAAGAGGAGGAAAAAATTGTAAAAGATGTGATTCAGGAATTTCTAAAATGAAAATCAGAGGAAAAACGAAGCCGGACTGTGGATTTTCCGCAGTCCGGCTCCTCTTGTGTAAATCAATCTTCTTCAATTATCTGAATTTCCAGGTAGTCGAAATCAAGGATTTCTATAAAATTATCCTGTGTAAAACGTGTTCTGGCATGCTTTTGAAAATCTTTCACATTGGAATCCAGCCATATGGGTTTTTCCAGATCAAATTCCTGGCAGATATTGTCCAGACTTCCGAAAACTTTTTTTGTACGGGTTCTGTCTGTTTCATCACAGATAACGGTGCTTTTGATGATGTGTGTGTCTTTGAAAATGGTTCCCATTAATCGAAACATAGATAACAGATCCTTTCTCTTTAATGCTTTCACTTTTATAGTATAAAAGAGAAATGCGGTGCTGTAAAGTCAAATAAAAGGTTACTTTTCCCTGATAATATACAAAAGTTGTGCAAACTGTATATTTGAATATACAAAATTCGGTAATTTGACATAGTCCTATCTTTCCTTGGCAAGGGTAACTAAGACTGAGGACAAACTTTGTTTAATTGAACTATGGAAAAATATGCAGATCTGGTGTTATACTTGTAGCAGTTAATAAATGAGATACACACTAAGGTGGCAATTAGGAGGAAAAGAAAAATGGCAAGTTTATCATTACAGCATATTAACAAAACATATCCAAATGGATTTGTAGCAGTAAAAGACTTTAATCTTGAAATTGCAGATAAAGAATTTATCATCTTCGTAGGACCTTCAGGTTGTGGTAAATCTACAACACTTCGTATGATCGCAGGTCTGGAAGAAATTTCAGATGGTGTATTAAAAATCGGCGACAAAGTATGTAACGATGTAGAACCAAAAGACAGAGATATCGCAATGGTATTCCAGAACTACGCTCTGTATCCTCATATGACAGTATATGATAATATGGCTTTCGGTCTGAAATTAAGAAAAGTTCCGAAAGATCAGATTGATAAAATGGTTAAAGAAGCAGCAAAAATTCTTGACCTGGAAAAACTGTTAGACCGTAAACCGAAAGCTCTGTCCGGTGGTCAGAGACAGCGTGTTGCTATGGGACGTGCTATCGTGCGTGAGCCAAAAGTATTCCTTATGGACGAACCTCTGTCAAACCTGGATGCAAAACTTCGTGTTCAGATGCGTACTGAGATTTCCAAACTGCATGAAAGATTAGGTGCTACAATCATCTACGTTACACATGACCAGACAGAGGCTATGACACTGGGTACAAGAATCGTTGTTATGAAAGATGGTATCGTACAGCAGGTTGATACACCTCAGACACTGTACAATGCACCTGCAAACCTGTTCGTAGCTGGATTTATCGGATCTCCTCAGATGAACTTCCTGGATGCTGTTTGCCGCGTAAAAGGCGATGATGTTGTACTGGAAATCGGTAAAACAACTCTGAAAGTTCCGGCTTCCAAGAAAAAAGCATTAATCGATGGCGGTTACAACGGAAAAACAGTTGTTATGGGTATCCGTCCAGAACACGTATATGATGATGAAGCTCATATTGCAGCAGCTCCAAACAGCGTAATCGAAGGTAAAATTACTGTTTACGAATTACTTGGTGCTGAAGTTTACTTATACTTCGATACAGAAGGATTCCCGATGACAGCAAGAGTTAATCCTCGTACAACTGCAAGAACAGGTGATGTTGTTAAATTCGCTCTGGATATGGAAAGAATCCACGTATTTGATAAAGAAACAGAACAGACTATTACCAACTAATTGTTATTTAAAAATAAAAGCAAAAGTTGCCGCGGAGTTTTCCACGGCAACTTTTTTACTTTATTGTAAAATATTCATAGATTTTCTCCGTTTATTTTGTTGAAAATTTAGGAAAAATAGGCTATAGTTAAAGATAGAATAGCGGTTATTTATCCGGAGGAGGCCAGGTATGATATCGAGTCAGGTGATACAAAAAGCAATTGATGAATTAAGAACTATAACAAGAATTGATTTGTGTGTTATGGATGTGGATGGAAAAGTGAATTCTTCTACTTTTCCAATAGAAAAAGGTGATTTTGGGGATGTTTCCAGCTTTGTGGAATCTATGGCGGACAGTCAGGTGATCAAAGGTTATCATTTCTTCAAAATTTATGACGGGCAGACAGTGGAGTTTATTTTAATTGCCAAAGGCGGAAGCGAAGATGCCTATATGATCGGAAGAGTTGCTGTGGCAGAGATTCAGAATCTGATCGTGGCATATAAAGAACGCTTTGATAAATCCAATTTTATTCAGAATCTGATTCTGGATAATCTTCTTTTGGTAGATGTATACAATCGGGCAAAAAAACTCCATATTCCGGTTGAGGCGAAAAGAGTGGTGCTTCTGGTTGAGACAAGAAATGAGAAAGATCAGGACGCCATCGAAATTTTGAAAAATCTGTTTATTTCCCGCACAAATGATTTTATTACTGCAATCGATGAGAAAAATATTATTCTTGTGCGCAGTCTTGAAGAAAGTGATGACTATGAAGCGATTGAAGTTATTGCCAGAACGATTGTGGATATGTTGAATGCAGAGGCTATGTCAAAAGTTCGTGTATCTTACGGAAATATTATTCATGAAATCAAGGATGTATCCCGTTCTTACAAGGAAGCAAAAATGGCTCTTGATGTAGGAAAGATTTTTTATATGGAAAAAAATATTGTGGGATATAATAATCTTGGTATCGGACGTCTGATTTATCAGCTTCCTATGCCTTTGTGCGAAATGTTTATGAAAGAGGTATTCGGCGGAAAACTTCCGGAATCCCTGGATGATGAAACACTGAATACCATCAATAAATTCTTTGATAATAATCTGAACATTTCCGAGACATCAAGACAGTTATTCCTGCACAGAAATACGCTGGTGTACAGACTGGAAAAGATTCAGAAGAGTACAGGACTGGATATCCGTGTCTTTGATGATGCACTTACATTTAAGATTGCTCTGATGGTAGCAAGCTACATGGAATTTATGAAAAAACAGGATTAATGCCGAAGGGGGCTGTATCAGGTACAGCTCTCTTTTTTTGATCTAATAGGAAAGTGCTTTGCATTTTCCTATTAGATCAAAAAGCCCTCCGGGCAGGATCGCACTGCGTCGGAGTAGAAGTATGCCGCTAAGGCGGCCCGCCGCAGGCGGAGAATCCTGCAAAGCATGATTCTTTCTTGTAAAGCGATAAAATGCTTGCATTTTACTGTGACAAAACTTATAATATTAATATTTCAGAAGAAGAAAAAAACGGAGGAATTCATCATGGTTAAATTGTATGACGGCGGAGTATGGCTTGTAAATGGCCGTGACATAGTGGAAGATGGACCGGAGGCAGTAGCTGCGATTGGGCAGATGACAGGTTCTGCAGTGGTTTCGCGTGAAGCAGCATCAAAAGAAACAATGGCATATTCGATTCTTGAGAAACATAATACATCCGGAAATATGGACGATCTGCAGATCAAGTTTGATAAATTAACTTCCCATGATATTACTTTTGTAGGAATTATCCAGACAGCCAGAGCTTCAGGACTGGAAAAATTCCCTATCCCTTATGTGCTGACAAACTGTCACAATTCTCTTTGTGCAGTAGGTGGAACAATTAATGAAGATGATCACATGTTTGGCCTTACCTGTGCAAAGAAGTATGGGGGCATGTATGTTCCGCCACATCAGGCAGTTATTCACCAGTTTGCAAGAGAGATGTTGGCAGGCGCAGGAAAGATGATTCTTGGCTCTGACAGCCATACACGTTATGGTGCACTGGGTACCATGGCAATGGGCGAAGGCGGACCGGAGCTGGTAAAACAGCTTCTGAATAAGACCTATGATATTCGTCGTCCGGAAGTGGTAGCGGTGTATCTGACAGGAAAACCAATGCCTGGTGTTGGCCCTCAGGACGTTGCGCTGGCAATTATCGGTGCAGTATTTGCTAATGGTTATGTAAAAAACAAAGTTATGGAATTTGTAGGTCCCGGTGTGCAGAATTTAAGCGCAGATTTCCGAATTGGTGTGGATGTTATGACAACAGAGACTACATGTCTGTCTTCTATCTGGGTAACAGATGACAAGATTAAGGATTTCTATGAAATTCATAACAGACCGGAAGAGTATAAGGAAATGAAACCGGGCGCAGTGACTTATTACGACGGTATGGTTTATGTGGATCTGGATCAGGTAAAACCAATGATCGCAATGCCGTTCCACCCAAGCAATACATATACAATTGAAGAACTGAATGCAAACCTGATGGATATTCTTGATGATGTGGAAAAGAAAGCACAGATCAGTCTGGACGGCAAGATTCCGTTTACGTTAAAGGATAAAGTACGTGATGGAAAACTTTATGTGGAACAGGGAATCATTGCAGGATGCGCAGGCGGTGGATTTGAGAATATCTGTGACGCGGCGGATATCCTGAAGGGAGCAAGTATTGGTGCAGATGCATTTACTCTCAGCGTATATCCGGCAAGTACACCGATTTATGTGGAACTTGCAAAGAATGGAGTTCTTGCAACATTAATGCAGACAGGTGCTGTAGTTAAAACCGCATTCTGTGGTCCTTGCTTCGGAGCAGGTGATACTCCGGCAAACAATGCATTGAGTATCCGTCATTCAACAAGAAACTTCCCGAACCGTGAAGGTTCCAAAATTCAGAATGGACAGATTTCTTCCGTTGCATTAATGGATGCCCGTTCCATTGCAGCTACAGCAGCGAATAAAGGCTATCTGACAGCAGCTAGTGATTTTGATGTGAAATATACAAAACCACGGTATTTCTTTGATAAGACAATTTACGAAAACAGAGTATTTGACAGTAAGGGAGTAGCAGATCCGGATACAGAAATTCAGTTTGGGCCGAATATTAAAGACTGGCCGGAAATGTGTGCACTGACAGAAAATCTTTTGCTGAAAGTAGTATCGGAGATTCATGATCCGGTTACCACTACAGACGAACTGATTCCGTCAGGAGAAACTTCCTCTTTCCGTTCCAATCCTCTGAAGCTGGCTGAATTTGCACTTTCCAGAAAAGATCCGGATTACGTGCCTCTGGCAAAAGAGATTCAGCTTGCGGAGAAGGCAAGAGAAACCGGTGCCTGCCCGATTACCGGTGCAGCATTCCTGGAGCCGGTATGGATGAAGATTAAAGAAGAGTTCCCGTATGTAAATCGAAACACAACAGGAATCGGAAGTACGATTTTTGCTGTAAAACCAGGTGACGGATCGGCGAGAGAACAGGCTGCTTCCTGTCAGAAAGTTCTTGGAGGATGGGCAAATATAGCAAATGAATATGCTACCAAACGTTATCGTTCCAATCTGATCAACTGGGGTATGCTTCCATTTCTGATTGAAAAAGGAGAACTTCCTTTTACAAAGGGTGATTTTATTTTTATTCCTCAGATCCGTAAAGCAATTGAAGAAAAATGGAGTGAAGTAAAAGCTTATACAGTAGGAGATACCATGAAACAATTTACCCTGAAACTGGGAGAACTTACAGATGATGAAAGAGAAATTATTCTGAAAGGATGCCTGATTAATTATTACAGGGGATAATTACCAGAAAATCTAAAGGAGAAATTCAAATGAGTGAGAACAAAATCCCTTATAAAATCTATCTGGAAGAACAGGAAATGCCAAAGGAATGGTATAATGTACGTGCAGATATGAAAAACAAACCGGCACCGCTTCTGAATCCGGCTACATTAAAACCTATGACTGCAGAAGAATTGAGCGGTGTGTTCTGTGAGGAACTGGTGAAACAGGAATTGGATAATGAGAATGCTTATATTCCCATTCCGGAGGAAATCAGAAATTTCTATAAAATGTATCGTCCTTCACCCCTGGTTCGGGCATACTGTCTGGAAGAAAAATTGCAGACGCCGGCAAAAATCTATTATAAATTTGAAGGAAATAATACAAGCGGAAGTCATAAGCTGAATTCAGCCATAGCGCAGGCTTATTATGCAAAGAAACAGGGACTGAAAGGTGTGACCACAGAGACCGGAGCCGGTCAGTGGGGAACAGCGCTTTCTATGGCCTGTGCATATCTGGGACTGGACTGTAAAGTGTATATGGTAAAATGTTCTTATGAGCAGAAACCGTTCCGACGTGAAGTTATGAGAACCTATGGTGCACAGGTTACGCCATCTCCTTCTGATACCACAGAAGTGGGAAGAAAGATTCTGGCTGAACATCCGGGAACCACAGGAAGTCTGGGCTGTGCGATTTCAGAGGCTGTAGAAAGTGCAGTCAGCCAGGACGGATATCGCTATGTTCTGGGAAGTGTATTGAATCAGGTTCTGCTTCATCAGTCCGTGATTGGTCTTGAGGCAAAGGCGGCACTTGATAAATATGGAATTAAGGCGGATATGATCATCGGATGTGCAGGCGGCGGTTCTAATCTTGGAGGATTGATTTCCCCATTCATGGGAGAGAAACTGCGAGGAGAGCGGGATTATCAGTTCATTGCAGTAGAGCCTGCTTCCTGTCCAAGTCTTACCAGAGGAAAATATGTATATGATTTCTGTGATACCGGCATGGTGACACCTCTCGCAAAGATGTATACACTGGGAAGTGGATTCATTCCTTCAGCGAATCATGCAGGAGGTCTTCGTTACCATGGTATGAGTTCCGTTGTGTCTCAGCTTTATGCAGACGGACTGATGGAAGCACGTTCTGTAGAACAGACATCTGTATTTGAAGCAGCAGAGATGTTTGCAAGAGTGGAAGGCATTCTTCCGGCGCCGGAAAGTTCTCATGCAATCCGGGTGGCTATTGATGAGGCACTGAAATGCAAGGAGACCGGTGAGGAAAAAACCATTGTGTTCGGTCTTACAGGAACCGGATATTTCGATATGGTAGCCTACGAAAAATTCAATAATGGAGAAATGTCAGATTATATTCCTACGGATGCAGATCTTCAGGTCGGCTTTGACGGAATTCCAAAATTTCCGGGAAATGAAATCTGATGAAGGCGTTAAGAGAGAGTCTGCTCAGGCAGGCTCTTTCCTGTTTTGCGGATATTCTTCAAATTTTTGCAAATGATACAAATTGTATATATAATTCAAAATAAAATACGCAATTAACTGGGAGGAAATAAATAAAATAGAATTTATAAAAAAACAAAACTTTTTTTAAAAAATATATTGACAAATAAAAGGCCGTATGTTAGTATATAACCATCAAAAGAAAACACCAACGAACACATTACTACACAACCAATTCTTAATTCAGAGAAGAGAAATCTACTTAAGAAGTTGGCTACAAGGTACAAGAGATAATTCAAATTTTCTTAAGTGTATGGAGAGTACATAATAGATAAAAAATTATTTAAAGTACTTAGGACAAAGTAATGAAGAATAAAAAGGTGTTGATTGAAATATTGATAAGGAGGTATTGTCCGTTGGAAATAGCAGATATCACAAATTATCAATATGAGAGTGGTAAGGCATAGTTCCCTAGAGAAAGACCTGATTCCAGTGAAAAACTTTTAAAAAATCCTGTTTAGAGGAAATGAAGAAGATCAGGTAGTATATCAAAAAGTGTCCTCATATTGAATAATTGCCACAAAAGTAATAGAAAGGTTTCAGAATATATGTAAAGAAATATGTTTTGAAAAAACAAAGTATTTGTATATCATTTGAAGGTATAGAAGAAAAAAACAATAAGAAGATATGATGAGTTGTATTTCGTGAATAAGCCTGTTGTATTTGAACCGTTTTTAAAAACTTTTATATCGAAAAGAATTATATAAAGAACTGTTTGGAATACAAAAAGTCCGGGATGTTTGTAAAGAAACTTTTTATTATTCATTATATAGATTGATATAAACTTTCAATAAATACTATTCATAAATTATAGTTGTAAGAAGAGAAAAGACAAATTCAGGAATATGAAACAGAATATTTCAAATAAGAATTTAGAGAAACTCAATACATATAATAAAAAGAATAGAATTTATAAATAGGGAATAAATAAGAATAGAAGAAAATTTTTATAAAAATTAAATATGGATAAGTAAGAATAGATAGATTCATAAATTCCAAATTTTTTATCATCATATAAACAAAGAAAATAAAAATAAAAAAGAGAGGAATAAAAAAATTGAATAACGCAGAACATTAGGACAACCGTTGTATCTGAAAATAGTTGAAGATATGGCGGTTGTTCTTATGTGTGCAGAAGGAAAAGGAGAGAAAAGAAAAAATATGAAAACGGCAGCAATTGAGGATATGGTTCTGTATGAAGATAAAGACCTGCTTGTATGCCATAAACCGGCAGGAATGCCTGTACAAAGCAGAAGAATAGGAAGTCCGGATATGGAGAATGCACTTTTGACGTATTTGTCAAAAAAAGGAGAGCCTTTGTATCTGGCTGTAATTCACAGACTGGATCAACCAGTAGAAGGAATTCTTGTTTTTGGGAAAAATAAAAAAGCAGCAGCCAGGCTAAGCAGCCAGATGCAGGCGGGGAATATGGAAAAGTATTATCTTGCTGTGGTGTGTGGAATACCGGAAAGAAAAAGCGGAAGATTAGAAAACTGGATGATAAAGGAAAAAACAGGAAACAAATCCAGAATTGCGGAAGAAAAAGAAGCAGGAAGCAAAAAAGCAATTCTTGAGTATAAAGTATTGAAAGAAGAAGCAAATCGGACACTTATGGAAATCCATCTTTTTACAGGGCGTCACCATCAGATCCGGGTACAGATGGCGCACGCAGGATATCCTTTGTGGGGCGATACCAAATATAATCCGGAGCTACTGCAGGAAAAGGAATGGAAACAAATTGCTTTGTGTGCATATAAGCTAAGTTTTGTTCATCCGGGAACTGGAAAGCGAATGGAGTTTGAAATAAAACCCTCTGGTGGAAATTTTCCTATAGTATAGGAAGAGAAAGTTCACATATACTGATAAAAACGATAAAAGGTATGGTGAACAGAAGATGAATTGGAAAAAAGCCGGTATGAAAGCGGGAGTAGTTGCAGGGGTATTTCTCAGTATGAAATATCTGGTACCTGTAATGCTTCCGTTTATTTTTGGCTGGCTTTTGGCACTTTTGGTAAGACCGGCAGGAAAATGGACAGCGTTGAAATGTTCCGGAAGGAAAATCTGTGTAAAACAGAGTATAGTGGAGACAACGGCAGTATTTTTGCTGTCTGCCGGGTTTGTTTTGTGTCTTATGTGGGGACTTAGGGAACTTTCGGGACAAACAGGAAAAATTTTTGCCTTTTGCTTAAAAATAAAGGAAGAATCTATGGGCATCATAGGAGAATGCTGCAGGAAAGCGGAACGTGTAACAGGAGTGTCGGCAGCCAGCAGCAGCAGATATATTTATGAGCAGATGGGGAATATACAGGAAAAGATATGGAATATGAAAAATCCTGCAGAAATCGCGAAAGATTCGTTGAAAATATGTATTACAGCAGTCGGAGGATTGATTCTGACGGTAGTATCTGCTGTTCTTTTTATCCAGGAACAGGAATTGTGGGAAAAGGTGTTAAATCGATGGGAATTCAGTGCAAAATTAAAAACGCTTTTGAACACTACAGGAAAAGGAATTGTCAGTTATATAAAAGCACAAGTGAAAATTATGGGGATTACTGCCGTTATCTGTGTTGGCGGATTTTGTCTTATGGGGATTCGTCATTTTGTATTATACGGAGTGGTTCTGGGTCTGTTGGATGCGTTTCCTGTTCTTGGGACAGGAACATTTCTGATTCCTGCGGCAATCATACTGGCAATAAAAGGAAACACAGGCCTTGCGGCAGGGTGTACAGGGGTGTATCTTGCAGCAAGTGGAATTCGACAGTTTCTGGAACCGCGGCTGATCGGAAAGAAAATAGGGGTGTCACCTCTTCTTGTATTACTCTCTGTATATCTGGGAGTTTTTGTATATGGGTGGCAGGGAGTTGTGCTGGGGCCTTTATCTGCCTTTTTGATTTATGGGATTTTCAGGGAATGGAGTTTATGATTTCATAAATTTATCACAAAATGCCTATAGACTAATAAAAAGTTTCGTGTATAATATTTCAGAAGGGGATAGCACCCCGTTGTTCATGTAAAATGTTGGAAAAAGCAGGGGATTACCCAGGTGGAGGATGGAACATGAAGCGTACAATTGTTGCTTTGTTGTGTGCGATATTTATGACAGGCAGTCTGATTTCCTGTGGAGAGGAAAAGCAGCAGATGCCTGTAAGCTCTGAAGCGCAGAGTCAGGAAAACAGTCAGGATAGTCAGGAAGAAGAAAAAGAAAAGCAGGAAGATTCTGAAGAAGAACAGTCCCAATCGGATGAAGAAAAAACAGAAACGTCTTCTGAAGGAAAAACTGAGGGAGAAGAAGAAAATATGGACGAAGATCTGACTATGACTGCTCTTCGGGATAATGGCGGAACCATTGATTATACTTCTCTTGCAGAACTGGAACCGGAACCTGGAACTCGTATTGCGGTTGTGGCCAAGACAACAAAGACCGGATTCTGGAATACAGTAAAAAAAGGAATGGATGCAGCTGTAAAAGATTTGAATGAAAAAATGGGATATAAAGGAGAGGATAGAATTCAGATTTCCTTTGAAGGACCTTCCGATGAAACCGATGTAGAAAGTCAGATTAACACGATTGATGCGGTGCTTGCGGAAAATCCGGCAGTTTTATGTGTTTCTGCAATTGACATGGCATCCTGTCAGGCACAGCTCGAAAATGCAGAAGAAAATGGGATTCCTGTAATTGTTCTGGATTCCGGTGTGGAGACCGGTACCGTAGATGCACTATGTGCTACGGATAATTATGCAGCCGGTACAGAAGCAGCAAGAAAGCTTGTTCAGGCAATAGAGGAAAAAGGAAAAGTTGCTGTTATGACACACGTGCAGAGTTCGCAGAACAGTCAGGACAGAGAAAAAGGATTCACAGATGAGATCGCAAAATACCCGGATATAGAAATTGTAAATATCTCTCATGAGAATGAAGATTCTTCTATAGAGGAAATGACAGAAAGTGTTCTGACCCTCTTTCCGGATGTAAAGGGATATTACTGCACCAATGAAATTGTGGGCACATCCGTTCTGAATGCAGTGAAAGCATCCGGAAAACAGGTGGCAGTTGTGGGATTTGATGCGGGAAAGGAACAGAAAGAAGCGATTGCAGCAGGAGAGGAAGTCGGTGTGATTGCACAGAATCCATATGGAATGGGATATGCAACAGTAGTTGCGGCAGTCAGAGCAGCATTGAATCTTCCTAATGATGCGTATATTAATCCGGGTTATCAGTGGATTGACAGTGAAACACTGAAGGATAAAAAATACGTCAATTACTTGTATGAATAAAGATTGAAAATATCGGATTTGAGAAAAAAGTCAAAAAATGGCAAAATATACAAAATAGCAGGGGGAGAGTGCAGAGAGCTGTGTGCATTCTCTCCCTGTTTGCGTGCGAAATCTATATAAATAGAGAAAATATAGTGAAAAATGCTCGAAAAAAATGTTAAAATATTGACAAAATGCATAATTCATAGTAATATTAAAAATATGTGAAGGTGGTGATACTGTGATAGAAGGAACAATCAAAGAAATCCGGGATGTGGAGCAGCAGGCGGAAAATATTGTACAGGATGCAAAACGTCAGAGCGCGAAAATATCTCAGGAAGCGAAAGAAGCTTCGGAAAAGTTGTATGCAGATATGGTTTCCCAGGCTCAGCAGAAGGCTGAAAAAATGCGTGAATCTGTGGAAACATATGGAAATCAGCAGACAGAAGAGGCTTTGAAACAGGCCGGAGTAGAAATCGAAAATATGAAGGCAGCGGCTATGAGTCGTGAAAAAGAAGCGGTTGATTTGATTATTTCCGAGTTAATCTGAGCGCAGAATGCGCCGGAAGAGCGGTTTAAGAAATAGGAAAAGCAACCGCTTAATTAAAAAAAATTAAAGGAGGGATGCGAATATGGCAGTATTGCAGATGCGGCGTGTCAGTATCTGCGCACTGAAAAAGGATCGAAAAGGGATTCTTGAAAAGCTGCAGGCCATGGGCGTTATGGAAATGAGCCAGATTCTGGAAGAAGAAACGGATTTTCAGAAAATGGACACCCAGGGTGCCAGAAACACTTTTGAAAAGAAAGCAGTGCTTGCAGATTCTGCCCTTGATATCCTGCAGGAATATGTGCCGGAGAAAAAATCCCTGCTGTCCAGTCTGGAAGGAAAAAAACTGGTTGACAGAGAGGATTACAATCAGATTGCAGCACAGAAAGAAGAATTGATTAATGCTGCTTCCAGAATTACCGGCTGGCAGAAAGAAATGGCAGAATGTCGGGCGAACATCCAGAAACTGGAAAATCAGATCGAGGCACTGACTCCATGGATGAGCCTGGATGTACCGATGAATTTTGATGGTACAAAATCAGTGAAGGCCCTGATCGGCACAATTTCAAGTGTCATGAGTCTGGAAGAAATCTACAGTCTTCTTGCCCAGTATGCGCCGGAGGCAGAAGAGGTAGACGTTACCATACTTTCTGCAGAGAGAGATGCAACCTATGTAGTTGTGCTTTGTCTGAGGGAAAAAGCAGAACTGGTGGAAAATGCATTAAGGCAGGGTGGATTTGCGAAACCATCGCAGATTGTGGATGAAATTCCACAGATGGAAAAAGAAAATCTGCAGAACCAGATAGGAATTCTGGAACAGCAGATTCAGGTTTGTCAGAATCATATTGCAGAATATGCAGACAAACGGGAAGATTTAAAATTGATATCTGATTATTTCCGCGCAAGGGCGGAAAAATATGAGGTGCTGGGAGATATCCCTCAGTCTTACCGAACATTTGTTATCAGCGGCTATATACCGGAAAAAGTCGTAAATGCCGTGAAAAAAACAATGGAAGAAGCGTATGACCTGGTATTTGATGTGGAAGAAGTGAAAGAGGATGAAGATGCACCTGTTTTACTTTCCAATAATGCATTCTCAGAATCCGTAGAGGGAGTTCTGGGATCCTATGGTCTTCCGAAGAAAGGAGAAGTAGATCCTACATTTATTATGTCCTTCTTCTATGTATTTTTCTTCGGACTGATGTTGTCAGATGCTGCCTATGGACTGGTTATGTTCCTTGGTTGTTTTATCGTACTGAAAAAATTCCCACGTATGGACAAGGGAATGCACAAGGCAATTAAAATGTTTATGTACTGTGGACTTTCCACATTGGCCTGGGGTGTGCTGTTCGGGGGCTATTTTGGAGATGCCATTGATGTAGTTGCAAGAACTTTTTTCCATGTAGATGTACCGTCCACAGGACTGGTAAAGGCCGTATGGTTTGTTCCTATGAATGATCCTATGCGTCTGTTGATGTATTCCATGTTGTTTGGATTGATTCATCTTTTTATGGGACTTGGAATGAAAGGATACATGCTTCTGAAAGATAAAAAATACATGGATTTCTTCTGTGATGTGATTATCTGGTATGTATTCCTGATCGGTTTGATCCTTATGCTTCTTCCGAGTACGATTTTTGCTTCTATTTCCCAGATCCCGGCAGGTACATTCCCTCCGGCAGTATCCATGATCGGAAAAGTTATGGCTCTCGCCGGTGTGCTTGGACTTCTTCTGATGTCAGGAAGAGCAAACAAAAATGTTGCACTTCGCCTTGCACTGGGTGCATACGATATTTACAATGTAACCGGATGGCTCAGCGATGTGCTTTCTTATTCCCGTTTGCTTGCCCTTGGCCTTGCAACAGGAGTTATTGCTTCCGTTATCAACCAGATGGGAAGTATGGCAGGAGACGGCATATTCGGAGCGATTGTATTTATTCTCGTATTTATTGTAGGACATACACTGAATATGGCAATTAATATTCTGGGTGCCTATGTACACACAAACCGTTTACAGTTTGTAGAGTTTTTCGGTAAATTTTATGAGGGTGGCGGAAAACCCTTTAATCCTTTTAAATTAAACACAAAATATGTAGATGTTAAGGAGGAAACTTATTTATGAGTCAGTTAGGAATGGTTTACGCATTATTAGGAGCAGCGATTGCAGTTATTTTAGCAGGTATGGGTTCTGCTATTGGTGTAGGTATTGCAGGTCAGGCTGCATCAGGAGTTGTTACAGAAGATCCAAGTAAATTTGCAAAAGTGCTGATCATGCAGCTGCTGCCCGGTACACAGGGTATTTATGGTCTTCTGGTTGGATTTATTACACTTTCCAAAATCGGTCTGTTAGGCGGCGGTCTTATGGAACTGACAACTTCTCAGGGACTTCTTGTTTTATGTGCTTGCCTGCCAATTGGTGTTGTTGGTCTTGTTTCCGCTTATTATCAGGGAAAAACTTCTGCTGCAGCAATCGGAATCGTAGCAAAAAAACCGGAACAGTTCGGTAAAGCCATGCTGTTCCCGGCAATGGTTGAGACATATGCAATTCTTGCTCTGCTGATTTCTATTCTTTCCGTAACAAACCTGTCATTCTAAGAGGCAGATGAAAGGACAGTAACAGAAATAAGTAAAGGAGAGCTTGAGAATGACTGGATTAGAGAAAATGAAAAGCCAGATTCTGGACGAAGCAAACCGGTCTGCAGGGGAAATCCTGGAACAGGCAAAAAAAGAAGCGGATGCAGTGATGGCAGAAGCCAGAAAAAATGCGGAAGCTGAGTGCCAACGTATCTCCAAAAAATCAGAAGCGGATGTAGAGTCTCTAAAAGGACGGGCAGAATCTTCCTGTGATCTGCAGAAAAGGAAAGCAGTTCTGAAGGCAAAACAGGAGGTGATTTCAGAGATTCTGGAACGTGCATATAAGAAAATGCTGGCGTCTGATACAGAAACATATTTTGATATTATTCGCAAAATGTTAAATAAATATGTGCTGCCGGAAGAGGGAGAAATCTGTTTCTCTCCTGATGATAAAAAGAGAATGCCGGCTGGTTTCGAGAAAGAAATCGCAGCAATAGCTGCTGCAAAAGGCGGAAAACTGACTGTTTCAAAAGAAAAGAGAAACATTCAGGGAGGATTTGTTCTTATATATGGAGGAATTGAAGAAAACTGTACATTCAAGGCAATGTTTGATTCCAGAAAAGGGGAACTTTCCGATAAAGTACATGCCTTATTATTTTCATAAGCGATAACCGCAAAAAGGAGGAATTATCTTGAGTAAGACAAACTATACCTATGCGGTTGCGCGAATTCGAGTGTTGGAAACAGCGTTATTTACATCAGCAGTGATCGAGCAGCTTCTTGCATGCAAAACAGAGGAGCAGTGCATCCAGTTTCTGCAGGAAAAAGGCTGGGGTGATATGAATACTTCAGACAGTGCAGAGGCGATTCTGAACAGAGAACAGGAAAAAATCTGGGAGACCATCCGGGAACTGGGCGTGGACATGAAGATTTTTGATGTGTTGTCTTATCCGAATCTGTTTCATAATCTGAAGGCAGCCATTAAAGATGCCTGCACGGAAGAACATGGAAAAAATCTGAATATTTATTATGAAGATACTTCCATTTCTCCGGACGAGATGCTGGAAATTGTGAAAAATAAAGAATTTTCCAAACTTCCTGCATTTATGGCGGAAGCAGCACAGGAAGCCTATGAGGTTCTCCTGCATACCAGAGACGGACAGCTTTGCGACGTAATTGTAGACAGAGCATTGCTGGAGGCAATTTATGCCGCCGGAAAAGAGGCCAGGGACAGCATTATCAAAGAGTATGCGGAATCTACGGTTGCCATAGCTGATATTAAAATCGCTGTGCGTTCACAGAAAACTGCAAAGACTATGGACTTTATGAAACGCGCCATGGCAGAATGCGAGTCGTTGAATGTGGCACAGCTTGCAAAAGCAGCTATTGGCGGAATGGATGCGATCGTAGAATATCTGGCAGGAACCGATTATGCAGAAGGAGGAAAAGCCATTGCAGAATCTCCGTCAGCATTCGAACGCTGGTGTGACAATCGAATGATACAGACCATGCAGCCACAGAAATATGAGGTATTTTCAGTAGGACCTCTGGTAGCCTATGTGCTGGCCAGAGAAAATGAAATAAAAACGGTACGAATCATTGTGTCCGGTAAACGAAGCGGACTTTCGGATGATTCTATCCGGGAAAGGGTAAGGGAAATGTATGTATAAGATTGCAGTAGTAGGCAATTATGACAGCATATTCGGATTTGCGGCACTGGGTCTTGATACATTCCCGGTGTCATCCCGAAAAGAAGCGGAAGAAAAACTGGAAGCACTTGCAGGAAATCAGTATGGAATCATTTATATTACAGAAGATGTAGCGGCAGAGTGTGAAAAGGTAATTGAAAAATTTCAGGAACAGCTTCTCCCGGCTGTGATTTTGATTCCCGGTGTATCCGGCAATACAGGTAACGGCGTTGAGGGAGTAAAAAAATCCGTAGAGCAGGCTGTAGGCTCGGATATCCTTTTTGGAAGTGAATAAATTTTAGAAAGCAGGTGATTCGTAACCATGAGCAAGGGTACGATTAAGAAAGTAGCAGGACCGCTGGTTATTGCAGAAGGTATGAGAGATGCCAATATGTATGACGTGGTACGTGTAAGTAATCAGCGTCTGATTGGTGAGATCATCGAAATGCACGGTGACGAAGCCAGTGTTCAGGTTTACGAGGAGACATCAGGACTTGGACCGGGAGAACCGGTAGAATCCACAGATGCACCTCTCTCCGTAGAACTTGGACCAGGTCTGATCACAAGTATTTACGATGGAATTCAGCGTCCTCTGGACGATATCATGAAAGTATCAGGAATGAACCTGAAACGTGGTGTTGAGGTTCCTTCTCTGAAAAGAGACAGAAAATGGGAGTTTGTTCCTGCAGTACAGGCCGGTGAAGATGTGGAAGCCGGAGATATTATCGGTACCGTACAGGAAACCATTGTAGTAAATCATAAAATCATGGTTCCTTATGGAATCAAAGGTAAAGTCAAAAAAATCAAATCCGGCGAATTTACAGTAGAAGATGTCGTTGCTGTAATTGAAACAGAAACCGGTGACAAAGAACTGACTATGATGCAGAAATGGCCGGTTCGCCGGGGCCGTCCTTATGTGAAGAAACTTCCGCCGGAGATGCCTCTGGTAACAGGACAGCGAGTAGTAGATACTTTCTTCCCCATTGCAAAAGGTGGTGTGGCTGCAGTTCCGGGACCATTTGGAAGCGGAAAGACAGTTATTCAGCATCAGCTTGCAAAATGGGCGGAAGCAGATATCGTAGTTTATATCGGATGCGGCGAGCGTGGAAACGAAATGACAGACGTTCTGAACGAGTTCCCGGAACTGAAAGACCCGAAGACAGGACAGTCTCTGATGGAACGTACCGTTCTGATCGCAAATACTTCTGATATGCCCGTTGCTGCCCGTGAAGCATCTATTTATACAGGTATTACCATTGCAGAATATTTCCGTGATATGGGATATTCCGTAGCCCTTATGGCAGACTCCACATCCCGTTGGGCAGAGGCGCTTAGAGAAATGTCCGGTCGTCTGGAAGAAATGCCCGGTGAAGAAGGTTACCCTGCATACCTGGGTTCCCGTCTGGCACAGTTCTATGAGAGAGCCGGTCACGTAATCTCCCTTGGAAAAGATAAAAGAGAAGGTGCACTTTCTGTTATCGGTGCAGTTTCTCCTCCGGGTGGTGACATTTCGGAGCCTGTATCTCAGGCAACCCTTCGTATTGTAAAAGTATTCTGGGGACTGGATTCTTCACTGGCTTACAAACGTCATTTCCCGGCGATTAACTGGCTGACCAGTTACTCTCTGTATCTGGACAATATGGAGAGCTGGTTCAATGAAAAAGTGGCACCGGACTGGATGGAAAATCGTCAGAAACTGATGAGTCTTCTTCAGGATGAAGCGGAACTGGAAGAAATCGTTAAGATGGTAGGTATGGATGCTCTGTCCGCAGGGGACCGCCTGAAAATGGAAGCAGCACGTTCTATTCGTGAGGACTTCCTGCATCAGAACTCTTTCCATGAAGTGGATACTTACAGTTCTCTGAAAAAACAGTATATGCTTATGAATCTGGTTGTTGCCTTCTATGAACAGGCAAAAGAGGCGCTTGATCAAGGAGCAAATATTCAGGGACTGATTAAGATGGATGTACGTGAAAAAATCGGACGTTTTAAATATGTGACAGAAGAAAATCTTGACGGTGAATATGAGACAGTAATGAAAAATCTGGCTTCAGAAATCGCCAATGTATTAGGGAAGGAGGACTTCTAATGCCGAAAGAGTATAGAACCATACAGGAAGTTGCCGGCCCTCTGATGTTGGTGCGCGGTGTGGAAGATGTACATTATGATGAATTAGGAGAGATCGAACTGGCAAGCGGTGAAACAAGACGATGCAAAGTTCTGGAAATTAACGGAAGTGATGCACTGGTACAGCTTTTTGAAAGTTCTACAGGTATCAACTTGTCAAACAGTAAAGTTCGTTTTCTCGGACGAAGCATGGAACTGGGTGTATCGGAAGACATGCTGGGTCGTGTATTTGACGGTTTGGGTCGTCCCATTGATGATGGTCCGGAGATTCTGCCGGATGAGAGAAAAGATATTAATGGTCTGCCAATGAACCCGGCTGCAAGAATGTATCCGGAAGAATTCATTCAGACCGGTGTATCAGCCATCGATGGTCTGAACACACTGGTACGTGGACAGAAGCTGCCTATCTTCTCCGCCTCCGGTCTGCCCCATTCTCAGCTGGCCGCACAGATTGCAAGACAGGCAAAGGTACGTGGTACAGGAGAAAACTTTGCCGTAGTATTTGCTGCTATGGGTATTACCTTCGAGGAATCCAACTTCTTCATTGAAAGTTTTAAAGAAACCGGTGCCATTGACAGAACGGTTCTGTTCATCAACCTGGCAAATGACCCGGCTGTAGAGCGTATTGCAACTCCTCGTATGGCTCTGACAGCAGCAGAATATCTTGCATTTGAAAAAGATATGCATGTACTGGTAATCCTTACAGATATTACAAACTATGCAGATGCGCTGCGTGAAGTATCTGCAGCACGTAAAGAGGTTCCGGGACGTCGTGGATATCCTGGTTATATGTATACAGACCTTGCAACTCTGTATGAAAGAGCAGGACGTAAGAAAGGCAGCAATGGTTCCATTACCATGATTCCGATTCTTACCATGCCTGAAGATGACAAGACTCATCCGATCCCTGACCTTACCGGATATATCACAGAAGGTCAGATTATTCTGAGCCGTGAACTTTACAGAAAAGGTGTTACACCGCCAATCGATGTTCTGCCTTCCCTGTCACGTCTGAAAGATAAAGGTATCGGAGAAGGAAAGACACGTGCAGACCATGCAAACACCATGAACCAGCTGTTTGCTGCTTATGCCCGTGGTAAAGATGCGAAAGAGCTTATGACGATCCTTGGTGAGGCTGCTCTTTCTGATATCGACTTGATTTATGCAAAATTTGCAGATGCTTTTGAGAAAGAATATGTATCTCAGGGCTACAATGCAAACCGTGATATTGAAGAAACTCTGCGCATTGGCTGGAAGCTGCTGTCCATTCTTCCAAGAAGCGAGCTGAAACGTATTGATGACAAGTATCTGGATGAGTATTACGGCAAATATTGAAAGAGGTGATTGTACTTGGCATCTACCCAGATAAATCCTACCAGAATGGAACTGAACAAGCAGAAGAAGAAGCTGGTCACAGCCGTAAAAGGACATAAACTCCTGAAAGATAAACGTGATGAGCTTATGCGGCAGTTCCTGGATCTGGCAAGAGAAAATATGGCTCTGCGTCTGAAAGTGGAAGAGGGTATTAAGAACGCGAACAAGAACTTCGTTATAGCAAAAGCCGGTATGTCAGAACAGATTTTAAATACGGCTCTTATGGCACCAAAACAGGAAGTTTATCTGGACGCAGGTAAGAAGAATGTTATGAGTGTGGATATTCCCGTCTTTCAGTCACAGACAAGAACAGCAGATGCAAATGATATTTATTCCTACGGTTTTGCGTTTACTTCCGGTGATCTGGACGGTGCAGTAAAATCTCTGGCAGACATTCTGCCGGATATGCTTCGTCTTGCAGAGGTGGAAAAATCCTGTCAGCTTATGGCAGCAGAGATTGAAAAGACACGCCGTAGAGTAAATGCTCTGGAACACGTTATTATCCCGGAGGCACGGAGCAACATTAAGTATATTACCATGAAACTGGATGAAAATGAGAGAAGTACGCAGATTCGTCTTATGAAAGTAAAAGATATGATGCTGGAAGAAGCACATCATTACAAAGAACGGGAATATACGGCGAAATAAAAAGAGAGACTGTTTTACGAATGATTGGAAAATCATAAGTGGAACAGTCTCTTTTTTGTTCTTACAATCTGTCTGCGTTGGAGGTTAAAAATTTATATTCAGCTACAGAGCGGTCAAAGCCTTTGATATGGGTAAACAGCCAGTCCACTACATTTTTCTGTACCTGTGCTACAAATGCTTCGGTAGGACCTTCTTCTTCCTCTAACATTTCCTGCAGTTCTCTTACAGCAGCTTTAAATTCTTCGTGTTTTTCCTTGTGTTCTTTCAGGCCCGGATAGGAAATTTCTTCCTGCAGTTTTTCCTCGGCGCTGAAGTGGAACTCTGTATAATCAAGCAGGTAATCCAGCATTTTTACTGCTTTTACTTTTCCCTGAGCATCTTCACAGCTTTTCAGCAGCATATTGATTCTTTCAATCAGTTCTTTGTGCTGAGAATCGATCAGTTCGTTTCCGGTTACTAAAGTTTCATCAAATTCCGCTCTCATTTCTATGTACCTCCTGGTTTTTGCTTTTTACGATTAATGCAATTATAGCATATTATTGGATGCTTTCCAACTGAAATTGCACAGGGATTCTGTTAGAAGGAATCCCTGTATTTTTTTGGAGTCATTCCAGTATGCTTTTTAAATACGCTGATGAAATGGCTTTCGCTGGAAAAGGTAAGAAAATTGCTGATTTCTGATATGGAGTATCCGGAATCAGAAAGAAGGTGTCGGGCGGTGTCGATTCGCTCGCGATTCAGGTATTCCATTGGGCTTACACCCGTTTCTTCTTTAAAAAGGTGGGCAAATCGTCCCGGGCTCAATCCTGCAATGGCGGCGGTATCTGCCAGAGTGATTTTTTCGTGTTGATGGGAAAAGAGATAATTCACTGCTCGTCGTATGGCAGGGGAAGAACCTTTGTGTTTTCCATATTCTGCTACAGCGGCAGTGAACTCGAAGGCTGCTTTTTCCTGGAGAGGAGAAAGAGAAGCCACAGTCTTGCATTTTTCTGAAGCCTGAATATAGCTGTCACTCATGGCATAGGCTTTATTTTCCGGGACGCCTCCGTTAATGGCAGCTCGTGTAATTTGTGTGATGCAGGAGACAAAAAGATTCTGATTGTGTCTTAAAGGATCCTGAGAAAGAATTCCCGGTTTCCCGGTAAGGTTTAAATCACTGAGACGTTCCTGAATATGGGCAAGATCTCCTCTTTGCACTGCATCCAGCATCTTTTTTTCACAGGAGTAAGGCGTATGAAAATGAGAATTTTCCCGTTGGTGAAATAAAGTTTCCTGGGTGTTTTTGGGAATGCTCTCATAATCTTCTGTCTGAATTGTTTCCTGTATTTTTCCGGAAGAAATTCGTATCTGAAAAAACAGGGAATAGATCAGGGAAAGAAAATCGCACAGGTATTCCGGTTCCTGCAGAGGCAATGCGGTCAGGAGAGAAAAGAGAACTTTGGGATTCTGCTTTTTCAGTTTTGGAAAAATATGCTGCAGTTCTTTCAGGGAGAGTTGACTGGAAAGGCAGGGGCCTGCAAAAAAGTGAAAATTCCCTTCTTTGTTTTCAAAAGCAAAACCGGCATAAAAGAAACCGGGATGTTCTCCATAAAATGCCGGAAGCTGACAGTTTTTTTGTGTGGGCTGATTGTCCTCACAAAAAGGAAGGGTAAGAAATTCCATTCCATCCAGATCCGGATAAGTAAACAGGAGTTCCGGGCCTTTTCTGCAGATTACAGGAATCTGAGTCAGATGATAGAGGATTCTGCTGGTCTCGCGGATTTCTCTCAGAGTAAGCGTTGTATACATAGATAAATTCTCCTTGGAATTGTATTTAAATAAAGTTTATCATAAATGAAAAAAATAGCAATATATTTATAAAATCAGCAAAATTGCGGTATTCATAAGAGGTAAGATATGCTATGTTAAGCCTATAAGATTACAGTGAAAGGGAGCGTAAAACAGATGAAACGTGATGTAAAAAGAATAATCAGTCAGATGACACTGGAAGAAAAGGCAGGGATGTGTTCCGGTGAAGATTTCTGGCATTTAAAGAGTGTGGAACGTCTTGGGATTCCTGCAGTTATGGTAAGTGATGGACCTCACGGACTGCGTAAACAGGACCAGGAGGCAGATCATCTCGGACAGAATGAAAGTATTAAAGCAGTATGTTTTCCTACAGCGTGTGCTACGGCCTGTTCTTTCGACCGGGATCTTCTGCAGACCCTTGGAGAAACCCTTGGAGAGGAATGTCAGGCACAAGACGTTTCTGTAATCCTTGGTCCAGCAGTGAATATTAAACGTTCTCCTCTTTGTGGAAGAAATTTTGAATATTTTTCAGAGGATCCTTATCTGGCTTCTGAAATGGCAGCGGCGCATATTAAAGGCGTACAGTCAAAAAATATAGGAACTTCCATCAAACATTTTGCGGCAAACAATCAGGAACACCGCAGAATGTCCTGCTCTTCTCAGATTGACGAAAGAACCTTCCGTGAAATTTATCTGGGCGCATTTGAGACCGCTATTAAAGAAGGAAAACCGGATACAGTCATGTGCTCTTATAACCAGATCAATGGGGAATTTGCATCGGAAAATCATAAACTGCTTACAGAAATCCTGCGGGATGAGTGGGGATTTGAAGGTTATGTGATGTCTGACTGGGGTGCTGTAAATGAGCGGGTGAAAGGTCTGGCAGCAGGTCTTGATCTGGAGATGCCGGGAAGCGGCGGCTATACAGATAAAGAAATTGTAGAAGCGGTAAAGAATGGCACACTGGATGAGCAGGTTCTTGATACGGCAGTTGAAAGAATTCTGAACATTATCTTCAAATATACAGATAACCGTCAGCCTGGAAAATTTGATCTGGAGGCAGATCATAAACTGGCTGTTCGTATAGCGGAAGAATCTATGGTATTGCTGAAGAATGATGGAATTCTTCCATTGAGGACCGAAGGACAGAAGATTGCATTTATTGGAAAATTTGCAGAAAAGCCAAGATTCCAGGGAGGAGGAAGCTCTCATATCAATTCTTTTAAAGTAGAAAGTGCATTAGAGGCTGTGAAAGAATATACAGAAGTGACTTATGCACAAGGCTACGATGTAAAAGAGGATAAAATAGAGGAATCCATGCTGAAAGAGGCAGTGGAAACTGCAAAAACAGCAGATGTGGCTGTGATTTTTGCCGGTCTTCCAGATGCTTTTGAATCCGAAGGATATGACAGAGAGCATATGGCTATGCCAGACTGTCAGAATGTCCTGATTGAAGAAATTCTTAAGGTTCAGCCGAATGTAGTAGTTGTACTTCATAATGGATCACCGGTGGAAATGCCCTGGGCAGATAAAGTAAAAGGGATTCTGGAAGCATATCTGTGCGGACAGGGCGCAGGTGCAGCAGAAGCAGCCATTCTTTTTGGAAAAGTCAATCCTTCCGGAAAACTTGCAGAGACGATTCCTTATAAATTATCAGACAATCCTTCTTACCTGAATTTCCCGGGAAATGGAAAAACGGTAGAATATAAAGAGGGCGTGTTTGTTGGATACCGCTATTATGATACGAAAGAAATGCCGGTTCGTTATCCTTTTGGATATGGATTAAGTTATACGACTTTTGCATACAGCAATCTGCAGTTATCTGCAAAGGAAATAAAAGATACCGATAAACTGACGGTAAGTCTGAAAGTGAAAAATACAGGGGCTGTCGCAGGAAAAGAAGTCGTGGAACTTTATGTGGCAGATCATACAGGTGCCATTTTCCGTCCGGTTAAGGAACTGAAGAATTTTGTAAAAGTAGAGCTTCAGCCGGGAGAAGAAAAGACCGTTTCCATGGAACTGAATAAGAGAAGTTTTGCATGGTATAACGAAGAGATTCATGACTGGTATGCAGCTTCCGGAACGTATGAAATTCTTGTGGGAAGTTCCTCCAGAGATATTCGACTGAAAGAGAATGTGACAGTTCTTTCTACAACCAGAATTCCTGTGCATATTCACATGAACACCACTATTGCAGAACTCCTTGTAGAACCGAAAGCAAAGGCTGTCGTCTCGGATCTGGTTGATAAAATGATGATCAATATGGGTGGCGGTGCAGAAGAGGGAACTGCGGCAAGTGAGGCTATTACTCCGGAAATGACATTGAAAATGATGGAAAATTCACCGCTTCGTTCTTTGAGAAGTTTTGCAGGACTCAGCACAGAAGAAGTACAGACTTTGATTGAAAAAATCCAGGAAGCAGTAAATGAATAATAGTAACGGAAATAAAAAAAACAGCAGGAAATCTGCTGTTTTTTTCCGTAACCGTTTTATCTGAATTCCATAAATATGTAAAAAAAGAAAATATTCACAAATGGGTATCCGAATGGACAAATAAAAGATTCTACAATATAGAAAAGATTATTGGAGAATACTTATGGAAGCGGATAAACATAATATACCGAAAAGACTGGCTATGTACCGGCATAAGCTGGGAAAGAGCCAGGAAGAGATGAGCAAAGAATTAGGGGTAAATCAGAGCCATTACAGTAAGATGGAGAATGGAACAAAATATATTTCCTACAGAAGTCTGAAAAAATTTGAAGAAAACGGAGGAGATGTCAATTATCTGATTACCGGAATTCCTTACCGTACAGGCATTGTGGAAGTATGTACGGACAGATGCAGAACAGAGCGGGGAAAAACGGAACTGATCAAAACCCTGTTGTGGATTACAAGACAAGGGACTATTCTTGCTTACGGGGATGACTGGAATGAAGAAAACCGGAAAATATGGAAATATATCCGGCTGGCAGAGCAGAGAAATACAAAGGAGACGATCTGGAAAAATATTCGAGGTCTGGAGCATTTAACACAGGCACAAATGGCGGAAGGACTGAAAATGAATATTAAAAGATATCAGAGACTGGAAAAACTGGAAGTGGATCCGGATGCAGATATTCTGAATTCTTTATATTTTCTGTATGGATATTCTCCGCTTGTAATTCTTGACGAAAATACGTATTACATAGATGAAATCAACAAAAGCTGGGAAGGTTTTCCGGAAGTGGTAAAAACACATCTGAACGCAGTGTTGGAAGAAAATATAAAATTGATTTCCATGTACGAAGAACGGTAAAATTACTGTCCTGCATCAGCGGGACAGTAATTTTTTTTCTACAGTAGGATAGCGTTTCATATCCGTATGGGGAATGAATTTTGCGGCCTGCATACGAATCAGAAAATCCGGAATGGATGCAAACTGGATGCAATACATGGTTTTGGTCAGATATTCAATATCCTCCATTCTGGAACGGTCAAGGAGTAAGGTACGGGCACCATCCAGAGAGGAATTTGGAATACAGGAATATTTCTCGGACGGAAGATCAGGAAAGATACCGATGGTAATGGCAGATTCCAGGTTGGAGTGTGCACTGAATGCACCGGACAGATAACAGTGAGCCAGATTCTCACAGTCATATCCGGCGGTTTCCAGAAGGCAGTCTACCATTGTATAGGCAGCGGCTTTTGTATCAAGATATTGTTCAATATCTGTCTGAGAAAAATATAAAGGTTCGCCATTTGCAGATTCTTCTTCAGAAGCATAGACAGCAGCATATTCTTGCTCCTGTTCCAGATAAACGATTCTTGGAGAAGCTTTGGGATTTAATTTGCCTGCAATATCGATCCAGCCATGAATGCGCATCTGTGCAAGAAGATCAATAATGCCGGAACCGCAGATGCCAATGGGTTTTTTATTGCCGATGGTTGTAAAGACAAGTTCCTGTTCGCAAATAGAGACTGTATCAATGGCACCGTCCTGTGCCTGCATGCCAAAACGGCTGATATAGCCTTCCAAAGCCGGTCCTGCAGCCCCGGCTCCCGCCAGAAGCCATTCCCTGTTTCCGATTACCAGTTCTCCGTTTGTACCGATATCAAAAAAGAGACAAACATCGTCTTTCTTATAGAAATCCATTGTTAAGAGACCGCTCACAATGTCTCCGCCAATATAGTTGGAAGCAGAAGGAATGATATATACCATACCGAAAAAATCCAGTCCCAGTTCCTGACCTTGAAACCATCCGGGATTCATGGTCACCGGTGCATAAGGTGCGGCAAAGACTGCCCATGCATTCAGTTTCAGAAGAAAATGAATCATAGATGTATTTCCTGAGATGATAAGAGCCGGACAATTAGCGGCTTCGATTCCGGTTTCCTGTGTCAGACGATGAATGAGGCGGTTGAATGTCTCTGCGGTTGCTTGTTGCAGGGTATCCATGTGGGAACTGTTTTCCATGGTAAAGGTAATTCTGGTAAGAATGTCTGTTCCGTAAGCAATCTGCCCGTTTGTTTCCCGGGCCTGGGCAAGGACTTCTCCCGTATTTACATTGACAAGCTGCATGATAATGGTTGTGGATCCGTAGTCTACAGCAAGACCATAATGAGAATCACGGGTATCTCCCGGCTCCAGATGTGTAATGATCCAATCGGACTCCCGGTATACAAGAGTGGCGGTCAGATGATAGTCGCATTCTCTGCACATAGGATAGAGTTGCCGAAGTGCATGCAAAGATATTTTTACATGATCGTATCCAAGATCAGAAAGTGCCTTTTCGATTCGCTGCTGGTCTGCCCCTGCTTCCTCTTCTGTAGGAGGGGTGAGAGTCAGAAATATTTTTTCACTGAAATGCTTCATAGTTCCTCCATTGTATTCTTCGTTGATTATGCTATCATTTTAGTACAGAAAGAAAAAAATAACAAGAGAAAGAGAGACTTGTCTTTCTGTAGAGTTTTGTTACAATAGGACTGTATGATGATGGGAATTCATAAGAAAAAGAATGGAAAAGAAAGGGTTTTGAAACTATGAAAGATCATTTGTTTTCAGACAGGATTTTCTGCAGAAAGCTGTTTCATCTTACAGCACCCATTGCTCTGCAGAGCCTGATGCTGGCATCGGTAGCCGCTGCAGATGCCATTATGCTTGGAAGTGTTGCCCAGGACTCTATGGCAGCCGTTTCTCTGGCAACGCAGATTCAGTTTATCCAGAATATGATTCTGGTTGCAGCCGTTTCCGCAGCAGGAATTTTAGGGGCTCAGTATTGGGGGAAGGGAGACGAAAAAACAGTAAATGATATTTTCTGCATCAGTCTTCGATACTGTGGGGCAGTATCCCTGTTATTCTTTTTGGGATGTGTGCTGTTTCCACGTTATCTGATGATGATCTTCACTAATGAAGAAGTGCTGATTGCTATAGGAATCCGTTATCTTCGGGTTGCCGGATGGTCGTATCTTCTGACTGGTATTTCTCAGTGCTATCTGGCTGTTATGAAAGTCAGCGGGCATGCATCACAGACTGCCATAATCAGTTCCGGTGCAGTGATTCTGAACATTATACTGAATGCAGTATTTATCTTCGGATTATTTGGTATGCCGTCCATGGAAGTGCAGGGAGCTGCGCTTGCTACGTTGATTGCGCGAGTTGTGGAATTGCTCTGGTGCGTCATCGTTTCCCGAAGAGAGGGCTATATTCGTCCGGACTTGAGTCGGTTGTTCCGGAAACAGAATCCTCTTCTTGTGGGAGATTTTGCCAGATGCGCTTTGCCATTGCTTGGTGCCTGTTTATTCTGGGGTGTAGGATTTACTTCTTATACGGCATTTATGGGACATATGGGAACTGACGCAGCTGCGGCAAACTCAGTGGCATCGGTTGTCCGGGATCTGGTCTGCTGTCTCTGTAACGGAATCAGCAGCGGAGGTGGTATTCTGGTAGGAAACGAGCTGGGAGCCGGAAATCTGAAACGTGGGAAATTGTATGGGGATCGTCTGGTGAAGCTGGCGTTTTTATGTGGATTCCTGTCCACAGCGATTATGCTGCTGGCTACACCCTTTATATTCCGGTTTGTAAAGCTGACCGATGAAGCTGGGGAGTATCTTACAGGTATGATGGTGATCATGGCGGTTTATATGATCGGCCGCGCAGTAAATGGAATTATCATCAATGGTATCTTTGCAGCAGGTGGAGATACCATGTTTGATATGTATAGTCTGGCAGTCTGTATGTGGGGAATTGCGGTTCCACTGGCAGCAGCAGGAACTTTCCTGTTCCACTGGCCGGTTCTGGTGGTTTATGCCTGTACCTGTCTGGACGAAGTGGGAAAGATTCCGTGGGTTATGATACATTATAAAAAATATATCTGGGTCAAGGATCTGACCCGTGAAATCCCTTAAGCAGACAAAAAACTGGACTTTAAAAGGGGATTCTGTTAAAATTACCTACATATCTGAAACGTGAGGAGAGAAAAAGAATGTATGAAATTATGAGTTCCGATGAAGCCATCCGTCTGATTCGGGATGGGGATTGTATTTGCGTCAATTCTTTTGTAGGGATTGAAAATCCGGTGGAACTGCATGAAGCACTTTTCCGGAGATATGAGAGAATGCAGTCTCCCAGACATCTGACGATTATTTCCAGTGCGGGATTCGGAGTCTGGGATGAAGAACATAATGCAGAAGGTTATATTCGGGAAGGGGCAGTAGACCGCCTGATCTGCGGGCACTTCGGAGCCATGCTGAGCACGAAGAAACTGGTGCTGGAGGATCGCTTTGAAGCATATAATCTGCCTTTGGGTTGTATTTCACATGCTATTCGTGCACAGGCAGGAGGCCTGCCCGGAGCACTTTCCAAGGTGGGCCTGGATATTTTTGTGGATCCGCGGCAGGAAGGCCCCGGCATTAACCGGATATCCATTGATGATTCTCTGGTAAAGCATGTGGAAGTGGATGGGGAAGAATTTCTCTATTACAAACTGCCGAAAATTACAGTAGCCTTGATTAAGGGAACAGCAGCAGACCGTAAGGGAAATATTTCTTTTGATGATATGTTTATGTCCGGTGATGCATTGTCGATCTGTCAGGCAGTAAAAGCAAATCATGGGAAGGTAATCGTGCAGGTAGACCGACTGGTGGACACGCCTTCCCGCCCGAGAAATGCAATTATTCCGGGATGTCTGGTGGATGCAATCGTGGTAGCAGAACCGGAGCAGAGAAATGAAGCATACACAGCTCTTACCGGAAGTTTTGAAATCCCTTATGAAGAGTGGAATATGTGGAGCGAAAAGATTGATACGGTTTCTACAAAACCGGCAAAGAACAGTGCTGTGGGTAACATTATCGGAAGACGAGCGGCCATGGAGCTGCGGGTGGACGATATTGTCAACATTGGAATCGGTATTCCGGAAATGGTTTCCAGACATGCCAGAAAGAACGGCATGCTGGATATGGTAACACTTACGGTGGAATCGGGAGGAATCGGAGGATTTCCGGTTTCCGGGGAGACCTTTGGTGCCATGATCGGTGCCGCTTCCGTTTATGATATGGCCAATCAGTTTGACCTGTACGATAATGGCGGCCTGGATATCTGCTTTATGGGCGCGCTGGAAGTAGACGGACAGGGAAATGTAAATGCCCACCGGGGGCAGGGAGCATTTGCCGGAATTGGAGGATTTGCCAATATCACGTCAAGGACACCGACAGTTGTTTTTTGTATGACATTCAATACTAAAGGTCTGGAGGTTTCTCAGAAAAAGGGTGTTGTGACCATTCACAAAGAGGGAACGATCCCTAAATTTGTAAACAAAGTTAACAGTATCAGCTTCTCGGCAAAACGGGCCATTGCAAATGGTCAGAAGGTGTTGTATGTAACGGAACGCTGTGTGTTCCGGCTGACACCAAAAGGGTTGAAACTGATCGAAGCTTATCCGGGTGTGGATGTAGAGCGAGATATTCTTTCACAGCTGCCTTTTGAAGTGGAAATATAAAATAGAAAACAGGAAGAACCGTGCCGGTAATGCGAATTACCGGTACGGTTTTTTCTGTTTTGATAGGAGGTTGCTTTTGTTCATAGCTTTTATGATTTCCGCATACATTGTAAAAACAGCGTCTTCGGAGGCTTATCTTGAAAGATTACATCGAAGAGCGGGCAGTGGAGATTGCGAATTACATTGTCGAGACAAAAGCAACGGTGAGGCAGACAGCAAAAAAATTTGGGATCAGCAAATCTACCGTGCATAAAGATATAACCGAAAGATTACTTCAGATTAATCCTTCTCTTGCAGCACAGGCACGTAAGGTTCTTGATATTAATAAATCCGAACGTCACATTCGCGGCGGACTAGCCACCAGAGAAAAATACTTACATATGGAACATTGATAAAAAAGTGGTTGGGAAAACGGAAATTCCCAGCCACTTTTGCCGTGGATTACAGCTTGCTTCTGCATATTCAGCGGCGTATAATGAAAACAAAAACAAGACAGAGAGGAAAAAAAGATGAATCGATTCTTTTCAAATACAGATTTGAGAAAACTGATCATACCGTTGATTATTGATCAATTCCTGCAGGCATTTGTGGGACTTGCTGATTCCATTATGGTGGCAAGCGTGGGAGAGGCTGCCGTGTCGGGAGTATCTCTGATTGATACGGTTATGGTTCTGGTCATTAATATTTTTACAGCTCTGGCCACAGGTGGTGCTGTCATTGCCGGCCAGTTTATCGGGAAGAAAAGAGATGAGATGGCATGTAAAGCCACGAATGCACTGATTGTATTTACATTGAAAGCATCTGTAGTCATTATGATTCTCGGATATCTGGGAAGAAGTTTTATCCTGCATGTAGTGTTTGGGAAAATTGATGCAGATGTTATGTATAATTGCAATACTTATCTGCTCATTGTATTTGCATCCATTCCAATGATTGCTGTGTATAATGCAGGAGCAGCTGTTTTCCGGGCAATGGGTAATTCCAGTATAGCTATGACTACTTCCATGATCATGAATGCAATAAATCTTGGTGGAAATGCGCTGCTGATTTATGGGTTTCACAGAGGAATTGAAGGTGTGGCAATTCCGACACTGGTTTCGAGGGGCGTGGCAGCTGTTATTATATTGATTTTGCTGAATGATCAGAAAAGGCAGATCCATATATTCCATCCGTTTTCTTTTCGGTCAGAATGGAGTCTGTTAAAGAAGATTTTATACATAGGAATTCCAAACGGACTGGAGAACAGTATGTTTCAGCTGGGAAAAATCCTGGTGCTCAGTTGGGTGACCAGCTTTGGAACCGCTTCCATTGCTGCGAATGCAGTTTCCAATAATATTGGAATGTTCGCAGTTCTGCCCGGTATGGCCATGGGATATGCGCTTCTTACAGTCAGCGCGCAATGTGTGGGAGCCGGAGACTTTGAACAGGTAAAATACTATAACAGAAAGTTAATAAAGATCACATATCTGTCTCTGGTTGCCATAAATGCGGTGCTTATATTACTGCTTCCGTTTATTATCAAATTATATGGTCTGTCTGCACAGGCAAGTGATTATACTTATAAAATTATGATCTATCACTCTGCATGCGTAATTACCATATGGCCTTTGTCGTTTGCTCTGCCCAATACACTCCGCGCAGCAGCAGATGTAAATTATACTATGATTTTATCCATTGTATCCATGTGGGTGTTCCGAATCGGTTTCTCCTATCTGCTTGGTGTTTATTTAAAAATGGGAGTTTTCGGAATCTGGGTGGCAATGACGATCGACTGGCTTTTCCGTGCGATCTGCTTTACAATACGTTATATCAGAGGAAAATGGAAACATGCAGCACTGATATAAGTTTTTATTGACTAACATATCGATTCTGTCATAGAATGATAGAAAATTCTTTGCACTGCAATGAATCTACAGTACAAACTGAACAGGCGCGGATGACGGATTCGCAGGCCGGGTCACAGAATGTGACAACAGATGAAAAAACATCTGTGGGACAGTAGCTTACTTATTGTTCCACAGATGTTTTTTATGTAACAGGAAAGTGCTTTGCATTTTCCTAGATAAAAAAGCCCTCCGGGCAGGATCGCACTGCGTCGGAGTAGAAGTATGCCGCTAAGGCGGCCCGCCGCAGGCGGAGAATCCTGCAAATCAGGATTCTTTCTTGTTTTGCAGGGAAAGAATTTGAATCAATTAGTAGGAGGAAACATATGGATACAGAAAGTATGGAATTAATTTCCGATGAAAAAGCGAAGCAGATTGCAATGCGGGTATCCGTTGTGACGATTATCTGTAATCTGCTTTTGTCAATCTTTAAACTGGCAGCAGGTATTCTGGGACATTCAGGGGCCATGATCTCGGATGCAGTTCATTCTGCCTCGGATGTTTTCAGTACAGTGGTGGCTATATTGGGAATCAATATTTCCAAAAAGAAATCCGATCAAAATCACCAATATGGACATGACAGACTGGAATGTGTAGCAGCGATTGTGCTGGCTGTTATTTTATTTCTTACAGGAGTTGGCATCGGAATCGGAGGATTGGAAAAAATTATATCCGGACTCAGTGAGAAAATAGCGGTTCCTGGGGCCATTGCTTTAGCAGCAGCTATTTTATCCATACTTACAAAAGAATGGATGTACTGGTATACAAGAAAAGCTGCAAAAAAAATTAATTCCGGAGCATTGATGGCAGATGCCTGGCACCATCGTTCCGATGCGCTTTCTTCTATAGGTGCTTTTGTGGGTATTTTAGGTGCAAGAATGGGATATCCGATTCTGGATCCCCTGGCAAGTGTAGTAATTTGTCTGTTCATCGGAAAAGCTGCATATGATATTTTCAGGGATGCGATTGATAAAATGGTAGATAAATCCTGTGATCCGGAAACTCTGGACAAAATGAGAAGTATTATTTTAGAGCAGCCTGGTGTGCAGAACATCGATCTGCTTCAGACAAGACTTTTTGGTCCAAAAATGTATGTGGACATAGAAATATCGGCAGACGGAAGTCTGACTTTAAAAGAAGGACATGAAATTGCACAGAGTGTTCATGATGCCATTGAAAAAGAATTTCCGCTGGTTAAGCACTGTATGGTTCATGTAAATCCCGTATAATAACAGAAGAAATGCCTTGTAAATTTCATCATGGTACTTTATAATAATCCCGAAGATAACAACGCAAAAGAACAGGAGGACACATTGGTGAAAAGAGAAACGGTAATCGTACTTGATTTTGGTGGTCAATATAACCAGTTGATTGCAAGACGTGTTCGTGAATGTAATGTATATTGTGAAATTTTTTCTTACAAAACAGATATTGAGAAAATTAAAGAAATTCAGCCGAAAGGTATTATTTTTACCGGCGGCCCAAACAGTGTATATCTGGAGGATTCTCCTACGTACACAAAAGAAATTTTTGAACTGGGAGTACCTGTTCTTGGAATCTGTTATGGTGCACAGCTTATGATGCATCTGCTGGGCGGTAAAGTAGAGAAAGCGCCTGTAAGAGAATACGGTAAAATAGAAGTAACCGTAGATCCGTCAACGAAGTTATTTGAAAATGTATCTGAGAAGACCATCTGCTGGATGAGTCATAATGATTATATTGCAGAAAAAGCTCCTGGTTTTGAAATCATTGCCCATACAGAGGATTGTCCCGTAGCTGCAGTGCAGAATGTGGAAAAAGGACTTTATGCGGTACAGTTCCATCCGGAAGTGCTGCATACAAAGGAAGGAAAGAAGATGCTTTCCAATTTTGTATATAATGTATGTGAATGTTCCGGTGACTGGAGAATGGATTCTTTTGTGGAAGAAAGCATCAAATCGATTCGTGAAAAAGTGGGAGCCGGTAAAGTACTCTGTGCGCTTTCCGGAGGGGTGGATTCTTCCGTTGCGGCAGTTATGCTGTCAAAAGCAGTTGGAAATCAGCTGACCTGCGTATTTGTAGATCATGGTCTTCTTCGTAAAAATGAAGGGGATGAAGTAGAAGCGGTATTCGGACCGGAAGGACCGTATAACCTGAACTTTATCCGGGTAAATGCACAGGAGCGTTTTTATGAAAAATTAAAAGGCGTGGAAGAACCGGAGAGAAAGCGTAAAATCATCGGAGAAGAATTTATCCGTGTGTTTGAAGAAGAAGCGAAAAAAATCGGAACGGTGGATTTTCTGGTTCAGGGAACCATTTATCCGGATGTAGTTGAGAGTGGTGTAGGTGGAGAATCTACAGTTATTAAATCACATCACAATGTAGGAGGGCTGCCTGACTACGTAGACTTTAAGGAAATTATTGAACCTTTGAGAGATCTGTTTAAAGATGAAGTCCGTAAAGCAGGTCTGGAACTGGGAATTCCGGAATATCTGGTATTCCGTCAGCCATTCCCGGGACCGGGACTTGGAATCCGTATTATCGGTGAAGTGACGGCTGAAAAGGTAAAGATGGTTCAGGATGCAGATGCAATCTGGAGAGAAGAAATCGCAAACGCAGGACTGGATAAAGAAATCGGACAGTATTTTGCAGCCCTTACCAATATGCGTTCTGTAGGCGTTATGGGAGACGAAAGAACTTATGATTATGCAGTGGCACTGCGTGCAGTAACAACCACTGACTTTATGACAGCGGAGAGTGCAGAAATTCCGTGGGAAGTAATCGGAAAGACAACCAGCAGGATCGTAAATGAAGTAAAACACATTAACAGAGTATTATATGATTGTACAGGAAAACCACCTGCAACAATTGAAATGGAATAGGAATTTATCATCTGATCCCGATGCCTTTTTGGGTATCGGGATTCTTAAAAATACTGTTTGCGATGCTATTTGGAAAGAAAATAATGCTACAGTGCATCGGAATGGTAAAATCTTTTATAATCGATGCTGATTTTTGCGAAAGTCAACAGAATCATGCATCGGAATGGTCAATTCTCTTATGATCGATGCTGATTTTTGTTAAAGACAACAATATAGGGCATCGAAGAATCTAATTATCTTAAAATCGATGTAATATGTCGTTGAAATATCCAGAATCATACATCGGAATGTCATATTTTTCCAATATCGTTGCAACAATAAATATTATTTAGTAAGGAGATCAGTGTGAAAGAACAATATCTAAAACCAACCAATCTCTATCAAGAAGCAAGAAGAAGATTTCAAGAACTTCGTTCAATTCAGCATAAGTTAGAGAAACGTCTGAATACTTATCCGGAAGGAAAAATTCATATTGTTAAGAATCAATCGCGAATACAATATTATTTAAGGATGGATTCGAAAGACAAAAGTGGTGTCTATTTATCTAAAAAAGAGAAAGAGAAAATTAAAACTTTTCTTCAGAAAAAATATGATGAAGATGTAATAAAGAAAGTAAATCTAGAAATAAAAATTCTTGAGAACATCTTGAAAAAAAACAATTCTAATATCGAAAAACTTCGAAAAAATTATTCTGATTATCCCCAAGAAGTAAAAAAATATATAAGCCCAATTGACCTATCCGATGAAGACTATGTCAAAGAATGGTTATCTACTCCTTTTATTCATAAGTCAATTCCAGAAGAAATGCCAGTATATCTTACAGACAATGGAGAGCATGTGAGATCCAAATCGGAATCAAATATTGCTAATATGTTGTATAAAATGAATGTACCATACAAATACGAGTGTCCGCTTACATTTTCGAATGGAAAAGTCATTTATCCTGATTTTACGCTTTTAGATATTCGCAATCGTTGTGAAGTATACTGGGAACATCGAGGAATGATGGATGATAGAAATTATCTAAAACATACTGTTCAGAGAGTAAAGGATTATAGGAAAGAAGGCATTCATATAGGTGATAATTTACTAATTACAGAAGAGACTTCTGTTCTTCCCCTTGGGACAGATGAAATACTAAGTGTTATACAACATTTTTTGAAATGACTTTCAGTAAGCAAGAAAGGAAGCGGCGAAATGAACAACAAAACTATGAAAGAAAAATATGAAGTAATTGTTTCAGGAAACTATACTACAGAGAAGGTTATAGCGTTCATAGCACAGCAAAATGCGTATTTGCTTGCTTTATGTGGAAGGGAAATTCCGATTCCACCGGAAATCAGACAAGAAGTTATGGAGTTTGTCAGATATTTTGATGAGACATGCAGCGATAAGATACAGCGGGCAGTTTGTGTGTATGTACAATCGATAGAAAAGGTAAAGTTGAAATATTTGGAATTGGAGCAGGCGGTGGAAAATGGAAACCAATTACAAGAGAAGAAATGATTGATGCACATACTCTTATGCCGGATGGAACAAGAATAGAGCGGGAAAAAGGGGTTATTTATACAGAAATCGGAAATATCAAATAAGAGAAGAGAATCCCTCCGATCCTGTCTGTCTCGCAGGATAGGAGGGGTTCTGTAGAGAATTCTTTATGAATGAATTCCAAGCTGCCAGAAAGCCACTGCACTGGCGGCTGCAACGTTAAGGGAATCTACTCCGTGGGACATGGGGATTCGAACGGTGTAGTCGCAACGGGCAATGGTATCAGAAGAAAGTCCGTCCCCCTCCGTTCCAAGAATCACCGCAAGTTTGTCGGCGGACTTAAGACAGGGGTCATCAATGCTGACAGAATCATCGGTTAATGCCATGGCTACGGTCTTGAAACCAAAACTCTCCAGAAGATTCATCCCATCTCCGGGCCATTGGGTGGCATCTCTTCCTATATAAGTCCATGGAATCTGAAAAACGGTCCCCATACTCACCCGGATGGAACGTCTGTAGAGGGGATTACTGCATGCAGGCGTAAGCAGTACCGCATCCATTCCAAGGGCAGCAGCAGAACGGAAAATCGCCCCTACATTCGTGGGATTTACCACGTTTTCCAGTACGGCAATCCGGCGGGCGTTCCGACAGATTGTTTCCACCTCCGGTAAAGGCGGACGACGCATGGCACAGAGGGCACCACGGGTCAAAGGAAATCCTGTTAATTGTTTTAAAACATCAAATTCAGCAGTGTAGACAGGGACAGAACCACAACGGGCAATGATTTCCCGTGCCTCTCCTGTAATATGCTTTGGTTCCAACAAAAGAGAAACCGGTTGGCATCCTGCATCCAGAGCCCGTTCAATTACCTTGGGACTCTCTGCGATGAAAAGCCCATTTTCCGGTTCATGACGGTTCAGAAGCTGACCCTCACTCAGACGGGCATAGACATCCAGTTCCAGTGCGGAAAAATCCGTTATTTCAATAATATCAGCCATAATCTGCTCCTTACATGTGGTTAATACAAAAAACTGGGATTAGCATAGCAATGAAAGGAGTGAAATGTCAATAAGTTTGCAAGAAAAAATACCAGGACAGCCCTGGATTTTGCAGAAATCCTCAAATATACCTCAGACACTCTGTATCCAGATGATTTTTTGCCCGTGATGCTAATGTGATGTTAAGAAAAAATCTTTGTACTTTTCATACCCTGAAATTGGATATTATTGAAATCCGTAAAATGATATGATAGAATGCTTTTACGGAAAGTACC
>JBJENG010000059.1:0-1933 GCA_051880075.1 Blautia sp. | reverse complement strand
AATAATGAAATTTTGTGATATGCCTTATAAAAGAATTGATTTTGAGGAAGCGAAAGCAGAAGTCAGAATGCTTATGGAAGAATTTCAGAAGGCAGCAGACGGAGAAGAACAGTTCGCAGTGCATAAAAAATATTATGCATTGACGGATCGGGTCTCTACCCAGATTACTATTGCCTCCATTCGTCATAGTCTGGACACTGCAGATGCTTTTTATGAACAGGAAAAAGCTTATTATGATGAACAGGTACCGGAATACAGCAATTTGTTGGTTGAATACCAGAAACTGCTGTATGATTCTCCTTATCGAGAAACACTGGAAAAAAAGATCGGACCTGTGGCTTTTAAAAATATGGAGCTTGCTTTCCGGTCTGTGAATGAACAGGTGATTCCACTTATGCAGGAGGAAAATGCCCTTACTACGGAATATGAAAAACTTCTTGCAAGTGCGGAAATTGAATGGGAAGGAGAAACATTAAATCTTTCTCTTCTTGGTCCTTATCTGAAAAGCAAAGATCCAGAGGTGAGAAAACGTGCATGTGAAAAACAGAATCAGTTTTTCCTGAAAATCGGAGATCAGCTGGATTCTCTTTATGACCGGCTTGTAAAGAACAGAACGGAACAGGCCGGAATTCTGGGATTTGACAGTTATACAGAACTTGGATATCTGCGCATGCAGCGGAACAGTTATGGGCGGGAACAGGTGGAAAATTTGCGCAGGCAGGTAAAGAAATACTGGGTTCCTTTTTCCGAACAGTTATATGAAAACAGAAGAAAACGGCTGGGTGTGGAGCACATGTACTATTCCGATGAGCTGGTCTATGGAAAAGAGGGAAATCCTCAGCCGAAAGGGACACCGGAGGAAATCCTGGAACAGGGAAGACGGATGTATTCGGAACTTTCAGAAGAGACGAAAGAATTTTTTGATTTTATGATGGAAAATCAGCTGCTGGATGTGTTTGGAAGAAAAACAAAAGCAGTGGGCGGTTACATGACCTACATTCCGGATTATCATGCACCTTTTATCTTTGCAAATTTCAATGGAACAAGCCAGGATGTGGATGTGATCACCCATGAATGCGGTCATGCATTTCAAGGATATCTGTCTGCTTCAGACCCCATAAGAGAACATGCAGACATCGGAATGGAAACAGCGGAAATTCATTCCATGTCTATGGAATTCTTTACAGAACCCTGGTATGGACTTTTCTTTGAAGGAAAAGACGAGGAAGATTACAAAAATATGCATCTGGAAGATGCTGCTATGTTCATACCTTATGGATGTATGGTGGATGAATTTCAGCACAAAATTTACGATCAACCGGATCTGACTCCGGCACAGCGTAAAGAAGTATGGAAAGAATTGGAAAAAGAATATAAGCCGCATCTGGACTATGGAGAACTGGATTTTTACAAAAATGGCGGTTACTGGCAGAGACAGCATCATATTTACAGTTTTCCTCTGTATTACATTGATTATGTAATTGCGCAGCTCTGTGCATTTGAATATAAAAACAAAATGGATCAGGATTATAAAGAAGCATGGAACAGTTATCTGAAGCTCTGCCGTCTGTCTGCTTCGGATTATTTTGAAAATCTTCTGGAACAGGCAGGACTTCGTTCGCCCTTTGAAGATGGATGTATTGAAGAGATTGTAGAAAAATTCAATAATTGAACATACAGAAGATGTGTGGAGGAAATACAATAAGATGGATAACCGAAAGACAGGAAGAAACAGAATCTTATTTTCATTTCTGATTATGGCTCTGGCAGTTGGTATCGTTCTGCCGTCTGTTTCTGCAGCCGGAGCGACGGAAGATGGAGCAGAGCTTAAAAATGTGCGTGTAGGATATCTGATATACGATGGATTTCAGGAAGGAGAAGGGGATGAACCGAAATCCGGATACGGATATGAATATCTTCAGCAGGTTGCTTA
>JBJENG010000058.1:0-1985 GCA_051880075.1 Blautia sp. | reverse complement strand
AACATAAGTTTTCTCAGAGGTATATTGATGTACTTGACTGTCAGGAAAATAAGCTGACAGAGGTTGCCATGGAGAAATTACTTCCTTTCCTGCCTCTTTGGTATAAAAAAATGGTACTGGAACATGATTATGAGGCGGAAAACCGTCTGTACCAGATGGGAAGATATAGAGATGTGTGGTTTGTGAGCTGCCAGAAACTTCTGGAGAAAGAGGAATTTACCGGACTGATGCAGAAAATATTGAAGACTCTGGAACGGGTATATGGTAATCCGGTGGATATCGAATATGCTGTCAATATGGACGAAGAAGGAGATTTTGTGGTAAACCTTCTTCAATGTCGTCCGCTGTATCTGGGACAGGAAGGTGAGAACGTCAATCTGAACGATCTGCATTTGCAGAAAATATTTTTTGATATTAAAAATTCATCTATGGGTCCTTCTGGAAAGCGGAAAATCGATGTGGTGGTACAGGTGGATCCGCTACTCTATTATGAGTACCCATACGGTAAAAAATATGATGCAGCTGCAGCCATAGGAAAAATCAACCGTTACTACAGGGGAAGCGGAAAGAAGCTACTTTTAATGACACCGGGACGAATCGGAACTTCTTCCCCGGAACTGGGAGTTCCGGTCACTTTCGGAGATATTTCCAACTTTTCAGCAGTATGTGAAGTGTCGGACAACCGAGCCGGTTATATGCCGGAGCTGAGTTATGGAAGTCATATGTTCCAGGATCTGGTAGAGGCAGAGATTATCTATGGAGCAATCTATAATAATGAAAAGACGTTGGAATACCATCCGGAACTGCTGGAGGAGCAAAAAGATTTGTTTGTGGAAATATGTCCCGAATATACGGAACTGCAGGGGATGATACAGGTGAGAGAAACAGAGGGACTGACGTACTGGCTGGATGCCGTATCCAACCGGGCAGTCTGTGGACAAGAATGATAGAATAATATGAGAAATACGGAGTAATCTGAAGATACATAAAATGATAAGAAAGAATCCTGCTTTGCAGGATTCTTTCTTATCTTAATAATAGTAAGGTTTTCCGTTCAGGATTATATGAATATATTGGGGATATATCCGGGAATTTTAAAGGTCCTGAGTGGGAAGTCATATAATACAGAATTTGCTTGACAAACTTAAGAAAATGGCGGATATTGTAATGTTAGATACCTTTCCTTCTGCGTTTTTGATGGATGCTGTTGTTCTTGCCCGTTATGTATCGATGGCAGTATATGTGGTTATGGATGATTATGTCGGGGTGAGGTATGTGCTGAAAGGTATCGAAGAACTGGCAAAAAGAGGAAATAGAATAGTGAGGAAATAAGATGTCTGATAAGACAGGTGTTACAGAACTTGAGCTTCAGGAATTATTGAAAGACCTTGGGGTTGAGTCGGAGAATGAAATTTCAGAAAAGGAGATTTTATTGGACCTACAGGGGATATCGGATGACTGGGAGGAAGAAACTCTGGAAGCTGATCTGTTAGAAGATGAAACTTTCCTGGAATTGGATCCGTTGGAAGATGAAACTCTGGATCTGGAAGAAAAAAACTTAAAGTTGGAGAAGAACTCACCAAAATATTCAAAGAAAAAAACTAAAAAAAAGAAAAAGAAACGTAAAAAACTATCCTGGGGATGGAAAGTGTTTCTGACAGTAATTATGGGAAGTTTGCTGGTATTGGTTGTACTGGCAGCAATATTCACTGGAATTTATATCAGAGGAAAACAGCAGTTGACAGATTCCCGAAGAGTAGAACTTAGTTTGCCGGAAGATGTTCAGGCTATATCTGAATATCAGGGGCAAAAGATTACTTATGAAGGACAGTCTTATTGGATGCAGCAAGATGCCTTCCGTTTGCTTATCATTGGTAAAAATACAGATGGTGCATACTCGATGGTGCTGATGAATTTTAACGGTAATGCCGGAGAGATGTCGGCAATGCCGATACCGAGAGCTCTTTTAAATTTGGATGTTACTT
>JBJENG010000057.1:0-128565 GCA_051880075.1 Blautia sp. | reverse complement strand
CAATCTATCATACTAATCTTTTTTTGAACATCCCTGAAAACGTGCGTTTACCGTGCTCCGGTTCCACCACTTCCAGGATCTGCAGGCTCTTTAATGGTCTGTCTATGTATTTTCCCAGATAGAGTTTCATAACTTTCTCAAGGGTGTGAAGGACCTGTGGACTGACTGTAAAAGAATACAGTTTTTCCACCCCTGCTGTTATAATATACTGTATGGTATAGAGTGTGGATGTATCCATACGGATACCTGTTTTATGATTTTTCTCTCCGCATTTCTCACACAACATACCGGAGTGTTCTGCTGAAAACCATACCAGTCTCTCTTCTTTCCGGCATTGCATACAGGAAAACATATTGGGATATTCTCCGTTAATCACCATAGTACGCAATTCAAAGATACACCGGATCAAATGATTGTCAAGTTTTCCTCTGACCAATGTTTTCATAGTAATATACAGCAGATTCAGCATATCTTTCTCATCCGTATATTCCTGTGCAAAAAAATCTGCAAGTTCCAGAAAATAAAATCCATAATAAATTCCCGGTTGTATCGAGGCAAGCTCTGTAAAATATTCTTTTACTGATGCAGATTTCAACTGACTGCTGCTACGCCCCTCATAGATAGAAAAAGTTCCGAAAACAAAAGGATTTGCCGCTGCCAGAAGGGAACTGTTCTGTCTTCTGGCCCCTTTCGCAAACACTGCTATTTTTCCCCGCTCTCTTGTAAGAATCACCAGACGTTTGTCAAAATCCCCTACCGGAGCCGCTTTGATTACCATACCGGTTACCTGTATTGTCTCTGTCATAGTTCTTTTTTATCATACCCAAAATTCTTAATCATATAATCACTGTCACGCCAGTCTTTTTTTACTTTTACCCATAATTTGAGATTTACCTTCTGCTCCATCATCCGCTCAATTTCAAATCTTGCAGCACTTCCGATTTTTTTCAGCATGGCACCCTGTTTTCCTATAATAATGCCTTTATGTGAATCCCTCTCACAGATAATGGTAGCCTCAATATCCACCAGTTTTCCATCCGGACGTTCCTTCATTTTATCAATAGTAACTGCAATTCCATGCGGAATTTCCTCATCCAGAGTACGCAGCGCCTTTTCCCGGATCATCTCAGCTACGATCTGACGCTGAGGCTGATCCGTAACGGTATCTTCATCGTAGAACTGAGGTCCATACGGAAGATATTTAAAAATGCTGTCAATGACTGTGTCCAGATTTTGCGCCCGAAGTGCAGACGCAGGCACAATTTCTGCAAAATCCAGAAGATTCTTGTAGGCCTCAATAAATCCCATTATTTCTTCTTTCTTCACGGTATCTACTTTATTAATGACTAAGATTACAGGAAGTCTGCAGGTTTTCAGCTGATCTGCTATATGCCGGTCACCGGGTCCCACATGGTTTCCCGGTTCTACCAGCCATAAAATCACATCTGCATCTTTAAACGTACGATTTGCCACATTTACCATGTACTCACCCAGTTTATTCTTGGCTTTATGAATGCCCGGCGTATCCAGAAATACAATCTGGCCTTGTTCACAAGTATACACAGTCTGGATTTTATTTCTGGTGGTCTGTGGTTTTCGGGATGTAATAGCAATCTTCTGGCCAATCAGATGATTCATCAATGTAGATTTCCCCACGTTCGGCCGCCCGATAATTGCTACAAATCCTGATTTATAATCTGTTTTCATAAATTCTCCTTTTCTTTTACAGCAGATGTTCAATCGTCTTAAAGAAATCTTTTTCCTGCTGGATTTTCTCTTCGCTGCCCACTACACAGATCCGGTTCTGTTTTACAATGCATTCCACAATATCTGCCAGTCTGCGGATGTCTTCTACGGATGCATTGAGAATTTCCATTCTTTCTTTTTTCAATTCTTCTTCCGTAACATGACTGAACCAGGCATCCAAAGACATGGCACCTTTTGCAGAAGGTGTCATAGGTGTATCAAGTTCACTGATCGTTCCGATCACATATTTTGTCATTTCTCTTTCATCTGCCTGGAAATTGCGGATAAAATCCGCAGTTCCTCCAAACACCTCAAAAGTCTTCGAAAGGTTGGGATCTCTGTACGATACCAGATAACTGTCCCCGCTTCTTCTGAAATTGCTCATACAGCCGTATGCGCCTCCTTTCACACGGATATTCGTCCAGAGGTACTCATAGCTGAGCATTACTTTTAGAATCCTGAGACAGCCTGTGTACTCATATCCTGCCTCCCGGAAATTTCCTGCTGCAGCAACATACTGAACCTGTCCGGAAGTCTGAAATCCTTCATTTTTCACTTCATAAACCGGTTCATATTTTACATCTTCCACTTCTTCTGTATAAAGTTCTTTTTTAAATGGAAGAATTTCCTTTCTTGCCAGCGCATACCCCTCTTCATCTGCAGTACAGCTTACTGTCAGATTTTCCGGACGGAAAATCATCACCATAAGCGTCTGCAGATTTTTGATCAGACTTTCTTTTCTTTCCTGGAAATTGCTCTCTATATCATCCAGAAGCCTGTAAAAATCAATTCCTGCCGTACGTTCCTGGAAAAAGGCATTTGCCGAGAAGTAAGACAATGTACGCATGACTGCCGTACTGTGTCCTGCCTGCGAAAGACTCATCTGCAGTCTGGACTTCATTCTTGCAATAATTTCATACAAACGTTTTTCATCATCCAGCCTGGAGGTAAAAAGAATTTCCTGAATCATTTCAAATACAAAAGGAATTTTATCATACAGAGTTTTTGCCTTGATTCCCAACATAGGTCTTGCATTCTGGTTATTCTTTGCATCTGCAAATGCCTGAACTCCAAACAGAATTCCACCACTGTTTGCATTGATTTCATTAAACAGTTCTCCGTATTTATAATGTTCCGTATCTACATACTCCAGAACTGATTTTAAGATTCCCACATAAGGAAGTAATACTTCCGGCACTTTCTTCAATTCAAAAAGAATCGTCAGGTAGCAGATTCCATTGGTATTCAGATTATGATGAAGTACAAGTGTATCTTCCATCCATTCCGGTGTATTATAAATCTTCACGGTTTCTGTCCCCAGATCTTTCCGTTCCAGCATAGGTATGCTTTCAAGTGCTTCCCTGGTTTCCGGTGCATCCTGATATTCTTTCAGATGAACCGTATCTTCCATGATTTTTTTCTGTTCTTCTTCTGACAGGGATTTTCTGTATGTCTCCAGTTTCTCTTCCAATGCTTTTTCTCTTCTGGCTGCCAGTCCTTTTCTTGGATTGACCGTTACAATGGATGCATGGGTGTTATTGAGAAGATATTTTTTTATCAGCTCTTCAAAATACCCTGTATCTGCTTTTTTCTTCAGGCTTTCAAATATATCCAGTCTGCACAGATAATCAAAAGGTCTCTGGTCATCATAAAGCCAACTGTCAAATACATCGATTCCATACATAAGTCCTTTGGGGAAGGAAGAATAATCCGCCTCCCGGAAACGGAATTCCAGATAATGAATCCCTGCTGCAATTGCCTTTCTGTCAATTCCTTTTTCTGCAATTTCACTTAGAGTATCCCGAATGAGTTTCACAAAAGCATCTTTGTTTTCCGGTCTTGCATTTTTTGCAACAACAGAGAAGAAGGGCTGGTAAATTCCATCTTCATAAGAACCCATAATATCTTTTCCCATACCTGCATCCAGAAGGGCCTGTTTCAATGGTGCTCCCGGCGCAGAAAGAAGGGTATAATCCAATATTTCAAAAGCTGTACACTGTTCCACATCCATACTGTCGCCCGTTACAATATTGTAGGACAAATAAGAATTCTCTTCCTCAGGTTCACTTTCAGATACCGGATATTCCATTGTGATTTCTTTCACTTTATCAAAAGGGGACTGTTTCGGTATTGCGGAATCTACAGAAATCTCATCATATTTTGAAAGGTATTTCTCATCCATCCAGTTGAGACGTTCTTCCATATCCATGTTCCCGTACAGATAAATATAACTGTTGGAAGGATGATAGTAGCGACTGTGAAAATCAAGAAACCGGGAATATTTCAGATCCGGAATCACCGAAGGATCTCCCCCGGATTCCACTCCATAAGGCGTATCCGGAAACAGAGAATTGAATATTTCTCTGTCCAGCACTTCTTCAGGAGAAGAAAATGCCCCTTTCATTTCATTATATACGACTCCGTTTAAAGTAAGAGGACCATTAGGATCCTGCATCTCATAATGCCATCCCTCCTGTCTGAAAATTTCTTCCTTTTCATAAATGTTAGGGAAGAATACCGCATCCAGATATACATGCATCAGATTTTTAAAATCTGTATCATTACAGCTTGCCACCGGATACATGGTCTTATCCGGATACGTCATAGCATTCAAAAAAGTATTCATGGATCCTTTGACCAGTTCCACAAAAGGATCTTTCAGAGGAAATTCTCTGGAACCGCAAAGCACGCTGTGTTCCAGAATATGTGCCACTCCTGTGCTGTCTGCCGGCGGTGTGCGGAATGCAATATTAAACACTTTATTTTCATCCTCATTTTCCAGAATCATAACTCTGGCACCGCTTTTTTTATGCTTCCATAAAGAACCTTTTGCATGTATATCCGGAATTTCCTGTTCCATAATCTGCTCATACGCAGGAACATTTTCTTTCTTCATCGATAACCTCCAAAATTGTATTCTTGTGTTTGTTCTTTTCTTATATTACCACATTTCATGAATTTGTAAAACGGATGGACGAAACAAAAATCAGCAGATGTATTTTCATCATACACCCGCTGATTTTATCATTTTTATTCTGTAACTGTTAAGGCAACAGACAGTTCCTTATTTTTTTACAATTTGGAATAACCATATCCATTTACTATAGCATCCAGTTTTTCTTTCTTTTTACACATAGGGCATTCATCCGGTCTGTAAGATTCATAATTCGGAACATCTTTCTTATAAAATACGGAGTTAATATCCATCCCTGCAACTTTGTTAATTGCACTGAAAATGGCAGATACCCCCTGAATCGTGCCTCCATAGTACAATACACTTTCAATACATTTTCTCAGAGTTTCCCCTGTTGTAATAGACCCCATCAAAATTACCACATTCCGGTTACGCACCATATGCTGAATGTTGTCACGGAACATTAATTGTCCATTTCCGTTAAATTCCGGAGTAACAATATAAATCGTTTTATGTGCATTCATGGAAAGCACTCCTGCCTTTGCCAGTTCTTCTGCAAGAAATGCACCGACTACCTCCAGACCATCCAGACATATAATGGAATCAACAGGAGTTGTTGTCTCATATCTGGTAGCAAGATATCTGGCAATTCGTCCCGCTTCCGCACATCGGGTTTTCATCGTTGTCATTTCCAGATAATGGGTAATATGAGACTGTGATGTAGCAAAATGTCCGGGAATAATTTTCAACTGAATCTTCTCATCTCCGGAAGCATACACCTTAAACATTCTGTTTTCCATTTCCATGTACATACCTCCTCTTTTTCCTTAAATTTATTCTGTTTTTAGTATATCACAAATTTTGCATTTAAAAAAGAGAAGATTTCAGAAAATTTTGTTAATTTATTAACTTTTGCCACTGTTCAGAAGAAAAAGGCGCTGCAAATGCAGCGCCTCTCTTTGCTAAAAGCAATTACTCTTCTGTTTTTCCGTACAGAGTAACTAATTTATTCAGATATTCGTATCTGTCTTTTGCCTGCTGTTCATTCAATGCGAACAGTCTTGCAGCTTTTTCAGGATTAGAACGTTTCAGAGAATTGTAACGAACTTCTCCATCAAGGAATGCCTGGTAATCTTCTGTAGGCTCTTTGGAATCAAGTGTGAACTTGTTCTCAGCAGCCGGATTGAAGCGGAAGTTGTGCCAGTATCCACATTTAACTGCCAGTTCTTCTTCTGTCTGAGCTTTTGCCATACCTTTCTTGATACCATGGTTGATACATGGAGCGTAAGCGATGATCAGAGATGGTCCCGGATATGCTTCTGCTTCTGCAATTGCTTTTACAGTCTGGTTAAAGTCTGCACCCATAGAAATCTGAGCTACATATACATAGCCATAGGACATAGCAATGGAAGCCATATCTTTCTTCTTAGTCTCTTTACCACCTGCAGCGAACTGTGCGATTGCACCTGTAGGAGTAGATTTAGAAGACTGACCACCTGTATTGGAGTAAACTTCTGTATCGAATACCATAATATTAATGTCTTTTCCACTTGCTAATACGTGGTCAACACCACCGAATCCGATATCGTAAGCCCATCCGTCACCACCAAAGATCCACTGGGATTTTTTAGCCAGGAAATCTTTGTTCTTAACGATGTCTTTGCATGTTTCACATTCGCATCCTTCTAATGCTGCAACCAGTTTATCTGTTGCTGCACCATTGGTAGCACCAACGCTGTATGTGTCGATCCATTCTTTGCAAGCTGCTTTTACTTCTTCAGAAGCTTTTTCACTTGCCATTACAGATTCAACTTTTGCTTTTAATCCTTCACGGATTGCTTTCTGAGCCAGTAACATACCATAACCGAACTCTGCGTTATCTTCGAACAGAGAGTTGCCCCATGCAGGACCCTGTCCTTTTGCATTTACAGTGTATGGTGTAGATGGTGAAGAGTTACCCCAGATAGAAGAACATCCTGTTGCATTTGCAATGTACATTCTGTCACCAAACAGCTGAGTGATCAGTTTTGCGTATGGTGTCTCACCACAACCTGCACAAGCACCTGAGAACTCAAGGAGTGGCTGTTTGAACTGAGAACCTTTTACTGTATTCTCTTTAAATTTAGCGATAACCTCTTCTTTTTCCGGAAGAGTTACTGCATAATCGAAGAATTTCTGGCTTTCTTTGTTTGCTTCCAGGTTTTCCATAGCCAGTGCTTTTGCACCTTTCTTACCTGGGCAGACATTTACACAGGAACCACATCCAGTACAGTCAAGAGCAGATACTGCAATTGCAAATTTGTACTGTTTTAATCCTGTCAGTTCCAGAGCTGCCGGAGCATTTGCTGCTTCTTCTTCTGTCATAGCTACCGGACGGATTACTGCGTGCGGGCAGACATAAGAACAACGGTTACACTGGATACAGTTTTCCGGATTCCATACAGGAATATTTACTGCAATACCACGTTTCTCGTATGCAGATGTACCGGATGGTGTAGTACCGTCAACATAATCTTTGAATGCGGATACAGGCAGTGAATTACCTTCCTGAGCAGTAACTTTAGCCTGAATATTGTTAACGAAATCAACAACTTCTTTTCTTCCCTGTTCTGCATGTGTTGTTTCAAGACCTTCATCAGCTGCATCTTTCCAGCTTTCCGGAACCTGAACTTCAACGATCTGTTTTGCACCTTCATCAATAGCTGCCCAGTTTTTAGCAACTACGTCATCACCCTTACGTCCGTAAGTAGCTTTTGCTGCTGCTTTCATTAAATCGATTGCCTGAGCTTCCGGAATAATGTCAGCCAGTTTGAAGAATGCAGACTGAAGAATCGTATTGATACGTGTTGGACCCATGCCTGTTTCAATACCGATCTTAACACCATCAATGACGTAGAATTTGATATTATGGTTAGCGATAAATGCTTTTACCTGTCCTGGCAGATGTTTTTCCAGACCTTCCATATCCCATGGGCAGTTCAGCAGGAATGTACCACCGTCAACCAGTTCCTGAACCATGTTGTATTTTCTTACATAAGCAGGATTATGACATGCAACAAAGTTTGCTTTGCGGATCAGGTAAGTAGATTTAATCGGTTTTTTACCGAAACGCAGGTGAGACATTGTAACACCGCCGGATTTCTTTGAGTCATAATCAAAGTAAGCCTGAGCGTACATATCTGTGTTATCACCGATAATCTTGATAGAGTTCTTGTTTGCACCTACAGTACCGTCTGCACCCAGACCCCAGAATTTACAGTTGATGGTTCCTTCTGGTGTTGTAACAATCGGAGCACCTGTTTCCAGAGACAGATTTGTAACATCGTCAACAATACCCAGTGTGAATTTTGCTTTTGTTGTGTTTTCATATACTGCAACAATCTGAGCCGGTGTAGTATCTTTGGAACCTAAACCGTAACGTCCTGTGAATACCGGAACAGCATCGAATTTTGTACCTTTCAGTGCTGCAACAACATCCAGGAATAATGGTTCGCCAAGAGCACCTGGTTCTTTTGTTCTGTCTAATACAGTGATCTGTTTTACAGAATCCGGAATTGCTTCGATCAGTGCTTCTGCGCTGAATGGTCTGTACAGACGAACTTTAACAACGCCGACCTTTTTGCCTGCTGCTGTTAAGTAGTCGATTGTTTCTTCAATTGTATCATTTACAGAACCCATAGCAATGATTACATGTTCTGCATCAGCTGCACCATAGTAGTTGAACAGTTTGTAATCTGTACCAAGTTTTTCATTTACTTTGTCCATGTATTCCTGTACAACTGCCGGCAGTGCATCATAGTAGGAGTTACATGCTTCTCTTGCCTGGAAGAAGATATCCGGGTTCTGAGCAGAACCTCTCTGGCATGGATGATTTGGATTCAGCGCATTTTTACGGAATGCATCGATAATATCCATATCAGCCATATCTTTCAGATCTTCATAATCCCATGTTTCAATTTTCTGAATTTCATGAGAAGTACGGAAACCATCAAAGAAGTTAATAAACGGAACTTTACCTTTCAGAGCTGCCAGATGTGCAACCGGTGTCAGGTCCATAACTTCCTGTACAGAAGATTCGCAAAGCATTGCACATCCTGTCTGACGACATGCATATACGTCGGAATGGTCACCAAAAATAGAAAGTGCATGGCTTGCAAGCGCACGAGCAGATACGTTGAATACACCCGGTAACTGCTCACCGGCAATTTTGTAAAGGTTCGGGATCATCAGCAGAAGACCCTGAGATGCTGTATATGTTGTAGTCAGGGCACCAGCTGCCAGGGATCCGTGTACTGCACCTGCAGCACCTGCTTCAGACTGCATTTCAGTTACCTGAACTTCCTGTCCGAAAATATTTTTTCTTCCCTGTGTTGCCCACTCGTCTGTTGCTTCTGCCATTACAGATGACGGGGTAATAGGATAAATCGCTGCAACATCAGAAAATGCATAAGACGCATGAGCTGCTGCATGATTACCATCCATGGTTTTCATCTTTCTAGCCATTTGTTTTTTTTCCTCCTTGAAAAGTAATAAGCAATGTACACTTCGCTCCCCGAAGTCTATCAAAATTATAACACGATTTGCCAGACATGTCCATTTCAATAAAGAAATAAAATGTAATGTTTTTCTAAAAAAACAAATTCTTTCCTTACCGTTCCATAATTTCACCGATTGTTTTGGAGCTAAGCTCCCGGATCAGTACCTCCTGAATCCGATGAAGTTCCTTATGCACTCTGCATCCGTTCTCATCCCGATTACGTACACAGGATTTTTTCGGATTCATACACTCAATCACAAAGAGTTCCGGTTCTACTGCACCATAGATATCCAGAAGCGTGATTTCATGAATACTTTTGTCCAGAGCATATCCTCCATTACTCCCTCTGTAACTTTTTACAATCCGGGCTTTTTCCATTTTTTTTAAAATCTTGTAAACAAAGGCAGGAGTCAGCGCCTCTTTCTCACATACTTGATTCACACATAATTTTTCACCGTCTGCCAGCGCCCTCACAATACGCACTGCATAATCACATTCTCTGGTAATGAGCATTTCTTCTGTTCCTCCAAAAGCTTTCTTCTTATGATTTCTCCCGGTTTTTCTTTCTTAATCTACGTGTCCCAATGCCATATAAATCATTCCCAGGCCGATCAACAGGATAATAAGTCCAAGACCGTTCCTCAACCATCTGCTGATTTTTTCATATCGGGGATTGTTCATCCAACTTTCCACCAGGCTGTAACTGGTTCCTGCCAGGACCAGCAATATGCTGTGTCCTATGGCATAAATAGCAATCAGCAGAATCCCCCACAGTGTGTTTCCTGACTGTGCCGCAATGGCCAGAAGTGCGATCATAACCGGAGTTGCACAATGAGATGCAAATAATCCGCTTAATACCCCTGCCAGAAATGCTCCTGCATATCCCTTTCTGCTTATTTTCTGCATATGGTGTGCATGAGGAATGATAGAAATCACATCCCACGTCTGCAATGCCATCAGTACCATAATGATTCCAAGAATCGTAAACCACCAGGTTCCTGCTTCATGCATAAAATGTCCGATAATAGAAGCAACGGAACCCATAGCTCCAAAGGTCAGTGCCATGCCTGCTGCCATTGTCAGAGAAAGCCGGAATGCTTTCTTTGTATTAGAACCGGAGGTCCCGCCAATATAGGCAATGACCATAGGCACACTGGACAGGGAACAAGGGGTAAACGATGTAAGAATTCCGGCCGCAAGACTGAGCACCGGTGCGATCCAACTATACTGTGTAATCAGTTCTGCCAGTGAATTCAACCATTCATTCATGATTTATTCCTTCTTTCTGTTTAATCCTGTCCATTATAACCATGTAAACCTGATTTATCAAGTATTTTGAAAGAAATACTTGCAAATTCCACATTTTACTGTAAAATAGGAAGAGATTATGCACTGACCATATGATTGCAAATAAAGTGAGGGTTAATTATGATTGCAGCAAATAACGTTACTTTGAGAATCGGTAAAAAGGCACTGTTTGAAGATGTAAATATTAAATTCACCGAAGGAAACTGCTATGGTCTGATCGGTGCCAACGGCGCCGGAAAATCTACTTTCCTTAAAATCCTTTCCGGACAGCTGGAGACAACCAACGGAGATATTACCATTACTCCCGGACAGCGTCTCTCATTCCTTCAGCAGGACCATTTTAAATATGACGCTTATCCTGTACTGGATACCGTTATTATGGGTAACCGACGTCTTTACGAAATCATGAAAGAAAAAGAGGCCATTTATGCCAAAGAAGACTTCTCGGATGAAGATGGTATCCGCGCCAGCGAACTTGAGGGAGAATTTGCAGAAATGAACGGCTGGGAGGCAGAATCTGACGCTGCTCAGCTGTTGAACGGTCTTGGAATAGAAACAGATCTCCATTATGCGATTATGGGCGATCTGACAGGCAGTCAGAAAGTAAAGGTTCTTCTTGCACAGGCACTTTTCGGTAATCCGGATATTCTGCTTCTGGACGAACCTACCAACCACCTGGATCTGAATGCCATTGAATGGCTGGAAGAATTTCTGATTAATTTTGAAAACACAGTAATTGTTGTGTCTCATGACCGTTACTTCTTAAATAAAGTATGCACCCATACTGCAGACATTGACTATGGCAAGATTCAGCTTTATGCAGGTAACTATGATTTCTGGTATGAATCCAGCCAGCTTCTTATTAAACAGATGAAGGAAGCTAACCGTAAGAAAGAAGAAAAAATCAAAGAACTTCAGGAATTTATTTCCCGTTTCTCTGCCAATGCTTCCAAATCCAAACAGGCGACTTCAAGAAAACGTGCCCTTGAAAAAATTCAGCTGGACGATATGCGTCCTTCCAGCCGTAAATATCCTTATATTGATTTCCGTCCAAACCGCGAAATCGGAAACGAAGTGCTTATGGTAGAAGGACTTTCCAAAACCATCGATGGTGTAAAAGTCCTGGATAACCTTACCTTTACACTGGGCCACGACGATAAAGTTGCTTTTGTAGGCGGTAATGAACAGGCTAAAACTGTTCTCTTTAAAATCCTCATGGGTGAAATGGAACCGGATGAGGGAACTTATAAATGGGGTGTAACCACTTCTCAATCTTATTTTCCTAAAGACAGTACTGCAGAATTTGATAATGATCTGACCATTGCAGACTGGCTGACACAATATTCGGAAATCAAAGATGCAACTTATGTCCGCGGATTCCTTGGACGAATGCTTTTCCCCGGAGAAGACGGTGTCAAAAAAGTCCGTGTACTGTCCGGTGGTGAAAAGGTGAGATGTCTCTTATCCAAGATGATGATATCCGGTGCAAACATCCTGATTTTTGATGAGCCGACCAACCATCTGGATATGGAATCCATTACTGCTCTGAATAACGGTATGATCAAATTCCCGGGTGTTATCCTTTTTGCATCCCATGACCATCAGATTGTTCAGACCACTGCCAACCGTATTATGGAAATCATGCCCAACGGCGCATTGATTGACAAAATTACTACTTATGATGAATATCTGGAAAGTGATGAAATGGCTAAGAAACGTCAGGCTGTTTACACTATGACAGAAGAAGACAACTAATACTTTACGCAAAAAGGAACAGATTCATCTTTATAGTTTGAATCTGTTCCTTTTTTCTGTATTATAACTGTGTATTTTTCTTATTCTTTTTTCTGTACAAGTGGATCGGATCCTTCCGGAATCACAATATTCAGAACCAATGCCACAACTGCCGCCGGTACAATACCGGATCCTCCGAATACATATCCCACCCAGCTTGGCAGCTGTGCAAGGACATCGGAAGTGGTTCCAAGTCCATATCCAAATCCAAGGGCAACAGATACGATAGTTACCACACGGGAATCCACACCATTCTTGGTAAGAAGCTTGATTCCGCTTACAACAATAGATGAAAACATCATAACTGCTGCGCCTCCAAGAACAGACTGAGGCATGATTTCCACAAGCGCTGCCACTTTCGGAACAAATCCGCAGATGATCAGGAAAACAGCTCCCATAGAAATGGCATAGAGATTGACGATCTTAGTCATACCTACCAGACCCACGTTCTGACTGAAAGAGGTATTTGGTAATACACCCAGTAAACTTGCTGCAGAAGATCCAAGACCATCACACATAACGCCTCCGGACAATTCTCTGTCTGTGGCCTCTCTGTCAAGACCGCCTTCTGTGATTCCTGAAATATCTCCCACCGTTTCAACGGCAGTAACAATAAACATAATCAACATAGGAACAATAACTTTTAAATCAAACCGCATTTTCACCGGCATAAAAACAGGAATCTCAAACCATGCGGCATCTCTTAATTTGGACCAGTCAATTACCCAGGAACAGGTTTTTACAACCCCCTCTGCATCGGTATATGTAGTCGGCAGTACAATACCCATAATAATACACAGCACATATCCTGCTACAATTCCAATAAGAATAGAAGCAGCACTGGTCATTCCTTTCGTAAAATGTTTAAAAAGGATAATGGTGATCATGACCACGGTTCCGACGAAGAGATTTTGCACAGATCCGAAGTCACCATTTGCATTTCCTCCTCCGAAAGAATTGATTCCAACACTGATCAGAGATAATCCGATGGCCGTTACTACGGTACCCGTTACTACTGCAGGGAAAAATTTTCTCAGAGGTTTCAGAAAGCATCCCAGTGCAGTTTCAAAAAATCCACTGATCAGACAGGCTCCCATAATTGCTCCGTATGCCATAACACCATCTCCGCAGGCAGCCACAATTCCTTTACAGACCCCGATAAACCCGGAACTGGTTCCCATGACAATCGGAAGTCTTGCACCTACCGGCCCCACAGTCCACAACTGAATCAATGTAATAATACCTGCTACAAGCATAGCATTTTGAAGAATTGGCCGCATCAGACCTGCTTCTCCAAGCCCACACATACCACCAATAATCAGAATCGGTGTCAGATTTCCCACAAACATGGCAAGTACATGCTGCATTCCCAGAATCACAGCTTTGCCAAAGGGAATTTTTCCTTCCAGCTCATACTCACTTGTATAAACTGTTTTTTTCTTTTCTTTTCCCAAAGCTTTTTTCCTCTCTTTTCTTGATGTTCTCTCATTACTGCCAGTCCCTGCAATCACCACCAATTCTGCATTCTTTCATCTGACAGCAGCCAATATTATAGCCCAGGTGTAAATCCTCAGTCAATACAAGATTGAAAGAATCTATATCAGATACTTCTTTTTGAACACGAACTCATCTGTATACAGTATTTATTTCCACGCCATCCTAAAACGGAGTACCTGCAAGATCATAAGGTGTAATCTGATAAACATAATAATTTAACCAGTTCGTATACAGATTATTTGCATGGGCCCGCCAGAGAAGCAGCGGTTTGTTATTCGGGTTATCATCCGGATAATAATTCTTCGGAATCTGAATATCAAGCCCTTTTCCTTTATCTCTTTTATATTCTCCGTCCAATGTTACCCGGTCATATTCCGGATGTCCCATAACAAAAATCTGTCTTCCTTCCTGTGCCATACACAAGAATACACCTGCTTCCTCAGATTCTGCCAACACAGTCAATGCTTCGCAGGCATGAATATCTGCTGCCGGAACTTCTGTATGGCGGGAATGAGGTGCCAGAAATTCATCATCAAATCCTCTCACCAGAGGAATTTTACGGTTTTTTACTTTATGACTGAATAATCCGAATACTTTATGGTCCATCATTCGTTTCTGCAGTCCATAATGATAATAGAGTCCTGCCTGAGCTGCCCAGCACAGATAAATTGTGGATGTAACATTGCTTTTTGTCCATTCCATGATTGCTTTCAGTTCATCCCAGTAATCCACTTCTTCAAATTTCATCTGTTCCACCGGAGCACCGGTAATAATCATTCCATCAAACTTACGATGTTTTACCTGTTCAAAGGTCTCATAAAATTTGTTCAGATGGCTGGTGGCTGTATTTTTCGCTTCATGACTTGCTACCATCATAAAAGAAACATCCACCTGCAGAGGTGTATTGGAAAGGGAACGAAGAAGCTGCAGTTCCGTTTCCTCTTTCAGCGGCATAAGATTCAGGATCAGAATCTGAATGGGCCGAATATCCTGATGAACCGCCCGATTCTCATCCATCACGAAGATATTTTCTTTCTCAAGTATTTCTTTTACTGGTAAATCACTTTGTATTTTAATTGGCATAACAATTTCCTTTCCGCTGCGTCTTACATAAGAGGGGCTACCATACGCAGCACCTTGCCCTCAATCCTTGTTGTCAGTTTCAATTTTTTATAATCCGCTGGTGTAATGAATATACTTTTCCCCTTTGTCTTCTGAAAATCTTCCTCTACTTTTTTGATTTCAGAATTCTCATAGAAAAAGACTCCGCATTCAAAATGATGATACAGACTTCTATAATCCAGGTTTACTGTTCCTACTGCCGCTTTTTTGTCATCTGAAACAAAAACTTTCGCATGAACAAAACCAGGTTCATATTCCCATATCTGTACGCCTGCCTCCAGCAATTCATTATAATAGGTTTTCGCCAATGCGAATGCATATTTTTTATCCGGTATATGAGGCATAATGATTGCCACCTCTACTCCTCTTTTTGCAGCAAAAGTCAGAGCTGTCATCATTTCGTAATCCAATATCAGATACGGAGTCATAATGTGCACATATCTGCATGCAGTATTCAGAATATCCAGATACACCTGCTTTCCCATCCGTTCCATACCATACGGCATCACATCATACGGAACCACATAACCATCATCCGGTATCCCCATATCTGAAGGCGTAAGAAAAGTCTCATAATCCGGATCTCTTCGCTCCGACACACCCCACATTTCCAGAAACATACAGGTAAATTTCTGTACAGCTGCTCCCTGTATCATGAGCCCTGTATCTTTCCAATGTCCAAATCGCTCTTTTCTGTTTATGTACTCGTCCGCCAGATTAATGCCTCCAGTAAATCCTGTTTTTCCATCTATTACAAGAATCTTTCTATGATCCCGGTTATTGTAATGACTGGAGAACAGGGGTTTTATCGGTGCAAACATTTTACAGCGGATTCCTTCTTTTTCCAGTATCCTGGGATAAAAGCTGGGAAGCAGTGCCAGCACACACATTCCGTCATACAAAACTCTTACTTCTACTCCTTCTTTCACTTTCTTCTTCAAAAGTTCCAGAAGTGTTTCCCACATATAACCTTCTTCCAGTATGAAATATTCCATGAAAATAAATTTTTCCGCTTTTTCAATCTGCTTAAGCATCTCCGGAAACATCTCATCTCCCAGGGGAAAATAAGTAACTGCCGTCTTCCCGTATACAGGACAGTTTCCATGTTCCATCATGTAAGAAGCCATACCATCCATCTGTGGATTCCTTTGTTTCAGCTTTTCCTTCTGTTCCGGATTCTGCTGCAGATATTTTTTGGACTGATTCCCTAACACCCTCAGTCGCTTATAAATATACCCGGTACCCGGCTGAAAAGATATATACAGATAAAACAAAGCTCCAAACACAGGAAACAGCATAATTGGAAGCATCCATACCAGTTTAAAGTCCGGATTCCCTCTGCTGTTAAAAATATGCAGAACTACCATCATGCCCAGAACGCTAAATCCCGTATATACCAGCAAACTATATTCCCGCATCCATAGAAAGCAGGAAATCAGCAACGCAAACTGAATCAGAAACGCTCCTATTACAATCAATGTTCTGCCGAATATAACCGTTTTTATACTTTTCATTCCTTTTTCCTTCCATTGACTCATTTGAATTTCTCCTGTCACTGTTCTCCGGCCAGATGCAGAAATGCTTCTTCTGACAGAATCGGTATTCCCAGTTCCTTCGCTTTTTTATTTTTGGAAGAAGAGGAAGCGGTATCATTATTAATCAGATAGTCTGTTTTGGAAGTAACACTTCCCGTAACCTTTCCGCCCCGGGCCTCAATATATTCTTTGACGGCACTTCTGTTCGGAAAATGATTCACACTTCCCGTGATTACAAACTGTTTACCGGACAGCGCATTTCCCGTCTCTCTTTTCACGGTTTCAAAAGTGAGATGCGTAAGCAGATGATTCAGTTGCTCTATATTTTCCTTATCAGAAAAATACCGGGTGAAGCTCTCTGCAATCACAGGTCCCATTCCTTCCACACCACTGATCGCATCCTGGGTTGCATGTATGATTTTTTCCAGATCATAATCAAATTCTCTGCAGATCACCTTGGCATTGGCTACCCCTACATTGGCGATTCCAAGGCCGTACAGCAGTCTGGGCAAAGTGGTATGGGAGGATTTTTCAATGCTGGCTCTGAGATTTTCATAAGATTTTTCTCCGAATCCTTCCATCGTCACAATCTGATCTCTGAACTTTTCGATTTCATAAATGTCCCCGAAATCTTTAATAAATCCCTTCATAATAAATTTTTCCAGAGTTGCTTCAGACAAACCATCAATATTCATGGCATCGCGACTCACAAAAAGTGTAAAGGATTTTATTTTCTTAGCCTGACAGCAAGGATTCATACAACAAAGTACTTCCACATCATTGGTTTTCTGTATCTTTGCTTCTCCCTGGCATACAGGACACTTATCCGGAATATCCATTTTCCCGCTCCGCGTAAGATTTTCCGCAATCTGCGGAATAATCATGTTGGCTTTATATACCTGGATTTTATCTCCGATTCCAAGTTCCAGTTCTTTTAAAATACTGATGTTGTGAACGCTTGCTCTGCTCACAGTGGTTCCTTCCAGTTCTACCGGTTCAAATATGGCAACCGGATTAATAAGCCCGGTTCTTGAAGGGCTCCATTCAATCTCTTTTAAAACGGTCTCCCGTATCTCATCTTTCCACTTAAAAGCAATAGCATTTCTCGGAAATTTTGCAGTCCTTCCAAGAGATTCTCCATAGGCAATGTCATCATACAAAGCCACCAGTCCATCCGATGGGAAATCATTTTCTCCGACTTTTCCGGAGAAATATTCAATGGCTTCATCCAGTGTCTGCTCCGTAACTGCCCGGTATTCCACTACATCAAACCCCTGACTTTTCAGCCACTGAAACTGACATTCTCTGGAATTTTTAAAATCCACATCGTCTGCACGTACCAGAGAAAAAGCATAAAAATATACATTTCTCCCTGCTGTTATCCGGTTATTCAACTGTCTTACCGAACCGCTGCACAGATTTCTGGGATTTTTATACTTTGCATCCACATCATCAATTGCTTCATTAATTTTTCTGAAGTCTGAATAAGTGATAATGGCTTCTCCTCTGAGAATCAATTCCCCTTTATATGCAATCTGCAGGGGAATATTCCGAAACACTTTTGCATTGTTGGTAATTACCTCTCCCACCACACCATTTCCTCTTGTTACCGCTTTTTCCAATTCTCCGTCTCTGTATGTGAGAACAATGGTAAGACCATCCATTTTCCAGGAAATCAAAGTTTTATGGCTGCCTATAAATCCACGCAGAGTTTCCACATCTTTTGTTTTATCAAGAGACAACATAGGACTTTCATGGGCTTCCTTAGGTAATTCATTCAGTGCCTCATAGCCTACAGAAACAGTAGGACTCCCGGTCAGAATAATACCCGTCTCTTTTTCCAGCGTCAGCAATTCATCATAGAAACGGTCATATTCATAATTGCTCATGATTTCTCTGTCTTCCTGATAATATGCTTTTCCTGCTTCATTCAAAAGAGGAATCAGTTCTTTCATTCTCGCTGTCTTATCCAAAATTTTTTCCTCCTTAATCAAAATCTCCAGATTTTTTTAACAAAGCTGCTTTTGTCGTTCCTCTATCACTGTCGTTTCCGACGAATCACGGATCAACTCTCTGAGTACTTTCCTCTCCTCTTCGGTTGCTTCCCTGTATTTTCCTACAGGCAAATCTCCCAGACAGATATTCATAACCCGGATTCGTTTTAGTCTTTTTACCCGATATCCCAGATATTCACACATCCGGCGAATCTGGCGATTCATTCCCTGAGTGAGAATAATCCGAAATGTCCGCTCCCCGGTCCGAAACACCTGACATTTTCTTGTAACGGTTCCCAGAACAGGAACCCCGTTTTTCATTTTCTGTATAAATTCCCTGGTTATGGGTTTGTCCACTGTTACCACATATTCTTTTTCATGACAGTTTCCTGCACGCATGATTTTATTTACAAGCTCTCCCTCATTTGTAAGAAGCAGAAGTCCCTCGGAGTCTTTATCCAGTCTTCCCACATAATAAATACGAATGGGATAACCGATATAGGAAATCACATTATTTTTTACTTTCGGACTGGTTGTACATTCCACACCGCGCGGTTTATGAAAAACAAGAAGTATCTTTTTCTCTTCTCTTTCTACTCTTTTTCCATTCACAAGAATCTCCTGTTCCTCGGTCACCTGCATGCCAAGTGTTGCCGAAACGCCATCTACCAATATTTTTCCTTCTTCCACAAGCCGGTCTGCTTCTCTTCTGGAACAGACACCTGCATCACTGAGATATTTATTCAGACGCATCTTTTTTGCGCTCTCCTTTATTTATACAATAGAAAAAGTATAACATAATTACTTACTCTAATTCAAGGACAGTGAAAAGAAACCTTAAAGAAATCTTAAGCAGCAGATTCGACATTTTTCTTCCTTCGGGTTGCAAATTCTTCTTATAAAAGCGTATAATATTCTTGAAGGAACAGACACTCCGAAAACATGAAACACTCAAAGGGGCAAAAAAATGAAAAACTCAACGAAAAACACAGATATTCTTCTCCTTACCTGCATCCTTGGCATACTGCTGATCATTACGCCAAAATATATTTTCGCTGCAGTCAAGAGTGCCATGGACACTTATGAAAACAAACAGGAGGCTTTGCAGGAAGATCACTGGGTCTATGACGAAAATGGCCGGAAATATGTTTATCATGATGGGGTTCTTATCAAAGACACCTGGCGTGAAATAGACGGGATCCGTTATTATTTTGATGGGAATGGCTACGTAAAAACCGGATGGATTACAGACAAGGGTCATCGCTATTACATGAAGCAGAATGGTACCCCTGCATCCGGATGGATCAAAGATAATGAAAACTGGTATTTTCTGAACGCAGAAGGAATCCCAAAAACAGGATGGGTTCAGGACCAGGAGAAATGGTATTATCTGGAAGAAGACGGCACTATGGCAACCGGATGGATTGATGCAGACGGTTCCGTCTATTTTCTCAATGAAGATGGATCCATGGCAACCGGGTGGATTCAGAAAGACGGTAATTATTATTATCTCAATCATTCCGGGACCATTTCCACAGGCTGGATGGAAATTGAAAACAAATGGTATTATTTCAGAGATGACGGCGTCATGACCATCGGATGGATCACAGACAATGGAAAGCAGTATTTTCTGGATGCAGACGGTCATATGGTCACAAATGCCTGGGCCGAAAAAGGCGGAGAAAACTATTATCTGGGTGAAGACGGAACAATCATGACCGGAAAAATCACAGTCAACGGAACCACTTATTTTCTGAATGAAGATGGGCGAAAAGCTTCCTCAGGATGGTTTCAGGACGGAAATGTCTGGTATTATCTTGACGATAACGGAAATCCCCGTATCGGATGGATGAAACTGGAAGATAAATGGTACTATCTGAAAGAAGACGGATCCATGGCAACCGGTGAACTTATAATCGATGGAAGGAAATATACTTTCAATAACCAGGGAATCTGGGACGGCACTTCCAAATCGATTTCTGCCACAGGCACCGGTCCTATGGTTGCCCTCACTTTCGACGATGGTCCCGGAAAATACACAGACCGGATTCTTAATACCCTGTCTGCCAATGGTGCAAAAGCAACATTCTTTATGCTCGGAAATAACATTTCCAGATATCCGGATGTTGTAAGAAAAATGGAAAACACCGGATGTGAGCTTGCCAGTCATACATTTGACCACCAAAGATTAACCGCTCTGGATACAGCAGGTATTCAGAATGAAATCACTTCTACCAATAACCAGCTGATTTCTATTGTAGGGCACGGAGCATCACTGGTTCGTCCTCCTTACGGAGCTTACAATTCTGCCACCAGAGATGCGGTCGGTTATCCCCTGATTCTCTGGTCAGTGGATACACTGGACTGGAAAACCAGAGATGCTGACAGCACCTACGATGCGGTTATGGCTGCACAGGATGGAGATATTATCCTTCTGCATGATATACATGAACCTACCGCTGATGCCATCGATAAAATTGTTCCTGCCTTAAAAGAAAGAGGATTCCAGATGGTTACTGTAAGTGAGCTTGCAGCAGCTAAAGGAATTTCTCTTGGAAGCGGAAACGCTTACGGTTCTTTCCGTTGACCGCTGATTTTTCTGCCATGCAAAAACCGCTGATTGGAATTTTCTTTCCAACCAGCGGTTTTACTTTTCACTTATTGTAATAATGTATCTGAGACATATCCGGTCTGACCTTCATACTCTACTTGAATCCAGCCTTCCGGTCCATTGGTAACTTTCTTTACCTGTGCTCCTGCTGACAGCATATCCAGAATTTCTGCATCTGTACTGGCTTCTTTACGGAAATTACAATCCTCTTTTACCGTAAGTGTTGCCCCATCATCTGCAATTACAGCCAAATTACTTTCTTCTCCCAACTGTTCCTCAAAAGCTTTCAATTCCGGATCTGCATCCATCGCTTCATTTAAACGGTCTTCCACTTCTGTAATCAGTGCCTGTACATCTGCATCCTGTGTAATCTGAGACATATAAGCATTGATTTCTTCATTGCTGTCATTATTGTGAATAATAAACCGATCATCTTCATCTTTCATGACATACAACTGTGACAGTCCCGGTGCCGCTGTTTTTATATCTGTAAACTTCAGATCATAAGACACAAACACTACATAACTGTCTTCTGTAAGACCTTTTTTCGTATAAACATTTACATTACTATAGCTTTCAATATAAGATGCATTAGAAACCTTTGCCTCATCTGTGGCATCAAAACTGTCCGTAAGTTCTTTCATCTGTTCCACATTTTTCTGACCCCATGCTGTGTAGAAGGAATCAATCAAAGAGTTTACTTCCGGATATGCATTTTTCTGTAATGCATTCTCGTCCTTTTTCTCGTCCTGTGCCTCTTCTTTGTCTGCTTTTTTCTCTGCATCTGCATCATCTGATGCCTCTGCTGATTCTTCCGCCTGTGCCTTTGGCTCATCATCTTTTGAAAATACGCCGGTCAGCGCCTTAATACCAAAGAACAATAACACAAGTACGATCAAAATAGCCAAGCCCAGAAGAATATACCTCAGATTATCTGACAGCCATTCTCTGAAATTGTCTAACATGTTATGTTTGTCCTCCTTTAAGACTCTTACCCTTCATTCCCTTATTCCATGCTTTCCCCAAAGCATTAAACACACCCGGAGGGATTCGAACCCCCGACACGTGGTACCGGAAACCACTGCTCTATCCCCTGAGCTACGAGTGCCTGCCGTGATCATTCTTTCTTGGAAATCACACTTTTAATATTCTAACACAGATATATAAAATTGTAAAGTCTTCTGAACTTTTTTTCGTTTTCGTTTCTGCTATTTAATAAATAATTTATAAATATTTCCTTGCAGACCCTCTCTCCACATGCTATATTTATCTAATCAGAGGAATTTTAACTCTGCTCTTTTCTATTTAATTTTTTATGTTCCTTTCATTTCTTTCAGGATTCTTTTATACGCTGTCTGTCTTTTATCCCTGTTATTACTGTTGAGATATTACAGAACCTTGCAGTTTTCCGATTACAAAGGCAAAATCATTTGCTGCATAGTTCTTTAATATAATATTATAATTTATTCAGGAGGTCATTTCACTATGAACTACAACTCATTCAAAGAACAGCTGATTCCTGTGCTGCAGGAACTGGCGGGGAAGGATTGCCGGGTCGAACTTCATCCCGTAGAAAAAAATAACGGCACCATCCTTGACACGGTCATCATCATGAAAAAAGGCGAATGCATTGCTCCTACTTTTTATCTCAAGGATTTTTACTCCTGGTACAGAAAGGGAATTTCTCTTCAACAGATTGCTCAGAAAATTTTGACTCTGAATCACGAATATCATATCGACGAACCAGAAAACCTCTGCCGTATTCTGAGTGATTATCGAAAAGTCCGACCACATATCTGCTATAAACTGATAAATTACCAGCGAAATCAAACACTTCTGAGCAAAATCCCACATATCCCATATCTTGATCTGGCAATTGTCTTCTACTTCAGAATCCAACAATCGGATTTTCCAAACAGCAGTATCCTTATTTATAACGAACATATGATAAGTTGGGAGGTAACCATAGACAATCTTTTCCATGATGCCTGCCTCAATACCTGCAGACGGCTTCCATTCCAGTTTCAGGGAATTGAAGAACTGCTCTGCACGCTTTCCAATACACCTGTACCTGCCGTCACTTCTGAAGAACATATGTATATTCTGACCAATCAGGAAAAATATTTCGGAGCCTCTGCACTGCTCTATCCACACGTTCTGTCACACATTTCTGCACTTCTCAACAATAATTTCTTTGTACTCCCAAGCAGTATTCACGAATGTATCCTGATACCCGATTCGGGTCTTTATTCCAAATCTGAACTTGAAATTATGGTGAAAGAAGTAAATACAACCAATGTGGATCCGGAGGAAATCCTTTCTGATCATGTATATTACTTTGACCGAACCAGGCAGACCTTATCCGATCTGTAGATCAAAAATTTTCACAAAAAAGTCCGGATCAGAAATCCGGACTTTTCCCATTCATTAAACACGAGACAGATATTCTCCTGTTCTTGTGTCAATTTTAATTTTATCACCCTGATCTACAAACAGAGGTACATATACAGTTGCACCTGTCTCAACAACTGCCGGTTTTGTAGCACCCTGAGCAGTATCGCCTTTAAATCCTGGCTCTGTATCTGTGATTTCCAGTTCAACGAATAAAGGAGCCTCAATTGCAAATACATTTCCGTTGTAAGAACATACTTTAACAACTTCATTCTCTTTTACAAATTTCAGAGAATCACCAACTGTTTCGTTGTCAATTGCAATCTGATCATATGTCTCGTTATTCATGAAATAGAATAAATCACCATCATTATACAAATACTGCATGTCTACACGATCAATACGTGCCTGTGGGAATTTTTCAGTAGGTCTGAAAGTTTTTTCAACTACACCGCCATTGATTACGTTTTTTAATTTAGTTCTTACAAAGGCAGCGCCTTTTCCAGGTTTTACGTGCTGGAATTCCATGATCTGTACTACATTGCCGTCAATTTCCAGAGTGAGACCGTTTTTGAAATCTCCTGCTGATATCATAATGAATATTCCTCCTTAAATTCTTCCATTGGAAAATAATCACTTTTTCCACTGTACTTCATTGTATAATACCTTACTGGATTTTTCAACTGTTTTTTCGCTTTCTTTGTTCTTTCCTATAAAAATAAAGTACGATTTTCTCCAATTTCCGCTTAAATACAATTTGAATCTCCTCTTTTGGATGAATGGGCCGTACCAAAATATTACGAATTCCTGTTCTTTTTGCTCCATACACATCTGTAAAAAGCTGATCACCGATAAAAACCGTATTCTTTTGCTCCGTCCCCATAATCTCCATGGCTTTCTGGTAGTTCTTTCTGGAAGGTTTATGAGCATCTTCAATAAAATGTACCTGTACATCTTTGTTAAAGGAAGATACTCTCTCATATTGATTGTTGGAAAGAAGGCAGCATTGAAAACCGGTTTTTTTCAGTCTTGCAAAAAGGGCAATGGCCCTTTGATCCGCCGGTTCTCCATGAGGCACCAGTGTATTATCAATGTCAAAAATCAGTCCTCTGTACCCCTGGCTGTAAAGTTTTTCATAATCAATTACATAAGCAGAATCCAGATATTCATCCGGAAAAAAGGTCTGGAACATATTGTTATCCTCATTTCTCTATACTGTATTCAGGAATCCGTAAGAATCCCAGGCAATTATCATTACTGTTCCGTTATCTCTCAGACAACGGCAGATAAGTCTGTTCTTCCAGCACATTTTTATAGGCCGGACGTATAATTTTATCTGTATTGATCAACTCTTCCATTCGGTGAGCACTCCATCCCACAATACGTGCAATGGCAAACATCGGTGTGTACAATTCGAGAGGAAGTTCCAGCATACTGTAGACAAATCCACTGTAGAAATCCACATTTGCACTGACTCCTTTATATATATGACGTTCCTGTCCGATAATTACCGGTGCAAGCCGCTCTACCATTTCATAAAGCCGGAAGTCTTTCATCCGTCCTTTTTCTTCTGCCAGCTGCTGAACAAACTTTTTAAATATCTGGGCACGTGGATCAGATATGGAGTATACTGCATGTCCCATTCCATAAATCAGTCCTCTTCTGTCGAAGGCTTCTTTATGAAGCAGTTTACGCAGATATTCGGAAACTTCTTCTTCATCTGTCCAGTCATGAACCTTTTTCTTCATATCGTCAAACATGCTCACGACCTTAATATTCGCTCCTCCATGTTTTGGTCCTTTCAGAGAGCCAAGTGCTGCAGCAATGGCAGAGTAGGTATCCGTTCCTGATGAAGAAACCACATGTGTAGTAAAAGTAGAGTTGTTACCACCACCATGTTCCATGTGAAGCACAAGTGCCAAATCCAGAATTGTTGCCTCAAAAGGTGTATATTTTTTGTCCGGACGAAGCATGCGCAAAATATTTTCTGCTGTTGATAATTCTTTTTTTGGATTGTGTATATAAAGGCTTTTATTTTGATTATAATGTCTGTGTGCCTGATATCCGTACACGGACAACATCGGAAAGATACTGATCAGATTGATGCACTGACGCAGAACATTCGGAAGAGAAATATCCTCCGGATTGGAATCATAGGAATACAAGGTAAGCACACTTCGTGACAGCGTATTCATCATGTCTTTACTAGGTGCTTTCATAATTACATCCCGCACGAAATTTCTTGGCAGACAACGCTGATTTGCCAGTATACGACTGAAATTTTTCAATTCCTGTTCTGTAGGCAGATTTCCAAACAACAATAAGTATGTAGCTTCTTCAAAACCAAATCTTTTGTCCTGAAGAAAACCTTTTGTCAAATCTTCAATATTAATTCCTCTGTAATATAACTCTCCATCACATGGAACACTTTTTCCATCTACAATTTTACTGGAAACGATATTGGAAACCTGGGTAAGTCCTGCCAATACTCCTTTTCCATTAATATCACGCAAACCTCTTTTTACATCATATTTTCCATAAAGAGATACGTCCATTTTGCTGTTATCCTGGCAAATTTTTGTAAGGGCCTCGATTTCCGGTGTAACTTTCATATTGAATCCCATATTAGATTCCCCCTTTTCTTATCTTCTTCACTTTAGCATAACGACATTTTATCATAAGAAAAAGTATGTCACAAGGAAATTTTTTATAAAGAATTTTAAATATATTTTAGAAACGCTTGCACAATTATTCTTTTTCCTTTACACTGAAACTCAGGAAATACTAGAATAAGGACGGATATTTATGAAAATAACGGAAAGCATAGAAGTCTGCGATTGTGTACATACCCATAAAAATATTAAAAAAAGAGCAATTTCGGATGACAGTACGCTATACGCGCTGGCAGATTTGTTCAAAGTATTCGGAGATCCAACCAGAATCCGTATTCTCTATGCATTGTCTGCCCAGGAACTTTGTGTCTGTGATATTGCTTCTGTTCTTGACATGACACAAAGTGCGATTTCCCATCAGCTTCGTATTCTGAAGCAGATGAAGCTTGTCAAATTTCGCAGAGAAGGCAAAACCGTATACTATTCACTGGCAGACTCCCATGTGGAAACCATATTAAATCAGGGCCTGGATCATGTACTGGAGTAAAAACAGCAGGAACGTCTACAGACGTCCCTGCATTTTTCTTTACAGCTTCAATTTTGCAAATGCATCTGCAAATGCGGAATTAATCGGTTCTTCTGCCTCTTTTTTTTGTTTGTTCAGATAACGCTGTACATCCTTTTTGCTGACTCCGGCCCCTTCTTTTTCTCTTCTTGCCGTAAATGCAGAAAGCTTCTCCTTATAACCGCATGCACAGATAAATGTATCTTCTTTTCCTTTCACATACAATTCCATTTTCTTATGACATTTGGGGCATCTGGCATTGGATGTTCTGGAAATGGTCTCTCTGTGTCCGCACTCCCGATCTTGGCACACCAGCATTTTGCTGTTTTTCCCGTTTACGGAAAGCATCCTTTTTCCACACACCGGACATTTCACATTGGTCAGATTATCATGCCGGAAGGTTCCGTCTCCTGTTTTGATTTCCTGGATCAAAGTCTCTGTATACGCACGAATCTCAGACAAAAACATACTGTCTTTTAAGTTTCCTTCCGCTATTTTTGAAAGCTTCATCTCCCAGTCTGCGGTAAGTTCCGGTTTTTTCAGATCTTCCGGTACCAGTTCCAGAAGCTGTCTTGCCTTCGATGTAATAAAAATATCTTTTCCTCTTTTTTCCATAAGGAATGTATGAAAAAGTTTATCAATAATGTCTGCTCTTGTGGCAACTGTTCCAAGTCCCCCTGTTTCGCCCAGTGTACGTACTGCCTTTGCATCACGGGTTTCCATATATTTCACAGGATTTTCCATGGCAGATAAAAGCGTTGCCTCATTAAAGTATGCCGGAGGTTTTGTCTGACCTTTCACCAGTTCTGTCTTCACAGAAGAAAGTTTCTGCCCTTTTGTCAGTTCCGGCAGTGTCTGTTCTTTCAGTCTGTTCTCTTCTCCCTCCTGATTTTCCTCATCCTCTGACCAGGTTCCCTCATAAGCTTCTTTCCATCCTGCATTTTTCACAATTTTTCCTTTTGCAACGAATACTTCACCGGCTGCACAGGCTTTTATTGTAGTCTGTTCATATTCAAAAGGCGGATACAATACACTGATAAATCTCCGTACCACCAGATCGTAAATCTTTCTTTCTTCATTTGTCATGTGATCCAGCTGTACAAACTGTTCCGTGGGAATAATGGCATGATGGTCGCTGACCTTTCTGTCATCCACAAAAGATTTTCCGGCTTTGACAGGCTTCATGGACAGACTGCCTGCCATTTTCCGGTATGGACCTACTGCGCAGGCCTTTAGTCTGTCCTGTAAAGTTCCCACAACATCCGATCCTATGTATCTGGAATCGGTTCTTGGATATGTGAGCACTTTATGGTTTTCATAAAGACGCTGCATAATATTCAATGTCTCTTTTGCTGAAAAACCGAATTTTCTGTTGGCATCCCTCTGAAGTTCCGTAAGGTCATATAAAGCAGGTGCATACGTCTTCTTTGCAGTTTTCTCCACAGATTCCACAATCAGCTCTGCTCCCTGTATTTTTTTCCTCAGTTCTTCCATTCTTTCTTTGTGAAATGAACGATAAGAACCGCTTTTTCTGTCCTGCCAGATAAAATGTACTGTTCCGGCAGTCACATTTATTCCATAATATTCTTCCGGTTTAAAATTCCGTATTTCCTCTTCTCTTTTAGCGATCATAGCAAGAGTAGGTGTCTGCACGCGACCACAGGAAAGCTGTGCATTGTATTTACAGGTAAGCGCTCTTGTGGCATTGATTCCCACAAGCCAGTCTGCCTCTGCCCTTGCAGATGCCGCTTCATAAAGATGGTTATAGACTCTTCCGTCTTTCAGATTGGCAAATCCATCCCTGATCGCCTTGTCTGTCACAGAAGAAATCCAAAGACGCTTGATCGGCTTCCTGCAGTTGGCTTTCTCCAGTATCCATCTGGCTACCAGTTCCCCTTCTCTTCCCGCATCGGTAGCAATAATGATCTCTTTTACATCGTTTCTGTAAAGCTGGCTTTTTACTGCGTTGTACTGTTTTGCTGTCTGTTTAATAACGACCAGCTCCATTTTTGCGGGCATCATGGGAAGATAATCCATTTTCCATTCTTTATATTTTTTATTATAGCCTTCCGGATCTGCCAGTGTAACCAGATGCCCCAGGGCCCATGTAACAATATACCGATCCCCCTCCAATGCCCCATTGAGTTTTTTACTGCAATGGAGCACTCTGGCAATGTCTCTGGCAACGGAAGGTTTTTCTGCAAGAACCAATGCTTTCATCTTACTATCCTTTTTACATTTCCTTTCCGAAAAATTCTATTGCTTTCTTTACCTTCTTCATTACATCATCAAACATCCCCGGTGTCAAGGACTGCTTTCCATCGCAAAGCGCTTTTTCCGGATTATTATGCACTTCGATCATTACACCATCTGCTCCTGCAGCAATTGCAGCCATGGTAAGCGGTTCGACCATAAAACGGATACCTGCTGCATGGCTTGGGTCGATGATTACAGGTAAATGTGTTTTTGACTTCAACATAGGAATTGCAGAAATATCCAGGGTATTTCTCATGGATGTTTCAAACGTACGGATTCCGCGTTCACAGAGGATAACATTTTCATTTCCCCCTGCCATAATGTATTCTGCACTCATCAGCAGTTCTTCCAACGTATTTGCCATACCACGTTTCAACAGAACCGGTTTATTCACTTTTCCAACTTCTTTGAGCAATTCAAAGTTCTGCATATTTCTTGTTCCGATCTGAATCACATCCACATCTTCAAACAGTTCCAGATGGCTTGGACTCATAATCTCTGTTACAATCGGAAGACCGGTTGCTTTCTTCGCTTCCAGAAGCAGTTCCAGGCCATTCTTTCCAAGTCCCTGGAAAGAGTACGGGGAAGTTCTCGGTTTGAATGCACCGCCTCTTAAAAGCCCGGCACCGGAAGCCTGCACATCCTGTGCTACCTCAATCATCTGTTCCTTTGTTTCTACGGAACAAGGACCTGCGATTACCTGGAAGTTGCCGCCACCGATTTTTCTTCCACATATATCCACGATCGTATCCTGCGGATGCATACTCTTATTGGCTTTTTTGTAAGGTTCCCGGATTCTCTTTACAGATTCTACCACATCCATACCAGCAATCTGCTCTTCGTCCAGTTCCGTGGTATCCCCGATCAGACCGATCAGCAACGTATTCATCCCCTGTGAGATATGCAGCTTCAACCCCTGAGACAGAAAACTTTCTTTTAATTCTTCTACTTTTTTCTCATCCGCATTTTTCTTTAATACAATAATCATTTCCTTTCCTCCTAAAAAAAATACCGGTGTCTGCCCTGGCAAACACCGGTTAAGATCCTGTTACTCCTGATTTCAGAATTCACGGACAGATGTTTTACCACAGCATAAAAAACCTGCGTTATAATAATAACCCAGATAACCATAGTAAAATCCAGTTGTCCATACGCTTGTACTGTGCATCATGGTAAAACCCCTTTCTTTTCTGATACTAAAATCATACTTATTTCTACCGGATTTGTCAACCCAAAAAGCAAAAAATATTTTAGCAATTTAAAGTTTTACACTTTAAAGTGTTTCATTTATACTACTTCTGCTTTTTCGAACTGACTGTTATACAGATTTGCATAGAATCCGCCTTCTGCAAGAAGAGACTCGTGAGTTCCCTGTTCAATAATATCTCCGTCCTTCATAACAAGAATCAAATCTGCATCCCGAATGGTAGACAGTCTATGTGCAATAACAAAACTGGTACGTCCTCTCATAAGGTTATCCATAGCTTTCTGAATTCTTTCCTCGGTTCTTGTATCTACGGAGGAAGTTGCTTCATCCAGAATCATGATTTTATTGTCTGCCAGAATGGCTCTCGCAATTGTAAGAAGCTGCTTCTGTCCCTGAGAAATATTACTGGTCTCTTCATTCAGTTCCATCTGATAACCTCCAGGCTGGGACATAATAAAATGATGGGCATGGGCCGCTTTGGCTGCTGCGATTACTTCCTCGTCCGTTGCATCCAGACGTCCATATCGGATATTTTCCATGATAGTTCCATGAAACAGCCAGGTATCCTGCAGAACCATACCGAACATTTCGCGAAGTTCACTTCTGTTGAAATCCTTCACATTGTGTCCGTCTATCAGAATTTCTCCTGAATTCACATCATAAAAACGCATAAGCAGCTTGATCATTGTGGTTTTTCCAGCTCCGGTAGGTCCTACAATAGCAACCTTCTGCCCTGCTTTTACTCCTGCATTAAAATCATGGATAATCATTTTTTCCGGACAATATCCAAAAGAGATATGGGAAAACTGTACATTTCCTTCCACGGTCTCCACATCTGCAGGATGTTCCACTGTCTGATCTTCCTCTTCTACATCCAGGAACTCAAAGACACGCTCGGAAGCTGCAGCAGAAGACTGAAGCATATTGGTAACCTGAGCAATCTGCTGAATGGGTTGTGTAAAGTTTCGGATATACTGGAAAAAAGCCTGTACATCCCCCACTTCAATCCTTTTCCTGATAACAAGAAAACCACCCAGCAACGCTACCATAACATATCCAAGATTTCCCACAAACTGCATGACAGGCATCATGATTCCGGAGTAAAACTGAGAACGCCATGCAGAAGCATAAAGCTTTTCATTTACCTTCTCAAATTCTTCGATTACATCTTCTTCTTTGTTAAAGGCTTTCACCACATTGTGCCCACTGTAGATTTCTTCCACCTGCCCATTGACTTCCCCAAGGTATTTCTGCTGTGCCTGGAAATATTTCTGAGAATGTTTCATGACTTTACCGATGATCATCATGGATACCGGTAAAATCAGAAGTGCTGCCAGTGTCATCCATACATTAATACTGAGCATCATCAAAAGAACTCCCACCAGTGTGGTACAAGAGGTAATCAGCTGGGTCACACTCTGGTTGATCCCCGTCTGTAAAGTATCCACATCATTAGTGATTCGTGAAAGAATTTCCCCATGTGTTCTGCTTTCAAAATATTTCAATGGAATCCGGTTGATTTTTTCTGAAATATCTTTTCGCAGATTATACGTTACATCATTGGAAATTCCTGTCATAATAAATCCTTGAATAAAGGAAAGTAACGAACTGACAAGATACAGACACATTACACCTGCCAGAATCTGTGCGATTTTTTCAAAATCAATACCGCTTCCACCACTGATTTTTGACACAAGACCGGTATATAACTCGGTGGTTGCCTTTCCCAGAATCTTCGGTCCTATAATATTAAACACAGTGCCTCCCACAGCAAAGAATACCATCAGAATCAGACGGCCTTTATATCTTTCCATATACTTCAGCAGGCGCAGCATGGCTCCTTTAAAATTTCTGGCCTTCTCTCCTGTCATTCCTTTTCCGTGCCCCATAGGGCCTCCATGTCTTCTTGCTCCATTACTCATTGGCCAATTCCTCCTTTGATAACTGTGACATGGCAATCTGCTGATAAACTTCACAGTTTTTCAGAAGTTCTCTGTGAGTTCCCTGTCCCACGATCTTTCCTTCATCCAGTACCAGAATTTTGTCTGCGTGGAGAATGGTGCTGATTCTCTGTGCCACAATCAGAGTGGTGGCATCCTTTGTCTCTTTTTTCAGCGCACGCCTGAGAACCACATCGGTTTTATAGTCAAGTGCAGAAAAGCTGTCATCAAAGATATAAATTTCCGGATTCTTTACAACAGCTCTGGCAATGGAAAGCCTCTGCTTCTGTCCCCCCGACACATTGGTTCCTCCCTGAGCGATTTCGGAATCCATTCCTTTATCTTTCTCCTGAATAAAATCCCATGCCTGTGCAATTTCTGCCGCATGAACTGTTTCTTCCTGTGAAGCACTTTCCTTTCCATAGCGGATATTGGAATCTATAGTACCGGAGAAAAGGATACCTTTCTGAGGCACATAACCGATTCTTCCTCTCAGATCATGAAGATCCATATCCCGGATATCCGTTCCATCCACTGTAATGCGTCCTTCTGTTACATCAAAAAAACGGGGAATCAGATTCACCAGCGTACTTTTTCCGCTTCCTGTACTTCCTATAAATGCTACAGTCTCACCTTTATGAGCCGTAAAATGAATATCTGTAAGAGTATTCTCATCTGCTCCCGGATAAGCAAAGCTCACATGTTCAAAACAGATTTCTCCTTTTTTATCTGCAGCCGGCGCCAGAACCTTTTCCGGATTTTCAACCGTAACTTCTGTCTCCAGAACCTCGTTGATCCTTTTTGCAGAAACACCGGCTCTTGGAAGCATAATAGACATCATGGTAATCATAAGGAAAGACATAATGATCTGCATGGCATACTGCATAAAGGCCATCATATTTCCTACCTGCATAGTTCCTGCATCTACCGCATGGGAACCATTATAGACAATCAGTACTGTGATGCCGTTCATGATCAGCATCATAAGCGGCATCATGAATGTCATACACCGGTTTACAAAAAGATTGGTTTTTGTCAGCTTCTCATTTGCATCTTCAAATCGTTCTTCTTCCTGTGTTTCTCTGGAAAAAGCCCGGACAACCGAAATGCCGGTAAGAATTTCTCTGGATACCAGATTCAGTTCATCAATACGATACTGCAGAATCTTAAATTTCGGCATTGCAACTTTAAACAAAATAAAGACCAGAAGCAAAATCGCTGCCACTGCAACCCCAAGGATCCAGGTCATAGATACATCCGTCTGCAATACTTTCAACACACCACCTACACCAAGAATTGGTGCATACAGAACCATACGGAAAATCATGGCAAAAACCATCTGAATCTGCTGAATGTCATTGGTACTTCTCGTAATCAGAGAAGCCGTGGAAAAATGATTCAGTTCTTCCCCGGAGAATGAGATAACTTTCCGATAGACACTGTTTCGCAGATTTCGTCCAAGAACTGCTGCAACACGGGCAGACAAGAAAGTAACCGAAACAGCAGCCAGCATGATCACCAATGCCATTCCCAGCATTTTCAGGCCCGATAAAAGAATATAACGAATCTGCATAGCATCCACATCAATTCCCTGCTCCTCATATTCCTGCAGCACATACTGTACAGATGCCTGGGTACGAATGGATTCCGGCATTTCATTCATCTTCTCTGTCATAGCAGTAGAAATCTGTTCGAACTGTTCTTTTGGCATTACCTCAAAAACCTGCCACAAATCGGTATTTTCCGGAAGCTGCATCTGTTCTTTCAGCTTTGCCGCCTCCTCCTCACTGTCTAAAATCTGCGCAGCCATCATAGGGACCCCCAGTATGTGGTTCAATTCCTCTCTTTCCTCTTTTGAAATCTCTTTCCGCTGGTAAATCCCGTCTTTTAACGTATAATCTTCTTTTATCCGACCAATCTCTTTTTCATCCAGGAACAAACACAGCCGCTCCATGGATTCTTCCCGTATCGTATCCGGAACACCGTCTTCCAGCCCTTTCTGCTGGATTCCTACATTTACAATTTTCGAAGTATAATCCGGCAAGGACAGATCACAATATGCCTGTAAAAACAAAAGAGCAATAATAAGTACAATGTAATGCCAACGTTCTTTCATATACCGAAACATCTTTAACATAACGTCACCCCTTTTTAGTATTTTACCTGTTCCAGATTTTCTATCATCCGTCTGAAAAAGCATTTCATAAGATGAATTTCTTCTTCCGAAAATCCCTGAAAAACTGCCGCTTCACTTTCTTCTACAATTTCCTTCAGACTACATCCAATGCGCTTTCCTCGCTCAGTCAGATAAATACGCCAGATTCTCTGATCCTTTTCATCTGCTTTTCGAAGAATCAACCCTGATTTTTCCATACGCTTAATGGATACTGCAACTGTAGAGGCTTTGATTTTCATTTCCTGACAAATTTCTCTCTGACTCAGTCCCTCTTTTCTCCCCAGAAGAAACAGCATGGGAGCCTGTTTTGGATGCACCTCCAGTTCCTTCAGCTTTCTGAATGCCTTTCCATAATAGAGATGTATGATATGGGTAAATAAACTTTGCAAACTATCCACTTCCTCACCTCCTGGCTCTTGTTTAGTTAGTCGACTAACATAGTTTAGTCCCATTTTCCATAAATTGCAAGTTTGAAATACCTGATTTATAAATATTTTACAAATGCTTTATTTCTGAATAAGAAAACGGTGAAATTGGCTAATGACAATTTCTACCCATTTTAAGAAGAGAGATGCTCTGCAGATATGCGTGTCTTACGATAACTGCATATTCTGCGGAGCATCTCTCTTTCTATGAGATTTATTTAATTTAGACGCAAAAAATAAAAGGTACCTCTCCTTAATACCGCATCTTTTCTCATGCTACATTTTCGCTCTGTTTTTTCTCAAATGTTTGAATCTCATCGTGAATAAATCGATGAGATCTGTTGACATTCCTCCCGATTGCATGCAGCATCCTTCAGGCCGCTTTACCTGCACTCAGTACACTGGCACAACCGGTTCATTTAACTTTTTCTCGTTTTCCTCTAAAAAATCATAATAACCTTTTTTCCCAACAAGAATAGCGCCTGATTTGTCATCAATGATACATACTGCAAACGCATATTTGATATACATATAACTTTCGCCATCGTATACAGGTTCTTCATCTGGAAATATTTTCTTTAATCGTTTCACAAGTTCTTTTTCCTTTAATCCCATTAGCTGCTCGCCTTTTACATAAACTTCCATATCCGGATTATCAAGTTCTATGGCATTACACTTTCCATTCTCGTCATAATATGCTGAAAAATCCCTGCCTATATCCTTTCTTGTATCCTCCCACAAATAAGCGGTTTTTATATAAGATGGCATATTATGAATCACCTCATCTGCTGACATTCCTATAAAACATTTATCATTGTATCCCTTAAAAAAATTTACACAATACATTTCAAACCTCCTTATTTTAAGACATTCTAGGCGTTTTCGAAACGCCACAGCCCATATAAAATCGGGCTTTGTTCTTTGATAAAACAGAATAACTCTTCACTGATATGATACCATACAATCAGCTTTCTTTTGCAGATATTTTTTCAAATTGTCAGGAAATTTATGAATCCAACAAACATCAGTTTCTGTTTCTCTTACAACAGTACATTGACCTTGATGAAATTGTTCCCGTTTTCTTCCGGAAGCATTTCTATGCATCAACGGGAAGAACCCGTAAATCCCCTTTGAACGCTCTTTTATGGACGCTCATTATTCAACGTATTTTTTCAATCCCTACGGATTTCCTGCTCCTTGTTTTCCTTACGTATTCCCGGCATCTCCGTGAATTCTGTGGTTTCGACAAGGTTCCGGACGCCTCTAAGATCACCCGTTTCAAACAGGATTTTCTCGAAGATCTACAGGCTGTTTTCCACCACCTTGTTGATCTTACTTAACCGATTTATCAGGAGATTGATTCTGCTAAGGCAGATATGGCATAGAGATCTGGGTTACAGTTCTTTAAATTCTAACATCCCAGATTTTGATACTATTTGAGCTCATATCTTGAGCCTATTTAGCAATTACCTATTAAGACATTCTTATGGATTCGTACATTTACCGTTAGCATCAAAATGATACGTCTTACCTAAAATAGTTAAACTCTCATTACATGCCATTGCACCGGATTCTGGTTTTAAATAATACCATATATTATTTAATTTTATCCAACCGGTTTTCATTGAACCATCATTAACACCTCCAAGATAATACCATTTGCCGTCTACTTCCTGCCAGCCTGTCCGCATTGAACCATCACTTCCAAAATAATACCATTTACCATCTATTTTATACCACTTTGTAGCCATTGCCCCACTCGACTTGAAATAATACCATTTTTCATTGAGTTTTATCCATCCAGTCATCATTATTCCAGAATTATCAAAATAATACCATATATCAGATATTTTTTCCAACCTATCTGTTTAACTTGCGATGTACTATAATAATACCATTTGTCATTAATTATCTGCCATCCTACTCTTACAGTTCCCACATATCCAAGAGATTTTGTATAATCTTTTACTTCCTGGATTGCTTTGCTATAAGCAGAATTCATATTGCGCAATTCAGCAAAATCCATTTCCTGTGCTTTTAAAAATTCTCCTCGTCTGATTAAGTCTCTTTGTTTTTGACGATACTCTGCTTTTTTACTCCCACTACCATAAGAACCTGTATTTTTATGATCCGATGTTAATATTCTCGCTGCTGGACCTGAATATGCCGATAAAGGGGCAATAACTGTTTTAGCTGGCATATGATGTCTTTGACCTTCCAAGGCTTTTAATATTCCATATTTTCCACTTTCAAAATTATACCGGTAATGTACAGTACTGCTATCATATGCCATAGCCCCATTCCAACCCGTAATTGTTGTAGTAATATTCTCTTTAATAGTATCAGTCACCTGTTGTTCGAATGTAATTTTGTGAGTTCCTACACTCAATCTACCTGTTGAATCCTTACACCTTTTTATAAATTTGTCATTATAATCAAAAAAGTATAGGAACAACTTGTCAATGCTTTTTCTAACACATGAATTGTTATGACAATCTTATCTTTATTTGATGTTATGGTTCCGTAATATCTAACATTATTAAATTGATCACTGATTTCTGAGACTTGTTCATCACTTTCATCCTCAGATTTATAATAGCTATAAAATTCAGTAGCACCTTCTATTTTATCCATTTCTGAAAAAGCATTAATATCATCACTCGATTCAATCGTAACTAAATCACTTATATCTATTGCTTCTTCTTCCTCAGAATGATATTCTATTTCTTTTGATTCATTTTCATATTCGCAATTTTCTTGATTTTCCTCTTCTTCTAGCAAAGCAAGTGTCTCATTATAAGTGGATTCAGGCAAATCTGCATTCAATTCATCTGGTGATAAAATGTGTCCATTCTCATCATATTCAATTCCTTCATACGGTACTGCTCTGGAAAAATCGTTCCCGTCATCTTCTACTGCTCCTGCCACCTGATACGGAATTGATAATAACAACACCAAAACTACTAAAAAGCTAATTACTTTTTTCTTAAACATACTTTTTCCCTTCATACTTAAATTTATTATTCTTATTGTAGTTTTTTACTGAAACAAAATACACTGTAAAGTCACAAGTTCCCATGAGTTGTTCTTATGATAAAACAGGATATAAGAATTTTATTTTTTTCACCTTGTACTCACATAATTGTCAATATTATTTCTAAAATAACTATTACTTAATTCAAAACATTAAATATACACTCCTTCTCTACTTCATTAATAAATAGCTGCAAAACGTCACAGTTCGCGTAAAATCTGGCTTTTTCATTGATAAAAATAGTACAACTCCTCACAGGTTTGTAGTAATATTTAAGTGACTAAGACTTCCCATACCTAAAATGGGCTTCGCACCTTGAAAATTCAATACTTCAGCTAACAAAATAGCAATTTATTCCGCTACAGCCTCTGGATGGAGTGCATTACGCAGATATTTCGGTAGTCTTGCTTCGAAATCAGCAGTAAAAGCTGTCAATTGCTCATCACTAAGCTTTAAGATTTCCTGAAGGCTTGCCATTAAGGCATCCATCAGGATGCCAAGTGATCTACTGAAAGTAATGTCTGCCATTTCATCAACAAGGAAGAAGAACAACTCACCAAGAGTTCTCTGATCTTCATTTTGACGCTGCTCCATTGCAAGTAACATATATCTGGTAAACACAATGGCCACGTGGGCCGTCAGTGCATCATAGGATAAGCTATGGCATTCTCCAATCAGATTCAGCATAGATTTGCAGGTTTTGAAGAAAACCTCAATCTGCCAGCGCTTTCCATAAATACGGATAATCTCTTCTTCGGAAAGAGTTGTATCTGTACAGATAAAAGCAAGCCAGTCCTTGCGATTCGCTTTGTTCCTTACGCAAACGATTTTCGCTGGAATAGGATTATCCTTTCCTATCATAACGTCAACAGAAAGCAGATACTTTGATCTGCCACGGCGTTTTTTGTTCCGGGAATAGATCTCTTTGATATTCAACTGCTCATCACAGTATGAATATTTGATGCGGCTGCTTTTCTTAATCATAGCAATCACATCCATATCTTTTGAATGGATGGCTGTGATCTGTGCCGGGTTGGAAAACCAGGAATCAAAAAGGACATAATCAGCTTTCAGTCCTACACTGAGGGCAGTATCCAACAGGGTCATCATTGCTTCTGGTGCTTTTGTCTGAGCAAGCTTGCGTCTTTTCCCTGCAATGGTTCTGTTATCAAAGTTCTTTACCGGACCGATAATATTTGTATCTTTTGCAGATGCTAACAGGCAGCTGTTTACCGGAATCAGTGTATTTCCATCACTCCAGCTTAAGGTAAGCATCCGAAACCCTTTTTTGAAATGCATATCGGTGTGGTCAAAAACCTTTGATCCCAGTTCTGTTTTCTTACAGCTGGTACGATTAAAAAGGCTGTCATCAATGATGAAAACATTTTTCCTGTTATCATCCGTTAGATCTTTGAGATCATTATTTACGATATCAGCAGCGAGAAGAGAAGTAAAACGGAGCCAGTTTGTTTTTACCGAATTAAGGAAACGATAAAAAGTGTTCTTTGAAAAATCTTCCTTAAAAGAGCCGATCCGTTGCTGCATATACATACTTCTTTCGACAAAAATGTTGCTAAGTTTGTAACGAAGCAGAGAAACAGGTGAAACACCTTTTTGTTTCATCCCATTACATCTGGCAAGAAGCTTGCCAACATGATGTTTGGAAAAAAATCTCTGAACACAGTCAATTAAGTCGTTCTCATCGAAATGGTTTTGTGGTATACTGGACATGGCATAAATCTCCTTTGTAAAAATGGTTTCTAGTCAATTCCATTATACCAAACGGAACAGGTTTATGCCTTTTTTATTGGCTGAAATATTGAATTTTCAAGGTTCAACACATCGTATCGGTGTGGGAAATTTTAGTAAGTGACTAAACAAAAACTAACCATATCCATTTGAAAGACATCCTGAGAGTATTCTTGAAAAGAAGTCCGATTCCCCGAATAAAGAAAAATCAATCCATAATGTCAGGCTGCTTATCCCTACTTTACAGGCTTTTTGCTACACTTCAGCTCATCTACACAAATATTTTTTCTGGAAATGCTACCTTTGATTTCGCAAAACTTTATAGAGTTCATAATCTCTCGGAATCCTGAGTGATTATTAGTATATTAATATGTTTTATTAGTTTTTTCAACATCTATTATCGCTTTTTCCAGTATTAAAGAAAACTTAATATTGTCTTTAAATATTCATCCCATAATTGTTAATGACACTCTATATCATAACTAAGACTTCCCACACCCATAGGGTGTGGGAAACCTTGAAAATTTAATATTTCAGCCAAATCAAGTAGGCGAAAATTCCTCTAAATGTACTTATCAACAAATTTTGGACACGAAAATCGTAAAATTATTGAGTTACAACGCAAGACTGTACAAGCCATACGCCGAACATTTATTGTAGAATTTCTTCTCGACTACATGTCAAGGGCAAGCCACTAAAGCGGTGTCTGGTTTTCTGCCTCCGAATCCGAATCTATGAACAGATTATGCTGCATACTTTTCGCGATACTGTTTCGGAGTCAGATAGCCAAGTGCATAAGCTGGCCGTTCCTCGTTGAAGAACTTTATATACTCATCGATTTCTTCATAAACTGATCGTTCGCCAGTAACATGAAAATCCATAAATAATTCTGCTTTGATCCATCCGTTGATAGATTCCATAGCACGATTATCGGTAGGTATTCCTGCTCGCGACATTAATCTGGTTACATAGATTGTTGAACGCTTTTAAAGCATATACAGATTCTTGATCAGAATGAAGGATCATCTGATATTCTGGATAGTGTTTCTTTCTCTCCAAAAGATCTTTCAGTCCACTTATGTATGTCATTCGATCGCCACGCTTCGATGAAAAGGAGTGACTGAGAATTTCGTTCTTCCATAAATCCATATATAGCGTAAGTTCATAATAGATACCTTTCACCCAGAAGGCGGTCATGTCACTGACAATACACTGGAGTGGACCATCTATTTGCATTTCAGACATAAGAAGATTTGGAAATATCTTAAATGGAGCACCTGGTTTTTTGTATTTGTAATGCTTTGCCTTGCTTTTTATTCCGACTTTTTTACAGCATTTATGTGCGTATGGATCAGACATAACAATTCCTTTATCCAATCGTATCTTGACGTTTAGCCATCTATAACCATGCGATGGATATTTCATATGATATTCCTGTAATAGTTGGATGTTGTTCATGAAATCTCTGGTTCTTGGTGCCGGATTACTGAACGTCTTCTTCCAATAATAGAAGCTGCTCCGATTGATATACATGGCATCACAAAGCAGATTTACTGGAAACTCTCCAGACAGTTCGAGTATTACCTGGTATTCTTGTTGCTGTATTGAATGATTGAACCATCCCCCTTCACTTCGTAACCTTTTTTTAACCAATGAACACAGATGCTGCTTCAGCATCAACATTTTCTTTTTTTATGTTTCAAGAAGAAATTATAGCCTAACAATCTTTTTATTGTTCCAAAAGAGTGCTCAACGATACATCTTCGTCGCTTATAAATATCGTTTTTATTCTATGTTTTTTCATTGACAGCTTCTAATATATTTTCATGTTCCCATCTTTGAATTGTTCTTTCTCTTTTAGAAGAGATACATTTACCTCGATATTTACAATCAACACAGGAACTACCTTTATACTTCTTATATTTCATACTATTTGGGGAAGTGTTTTCATAAAACACTAATGATTGACCAGCTAGGCAAATATAAACGTCCTGTACAGAATCATAAGAGAATTTCTCCTTGCAGAATTCATTATCTTTTGTACTATTATTTGCTTTTTCCTTTTTTTATTAGTAAGCGCTTAAATCTTGGGTAGCTTTACTCTTTCCAGTTTTCAGCTCATAATGATGATAGTAAATAGATTTTTACTACACTCCGTTTGATAAGAGATAGAAATTTACTATAGGTAATTACGAAATGGGCTCATGATATGAGCCCAAATAGTGCTGAAACCTGGGATTTTAGAATATTTGGGATTAAAAATAATGGAGAAATATGGTGGATAATGGTATAAGTTAAAATTGTCCAGAAAAATGGCGCACTTATAGAAGGAAATAAAAAAACCTGTTTTTAACGTAGTAAATCCTATGCAATTAAAGGTTTAAGGCTTCGAATATACTGATGTTGTTCCAGCTTATCAGCGAGAAGCACACCAATCAGTTGTGTAATGCCAGCCAGGATTAGATCATCCTGAGGTTTTCTCATTCTGGGTTTTGCAGAGTAAAAGGCAGAATCCCCAAAAAAAGTATTCGGATGGATGAGCGGATGTGCAACCAAAAGATCCTGTAAAGTAGGGATGAGCATTCTGGCATCATAGACCGATTTATCCTCATCCGTGGGATCGGACTTCTTTTCAAGAATAATTTCAGGATACTTTTCAAAAAATCCCTGTTATAGAAGTCAATATACCGGACAATATCTAAACCATTTGTGACAATTCCAAATTTGTAGGCATAGCAAAAATGTCCTTATATTTCTACGCGTTGTAGCGATTTTATTTTTACTCAACTGTCAAAAACAGAAGTTTAGCCCCATTTTCCAGAAATTGCAAGTCTGAAATACCTGATTTATAAATATTTTACGAATGCTTTATTTCTGAATAAGAAAATGACCACAAAGAAACATTTCTGCTCCCTCGTGATCATTTTTGAATGCTTTGCTGCTATTTGATTTTAATGAAACTTGCACTGGCTGCCGGTACTGTCAATATCCCGTCTTTCAGCACAGCTTCCCCATTATTTGCATAAATAATTTCTTTTCCGTCTTCTGTATCAATTCTGCAGGTCACTTCCTTTCCGGAAGGATTGACTGCAATAACAATGGTTTCTTCTTTTCCTGTACGTTTATACACCAGAGGATAGGCATTTTCTTCTGCATAGAGGAACTCAACAGGTGCATTGCTCTGGAGCGCCTCATGAGCCAGACGAATTCCATTTAGTTTCTTCACTTCATAATAAAGAGAATTTTCATCTGCTTTCTGTGATTTCACAGTAGGGCGTTTTTTATCCGGATCTGTCATAATATACAGTTCTTCCGGTTTGGCACTGGAAAATCCTGCATTGGTGCTGTCATCCCACTGCATAGGAGATCTGGATCCCGTTCTTTCATATCCACCTTCTACGGAACGGATTCCTGCCAGATAATTCATGCCAATTTCATCACCGTAGTAAATGAAAGGTGCTCCCGGCATAGACAGCAGAAATGCAAATGCAATTTTTACTTCTTCATCATCCAGTTTTTCTTTGATACGTGTCATATCATGGTTACCGGAAGGAATACAGATCAGTCCCTTTCCGTTTGTCTTATTATAATTTTCCACATAAGTATTTATGAATTCTGCAATATTTCCTTTTCCTTCCCGTTTAAAATATGGATTCTCACTGCGGAACAGATCCATATAGTGAGAAGGACCGAAATGCAGAAGGAAGTCCATATGATAGCCTCCTTCCAGAGATTTGTCCGGCTGTCCCCACTCGGAAATCATTGCAGCATCGGGAAACTCTTCATCCAGAAATGCACGGAAATCCTGCCACAGGGCAATCGTACCTTTTCCCTCTTCATCATTCTTTACAAGAGATCCTGCCATGTCCACACGGAAACCGTCGCATCCAAGACCAAGCCAGAAACGCATTACATCCTTCATAGCTTCCCTGGTAGCCAATGCCTCCGGAGAATTCATATCCTTCTGCCATGACTCTGTGACCTTATAAAAACCGTAATTCAAAGCAGGCTGCGTGCTGTAATAATTCACTGCACAGGAACCGTCCCTGTCAGAAAGTCCCCTCACACATCCACTTATATTGTTGATTCCTTCAAATCCTTTCCATGCCCTGTCCGTCCAGATATATCTGTGAGAAAACTCATTTTCTTCCGAACTTAAAGATGCCTGAAACCACGGATGCTCAATAGAAGTATGTCCGGGTACCAGATCCAGAATCACATGCATGTCCCTTTCATGTGCCGCCTGAAAAAGTTCCTTTAAATCTTCATTTGAACCATATCTGGGTGCTACCTTGCAATAATCAGCCACATCATATCCTGCATCGGAAAATGGAGACAGGAAACAGGGATTCAGCCAGACTGCATTACATCCCAGTTCCTTGATATAATCCAGCTTTCTGATAATCCCCTGAAAATCTCCTATTCCGTCTCCGTTTGTATCCAGAAAACTCTGTGGATAAATTTCATAAAAAATTGCATTATCTAACCATGTCGGCATTGTCTTTTCCTCCTGAATAAAATACTGTCTATATTTAATCTATAGTTTGATTTTAATATCGAAGGCATAAAATTTCCTCTGTTTCTATGATTAAAAACTATACTATTTTGACTTCTCATCTGACAGTGCAGGCCACATGATACAAAACATGGTTACAAAACATGCCGTCCCTCCGATAAAATTAGAAACCGGTTCTGCCAGAAAGACTCCGTCTACCCCAAGACCTGCCACATGAGGCAGAAGCAGCGTAAGCGGCACTACGATCACTACTTTGCGGAACAGGGAGAAAAAGATTGCCTGCTTTGCCTTGCCTAGCCCGGTAAAGACTGTCTGTCCGGAAAACTGCAGAGACATAAAACAAAATCCGAAGAAATAAATCCGCATGGCATGAACCCCCACTTCCATTAAATCTTTGCTGCCATTAAATAAGGCAATAAAAGCTCCCGGAATCATCATGGTCACAATCCATACAAGGATAGTGTAACCGATACAGATGACTGACATAAATTTGATTCCCTGTTTTACACGTGTATATTTCTTTGCTCCGTAATTAAATCCGATTACAGGCTGAGCGCCCTGGGTAAGTCCGTTGACCGGGACACTGAGCACTTCGCGTACGGAATGAATGATCGTCATAACCCCTACATAGATATCTCCGCCAAAATTATGCAGTGTCACATTGCATACAATCTGTACTATACAGTTGGTGGCCTGCATGATAAAACCGGAAAGTCCAAGAGAGAGGATTTCTCTTACATAGGACAGCTCCAGTTTCCAATTGCTGGTTCGCAATCTCAGGTGCGTCTGTTTTCCCGTGAGAAACCGGAGGATCCATCCTGCAGACACTGCTTGTGAAATCACAGTCGCTGCAGCTGCCCCTTGTACTCCCATATGCAAAAGGAAAATAAATACCGGATCCAGAATAATATTGATTACGGCTCCGATTACCACAGTGAGCATTCCGATACCGGCAAATCCCTGACAGTTGATAAATCCATTCATTCCAACAGCAATCATAACAAAGACACTTCCCAGCAAATAAATGCTGATATACTGATCTGCATAAGGGAACGTCACGTCACTGGCCCCAAGGGCATAAAGGAGAGGCTTTTTTACCAAAAGTCCCAATAAAATCAAAACAATTCCGGTTCCTGTCAGAAGGATAAAAGAATTCCCCATAATATGTTCTGCTTTTTCATTTTCCTGCCGTCCTCTTGCAATGGAGCAAAGAGGCGGTCCTCCGGTTCCTACCAGAAACGCAAATGCCATGATAACTGTAATAACAGGAAAACACACGCCCATACCGGTAAGGGCCGCCGTATCCGCCCCCGGAATCCGCCCGATATACATTCTGTCAACAATATTATAGAGTACATTAATAAACTGTGCTGCCATAAGCGGCAAAGACAGTCTTAAAATATTCCCAGGGATACTTCCCTGGGAAAAATCATGGTCGTTTTCTTTCGTTGTATGTATATGTTTCATGGTTTCCTTCTGATCAATCAAAAACTTTGTCTGTACGTGCTGAGGAAATCTGCCAGTCTTCCCGTCGCATCCTTCAACTGCTCTACATTTGGCAGATATACAATACGGAAATGATCCGGCTGATCCCAGTTAAAGCCTTTTCCGTGGGTAAGAAGTACCTTCTTTTCCTTAAGAAAATCAAGAACAAATTTTTCATCATCCAAAATATTGAATTTCTTTGTATCAATTTTCGGGAAAATATAAAAAGCAGCTTTTGGTTTCACAGCAGACAATCCCGGTATTTCATTGATGGCTTTGTATATATATTCCCTCTGTTCGTAAATTCTTCCGCCCGGTACCAGATAATTTTTCACACTCTGATATCCCCCCAAAGCAGTCTGGACAATGCACTGTGCGGGTACATTCGAACAGAGACGCATATTGGACAGCATATTCAGCCCTTCAATATAATCTTTTCCTTTGTGCTTTGCACCACTCAGAATCATCCATCCACATCGGAAGCCCGCCACCATATGAGATTTTGACAGGCCATTTAATGTAACACAGAATAAATCCGGTGCCAGAGAAGCAATGGACGTATGCTCCACACCATCCATAGTGAGCCGGTCATATATTTCATCCGAAAAAATCATCAGTTCATGCTCTCTGGCAAGTTCTACGATCTGTTCCAGGACTTCTTTTGGATACACGGCACCTGTAGGATTGTTTGGGTTAATAATCACAATGGCCTTTGTCTTGTCTGTAATCTTGCTTCGCATATCCTCAATATCCGGATACCACTCAGATTGTTCATCGCAGATATAATGAACAGCTTTTCCTCCCGCAAGCGTAACACAGCCGGTCCAGAGAGGATAATCCGGTGAAGGAACCAGAATCTCGTCTCCGTTGTCGATCAGCCCCTGGGTGACCATATTGATCAGTTCACTGACACCATTTCCTGTATAAATATGTTCCATGGAAACATTTGGTATATTTTTAATCTGTGCATACTGCATGATTGCCTTTCTGGCTGCAAAAATACCGTGGGAATCCGAATATCCCTGGGCATCCCGCAAAGTGGAGATCATATCCTCTATTACTTCCTCCGGAGCTGAAAATCCAAAAGGCGCCGGATTTCCGATATTCAGTTTTAGTACATTAATCCCATTTGCCTGCATACGATTCGCTTCGTCCAGAACCGGTCCTCTTACGTCATAACAGACATTATTAAGTTTTGAAGATTTTTTAAAGGTTCGCATACTTCTCTCCTCTCCTGCTTTTCAACGATAAAATGATACTGTTTAGAATTTTATCACTTCGCATTTGAAATGGCAAGAGAATTGTTTTCCAGCCATTCCATAGCACTGTAAGTAAGGAGTCCGCTTCCAAGAGACAGAATTTCTTCATTGAAAACCACATGATCGTTGTGCATAGGCTTACCGAACATGGGATTTTCCTGGGCAGTTCCTGCTCCCAGCAGCAGATAAGCACAGGGAATCTCATAGGTATAGGATGCAAAATCTTCCGATCCCATTCCACCCTGTTCAAATAAAATCACTTTTTCCGGTGCTGTCATTTCTTTTGCATATTCTGCCATTTCTTTGACCAGCTCCCTGTCATTCTGAAGAGGCGGTGCAGATGCGATTTCTGTCACTTTCGCTTCTCCCCGGAACAAATCTGCCGTCTGCATGGAAATTTCTTCGATTCGTCTATAAATCTGTCCGGCAAGTTCCACATCAAGGGTACGGATGGTTCCTTCCAGTACCACTTCTTCCGGAATAATATTTGGTGCCTTTCCTCCTGAAAATTTACCGATTGTGAGCACTGCCGGTTTCAAAGGAGAAATCTCTCTTGCAATAATCTCCTGAAGTGACAGGTAAATATGCGCTGCAATATTGATGGGATCCACTCCTGTCTCAGGCATCGCTCCGTGACATCCAGTTCCCTTTACAGCAATGCGAAACAGCGTACAGCCTGCCATACAGGTTCCCTGTCCGCACAGGATCATCCCGGAAGGTGTACCGGAATTTACATGAAGAGCCATCCCTGCATCTACATGGGGATGTTCCAGCACGCCTGCTTTCAGCATGGATTTTGCCCCTGTAAATCCCTCTTCATCCGGCTGGAAGACCAGTTTTACCGTTCCTTTTATCTTGCTTCGGTTTTCCATTAACAGTTTTGCTGCTCCCAGGAGCATTGTCGTATGCATATCATGACCACAGGCGTGCATGGCATGATTGCAGGAAGCAAACGGAACCGGTGCTTCTTCTTTTATGGAAAGGGCATCCATATCTGCCCGCAAAAGAATGGTCTTTCCCGGTTTTTCTCCCTTCACCACAGCTACAATTCCGCTTTCACAGATTTCTTCCGGTTCATATCCGTATTCCTTCAGCTTCTTTATAACAAAAGCCTTTGTCTGTGGCAGACAGGCTCCCACTTCCGGATTTCGGTGAATGGTTCTGCGGATTTCTGTCAGTTCCTGCTGCATATTTTTTGCTGCTTCTTTCACAAATTTACTATCCATTTTCATTGCTCCTTATCTATACTGAAATCAAGTTCAACAGAATATAAAAAGGTACATGGCTTATTATGTCCACGTACCTTAAATATTAACACTGTCTTTCTTCAGATGCAAACTGCATCCAGCAATTCTTTTGTATATTCTGCCTCAGGATGTTCAAAAACTTCGTCTACCGTTCCCTGTTCCAGGATCCTGCCTTCTTTCATTACCATAACTCTGTCACAGATCTGATAAATCACATTCAAATCGTGAGAAATAAACAGAATGGAAAGTTTCATTTCCTGCTGGATTTCATTGAGCAGTTCCAGAATCTGTTTCTGTATAGTTACATCAAGAGCAGAAACCGGTTCATCCGCTATAATAAATTTTGCTCCCTGCAACAGAGCGAGGGCAATGCTCACACGTTGACGCTGTCCGCCTGACAATTCTTTTGGTCTTCTTTTCAGATGTTCTTTTGTAAGCCCCGTCTTTTCTGCCATCTCCTCTATACGCTGTCTGCGGATTTCTTTTGGAATCTTCTGCATACGAAGAGGTTCTTCCAGAATCCACCCGGTTTTTTTTGACGGATTCAGAGAGGAAAAAGGATCCTGAAATACCATCTGGGGATTTTTTGTATGATGGATGATTTCTCCTTCCTGTGGTTTTACAAAACCGAGAATCGATTTCGACAAAGTGGTTTTTCCGCATCCGCTCTCTCCCACCAGTCCCAGGATTTCATTTTCATACATGGTAAAGCTTACATCTTCCAGTACCCTCTGCTCCTGTTTTCCTTCTCGATAAGAGGTGCTTACATGCTTTACTTCCAGAACAGGTTTCATCTCCCTATTCCCCCTTTCTCAGGCTTGTCTGTCCCTCTGTTTCTTCGTCTCAAAGAGGTGGTCCTGTCCGGTATGGCAGCCAAAAGTTTTTTTGTATATGCTTCCCGGGGATTGTGGAAGATTTCCTCCACGGTTCCCTGTTCCACTGCCTTGCCCTGATTCATAACGATCACCCGATCACAGAGTTTTCTTACAACGCCCAAATCGTGGGAAATGAAAAGAATCCCGGTCCCTTCTTTCTGATTGATTCGTTTCAGGAGTTTTAAAATCTGTGCCTGAATCGTTACATCCAGGGCTGTAGTCGGTTCATCTGCAATAATCAACCCGGGACCGGTTATCAGTGCAGCAGCAATCATAACTCTCTGCCGCATTCCTCCTGAAAGCTGATGGGGATATTTGCCATAAAGTTCTTCCGGTGAAGGAAGTTCTACTTTTCTCATCATTTCCAGTACCTTTTTTTTCCGTTCCGCCGGGCTGTCCTTTGTATGAATCTTAAGTGCTTCTTCCACCTGTTCTCCGATAGTAAGAAGTGGATTAAGAGAAGTCATAGGTTCCTGAAAAACAATTCCGATTTCTTTTCCCCGGATTGCCCGCAGTTCCTCTTCTCTGCATTTCAGAATATCTTTTCCTCCAAAAAGAATTTCTCCGCGAGGCATTCTGGCATAACTTTCCAGAAGTCCCATAACAGACAATGCCGTCTGTGTTTTACCGGAACCGGATTCTCCCACAATGCCCAGTATTTCTCCCTTTCCCATAGAAAAGGACAGGTCGTCCACGATTTTCGAAGGAGGAACCGTATCGTGAAACTCAATGACAAGGTTTTTAATTTCCAGAAGATTCATACTATCTTCCTCCCTTCTTCTGAAGCCCGTCGCTCATAAGTGAAAATCCAAGAGCCAGCAAAATCACTGCAATTCCCGGAAACAGAGCACACCAGGGCGCAGTAGCCAGATAGGTCTGAGATTCTGAGAGCATCCGGCCAAGACTGGCATCCGGAGGCTGTACTCCGATTCCAAGATAACTCATACCAGCTTCGGCAAGAATGGCATTATTAAAACCAATCGCAGCAGTTGCCAACACAGTCGGCAGAACATTTGGCAATATATGAACAAAAATGATCCGCATATGAGACACACCCATAAGTCTTGCACTTTTCACATAATCCATCTCTCTTTGAGACAGGAATTCACTTCTTGTCATTCTGGCAAAACTGGGAATAAATACTACAGCCAGAGCCAGTATCACATTATATTTTCCAGGGCCCAGAATACTGATAAATACAAGGGCCAGCAAAATGCTGGGGAATGAAACCACTGCATCATTGAACCGCATCAGTATCTCATCCATCCATCCACCGAAATATCCGGTAAATGCACCGATAATAAGACCGGCACCTCCTCCCAGAACCACTGTGGCACATGCCACAAAAAAAGTAGTTCCTGTTCCTTTCAGCACACGGCTGAAAATGTCTCTTCCAAACTGATCACATCCGAATATGTGTAAGAAAGAAGGGGCAGCAAACTTTGCAGCTCCGTTCATGGCATCCGGATCATAAGGGGTATACAAAGAACCAATCAGCAAAAATACAAACATAAAAGCTGCGAGACACAGACCTGTCATAAAAGTTTTACTTTTGTTTTTCATATGTGCTCCTTTCTTTTATGCCTGAATTCGAATCCGCGGATCAATTTTTGCATAGAGCACATCCACGGCAAAATTAATCAATACTACCATTGCAGCAATCAAAACAATAATTCCCTGCACCACAGGATAATCACGATTTGATATAGAAGTGATCAGCAGACTTCCCATTCCTGGAATGGTAAATACCTGTTCCATAATAATGGTATTAGCCATAATATCCGCAATCGTCATAGCCCAGAAAGTAAGTACAGGAATCAGAGCATTTTTTAACACATGTTTATACATTACATGAGAAGGTTTTCCTCCTCTGCTGTAAGCAGTCCGCACATAATCCATACGCATCTGGGAAATTACAGAACTGCGAAGCATCTTTACGCCCATAGCTGCTTTTGGAAGTGCGATTGCAACACTGGGTGCAACCAGATACGCCAGAAATCCTCCAAAGCTCTCTTTGATAGAAATATATGCTCCCGGTGTAAACCATCTCAGGGCCAGACCAAAAATATAGGTAATCAAGATTCCAATGAGAAATCCTGGAACAGACATCACAATCTGATTGCAGGTCATAAGAAAACGATCCAAATGTCCTCCCTCATGCTGAGCTGTAAAAATGCCCAGCGGCAGTGAAATCACAAGAATCATAAAAAATCCCATAATTACCATAGCTATGGTAATCGGAATCTTATCTGCGATCATGGTACGGACAGGCATTGCATAGCTGTAGGATTCTCCCATATCTCCTTTTACAAAATCTTTCAGCCAAAGACCATAACGTACCAATACCGGCTTGTCCAGTCCCATCTCTTTTTGCAGTGCCTCTACCTGTTCTTTTGTTCCTTCCGTGCCAAGCCTGGACTTGGCCGCATCTCCCGGAATTACGGAAAAAGCGAAGAAGGACAGAAAAGAGACAATTAACAACGTTATAATGAGAGTACCTGTTTTTTTTATAATAAATTTCATAGTTGTCCTTCTCCTTTTTCTGTTGTTTACCGGTTGTTATTTTCTGCCGGATAATGAATTATTCACTGACTTTATAAATCTTGGACATATCCATTACATATAAAGGATAAAATACATATCCGTCATATGTGTTTCTCAGCACAACTTCCGATGCCATATCCTGGATATAAACATTGGCTGCATCTTTATTGAGAATCGTTTCCATTCTCTTATACAGTTCAATCTGTTCCTGATCGTCTGTGCTCTGTCTTACCTGCCGGTACAGATCATCGTATTCTTCATTGCTGAAATTAATAAAGTTCTTGGAAGAATCTGATACAAAACGTTCCAGCAATGCACGACCGCTTAAATACGCAGCATCCACACCGACTACGGTAGACTGGAATTTTCTGTCTGTATAAACATCGCTGAGCCAGCTGTCCCATTCCACCAGCTGGATTTCTGCATTTACACCAATCTGTTTCAGCTGTTCTACCAGAACCTGTGCAGTATCCACATGCTGCTGATAGTTGGACGGAACGGTAATGGTCATGTCAAATCCATCCGGATATCCTGCTTCGGAAAGAAGCTGTTTTGCTTTCTCCACATCCTGGTTATACACATCTGCCAGCTCCGGCATATAATATTTTTCAAAAGCCGGGAACATGCTGCTTCCGATAATGGTACCTCTTCCGTCTGCCACCATATCCAGAACTTCCTGACGATTCACCGCATAGCAGAGCGCCTGACGTATTTTCTCGTCATTGAAAGGTTCTTCTGCATTGTTCAGATAAAGGGCCTGAACCAGGTTCATACCTCCTTCATAGAAACGAAAATCCTTTTCCTGAAGCTGCGCGGACTGAGCTGCCTCAATTCTGCAGAACATATCAAGAGAACCTGCATTCAGACCGGTAGCAATCGCATTTCCGCTTACAATCTTAAAGGTGACTTCATCCAGATAAGCCTGATTGTCCGGATCCCAGTAGTCAGCAAATTTCTTAATCTTAATGTTTTCCTGCGGAGAACGTGATTCATACATAAACGGACCGGTTCCTACCGGTTTGGTATCCAATTCTGCATAATCCTTCGGAACAACAGCAACAATCAGATAAGCCAGAAATTCCGTATCTGCCTCTTTCAGATTGATCACAATTGTTTTATCATCTGGAGTTTCCACGCTTTCCACATTAGAAAACGCTGCTATCAACGGTTCTGTTCCATCCGTGATACCAGCGCATCTCTCAATTGAATATTTGACATCGTCTACGGTAACGTCCGCTCCATTGTGGAATTTGATTCCCTCACGAATTGTAAAGGTATAAGTCTTACCCTCGTCCGAAATGGTATGGGACTGTGCTACAGCATCGATATAATTTCCCTCTTCATCAGGCTTCACAAGGCCTTCATAAATGTTAAATAGGACTTCTTTCGTTCCTGCCGCTACAGATTTGTGTGGGTCAAGACTATCCTCAAGATCTTGAGGAATTCCTACTACAATGGAACCTCCCATGGTTGGTTCCGTTTTTGCTTCATCGGAACTTTCCGTGTTGCTTTGAGACTCTTTACCGCTTTCCTTTTTGTCCTGGCATCCACCAAGTACAATAGTAAGGGTAAGTGCAAAGAGCAGTAACATCATTTTTCTTACTCTTTTCATTGTTTCTCCTTTAACATAGAAGTTCCCTCATTATGTAATTGTCAAACATATTGTAGCGAACACAGGAAAAAATTGCAAGTACAATTTCCCGTACAATCTGTAGTCGCCTGCAGACACGTTACAGTTCCGGCCTTTGGCAGACGCTGGGACAATCTTATTAAAATATTACATTTTCTTTTTCCGTGGCCGATTCGGAATTTCAGTGCTTTCAGGATTTCCTGACAATCATCCTTTATGGCAGGAAAATTTTTCAGAACTCACACTGCTATCTCATGTCCGCCCCGGAACACTTCCTGAAAAAGCATTGAGCAAAGGCTGTTACAGGTACCCAAAACGGTGCAGCAGGGATGAACTGCGGTCCGTGCACCGTTCAAGCGAAGCGCGTTGGCTAAGGGCCGCAGAAATCAAACATCCCTGCTCCCGTTTTGCTGGTACCTGTTAAGGCTTTGATTTGCTTTTTCAGGAAGTGTTTCGGGGCGGACATGGATGCAGTGCTCAAACAAGAAAAATTTTCTGCTTTGATGATTTTACAGGAAATCCGAAAGTACTAAGAAATTCCTGCATATGGCCAGCGGAAATAAGAAAATGTATGTCTGATTTTTAAACCGAAAGATTGTCCCAGCGTCTGCCAAAGGCCGGAACTGTAACGCAACACGGCTCCTACTCCAGAATCTTTTTCAGTTCATCCATGAAGGTATTTACATCTTTAAATTCTCTGTAAACAGAGGCAAAACGCACGTAGGCAACTGCATCCAGATCTTTCAGCCTGTTCATTACGATCTCTCCGATTTCTGTACTTGGAATTTCTCTTTCTTCTTTATTGAAAATCTCTGTTTCAATATCATCAATGACTTTCTCAATCTGTTCCACAGAAATAGGACGTTTGTAGCAGGCTCGCATCACACCGTCCTGAATTTTTGCCCTGTCATATTCCTCCCTGCTCTGATCTTTCTTGATCACAGTCAGAGGTATGGTTTCTATTTTTTCATAAGTAGTAAACCTTTTTCCGCATTCATCACACTGTCTTCTTCTGCGTATGGAATTATTATCCGGAACCGGTCTGGAATCAATCACACGGGTATTTTCCTGATTACAAAAAGGGCACTTCATTCTGCGTCTTCCTCCTCAAATTTATCTGATACACAAAGTATAGTATATATAAACTTACACAGTCAATATTTTCCTTGCGTTTTCGCTGTCTTTTGGCCATTATTCTTATATTCCTGCTCACTCTTGTCAAGGACTAAAACTTTATTAAATTTTTCTGTACACGGTATATTGTGAATCCCTTGTGAGAATCATTCTACTATAAGAGCGTTTCCTGTACGCTCCCAAAAGTAAAATTTCCAGGAGGATTCTTGCAATGGCACTGAATAAAGTTGAAATATGCGGTGTAAATACTTCAAAACTGCCCATTCTTACGAATGATGAAAAAGACATGCTGTTTGAGCGGATAAAAAAAGGTGATTCCCAGGCAAGAGAATTATATATTAAAGGAAATTTAAGACTGGTCCTCAGTATTATCAAACGTTTTTCTGCCAGTAATGAAAATGTGGATGATCTGTTTCAGATTGGATGCATTGGTCTTATGAAGGCAATTGATAATTTCGATACAACTCTGAATGTAAAATTTTCTACTTATGCAGTTCCCATGATCATCGGTGAAATACGCCGTTATCTCCGTGACAATAATTCCATCCGTGTCAGTCGCTCTCTCAGAGATACAGCTTACAAAGCTCTTTATGCAAAAGAAAATTATATAAAAAAAAATCTGAAAGAACCTACAGTGGATGAAATTGCCGGAGAAATCGGCATAGACAAAGAGGAGATCGTCTATGCACTGGATGCCATACAAAGTCCGGTCAGTCTTTATGAACCCGTTTATACGGAAGGAGGAGACACACTCTATGTTATGGACCAGATCAGTGACAAAAAGAACAAGGAGGAAAACTGGATTGAAGATATTTCGTTAAAAGAAGCCATGAACCGTCTGGATCAGCGGGAACGACACATTATAGAAATGCGTTTTTATGAGGGAAAGACGCAGATGGAAGTGGCACAGGAAATCGGGATTTCTCAGGCACAGGTCAGCAGGCTGGAAAAACATGCGCTTAAAAATATGAAAAATTATCTGAAGGATTAGGATGAGTCTTGGGGACAGGTACATTGACACATTGACACTTAGTGTCAATGTGTCAATGTACCTGTCCCCAAGACTCATCCAAGACTCATCATCCTTTCTTCAGGAATTTTTCCTCCTGTATTTCCACCAGGATAATATCATCCCCGATTTGTTTTATACATGCAAAGGGAATCACAAACTCATTTACCGGTCCGAAGAAGCTGCAGAGTTTTCCCGGTACAGGCACAATAATAGCCTGAATGCAGCCTGTTTTCGGATCAAAATCCACATCCATGGGTACTCCCAGACTTTTACAATTACAGATATTAATGACTTCTTTCTGCCTCAGTTCACATACACGCATGGATTTTTTCTCACAGCTTTATTATTCAGTATATGCCTATTTCTTTTTTTCTTGCATATTATCTTTGCACACGTCCTGAACCATCACCGCCGGCAAGTTTCAGTACTTCATCCACAGATACCATGTTGAAGTCTCCTTCAATGGAGTGTTTCAGGCAGGATGCTGCTACTGCAAATTCGATGGCTGCCTGTGCATCGTAACCATTTAAGCATGCACAGATCAATCCACCGCCAAAGCTGTCGCCGCCGCCTACACGGTCAACAATGTGTATTTTATATTTTTTGCTGAAGAAGTAATCCTTTCCATCATATAACATCGCAGACCAGTTGTTATCATTGGCAGAGAGAGATTCTCTTAATGTAATGGCAACTTTAGAGAAACCGAAACGGTCAGCCAGCTGTTTTGCCACATCTTTATATCCTTCATGATTTACTTCACCTGCTGTAACATCTGTGTTTGCTGCTTTGATTCCGAATACATCTGCTGCATCTTCTTCATTTGCAATACATATATCTACATATTTACAGATTTCACCCATTATCTTGCCTGCTTTTTCTTTGGACCACAATTTATTTCTGTAATTCAGGTCACAGGAAATTGTAAGTCCTGCTTCTTTTGCTGCTTTACATGCCTCCAGACAGATTTTTGCCACTTCGCTATTAAGAGCCGGTGTAATTCCTGTAAAATGGAACCAGTCAGCACCTGCAAAAATATGTTTCCAGTCAAAATCTCTTGCTGATGCAGTTGCAATAGAGGAACCTGCACGGTCATAAATTACTTTGGAAGGTCTCTGAGAAGCACCTTTTTCCAGATAATAAATTCCTACACGATCACCGCCGCGTACGATTTCTGTTGTATCCACACCATATTTTCTTAATGAATTCACCGCAGCCTGACCGATTTCGTGAGCCGGAAGTTTTGTAACAAATGCTGCATCAAATCCATAGTTTGCCAGAGAGACCGCAACGTTTGCTTCTCCTCCGCCGTATGTTGCACTGAAAGTGTCTGCCTGTACAAAACGGTAGTATCCTTCCGGAGCCAGTCTTAACATAATTTCACCAAATGTAATTACTCTCTTTGCCATTTTCTTCTCCTCTGTTTATCTTACTTCTTTTACCATTGCAACTGCTTCTTTTGTCAGTACTTCGATTTTGTCAAATTCACCTGCTTCGATCATATCACCCTTTACCATCCAGCTTCCGCCGCATGCAAAGATTTTATCACATGCAAGGTAATCTTTTACGTTCTTTGGATTGATTCCTCCTGTAGGCATAAATTTGATTCCCACATAAGCCGCTGCCATAGTTTTAATGGTTGCCACTCCACCGTACTGTTCTGCCGGAAAGAACTTCAGAACCTTCAGTCCGCGTTTTACACCCTGAGCAACTTCAGAAGGTGTTACACATCCAGGCAGTACCAGGATATCTTTTTCAAGACAGTAATCTACAATTTCCGGATCAAATCCCGGACTTACAATGAATTTTGCTCCTGCTGCCGCTGCTCGGTCAACCTGTTCTGTTGTAAGAACAGTTCCTGCACCTACCAGCATCTCCGGACACTTTTCTGTCATTGTACGGATAGATTCTTCTGCTGCCGCAGTACGGAATGTAACTTCTGCACATGGAAGTCCACCATCGCAAAGTGCTTTTGCCAGAGGCTCCGCATCTTTTGCATCATTCAATACAACAACAGGTACAACACCAAATTTGGAAAGCTGTTCTAATATAGGATTCATAATTTCCTCCTTAATGAAATAAATATATATTCCCCGCCCATTCGTTTCATATTATGAAACATTATTTCATAATATGATATATTTACTTTGGATTATACTACAGGAACACGGATTGTCAAGTGATTTTTTTAAAAAAATTGCTGTTGTCTCTTTTTCAGGAAAGTGCTACAATAACGCCAAGGCTTGTTTGTAAAATATAGACGAAAGGAAGGAAATCCTTATGGAATCGAAAAATCCGATTCAGGTTGCCGACCGCCTTTTCCTGACACTGGAAACTCTGGCCAGCACCGGTCCCGTTGCTCTGGCTGATTTAAGCCGGGAATTGGATTTAAATAAAAGCACTACACATCGTCTGCTTTCCTCTCTCATATATATGGGGTATGTGAAACAAGATACCGAAACACAGAAATACGATCTGTCCCTGAAAATTCTCACATTATCCAACCGACTTCTGGACCGGCTGGATATTCTGGAAAGCGTACGTCCTTACCTCAAAAAACTCGCCAGAGAAACAGGAGAAACCGTACACTTTGTTCAGCTTGACGAACAGGATGCCATTTATATTTATAAAGAAGAATCTGATCAAAATTCTGTTCGTATGGTTTCCAAAGTAGGAAACCGGATTCCTCTGTACTGCTCCGGTGTTGGAAAAGCCATGGCCGCCGATATGGAAGAGAAACAAATTCGCGCTTTCTGGGAGGCCAGTCATATTGAAAAACTGACCCCTCATACAATTACAGATTATGACCGTTTCCTCGAAAGAATAGAAGAAGTTCGTGAAAAGGGATATGCATTGGATGACGAAGAAAACGAACTGGGAGTACGCTGTATTGCAGTAAGTCTCCCGGATTATAAAGGACATCCCCGTTATGCTTTTTCTATTTCCGCTCCTGCAGCAAGAATGACAGATGAAAGAATTGAAGAAATCTCCCATCTGATTCTGAAAGTCAAAAAAGAAATCCGGGAAAATATGTAAAACAGACACAACCCGTCGTCTGCAGTATCGACGACAGGCTGTGTCTGTTTTTTCTGTCTTATTCGTAACGTACCATTTCTTTCCGCAGTCTTTTCATAATCCGTTTTTCCAGTCTGGATATGTAAGACTGTGAAATCCCCAGTAAATCAGCGACTTCTTTTTGTGTCTTTTCTTTTCCGTCAGGCATATTAATCCCAAATCGCAAGCGGATAATGGTCTGTTCCCGTTTACTTAACTTCCCAATTGCTTTCCCGAGCAAATTTCTTTCCACTTCACTTTCGATTCCCCGGTAAATCACATCTTCATCAGTCCCCAGAATATCTGACAACAGAAGTTCATTTCCGTCCCAGTCCACATTCAACGGCTCATCAATGGACACTTCCATTTTTGTTTTGCTGTTTCTCCTCAGATACATGAGAATTTCATTTTCAATACATCTGGAAGCATAGGTGGCAAGCTTTATCTTTTTTTCTGACTTAAATGTATTGATTGCCTTAATCAGACCGATCGTACCTATGGAAATCAGATCTTCTGCTCCCACCCCCGTATTGTCAAACTTCTTGGCAATATATACCACAAGCCTGAGATTATGCTCAATCAGACAGGCTTTTGCATTTTCAAATTCTTCTGTCTGAAGCTTTTCTATCATATCTGCTTCTTCCTTTGCATCCAATGGAGCAGGAAGTACATCTGCCCCTCCAATATAATGGAGTTCTTCTCCTCTTCTGAAAAAAATACCGGAAAAACCTGTGAATACAGGAATCTGTGATTTTCTGTTAACTGCTGCTTCCATAACAAGCGCCTCCTAACCTTCAAAAACACCTGGATTTATAATCATCTGAAAGGTCCCATCTGCAGACAGTGATTCCGGTACAAGACCCAGCATCGGTTTCTTAACCAGCCGTCTTTCCTTTCCTGTTGTCAGGTACATTTCATCCACAGAAACCACAAGCAGAATTCCATTTTCAATTCCTACGCTCTGATACACAAGCATATGGGGACGAAAAGACAGCAGACTGTCTGCAGACAAATCGGAAGTATTCTCTGTCCAAAACAGAAGATTATCAAATCCTTCTCTTTGAACGTGATCAAGCAATCCGGCGAACACCTGGTATTCCAGCACACATACCGGTTTTCCGGAAACTGTGTCTCTTAGTCGGTTGCCTGTATCATACAGACCTTTCACTTTTATACATTTTTTCCCTTTCCGGATCATAACCTGGCAAAGGGGCTCTCTTCTTCCTTTTAAGTATTTTAAGAGTCTGCTGCTGATAGTTGTAATACAGTAAGCGGCTGCTGATGCAGCAAGAAACCGGATAATTCCCCGGTTTGCCATATCCGGAAGTGCCAGCAGAATTCCACCGATAAAAAAAGAGAATGCATACAGATATAGCACACCCTGTACAACTTCACCGACAGTTTTCAATCTGCACCCTGCTTTCACCATAAGAACTCCAAGAATGCCGTGTGCGATTCCCATTCGAACCCCCAACAGCCCAAAGGGAATCCATACCGTCCCACACATCCCTGCAGCTCCCAACATGGCCCCTGCCAGTATATGGAAAGGTGTGGCAGCACTTCCCATACTCCGTTTTACCAGGCACAGCAGGAAAAAATCCATTACCAGATTCACTACGAAAAACACATCCATGTAAAATTCGTAGTACACAAAACACCCCCCAGACCTTTCTGACTCTTGACTTATCTGGAATAAGTAAGGTTCATTATAGGTCATGGGAGGTGTTTATTTTGTCAAAATCACGGTACGGTTCAAAAAATCTTTTCGACAGCCTTTTCCATTTTTCCCTGATATTTAATTTTTATGTCATCCTTTTTATGTAAAGCTCTCATGCAAAAGCAACAAAGTATCCCGCATATGTTTTACAGGAATCTGTCCTGGTGCTGATGCCCGTATTCCTGCTGCAAATGTTACAGCAGAACCTGCTGTTTCCCCGCACAGTCGGCTCAGAACCCCTGTTTTTCCCATAGACATGGTAATTACCGGTTTCTCTGTTTCTTCTTTCATTTTTACCGTTGCCTGAAGAAGAGTATATACTTCTTCCTCACATCTGGGCATAACTGCCAGTTTCAGAACATCTGCGCCTTTTCTGTCCATTTCTTTTAAAATACAGATCATTTCGTCTACAGAAGGTGTTTCATGAAAATGATGATTGGAAGCAACTACAAAAACGCCCTGTTTCTGCAGACTTCTGATTAAATTTTCCGTATCCCGGCCTTCAAAATAGATTTCTACATCAATCATATCCGCACATCCGGTTCTGGCTGCTTCTTCCAGTAAATTTACATAATCCTCAAATGTGATCTGTACATTCCCACCTTCTTTGTCGGTTCGTACTGTAAAAAGCAGAGGAATCTCTCCTAAAATGTCACGAATTGTTTTCAACATTTCCGGACATTTTTTCAGATTTTTTCCCTCTTCATAACAATCTGCGCGCCATTCCACAAGATCCGGATTCATTTCTTTTACCTGCCGGGTCTCTTCTTCTATTTCTGCCCGGCTTTTTCCTGTAATCGGAACACAGATCTTTGGAATTCCTTCTCCGATTACAATTTCTCTGATTCTTACTGTTCTCATCTTTCCCTTCTCCACGCTGTCAGTCTTTTCCTAACGCTTTACGCACCAGATCCACAGGCATTTCCTGTCCTGTCCAGATTTTGAATGCCTCTGCTCCCTGATGAATCAACATTCCATATCCATTAAAAGCCCTGCAACCTGCTTCTCTTGCCATAGCAAGAAGTTTGGTTTCCCAGGGATTGTAAATGATATCCGCAACTGCCAGATCTGGTCTTAGAAAGGAAGCATGCGGAATAATACTGGCCTCTGTATCCGGTGCCATGCCTACAGAAGTAGCATTCACCAGAAGCACACTTTCATGCAGTGCTTCCCGTAATGCTTTCTGATCTTCATTTGGATGGATCACGATCTGACAGGTACTTTTTTCGGACAACTGTCGGATCATCTGCTTCATTCTCTGCAGATAGCGGCTGGTGGACCGGGCAAATATATGGATGGTTCCCACACCATCCAATGCAGCCTGGGCACAGATTGCCGTAGCAGCACCTCCGATTCCCATCAGTGTCATAGTTTTTTCTTTTGTCTGAATTCCATTCTCTGCCGCTGCCCTCATAAATCCGATCCCGTCGGTATTATGTCCTATAAGCTTTCCATTTTGATTCTCCACAGTATTCACCGCACCGATACATTCTGCTGCCGGTGAAAGTTCGTCCAGATACTCCAGAATTTTATTCTTATTGGGCATAGTCAGATTAAATCCCCTGATTCCCATCGTCTTCAGCCCTTTTACTGCATCCCCAAGTCCTGCCTCATTTACATCAAAACACAGATAAACATAATCCAGTCCCAATGCCTGAAATGCCGTATTGTGCATCATGGGTGAAATACTGTGCTCCACAGGGCTCCCCAGCAATCCTGTAAGTTTTGTGTGTCCTGTAATTGGTATCATTTGTATCATTCCTTCCTGATTTTCCTTTTATCTGGCACAGTTATGTACCGTATTCTGAAGAATATCCAGTCCATGTTCCAACTCCGGAAGAATGTATTCCAGACATTCTCTTACTGCCTTGGGACTTCCGGGAAGATTAATGATCAACGCTTTTTTTCGAATTCCTGCTGTCTGACGGCTCAACATTGCACGTTTTGTAAACTGCATACTGAAAGCACGCATAGCTTCCGGAATGCCCGGCACCATCCGTTCACATACATCCTGTGTCGCCTCCGGCGTCCAGTCTCTGGGCGAAAATCCGGTTCCTCCTGTGGTCAGAATCAAATCTGCCACATCTTCATCTGCCAGTTTTGCCATTTCCCGGCTCAGCATTTCACGCTCATCCGGCAAAAGAATCTTATGTGTAATTACATATCCTGCCTGTTCCAGAATCTCGCAGATTACAGGTGCACTGGCATCTTCCCTTTCTCCTGCATAACCACTGTCACTGGAAGTAATCACTGCTGCTCTTCTCATATTCTGCCTCCATCAAAAATTAAAATCTCCGCTTTTGCCACCTTTTTTTTCCACCAGATGGATATCCGTCATAATCATTCTTTTATCAATTGCTTTACACATATCATAAATGGTCAGAAGTGCAACCTGTACCCCTGTAAGTGCTTCCATTTCCACTCCTGTTTTCCCTTCTGTTTTCACTGTACAAAAAGCTGTAATCGCAAGGTTCGTTTCATCCATCTCAAAATCGAGAGTACATTTACTAATCAAAAGTGTATGACACATAGGAATCAAAGATGCTGTCTGCTTGACACCCATGATCCCGGCCACCCGTGCTACACCAAGGACATCCCCTTTTTTGGCTGTATGATTCAGAATGGCATCCATTACTGCCTGATTTACCTTTATCGTGCCCTTTGCTGTTGCTGTACGTCTGGTGGGCTGTTTTTCCGATACATCCACCATGACGGCATTTCCTTCTCCGTCAAAATGTGTAAAATTTTTTTCTTCCATTTTTTTCTTCTTCCCACCTTTTCCCATAAGATAACAGGCAGCCCGAAACCTTCCCGGGCTGCCTGTTGTCTTAATGTTCTTTTATATCAGAACTTATTACTTTCTGTTTTTCAAGAAATCCGGAATCTGGATGTCTTTCTTTGGTACTGTACTCGTAAAGCTGTTGGGAGCCTCACCGAATTTTGGCTGCTGGAAAGCAGGCATTTTAAAAGTAGGCTGCTGCGGCTGTGTAAATACAGGTGCTGCAGCCGGCTGTGGCTGCGGTGCCGGCTCTTCTGCTTTTGCAGCCTTTTTATCTCTGGATACAGATGGTTTTCTTGCAGTTTCATCATCCAGACCTGTAGCAATCACTGTGATTCTTACATAATCTGCTTCTTTATCATCATACAGAGCACCAAAGATAATATTAGTATCTTCACCGGTAAGATTCTGTACATAGCTTGCTGCATCATTTGCATCCATAAGAGAAATATCTCCGGATACATTAATAATAACATGAGAAGCACCTTCAATGGTTGTTTCCAGAAGCGGACTGGATACTGCCTGCTGTACTGCTTCCATTGCTTTATCGTCTCCCTTGCCTTCACCAATACCGATATGAGCAATTCCTTTATCGATCATAACAGTCTGAACATCAGCAAAATCAAGATTGATGAGTGCCGGCAGGTTAATCAGGTCTGTAATTCCCTGCACTGCCTGCTGCAGTACTTCATCTGCTTTCTTTAACGCTTCCGGCATTGTCGTACGACGGTCAACAATTTCCAACAGACGGTCATTTGGAATAACAATCAATGTATCTACATTATCTTTTAATTTTTCAATACCAGTAAGGGCATTGGTCATACGTGTCTTTGCCTCAAAACGGAAAGGTTTTGTAACAACACCTACTGTCAGAATTCCCATTTCTTTTGCTGCACCTGCAACGATTGGAGCTGCACCGGTTCCGGTTCCTCCACCCATACCACAGGTAACAAATACCATATCTGCTCCCTGAAGAATCTGTTTGATTTCTTCAATGCTTTCTTCTGCTGCTTTTTCACCGATTTCCGGTTTTGCACCTGCCCCAAGTCCTTTTGTCAGTTTTTCACCAATCTGAACAACTGTAGGTGCTTTACAAAGAGTCAGGGCCTGTTTATCTGTATTGACACCAACAAATTCTACGCCGCTGATTGTTTCTTCTACCATTCTGTTAACTGCATTATTACCAGCTCCACCTACACCAATCACTACAATTTTTGCAGATGATTCAGCCTCGTTTGTCATAATCTCTAACAAAGTACTTCCTCCTTTAGCTTCCCTTGTATCGTTTCCAAATACACTTATGTGTACTGTATTCTGTATATCCTGTTTTCTGTTTGAAATATGCACATAGCCTGTCTTATCCGTCTGCGATTATTTCTTCCCATTCGTGCATATAGATATATAATATAGTCTTTTCAAGAATTTATCAACTGTTAAATTGCTTTTTTCATAAAAATTTTAAAAAAAACAGGTTTTCTTCACGATTTTTGTCGCCATTTCAGGTTCCTCACTCACCGTATACATCATCGTAATTTTCATCATCATAGTTTTCGTCATCATAACTTTCATCATCATAACTTTCATCATCATAACTTTCATCATCATAATTTTCGTCATCATAATTTTCGTCATCATAATTTTCATCATCATAACTTCCGTCATCATAACTCTCATCATTATAAGAAAATTCTTCTGAATCAGTCTCTGAATTTTGCTCTGCTTCCTTTGCCTGCTGCTCTTCTTCTGAAAGCGTTTTTTCAAATACAATACTCTCTGTTGTACTGTTTGCATTTTCCAGATGAAGAATTCCTTTCATACCATCCAACTGGGGCAGTATTCCAAGAAGTCTGCTGACTTTTCCATCCAGGTTCTCATCAGATCCCATATTTACCTGAATTTCATCATAATACATGTAAAGCTGTCCTTTTTCGTCAAACACCATCCGTTCCGGTCTGTAATCACTGCTTTCCACCATTTTTACAATACTGAATAGCATATTTAATTCTTTTGATGTAATTCCATGCAGCTTCTCACCGATTCTGATATGTTCCGGAGAAACCCCCTCAATATAAGGAACACCGTCCAGCGCTTCCACTGTACTTACCTGAACAATACCCTTCTTATCAAAATAAAAACAACCATCCAGAAATTTTACATAACCGATAAATTCTTTTTCTCTCACATGAATGACGATGCTGTTTCGGTTTTTTCTCTCCATCCATATTTTGTTTATAAATTCTGCATCTTTTGTTCTTTCTTCCGGGTTTATCAACATGGCAAGCATGGAATTGGAAGACAGTGGGCCTTCCAGAACCATATTTATAATTTCATCTTCTGTATAACTTTTGTTTCCTTCCACCTTCACACTGGTAATTCTGAAACAACCGAAAAACACAGCTATTCCCGTAAGAACAGCCAGACCCAGGCCACCCAGGATCGTCCTGCGTTTCTTTTTATCCATATATGTTCCCCTTTATCCTATCTCAATTGCAGCACCGAGCATTCTCAAATCCCTGCAAATATTCTCATATCCCCGTTCAATATATTGTGGATTTGCTATATGAGTCACACCTTCCGCTGCAAGTCCTGCAATTACAAGCGCAGCGCCTCCCCTTAATTCCTGTGCTTCCACACGCGCACCTCTCAGATTTCCTCCCCGGATCAGGGCTTCCCTGCCGTTCACCTGTATGTCTGCTCCCATCTTTTTCAGTTGATCTGCTGTCCGAAAACGATCTTCAAAAATATTCTCTACCAGACAGCTCTGACCTGGTATTGTGGAAAGTACTGCCATCAATGGCGACTGCAGGTCTGTAGGAAAACCCGGATATACTTCTGTACATTGTCTGACTATAGGATACTGTACCCACCGGCTGCATAATGACAGTTTACCACCAATCACTTCATATTGTCCACCCATTTTCTGATATAGGTGAAGAAGCGACTTCATTTCCTCTGACGGTGCATTGTACAGCATCACCTGGCTTCTCGTTATTGCACTGGCACACACATAGGTTCCCGCTACAATTCTGTCCGGCGGTATTGTATATTCTGTTCCATGCAGCTGTTGTACACCTCTGATACAGATTGTTCTGCTTCCTGCACCTGTAATCTCTGCACCACAAGAGCAAAGGAACTCGCAAAGCCAGACGACTTCTGGTTCACATGCACAATTTCTCAATCTTGTAATCCCTTCTGCAAGTACAGATGCCAGAATGGCATTTTGTGTAGCACCTACACTGATTCCCGGAAAAACAATCTCTGTTCCCTGCAACTTTTCTCTCTGTGCCAGAAGAACCGAATCCTCCTCCCAGAAAGAAATACCCAGTTTCTCCAACGCCCAAAGATGCAGATCAATAGGACGTTTTCCAATTACACAACCACCTGGGTACGGAATGCAGGCATTTGAAAATCTGCCAAGAAGACTTCCAAGAAAAATCACAGATGAACGCATTTTCTTACCTGCTGAAAAATCAATTGTCGTTTTATTCACACAGCTGCAATCCAATATCATGGTATTTTCTTTGTACTGAATTTTTGCTCCCAGTTTTTTCAGAATTTCTGCCATAGTATGAACATCTGCAATATCCGGACACTGATGCAGCACAATTTCCCCTTTATGCAAAAGAGCGGCCGCCATAATTGGCAATGCCGCATTCTTTGAACCTTGTATTTTGATTTCCCCTTCAAGAGGCTTCCGGCCTTCTATTCGGATTTCTTTCAAGCCAATCTTCCTTCCATGGCTGACTATATACTATTGTATGCACAGACTTTGAATTGGTGACAACAAAAAAGTATCTCAGAGTTCTCTCTGTTTTCTTCCTGTAAATGCCGGATTTCTGCTTACTGAAAGAGCCAGCCCCATTTCTCCCAGAAGAAACAGAACCGAAGTACCTCCATAGCTGACAAAGGGCAGTGTAATTCCTGTATTAGGTATGGTATTCGTTACGACTGCAATATTCAGAATCACCTGAAGTGCCATATGCCCCATAATGCCACCTGCAAGCAATGCCCCTTCCAGGTCTTTTGCGTGAATTGCAATGACCATCAGCCGCCAGATCAGAAGCCCGAAAATTCCAATAACCAGAACTGCGCCTGTCAATCCAGTTTCTTCACAGATAATGGAAAAAATCATGTCATTCTGTGCTTCCGGTACAAATCCCAGCTTCTGCAGACTGCTCCCAAGTCCTTTGCCAAATATACCCCCGCTGCCGATTGCATAAAGCCCTTGTATGGTCTGAAATCCTTTTTCATATGCTTCCGGATTTCTCCATATAGCGATTCTTTCCAGACGGTAACTGGCCATTCCGAGAAAAACACCAATAAACACCACACCCAGAACTCCGATTCCCACAAAAGGAAGATACCTGGGACTGGATATGAATATAAGAAGAACTCCGATTCCCAGTATAATAATCGCTGTACTCAGATTATTTGTCCCCACCAGTCCTACAACAGGAAGAAGGAGCAGCATGGTTCCTGCCATCTGGAGGATTCCCTGCTGTTTCTTTTGAGAACTGGTAATGACAAATGTGAGAAAAAGAATCACTGCAACCTTGGCAAATTCGGCAGGCTGAAAAGACAAAGGTCCAACCGAAAGCCATCGTCTGGAACCATTATACGCATCTCCGAAAAGCAATACTGCAAAAGAAAGTCCCAGAGAAACAAGATAAAGAAAAAGTGCCGTCCGAACAAAAATGTGATAGTCCATACAGGAAACCACATACATTCCCATCATTCCAAGAGCGGTGGCAAATAACTGTTTTTTAAAATAATAGGCAGGGTCGTGAAACTTTACCCTGCCATTGTACGCACTTGTGCTGAATAAAAAGATCAAACCACAGACAACCAGTAAAAGCACCAGGATCAAAAGGATTCCATCTATGCATCCCTTCGGTTTCTTTTCGTTTTCCACCTGCATTTCCCTTTCCTTTTGTCTATGATACATTATATTGTTTGTTTTCTCACATTATGATGCCGGTTACCTGCCCAGTGCTCTTACATATTCTTTGAATTTATCGCCTCTCTGTTCATAATTATCAAACTGTCCCCAGCTTGCACATGCCGGAGAAAGAAGTACCGCATCTCCCGGTTCTGCTTTCTCTGCACAGATATGTACGGCTTCTTCCAGGTTTTCTGCCAGAATGGTATTGAAAAATCCGCACGCATGAGCTGCATCCCTGATTTTTTCTCTTGTCTGACCGATCAACACCAGCTCTTTTACTTTTCCGTCAAAAGCCTGGATCCACTCTTCATAAGAAGACTCTTTATCATAACCGCCTCCGATCAGAAGAGTAGGACGATTCATTGCCTGAATTCCCTTGATGGCAGCATCCGGATTTGTACCCTTTGAATCATTATAATAAGCTACACCGTGAATTTCTTCCACAAACTCAATTCTGTGAGGTACCGCTGTAAATTCCATAATCACCTTCCGTATAATTTCTGCTGGTACCCCTGCACAATATGCCATAGCAGATGCTGCCATAACATTTTCATAATTGTGCTGACCCAGAAGTTTCAACTCTCCCGTTTTTGCAAAAACAAAAGAATCTTTTTCTGTTTTCCATACGATCTTATCTCCATCCAGGAAAATACCTTCTTCCAGTTTATGAAGACTGGAGAAAAATACGACTTTTGCAGGACATATTTCTGCAAATTTCCGAAGTATTTCATCTTCATAATTAAGGATGCAGAAATTATCTTTTGTCTGATTGGCAGAAATCAGTTCTTTTACACGGATATATTCTTCCATCGTATGATGCCGGTTCAGATGATCTTCCGTAATATTCAATATGGCAGATACTTCCGGTTTAAATGTATGAGTACTTTCCAACTGAAAACTGCTGATCTCTGCAACTGTATAACTGCCATCATTCATCTCAAGCGCTGCACCTGTATATGCATTTCCAATGTTTCCCACTACAAAAACAGATTGTGCATATGCTTTCATAATTTCCCCAAGAAGAGCGGTGGTGGTAGTTTTTCCATTGGTTCCTGTAATGGCAAGAACCGTTCCTGCTCCCATACGATAGGCCAGTTCCACTTCTCCCCATACAGGAATGCCTGCCTTTTCAAATTCCTGTACTGCCGGAATGTCAAGCGGCACTCCGGGACTCATTACCACAAGATCCAATGTATGAAGAACCTCTTTTGGCAGTTCTCCCAGTATGATTTCACAATCACTTCCCTGTGGAAGTTTTCCCGAGATCTGGTTTCTGTCCAGTTTTTCGTTTCCATCATACAACACTACCCGGGCCTGTACCGCTTCCAACAGTTTTACTGCTCCGATTCCACTGATACCGGAACCAAAAACCAGTACCTTTTTTCCCTGTAACTCTGTTCTCTTCATTTCTTCTCTTTCCTTTCTGTAAGCCAGTCTATAAAGCCAGCAATGCGATCATACATAAAATTGCAGTTACAATCGAAAATACCGCCACAACTCTTGTTTCCGACCAGCCACACAATTCAAAATGGTGATGAATCGGTGCCATCTTAAAGATTCTCTTTCCATGTGTAATCTTAAAATAAGTAACCTGCAAAACAACAGACAATACTTCTACTACATAAATCAATCCGATAATCAGCAAAAATAAAGGCATCTGCAGCATATAAGCTGTACCTGCCACAAAACCGCCAAGAGCAAGAGAACCCGTATCCCCCATAAAAATCTTTGCCGGATATACATTAAACAACAGGAATCCCAGCAGAGCACCCGCCACTGCACAGGTAATCGGTTCGATTCCACTCTTTGTTCCGATTGCAACTACAGAAAAGAATGTAGCCACCATAACGGTTACAGAAGAGGCCAGACCATCCAGACCATCTGTAAAATTCACTCCGTTTACAGTACCGATTACTACAAAAAATAACAAGGGAACTGTAAGAATTCCCGGATTGATTTCCACCCCCGGAGCAAAAGGTACTTTCAGGGTCATGGGAACATCGGTAAATCTCATAATATAAAAAGCAAATACGGCTGTTACAACAATCTGACATGCCATTTTCTGTCCCGGCATCAGCCCGTCTGAGCGACGCAGAACTACTTTCAGATAATCATCAAGAAAACCAATCAATCCAAATCCCAGTGTAAGGAACAGAATCGGAATGATTTTCGGATAATCTTTTACATACAGAAGAGACGTCACAACGGTTGACAACAGGAAAATAATCCCTCCCATAGTAGGGGTTCCCGCTTTTTTCAAATGGGACTGTACGCCGTCCACACGCTCTGTCTGACCCATTTTCAGTTTTCTCAAATAGGGAATGACCACAGGTCCTAAAATCACACTGACTGCAAACGCAATCAACACAGGTAAAACCATCTTATACGCTTCCATAACACACCTCATCTTTGTATTTTTGCCTATAGTATAATGCTTTTTTTCAGTTTTATCAACCTGCAATCCCCATATAAGGAAGAATATTCTCATAGATATCACGAATGACCGGAGCTGCAATGGTACCTCCGTAATAAATCCCCTGTGGATCATGAATCAGGCAGATTCCCAGAATCTGTGGATTATCTGCAGGTGTAAATCCCAGAAAAGAAGAAATATATCTGTGGGCACTTCTGGGAAGCGTCTGAGAAGTAGCCGTTTTTCCTCCGATTGTCCTGCCTTCTATAAAAGCATTTTTTCCCGATCCCTCCGATACTACCTTTTCAAGGATATATTTTACTTCTTCCGAAATCTGTTCTGTCACTACTCCTTTTTCCACCGGATACTTCAAGATTTCTACCAGATTTCCTTCCTGATCGGTTACCTTTACTCCAAAATGAGGAGTTATCCGTTTTCCCCCATTAATAACAGCACTGACAGTTGTGGCAAGCTGAATCGGTGTAATCTGAAAGGACTGTCCAAAGGATATAGTAGCCAGTTCCACTTGACCGATATTGGATTTTTTATGCATAATTGTAGCAGCTTCCCCAGGAAGATCAATCCCGGTTTTTTTCAGAAGTCCAAACTTCTGAAAATACTTATAGTAATTATCCACACCAAGCCGCAGCCCTACTTCGATAAATACAGGATTACAGGAATTCATAGCCCCTTCTACAAAATTCTCTGTTCCATGACCTGCTCTTTTATGACAGTGAATTCTTCTGTCTTCTACGATTTTAAAACCCGGACAGGAAAACTGATCAGTTCTGCTTACAACTCCTTCCGATAATCCGGCAGCCATTGTAATGATTTTAAACGTAGATCCCGGTTCGTATGTATCATTGATCGTCAGGTTTCTCCACATTTGATTACAGGCATTCTGTCTTTCTTCTTCCGTCATTTCTTCCGTATTCTCCCCGGTATTGAGCGTAAAAGGTTCATTCAGATTAAATTCCGGCACGTTTACATCTGCATAGATTTCCCCATTCTGAGGGTTCATAAAAAGAATAGAGACCGCATCTGCCTGCTTTTCTTCCATTACTTTCAAAGCTGCCTGTTGTGCATACATCTGTATATTCCTGTCGAGACTGATATGCAGATCATAACCGGATACCGGTTCTACTCTGCTTTCTCCCAAATCATCGATTTCCACACCTCTTGCGTCGGTAGTAGTCAGTATTTTTCCATCCACTCCTTTCAAAATTTTATCATAATACACTTCAAGTCCGATGATTCCCTGATTGTCCCCTCCTGTAAAGCCCAATACTTTGGATGCCAGTTCATTATATGGATAATATCTTTTAAAATCTTCATCTACTTTCACACCCGCAAGACCATACGTCCGGATCCTGTCTCCGACCGCTTTCTCTACATTTGTCTTGACTCGTTCAATGGAGGATACCTTTTCCACCCGTTTTCTTGCTGCTTCTTCCGTAATCCCCAGCTCTTTCTGCAGCATTGCTATGATTTTTTCCGGTTCTTTAATTTGACTGTGAATCACAGAAACCGTACAGACCGCCTTATTATCTGCCAGAATCTCTCCTTTTGCATCCAGGATTCTTCCTCTTGCTGCTTTAATATCCCGTTCCCGTTGATGGAGCTCTTCTGCTTTTTTCGCATAATAATCAGACCGGATTACCATCAGATATACCATCCTTCCCATCAGTCCGATCAACAGCAACGTACATCCAAGAAAGACAAGGAGAATTTTTTTCTTATGATACGTTCTGTTTTTTTTCATGTAACCCCTCCACAGCTTATCTTTATAATATATGCGGTTCTAATCGGACTACTACCATTTCCCTGATTTTCTCTTCCTGCACCTGGACCTCATCACGCAAGAAAAGACCGTCACTGTTTCCAGTTCCCGGTCTTTTCTTAGGTCTATTTATTCTTCCTGAGTTTCTTCTTCGCCGCTTTCTTCCCCTTCTTCGTATCCGGCCTCTTCATTGGTGATGCCGTCGCTCTCTTCATTGGTATATTCCGTATCTTCCTGATTTTCATCCTCTGCCGGTTCCGGCATATCCGGATTTTCTGCTCCGATTTCCGAGCCTCCTGCTTCCTCTTCCTCCCGAATCTCCGCTTCCGTCTGATCCAGTCTTGGAACTCCTTTGAATCCTGCCCATAACTGAGTTTCTTCTTCTGTTTCCTCATCCGGATAAATATTCATGTAAGGAAGAATTTCATCCAGAACTGCCTGTGCAATATACTGAGCATAAGAACTGTCTGCCTGAGATTCTACATTCGGCTCATCTACAACAACATAAATGAGCACCTGCGGATCATCCAGCGGTGCAAATCCAATATAAGATACCAGATAATTTCCTTCTCCTCTTGGGATTTTCTCCGCAGTTCCTGTCTTTCCCCCCATAGAATATCCCTGTACTTTTGACTTCCCACTAGTACCGTACTTTACACTCATGCTCATATATTCCCGGATATCTGCAGAAACCTCTTCTGAAATTACTTCTTTCAGAATATTTCCTTTATTCTGCTTCAGAACAGTGCCATTATCATCTCTTACTTCTTTTACGAGATGAGGCTGATAATAAGTTCCTCCATTAATAACGGAAGCCATTGCTGCAACTTCCTGGACCATAGTACAAGTAAAACCCTGTCCAAAACTGGTAGTAGCAAGCTCTGTCTCATTCATCTGTTCCTGCGTAAATACCATACCGCTTGATTCTCCCGGAAGATCAATTCCGGTTCTCATACCAAAATTAAATTTTTCCTGATATTCTACCATGAGCGCTGCACCCATTTTTCGTCCAATCGCCATCATTCCGTCATTACAGGAATTTTGTATGATTTCGCCCAAAGTTTCTGTTCCATGCGCATCCGGATATACTGCACAACGAATATATTCTGTAGCAACCTGCTCTCCACTGTCGCAGAGGAATTTGTCACTTTCTGTAACCGCCCCAGACTCCAGTGCTGAAGCCACTACAATGGGTTTTACTACAGACCCCGGTTCATAAGCACTGTTTACACAATAATTACTCCAGACGCTGTTGAAGGCCTTTTCTCTTTCCTTTTCACTCATGGACTCTATTGCCTCTTCACTGTAAATCCCACTCAAGTCTCCCGGGTTGTTCAGATCATAAGGATCTGTACTGGCCATTGCAAGAATTTCCCCATTCTGAGGATTTTCCACGATCACACCAATATTTTGTGCTCCTCTTCCGGTTCCGTTTGGCCCATCCGACAGTTCTTCCATAAAAACTTCTATATATTTTTCCACAATTTTCTGAATGTTCACATCGATTGTAGAAACCAGTGTATTCCCATTAACCGGTTCAATAATCGTCTGTTCCAACGTAGAATCCTGATTGAAATATCCGTATTTTCTTCCGTTTGTACCATTCAGGGTACTGTTATAATAACCCTCAAGCCCCAACGTTGCCTCATTATTTCGGTTACTGAAGCCAATCACATCGCAGGCAAGAGAATTCAACGGATACATCCGTTTATAACCTTCCTCAAACCATACTCCTTTTATCTTACTTCTTCTGGAAATTTCCTCATCGGACAATCCCTCTTTCTTGGTATCTTTCATATTTTCAAAGACTTCCTTCTCGTCCATGGAAATATCTCTTTTTATAATCACATACGATCTGTCCTTTGTATCTTCTCCTGTAAGCAAGCCTTCCAGATAACCTGCATCCAGATCAAAAGCCTGTGAAACAGCCTCAATGGTAGGTTCTATATAATCCTCATCCGTATTTATCACCTGACAGTCCAGAATCACATTATAGACCCGCACACTGGTAGCAAGAACATTTCCGTTCCTGTCCAGAATATCTCCCCTGCGAAACAGAATCGTATCACTTTCGTATTGCTGCTGAGACTGCGTCAGCACCTGCTTTGTATACTTATCACCACTTTTGGCATTGATATAAGTAATTCCCATAATTAAACCGATTAAAGCCAGCAAAATTACACCAAATAATCCTGCCAGCTTTATCTTCATGGTTTCTGTAAATTTTCTTTTTTGTATTTCACGTTTTTTCAAACCGTCACCTGCTTTGTTTTATTCACTCTTCTGTTGGTACTTCCTGATACTGTCTTACATATCCCGATCCGCCTGGCGTATAGTATTTGATCTGATTCTGATCCACATATTTCATACCTAACTCATTCAGGGCTTTCTGACGAATTGCCTCCAGATCCACACTGGCTACTGTCTCATTATAATAAGCATCATTGTCAGCTTTCAAAGTACTGTATTCCAGTTCCTTTACTGTTAATTGACTTTTCTGAGAAGTCAGTTCTGATTTCAAACGCAGGTAATGTACACAGACAAAGGTAGCCACAACACAAATGACAGCCAGAAATATAATATATCCCCGATTCATTTTCAGATTGCGGTTTCTGTTTTTCTTTGCCTCTGCACTCAGTTTATGATTTTTTTTGTACCCATGTGGTTCTTCCTCACGCCGTACAGTATTTCCATCTACATAATATCTGTTCATGATGTCACCCTGATCATCTATCCATTTGCTTTCCCGTTACAACATACGCTCAAAAACACGGAGCTTGGCACTTTTCGAACGTGTATTTTCCTCCAGTTCCTCCTGTGAAGGAAGAATCGGTTTTCTGGTAATTACTTTTCCTTTTGATTTTTTTCCACATACACATACCGGGAAATCCGGTGGACAAGTACATGGATTTTCATTTCTTCTGAAAATTGTTTTTACAATTCTGTCTTCTAATGAGTGAAAAGTAATCACGCAAATACGACCTTCATCATTCAGAAGGTCTATCATATCATCCAGCGAATTTTTCAGAACTTCCAGCTCCTGATTCAGTTCAATCCGAATTGCCTGAAATGTTTTCTTTGCAGGATGCCCACCTGTCATCCGCATCTTTACAGGAATAGATTTTTTTATAATCTCTGTCAGTTCTCCTGTTGTTTCAACCGGTTTTTCCATTCGCGCTGCACAAATATTTCTGGCTATATTCTTCGCAAATTTATCTTCTCCATAGTCGCGAATAATCCGAAACAGTTCCTGTTCGGAATAAGTATTCACAATATCTTTTGCAGTCCGGCTGTTCCGCTGATCCATACGCATATCAAGAGGCACGTCCTCACGGTAGGTAAATCCACGCTGTGCGTTGTCCAACTGATAGGAAGAAACTCCCAAATCAAGGACGATTCCATCTACTGATGTGATTCCGTGCCTGTTAAGTTCCTTTTTCATGTTGCAATAGTTGCTGCGGATAATCGTCACACGGTCTTTAAACTCCTTCAGACGATTTCCCGCAGCTTCAATTGCAGCATCATCTTGATCTATACCTATCAAGCTCCCCTTGGCAGATAATTGCCGACACACCTCCCAGGCATGTCCGCCGCCTCCTAAAGTTCCGTCAACATAAATCCCATCCGGTTTCACTTTCAGATTTTGAATTGTCTCTTCCAACAGAACGGATTTGTGTTTAAATTCCATCTTTCTTCACCCTTCCCGCAATCAGATTACGATGCCCATATTACGCATACCCTCAGCAATGGCATCCATGTCTTCATAATTGCTGTTTTCAATCCATTTTTCCTTACTCCAGACCTCAATTCGGGTGAGGTTTCCAGTCAGCACCACATCTTTCGTCAGACCAGCAAATTCCCGCAGCGTTGCCGGTACGAGAATTCTCCCCTGCTTATCCAGCTCGCACATGTTTGCGCTGGAAACGAAGAAACGTAAGAAGGCTCTTGCATTTTTATCATTAAGTGGTAAAGCTTTTAGCTTTTCTTCGAAATTTTTCCATTCATCTTTTGGGTATATAGACAAACAACCATCTAATCCTTTCGTCAAAATAAATTCCTCCCCTAATCCTTCACGGAATTTTGACGGAATGATTAATCTCCCTTTTGCATCAATTGTATGCCTGTACTCCCCCATGAACATGATGAATGTCACCTTCTTTCGTGAAAATACGATTCTCCCCTTCGTATTTTCCATGGGGACACGGGTGCTTCTGCCACCAGCTGCCCATTCGCCACCACTTTTCACCACTATCTACCACTTACAAGGATAATTCTATACTACAAAAGCTAAAAAAGCAAGGGGGAACATATATTCTTAAGAAATACTTTATAAGTGATACAAATACACAAAAAGTGAGAAAACTGCCTGTCTGCTGTTTCCCCACTTTTCTTGTTTCGTTTTAATTCTGTTCTGCCGCCTGTAAATAGTTCTCGATCAGGCCATCCAGCTTTATGCTGATTTCCAGAATATTTTCTGCTTTTCCGTTTTCAAAAAAGCAATCATTTAATTCTGTCCTTACTTTCTCAATCTGTTTTTTTAATTCTTCCTTTGTCATTGCTGCACTCCTTATTTCGGCTTCCGCCAGTCCTTTTCCACAGAATCCATACAATAGAAGCAACAACCACCACTGCAGACAACACCTGCGAAACCGGAAGACCAATTCCCGGAATCAACAGCTGATCCGTACGCAGACCTTCAATCCAGAAACGTCCCATTCCATATCCTGTCAGATAACATAAGAACAATTCTCCCTGAAATTTCTTTCTGTCCCTGTACCAGAACAAAAAGAGAAGTACCACGCAGTTCCAGAGCCCTTCATAAAGAAATGTGGGATGTACCTGAATGTATTCTACTCCACCGGTTTCCACCAGATGCTCCCACATGGCTGCAGTGATTTCGTTCTGACGAACTGCCGATACGGGAAGCTGCATAGCCAGAAGATTGTCGGTATAGCCTCCGAATGCCTCCCGGTTAAAAAAATTCCCCCATCGTCCGATGATCTGACCGGCAATAAGTCCCATACATACCGTATCTGCTACCTGCGGAAAATTCATTTTCTTAATTCTTACAAAAACATAAACAGTGATAATACCGGCAATGATCCCCCCGTAAATTGCCAGTCCTCCATTTCTGGTATTAAAAATCTGCACGAGGTTGTCTTTATAGTTTTCCCATGAAAAGGCCACATAATAAATTCTCGCTCCAATAACAGAAGTTACCATTGTAATCATCAGCATATCCAGATAAGTATCCGGATTCTGCCCGGTACGTTTTGCCTCTCGCATTGCAATGGATATTCCCACAATCATTGCGATTGCAATTACAATTCCATAATATGCAATATCAAAACCAAAGACTGTAATGGTTTTTCCTACATGATGCAGATGAATTCCAAGATGGGGAAAACGAATGGACATATCCATAAAAAACTGCCCCCCTTTATACATTGAATCGGAATAAAATCACATCTCCATCCTGAACAACATATTCTTTTCCTTCCATGCGTACAAGACCCTTCTCTCTTGCTCCTGCATAAGAACCACAGTCAAGAAGATCTTTATAATTTACCACTTCTGCTTTGATAAATCCCCGTTCGAAATCTGTGTGAATTTTTCCGGCCGCCTGTGGAGCCTTAGTTCCTACTTTAATCGTCCATGCTCTTGTCTCATCTTCTCCTGATGTCAGGAAACTTAAAAGTCCCAGAAGACGATAACTTGCAACAATCAGCTTTTCCAGCCCTGATTTTTCAATTCCCAGATCTTCCAGAAATTCTTTCTTTTCTTCGTCATCCAGTTCTGCGATTTCCTGTTCAATCTGTGCACAAAGAGCAAAGACTTCGCTTCCTGTCTCTTTTGCATATTCCCGGACTTTCTGCACATGAGAATTGGAAACGGCATCATCTGCCAGATCATCTTCCGATACATTTGCTGCATAAATAACAGGCTTGTTTGTAAGAAGATTATAGCCCTTTAAAAGAAGTTCCTCATCTTCATTTTCCGGTTCAAATACAGATGCCGGTTTTCCCTCTTCCAGAAGTTCTTTCAGACGTTTCAGAAGTTCCAGCTCTTTTGCTGCCTCTTTATCCATTCGTGCAGATTTTGTGGTTTTTGCAATTCTTCTTTCCAGAATCTCAAGATCTGAAAAAATCAATTCCAGATTAATTGTCTCAATATCACGAAGCGGATCAATGCTTCCATCTACATGAACCACATTATCATCTTCAAAACAACGCACTACATGAACGATTGCATCTACTTCACGGATATTAGCCAGGAACTGATTTCCGAGACCTTCTCCCTTTGACGCACCTTTTACAAGTCCTGCAATATCTACAAATTCAATTACAGCAGGTGTCACTTTTTTAGAGTGATAAAAATCTCCCAGTAATTTCAATCTTTCATCCGGAACTGCTACAATTCCCACATTCGGGTCAATCGTACAGAAGGGATAATTCGCAGACTCTGCACCTGCCTTTGTCAATGAATTAAAAAGGGTACTTTTTCCCACATTGGGTAAACCCACGATTCCTAATTTCATAATGTTTGTCCTCTCTTTTTTTATCTCTGTTAGATTCTATCATACATAAAAGGTTGAATCAAGAGTATGACCAGCCCTGTCTTGTGACATGACCATCATAAGAAATCCCTGCTGAAAATCCACTACCCCTGTGGCGTCGTCCAGTTCATTACTGATTGCCAGACCATCCGAATTGGTCAGATCGTAATTCTCCAGAGGGTACTTGAAACCTTTTAAAGAAAGCCCTCTGACTACATCGCCCATAGAAAAAAAGGATATGTACTTTCCAAACTGAGTTTCTCCGGTAATGATTTTTTTTCCGGAAAGAACAGTGATTGCATTTTGTTCATCCAGGATCCATCCTTCCCGTCCCTGCATGGCAGGAATCAAAAGTGCCTGAAGATTTCCCATATAATGATCCAGTCTTCCTCCGGTGGCTCCCAGAAGAAAGATTCTGTCACTTCCCAGTTCCAAAGCCAAATCCAGTCCGATTCTGGTATCTGTGGCATCTTTTTCCGGTTTGTATTCTCTGATGGGAATCTCTCTCTGATTTCTGTACCATTCTATAATTTCCGGCCGGATACTGTCAAAATCTCCCAGAATCCAGGATGGTATAACCTGATTTCTGTAACAGAACTCCAGTCCTCTGTCAATTCCGATTACAAGATCCGGTCTGATTTTTTCCAGGCAGGCACAGGCAAAAGAATCCTGAATCACTCCGCCGCAAATCAAAACTGCATCCATTCTCTGTCCTCCGATTTTGTATTTTATTTCTGTCCGTATTCTTCCATCATTTTCAGATACATGGCGGTATTTTCTTTAATATTTCCTTTGAAAACTGCTGAACCCATAACAAAGATATTCGCACCTGCGTCCATGACCTGTTTCAGTGTATACTTCCCGATTCCTCCATCCACCTGGATATCTGCTGTCAGTTCTCTGTCCTCCAGCATTTTTTTCAGGCGTCGAATCTTATCTTCTGTATAAGGAATAAACTTCTGACCCCCGAAACCTGGATTTACTGTCATGATCAGAATCATATCGGCCAGTCCCAGCACTTCCTCTATGGCAGAAAGCGGTGTACCTGGATTCAGAGCCACACCGGCTTTCATTCCGGCATGATGAATCTCATTCAGAACCCGATCCAGATGTCTGCATGCTTCTGCATGAACAGTCAGCATATCTGCACCTGCTTCTTTGAATTCTTCAATATAACGTTCCGGTTCTTCAATCATAAGATGTACATCAAAAAACAGATTGCTGGCTTTTCTGAGTGATGTAATAACCGGCATTCCAAAGGACACACAGGGAACAAATTTTCCATCCATAACATCCAGATGCAGCCATTTTGCTCCTGCCTCTTCCACTTCTTTAATTTCTTTTCCCAGGCAAGCAAAATCTGCTGCCAGAATCGAGGGTGATAACTGATACATTTTTTCCTCCTAATATTTTCTTTTTTCAGCCAGTTCCCGATAAATTTCCAGGTAACTGTCATATCTTTCCTGTGATATTTTTCCCTCTGCGAGAGCTTCTTTCACTCTGCATCCGGGTTCATGAGTATGGGTACAACCCTGGAAACGACAGGTTCCTTCATAAGAAGAGAATTCTCTGAAATAATAGCGCAGATCTTCTTTTTCTATATTTTCCACATAAAAAGATGTAAACCCGGGCGTATCATAAATCCACGTATCTTCTTCAACGGGTATAATCTGAGAATGTCTTGTGGTATGGCGTCCTCTTCCCAGTTTTTTGCTGATTTCTCCTGTTTCCATAACCACATCTTTCTGAAGCAGATTTGTAAGCGATGATTTTCCCACACCGGAAGGTCCTGCCACTGTAGTGGTCTTCCCCCGCAGAAGCAGTTTTAATTCTTCCATGCCTTCTTTCTCCGTTGCACTGGTCAGAATCACCTGATATCCGCAGTTTTCATAAATTTTTTTCATCTGTTCTAATTCTTCTTTTCCACATAAATCCTGTTTATTGAAACAGATGATCACAGGAATCTCCTGTTTTTCCATTATAATCAAAAAGCGGTCCAGCAAAGAAAAGTTGGGATTTGGCTCTCTGGCTGCAAAAATCACCAATGCCTGATCCACATTGGCAACTGCCGGCCGAACCAGCTCACTGTGTCTCGGAAATATTTTTACTATATTTCCAATCTTCTTCTCTTCACTCAGGACCTCTATTTCTACATCATCCCCTACCAGGGGCCTTATCTTATCTTTTCGGAATATTCCTTTTGCCTTACATTCATAAATTCCGGATTCTGCTACATTTACATAGTAGAATCCGGAAATTCCTTTCATGATTTTTCCCTTCATCAATCTACCTTCTGAAAAGTAATATCATACTGGTCAATTACCTGATAGCTGTCGCCAACCCATTCATACAGAACTGCCGTTCCTCTGCTGACACCCGGGTGACCGGTCAGCTGCTGAATGGAAAGAGGAAACTGAGGATTCTCCACTTCCATGGACTGATCGGAGTAAGTATTTCCGTCTGCATCCTCCTGTACCAGTTCCACTTTTACCTTACCACCCTGATAATCTGCAGGCTGACTCAGGCTGTTAGCAGGTTTCCATGTTCCTTCCTCTGTTGTATTATCACCTGTCTGTTCCTCATTATCTGTTATTGCCGGAGCCTGCTCACTTCTTACATAAATGGTAATCGCAGTTCCTGTATCTACACGTGTTCCGCTTGAAATGCTCATATCATAGACTTCACCAACATTTACTCTCTGGCTTTCCCCTGTCTGTACCGTTACCAGAAGACCTGCCTGACTCAGAGAGGCTTTTGCATCTGCTTCACTCCATCCGATTACATCCGGAACCCGAACTGCAATATCTCCTTCTCCAATGCTGATTGTTAAAGTAATGGTATCACCGGCTTTCACCTGTGTTCCTGCCACAGGATCTGTAGAAACTACGTTCCCAATAGTAATTGTACTGCTGTTTGCTTTCTGCACGGTAGTTTTTAGTCCCATCTCTTTCAGAATCGCTTCTGCTTCTGTCTGTGTCTTATCCGTTACATCCTGCATTTCAATTTCCTGTGTGCCACTACTAATATAACAGGTAATCAGAGTATGTTCACTTACTTTCGTTCCTGCTTCCACATCCTGACGACAGATTTTTCCTTCCTCTACTGTATCGGAGGCTTCCTCACCGCCGTTTTTATATCCCAACTGAAGTTCATTCAAGGCTTTCTGTGCTTCTTCCGGTGTTTTATCTGTCAGATTCGGAACTTCAATCTGTCCGTTTGTTTCTTCTGCTGCATCTGTACTATTGTTCTGTTCGGTCTCTGCTTTGTTTTTATTGCTGCTGCCGGAGCCGAATTTTAAAAGACCAGTTGCAGAAACAATAGTATAAACCAGAATACAGATGATAATGGCACCTACTGCTAAACCTCCGATGGTCATGGCCTTTTCCAGTTTACTGCTTATGCCTTTTCCACCTTTATCGTCATCATCCTCATCATCATAATCTTCATCACTGTCATACTCATGGGAATCGTCATAATCCGTATTCCCATAACTGTCATAACTGTCTTCCTGGAACTGCTCTGTCTGAGAAACCGGTGAAGCCGCGCCTCTCTTGATCTGCTCCATTTCAGAAGGAGAGATAACTACGGTCTGGGCATGATTACTTAAAGGAGTAAGATTGACAAAATTTCCATTTGGATCAATCAGAGAATGTTTCAGGTCATTAATTAACTCTGCCAGTGTACTGTATCGTCTGTCCGGACTTTTCTGTGTACACTTCATAATGATTTCTTCCAGGCTGTGCGGAAGATCTGGTGTGATTTCTGACGGTGGAATCATTTCTTCCTGCAGATGTTTGATGGCAATGGCAACTGTTGTATCCCCGTCAAAAGGAACCATGCCAGTAACCATTTCATACATAGTAATACCAAGAGAATAAATATCACTCTTGTAATCACTGTATCCGCCTCTTACCTGTTCCGGAGAACTGTAATGTACAGAGCCCATTGCATTCGTACTGATCGTATTGGATGACGCAGCTCTTGCAATACCAAAATCTGTAACTTTTACTTTTCCGTCTGTAGATATAATAATGTTCTGGGGTTTAATATCCCTGTGAACAATGTTTCTGTTATGTGCTGCTTCCAGCCCCATAGCCACTTGAATGGCAATACTGGTAGCTTCTTTTACCGTCAGTTTTCCTTTTTTGGAAATATACTCTTTCAAAGTAATTCCCTCTACCAGTTCCATGACGATATAATTTACTCCCTGATCCTCCCCTACATCAAAGACATTTACAATATTTGGGTGGGCAAGACCTGCTGCTGCCTGCGCTTCCCTCTGAAATTTGCTGATAAAATTAGTATCGGAACTGAACTCCGGTTTCATCACTTTCATAGCAACAAAACGATTCAGCTTATGATCTTTGGCCTTATATACGTCAGCCATACCGCCTGAGCCAACTTTGCTCACAATTTCATAGCGGTCACCTACGATTACTCCCACATTTAACATACTTCCACCTCTTTTGTGTCTGGTTTTACCAGAACTACTCCTATATTATCTTTGCCTCCATTATCATTTGCCATGGAAATCAGTTTTTTTCCTGTTTCTTCCAGAGATTCTCCGGCAAGGATCGCATCTCTGATTTCCTCATCTGGAACCATATTGGTAAGTCCGTCAGAACATAAAAGCAGGATATCTCCCGGAACCAGACGAATATCAAAAAAATCCACTTCCACATCCTTCACCGCTCCCAGTGCTCTGGTAATAATATTTTTGTCCGGATGATTTCTGGCATCGTCTCTGGAAATCTCTCCTATTCTAACCATCTCTTCTACCAGAGAATGATCTTTGGTAATCTGCGTAATGTCCTGATCATGAATCAGGTACAGGCGGCTGTCCCCTACATTTGCCACATACGCATAATGTCCTACAATTGTAGCAAGAACGATTGTGGTCCCCATTCCACTCATGCATTCATGATCAGCCGCTTCTTTCAGAATCCGGCTGTTTGCATCCTCAATGGCATTTCGGACAATTTTCACAGGATTAAATTCCCTGTTTCCACGGATATTCTCCAGTAAAACCTCCAGGGCAAATTTTGAAGCAAAATCTCCCGCTTTATGTCCTCCCATACCATCTGCAACTACAAAGAGATTAGGAAGATTTCCAACAGGAATATCCGATGCGAAAACAACGTCTTCATTCATCGAACGAATCTGTCCCACATCCGTGATAGAATATGATTTCATCTTACGAATCCTCTCTTTTATCGATATAGCTTTTTCTTAATTGTCCACAGGCCCCGTCAATATCCTGGCCCATTTCTCTTCTAATAGTAACATTTATTTGGTATTTTTCAAGTTTATTTTTAAAATTTAAAATAACTTTCATATCTGAACGCACAAAATCTCTTTCTTTAATGGGATTTACCGGAATCAGATTAATGTGACAGTTCAGTCCTTTTATCAGTTGTGCCAGACGTAATGCATCTTCCTGTGAATCATTTTTTCCGCCTACCAGACTGTATTCAAAGGTAATTCTCCGCCCTGTTTTCTCAAAATAATTTCTGCAGGCTCCCAATACTTCTTCCAGACTGTATTTTTTTGCAATGGGCATCAGTTCTTCTCTTTTTTCCTGACTGGAAGCATGAAGAGAAAGTGCCAGTGTAATCTGCAGATTTTCTTCTGCCAGCTTATACATACCCGGTACAATTCCACAAGTGGAAACCGTAATATTTCTCTGACTGATATTCAGTCCCCTTTCATTGCTGAGCATACGGATAAAACGCACCAGTGCATCATAATTATCAAGGGGTTCCCCTGTTCCCATTACTACCACATTAGAAACCCGTTCCTGACTGTCTTTCTGAATCTGATAAATCTGATCCAGCATCTCTGCGCTCGTAAGATTTCTGGTCCATCCTCCTATGGTAGAAGCACAGAACCGGCATCCCATTTTGCATCCTACCTGAGAGGAAATACATACACTGTTCCCATGATGATAACGCATCAGTACACTTTCCACCACATTTCCATCTTCCAGTGCAAACAGATATTTTCTGGTTCCGTCAATTTTTGAAACCTGTACTTCAAGAATTTTCAGAGCCGTCAATGTGGTCTCCCTTGTCAGTTTTTCCCGAAAGTCTTTTGGAAGGTTCGTCATTTCATTAAAATCATCTGCCAGCTTTTTATGCATCCATTCGTAGAGCTGCTTTCCCCGGAAAGATTTTTCTCCCAAACACTGCACAGTCTCTGTCAGTTCTTCCAGACTCATGGATTTGATATCTTTCTTCTCCATTTATTTCTGTTCCATCCTTCTAAGCCTTGCTATAAAAAATCCGTCACTTTTATGAATCCCCGGAATCATCTGAAGATATCCCTTTTCCGTGCCGACGCTGTGAAGTTCCTGATTAATATAAGGATTCAGACTTTCCAGCTTGTAGGGATAATTTGATGTAAACCACAGAATATTCCCAAGATTCTCCTCAATTCCAAGGGTACAGGTGCTGTAGATCAGTATACCTCCCGGTTTTGGATAAAACGCAGCATTCTCCAGAATCTTTCTCTGAATATTCACAAGTGCCTTCTGTTTCTCCGGTGTCATCTTATACTTAATATCTGTCTTTCTTCCGATCACTCCAAGACCGGAACACGGAACGTCTGCCAGTACAATATCTGCTTTTTCCACAATCGAAGCATCAAACTCCGTAGCATCTTTTACAGACACCATCACGTTATGAACATCCATGCGTCTGATATTTTCCTGAATCAGTTCCACCTTTCGCTGACTCACGTCTCTCGCATCTACTTTACCCGTATCTTTCAGTTTATCAGCAACCGCCAGAGTCTTTCCTCCCGGAGCTGCACATAAATCAACTACAAAATCCCCTTCTTTCGGTGCTGCAATTTCTGCCACGAGCATAGAGCTTACATCCTGCACCTGCAGATTTCCCATACGAAATTCGGTAAGCGCCGGCAGATAATCATAACCGTTCAGATAATATGCGTTTTCCACATAAGGTGCTTTTTCCACCCGGACGCCTTCCGACTCCAGACTCTCGAGTACTTTTTCTTTATCTGTCAGGTGCTGACGAATCCGTACTGTCAATGGTGGTTCCTTCATAAAGGACTGAAAAATTTTCTCTGCAGTCTCAACCCCGTACTGCTCAAGGAAACGTTCTGCAATCCATTCCGGTACGGAATACTGAATGGAAAGATATTTCGTTCCTTCTTCTCTTTCAGGAAATTCCAGCTTTTCTCTGTTTCTTGCAATCTGACGCAAAACTCCGTTTACAAATCCTGTAAGATTGTAAAAGCCCTTTTTTCTTGCCAGTTTCACAGCTTCATCACACACCGCACTGTCCGGTACATGATCCATATAAATCAGCTGATACACACTGCTTCTCAGAATTTCACGAATTACAGGCTTCATTTTTTCAACCCGTATTTTTGAAAACTGATTAATGATATAATCAATGCGAATCTGATTTTCCTGGGTTCCTTCACACACCCGGGTAATAAAAGCTCTGTCCTGTTTTTCCAGATACTGATATTTACTCAGAGTATCGCGTATTGCAATATGACTGTACTGCCCTTCCTGGTTTATTTCCAGAAGGATTCCCAGAACGAGCTCTCTGCTATTCATTCTTCCTGCCATTTAATTTTTCCTCATGCTTTGCCTAAAACAATGCCAGCTTCTATCGGATATCCCCGAAGAAAAGCTGCCGTATCCATTCTCTTTTTTCCTTCCAGCTGAAGTTCCTGAACATTCAGAATTCCATCTCCTGTATAGATACAGAGTCCTTTTTTATCTGCCCGGATTACCTGCCCCGGCACAGCATTTTCTGTTCCTGTCTCTGCTTTTTCTACTGCTGCTTTCCACAGTTTCAGACTCTTGTTGCCCAGATACGTATAGGCACTGGGCCATGGATTCAGTCCACGGATCAGCTGTTCAATTTCTCCTGCCGGTCGCTTCCAGCAGATTTCTCCCATCTTTTTCGTAATCATTGCTGCATAAGGCGTAGTACTTTCTTCAGGCTGCGGTGTATATACCACCCGTCCTGCTTCCAGATCTTCCAGTACCTTAACACATAATCCGGCGCCTGCATGACTGAGTTTGTCAAAAAGACTTCCTCCTGTTTCATCTGACGCAAGCGGTACTACCACTTTGTCCATCATATCACCTGTATCAAGTCCCTCGTTCATACGCATGATCGTAACTCCGGATTCTCTGTCTCCGTTGATCACTGACCATTGAATAGGCGCTGCTCCTCTGTATGCCGGCAGCAGAGAAGCATGCACATTAATACACCCGTATTTTGGAAGTTCCAGTATATCTCTGGATATAATCTGTCCGAAAGCAGCTACCACGATCACATCCGGTTCCATGTTTCTTAAATGCTCCACAAATTCCGGTTCCCGTACTTTTACCGGCTGCAAAACAGGAATGTGATGTATCAAGGCCACTTCTTTTACCGGAGTGGGCATCAGGGTCTTTCCCCGTCCCTTGGGTTTATCCGGCTGTGTCACCACTGCCTTCACTTCATGACCGGCTGCAATCAATGCTTCCAGTGTTCCTACCGCAAAGTCCGGAGTTCCCATGAAAACTACTCTCATTCTTCATCCTCCTCATAGCTGTTTCGTCGGAGTTCCCCTTCTACAAGTTCCGTATACATCTTTCCCTGAAGATGATCGGTCTCATGGCAGATTGCCCGTGCCAACAGCTCTGTTCCTTCCAGAATATACTCTTCCATATTCTCATCCAATGCTTTTACTTTTACATAGTTCGGTCTTGTGACAGTTCCGGACATTCCAGGAAGACTCAGACAGCCTTCATCCCCTGTCTGCGAACCGGAAGTTTCCAGAATCTCCGGATTGATCAGTACATAAGGATCTTCTCCTGTTGTATCAATGACCACAATCTGCTTCAGGATCCCCACCTGCGGAGCAGCAAGCCCAACCCCATAAGCATCATACATGGTCTCAAACATATCCTCAATAAGTTCATGAATCTTGGGTGTCATTGCTTCTACTTTCCTGCATTTTTTTTCCAAAATATTGTCACCCTGTATTCTTATTTTTCTTAATGCCATATCCATAATCTCCTTTTCTGAATTTATATAAAATCAAACTGTATATGAATTTTTTCAAATCCTTTATTTATCTGAATGTACTGTTCCAGCAGTTCTGTTATTTTCACCAGTATCTTTCTGTCAGGATGCCGCATATACAACACCATCCGATACATATCCTGGACTTTTGCCACACTTTCCGGTGCCGGTCCCACCAGAACAAGATCCTGTTTTCTGTAAATTTTTTCTATATATTTCCTGCAATATCCGATTCCCTGCCAAAGCAGTTCCTGATTCTCACAACTGCCCCGTATGACCGCCATGGATTTTGCAGGCGGATATCCCATAAGCATACGATATCCGATTTCCTTTTCATAAAAAGCTTCATAATCCTGAGCTGCCGCTGCCTGCACACTATAATGATCGGGCTGATACGTCTGAATCACAGCTTCTCCCGGAAGGCATCCTCTTCCGGCCCTTCCCACTGCCTGTGTCAGAAGCTGAAAGGTTCTTTCTCCTGCCATATAATCCGCTCCATTCAATGACAGATCTGCCGCAAGTACTCCTACCAATGTTACCCTTTGGAAATCATGTCCCTTTACAATCATCTGCGTTCCCACCAGTATATCTGCCTGTCCCCGGGCAAATGCGGAAAGAATTTTCTCATGGTCTTCTTTCTTTCTGGTTGTATCGGCATCCATACGAAGAATCCTGGCTTCTGGAAAAAGTTTCTGCACCTGTTCCTCTATCTGCTGTGTTCCTGCCCGGAATCCGCCAATATAAGGGGAACCACAGACCGGACAGATGTTCACATCCGGTGTAGAATATCCGCAATAATGACACACCAGCCTTCCGTTTCTGTGGGAAGTAAGTGAGACATCGCAATGAGGACACTTCATCACATGACCGCAGGATCTGCAGCTTATAAATCCGATATATCCCCGCCTGTTTAAAAACAGAATCATCTGCTCCTTTTTCTTCAGACGCTCTCCCATTTTTTCCCGGAGAAGGCCGCTGAAAATTGACCGGTTCCCATCCTTTAGCTCCTGTTTCATATCTACGATATAAACTTTGGGCAATGACCGGTTTTCATAACGACAGGACAAAGTCTGCAAAAGATACTCTCCTGTTTTCCCCTTTTTATAGGATTCCACAGAAGGGGTGGCTGACCCCATAACAACCCTTGCATGTTCCATCCGTCCCCTCTCAATTGCTGCTTCTCTTGCATGATAGCATGGAGTTTTTTCGCTTTTATAGGAAGATTCGTGTTCTTCGTCAATAATAATAAGCCCAAGATCGGGAAATGGTGTAAACAAAGCAGAACGAGGCCCTACTACTATGGATATCTCCCCTTGTTTTGCCAGTTCGAACTGATCGTACTTTTCTCCCGCTGAAAGTCTGGAATGCATAAAAGACACACCTTTTCCAAATCGTTGAGAAAATCTTTTCACAGTCTGATAAGTGAGGGCAATCTCCGGGATCAGTACAATGACCTGTTTTCCTTCCTCCAGAACCTTCTGAATGAGTTCCATATAAACTTCCGTTTTCCCGCTGCCTGTGACTCCGTGAATCAGAACCGGTCTTGGAGATGCTTCCTTCCATTCCCTGTACACTGCCCGGACCACCCGACCCTGCTCCTCATTCAGTATCTTTTTCTGACCTCCTGCCTGTTCTTCCGGAACAGGACTTCGGTATACACGTTCCTGTTCCACAGTGATCACATGCTGTTCTTCCAGTCCTTTTATAACACTTGCCGTCAGTTTCAGAGTGTGGACAGCTTCTGAATAGGACAGAGGCTGCTGTGTCAGAAGTGTTTTTACCAATCTGGCCCTTGCTTTATAATGTTTTCGTTCACACAATTCCAGAAATTGCTCTGCTTCCTGCCGTGACAAATTTAATGTAAGGAATCGGTTTTCCTTCTGTTTTTTCTTTTCTTTTACAGGCAGGACGGTTTTCAATGCCTGATTCGTTGTGGAACCATAATTGATACTGATCCATTCTGCCAGTGCAATGAGCTTTGACTCTACGGCAACGCCCTGCACAGACTGTCCCAGAATTTTTTTGATTCTGCTTTCTTCCACTTTGGGCTTTGAGGAAATTCCGGTTACGTATCCTGTCATTTCCCTCTGTCCTTTTCCAAAAGGGATACGCACTCTGCTCCCGATTCTTATCTCCTGGTACAATTCCTCAGGAATTTCATACTGAAAAGTCCTGTCCAGTTTCTCCTGTGAAATATCCACAATCACATCCGCATACAATTTATTCATACCTGTTTCCTGTATCGGTTATTTTCCGGCAAGAATATCACGAATCAGATCACGCTCATCCATAGGATATTTCTTTCCTTGTATTTCCTGATAGTCTTCATGTCCTTTTCCTGCAAGTACGATGACATCTCCAGGTTGGCCGTTCTGAATGGCGTAAGCAATGGCTTCTTTTCTGTCAATAATTTCCACGTATTTGCCGTCTGTTTTATGAATACCGGTCTTAATATCATCGATAATTGCCTGCGGTTCTTCGTTTCTCGGATTATCTGAGGTAATAATTGTCAGATCTGCCAGTCTTCCTGACACTTCTCCCATCTCATAACGCCGGATCCTGGATCGGTTTCCTCCACATCCGAAAAGACATACCAGCCGTTTTGGCTTATATTCTTTTAATGTAGTCAGCAGACTCTCCAGACTCATGGCATTGTGTGCATAATCAATCATCAGCGTAAATGCATCCGATACTTTTACCATTTCAATCCTGCCTTTTACTTTTGCAGCACGGAGGGCTTTCTGTATATTTTCTGTTGACACACCAAAATGACGACAGATTGCGATGGCTGTCAACGAATTATATACGCTGAATTTTCCGGGCAGATCAATTTCTACCGGAAAATCCAGAAGTCCCTGCGCCTCATACCGAATTCCCAATACACCCTTACCGGTAACCAGTTCCAGATCTTTTGCCCACAAATCCGCCTTCTCTGTAAGACCATATGTTTCAATTTCACAGGTATGTCCTTCCAGAACCTGTTCCAGATGTTTGTCATCTACATTCACAATTCCTACTTTGCATTGTTTGAAAAGCAGTCCCTTGCAGTGCATGTAATCTTCAAAATCCTTGTGTTCATTTGGTCCGATGTGATCCGGCTCGATGTTTGTAAAAATCCCAAAGTCAAAAAGAAATCCTGCTGTTCTGTGAAGCATAAGTCCCTGAGAAGATACCTCCATTACTACACAGTCACATCCTGCTTTCACCATTTTTGCAAAGTATTCCTGTACAATATAAGACTCCGGTGTGGTATTTGCAGCCGGTATGATTTCCTCCCCTATAATCGCCTCAATAGTTCCAATCAGTCCCACCTTGTATCCTGCATTTTCCAGAATGGATTTTACCAGATAGGTGGTTGTTGTTTTTCCTTTTGTCCCTGTAATACCGATCACTTTCAGTTTTTCTGCAGGATGACCAAACCAGGCAGCAGAGATGCATGCCATAGCATAACGGGTATCCGGTACACGGATTACTGTCACTCCTTCCGGCACATTGACCGGATCCTGTACTACAAGAACAGAAGCCCCTTTTTGCACGACTTCTTCCGCATATTTATGTCCGTCTGACACAGCTCCCTTTATGCAAAGAAAAAGTGAGTCTTTCTCCACCTTACGTGAGTCATAGACCACACTTTTTACTTCTGTTTCCAGACAGCCCTGTACACATGTATATTCAATGTTTTCCAGTAATTGTATTAACTTCATATTACGTCTCCCCCTTCAAAAGGATATAAAATTCCCGGTACAAACTGTACCAATGATATATATAGGATAACATAATGCCTCCTTTGGAAGCAAGAAAAAAAGGAAAAACCATACCTGCTCCCCTGGAGTAAAAGGATGGCTTTTCCATATTCTATAATTATTTAATTATCGTACCTGTTTTTCCCAGAAAACCATCTTTTGCCTTATCAATAGAGGTAATCACTGCTCTTCTTCCCGGTTTCTTTTCCACAAAACTTACGGAAGCCTCCACTTTGGGAAGCATGGTCGTAGGTTCAAAGTGATCCTCATCCATATATTTCTTCGCTTCTTCTACACTGACCTCTCCCAACAGCTCTTCTGTATCGGATTTATAGTTCAAAGACACTTTCTCCACACTTGTAAGAATCATAAGTTCATCTGCATCCAGAAGTTCTGCAAGTTTTCCGCTTGCCAGATCCTTTTCAATCACCGCACTGGCTCCACGAAGCACTTCTCCCTGTTCCAGTACAGGAATTCCGCCTCCGCCGCATGCGACAACGATCTGTCCCGCATCTGCCAGAACACGGATCGCATCAATTTCTACTATATTCTGTGGCTTTGGAGCTGCTACGATTCTCCTGTAACCACCTTCTGCCGCAGTCACATAATTTCCTTTATGTTCTTCTTCTTCTGCTTCTTCTTCTGTCAGAATCCTTCCGATCACCTTTACAGGCTCATGAAAAGCTTCATCATAAGGATCTACCGTTACCTGTGTAAGTACTGTACTTACCGGCTTGTAAATTCCTCTTCTCAGAAGTTCCGCACGAACAGCATTCTGTATATCATAACCGATATAACCCTGGCTCATAGCAGAACACACAGACATAGGAACTGCAGTATAATCCGGATGTACCTTTCCGAATTCATTCATAGCGGTATGAATCATACCTACCTGAGGTGCATTACTATGGGTAATAATCGGATCTGCTCCTGCCTCTACCAAATCTGCCACAATAGCAGCTGTCTTCTTCACTGCTTTTTTCTGCTCCGGCAGTGTGGTACCCAAAGCCCTGTGCCCTAAAGCTACTACTACTCTTTTTCTCGCCATATCAACTACCTCTCTTCTCATGGATGTCTGCTCAGAACAACAAGGCGGAAATCTTCTTTAAAATCTTACACTCACTTAGATCTGTAATTCTGAACAGTTATTCTAATGTTATTATTATAACAGGGACAGAAAAAAAAACAAGTTTTTTGTTTTCCCCACTGCTGTCTGAACAATTATATGAAAAAACCCAATGCACAGGCATCGGGTTTTTTCAACTTGAGGGGGGAGATAGTGAGTGGTTTATCAACTATCTGACTTCATTATAAAGATAAAATATGATGAAACTGTGACTGGTTTCTAAAAAAAGCAGAAAATCTATTAAGAATTTTTAAACCATTTCAAAAGCGTTTATTTTTTCCGGGCAAAGAAACGGTTGATAGTCCTCTGTGGAATCTCAAACACAAAAATAATTCCAAGAACAATTGCCACTGCAATCCCTATCGTTTCTCTTCCATAGTATTCGCTTCTTGCATTTTCTTTCATAAGCGTATAATAAACGGTTCGATAAATTCCCACACCGGGAACCAGAGAAAAAATACCGGGAATCAGAAACAGCGTAACCGGACATTTTCTGATTGTACTTCCTGCCCGGGATGCCAGTACGATAAAAACTGTCGCAATGAAAGTACCTGCCACAGCTCCCACATGCAGTCCGTTGATGCAGAACCAGGCAATGATCCATCCGATTCCACCGATCAGACCACACAAAGGATAATGTTCTCTTGGTACGGAAAAAAGCAGTGAAAAAGATATGGTTCCCACAGAGGCCGCCAGAAACTGAAGTATGATTTCAAACATCATAAAAGCATTCCTCCTGTTATCCGATAGTAAAGCATATACATAAGACCCACACCCAGAGAAATACCCAATGCAACCACAAGAGCATCCAGAAGTCTTACTGCGCCTCCAATATAATCCGCATCTGCAAAATCCCGTATGGCATTCACAAAAGATACTCCGGGAACCAGAGGCATAAGAGTACCTACCAGTATGCTTTCATAATTTTGACCAATTCCCATTCTGAAAAAAATCATAGTAAGCAATGCTGACCAAAATCCCCCCATAATATTTAAAACAATCTTGGAAGTCTGCTTTTTTCTTTTTTCCAGAAGAATCAGCAAAACATACAAGAATAATCCGGAAAAAAAAGCAGCAGCGGCATCCGTGATTCTTCCTCCTAACACATAGCAGAAACCGGCCGAACCCAGACCGGAAGCAAAAATCCTGGTAACATCTCTCTTTCCAGGCATTTGTTCAATAGCAGCCAATCGGTTCCGGGCCTCTTCAATCGTATGCTTCCCCTCTTCAATTTCTCTGGAAAGCTGATTTACAGCAGCCACACGATTCAGTCTGGCTGCATTTAGTGGAATGTGTTTTACCTGGGCATAAATACTTTTATCTTCCATCTCCGCAGTCACAAAAATCCCTGTACTCAGACCAAAGGTATTACATTTTTTGATTCCATATGCCCTGGCGATTCTCTGAACAGTTTCTTCCACCCGATAGATTTCCGCCCCTGCATCCAGAAGAATCTGACCTGCTTTTACTGCAAGATCCAGCGCTTCTTTATCTTCTCTTTCCATCTGCATTTACCCCCGTAATACATGACTTTCTCTATTTTTCAGGCAAAAATTGTAAAATAAAGAAGTACCACTGCACCAAGTATGATTCGATACCATCCGAACACTTTAAAATCATGTTTTTTAATGTATCCCATAAGGAATTTGATTGCCAGAATGGAAACCACAAAAGATACTGCCATACCTGTGATCAGAATTACCAGTTCCCCCTGTGAAAATCCAAGGCCGAATTTTACAAGCTTCAATAAACTTGCCCCGAACATTGTAGGAATTGCCAGGAAAAAGGTATATTCTGCTGCCAGTGTTCTTGAGGTTCCCAGAAGAATTCCACCAATGATGGTAGCACCGGAACGTGATGTTCCCGGTATTACGGCCAGAAGCTGAAACACACCGATCAAAAATGCCGTCTTCCAGGAAATCTCTCCAATATTGTTGATGGACGGTGTTCTCTTTTTATTATAATCTTCAATAACGATAAAAAGAATACCATACAAGATCAGCATAACAGAAACCACAAAATAATTATTGAACTTCTCTTCAATCACATCATTAAACGGCAGGCCAACGATAATTGAAGGCAGACAGGATACAAGAATTTTAAACCACATAACCATCTTGTCAATTTTAACAAATCTGCAAATCACGCCTGCTGTCTTTTCAATTTCTGTCACATTATTGTGTCTGGATTTTCTGTTCTGAAAAGGCCATAAGTCTTTAAAATACAGAACCACTACTGCCATGATCGCCCCCAGCTGAATCACTACCATGAACATTTCCCAGAATTCTTTACTCACATTCAATTTAATAAATTCTTCTACCAGAATCAGATGTCCGGTACTGCTGATCGGAAGCCATTCTGTAATGCCTTCTACAATTCCCAGAAAAACAACTTTCAGCAATTCAATAAAATCCATTTCTCTCTCCTTTTTAACACAGAAGGAGCCCGGCAAGCCGGACTCCTGTGCCGGAAACAGTCCTGCTTTCAGTCTGTATCCAGCAATTAAATAGTTGCAATGTCAATCAGTTCCAGTTTCTGGATATCTGTATTTTCAAGACTTGTAACAAGTGCTTCTGCTGTATCAAGAGCAGTCAGTACATTAACACCTGTCTCAATTGCGTTTCTGCGGATAACAAATCCGTCTTTTGCTTTTTCCACACCCTGTGATGGTGTATCAATAACCAGATCAATTTTATGTCCCAGAATCAGATCCATCAGGTTCGGAGAAGGCTGTTCGATTTTATTGGTACGAACTGCATGTACTCCATTTTCTTTCAGGACTTTTGCTGTTTTTCTTGTAGCATAGATCTTATATCCCAATGCTTCAAAACGACGGGCAATCGGAATAATGTCCTGTTTATCTTCATCTCTTACTGTGATGATCATGTTTTTATGCTTAGGCAGATTGATACCTGCTCCAAGGAATGCTTTATATAAAGCTTCATTGAAGGATTCTGCAATACCCAGACATTCTCCTGTAGATTTCATTTCCGGTCCCAGACTGATATCTGCGCCTCTGATTTTCTCAAACGAGAATACCGGCATCTTAATGGCAATGTGTTTTGCCTCCGGCTGCAGACCCGGTTTGTAACCAAGATCACGAAGCTTATAACCCAGTATCATCTTGGTTGCAAGCGGAACAATCGGAATACCGGTCACCTTACTAATATAAGGTACGGTACGGCTGGAACGTGGATTCACTTCAATTACATACACATCTTCCCCGCATACAATAAACTGGATATTGATCATACCGATTACATGGAGAGATTTTGCAAGTCTTCTTGTATATTCCTCAATGGTTTTCTTTGCCGTATCGGAAATCGTGCGTGCAGGATATACAGAAATACTGTCTCCTGAGTGAATACCTGCACGTTCAATATGTTCCATAATACCAGGAATCAGGATGTCTTCTCCATCACAGATTGCATCCACTTCAATTTCTTTTCCCTGAAGATATTTATCTACCAGAATCGGATGTTCCTGAGCAATACGGTTAATGATTCCAATGTACTGTTCCACATCTTCATCATGAATGGCAATCTGCATACCCTGACCGCCCAACACATAAGAAGGACGTACCAGAACCGGATAGCCCAGCTCATTTGCTGCTTTCTTCGCCTCTTCTGCTGTAAATACTGTATGACCCTGCGGTCTTGGAATATGACATTCTTCCAGAATCTTATCAAAAAGTTCCCTGTCTTCTGCAGCATCTACATTCTCTGCAGAAGTACCAAGAATCTTAACTCCCATTTTCATCAGCGCTTCTGTCAGCTTGATCGCTGTCTGACCGCCGAACTGTACGACTGCTCCATCCGGTTTTTCAATGTTTACTACATTTTCCACATCTTCCGGAGTCAGCGGTTCAAAGTACAGTTTATCTGCAATATCAAAGTCTGTACTTACTGTTTCCGGGTTATTGTTAATAATGATAGTTTCATAATTCTCTTTCTTAAATGCCCAGGTACAATGAACAGAACAGAAGTCAAATTCGATTCCCTGTCCGATACGAATGGGGCCGGAACCAAGAACCAGAACTTTCTTTCGTCCGCTGTCTCCCACTGCTTCATTTTCACCACCGTATACAGAATAATAATACGGTGTTTCTGCTGCAAATTCTGCCGCACAGGTATCTACCATCTTATATGCTGCGGTAATTCCCCATTCTTTTCTCAATGCTTTGATTTCTTCTTCCGTTTTGTCTGTCAGGGATGCGATCACATGATCCGGGAATTCGATTCTCTTTGCTTCCCGCAGAAGATCTTCTGTCAGTTCTTCCTTCTTCAGTGCCTGTTCCATCTCCACGAGAATGGCAATCTTGTCGATGAACCAGATATCAATTTTTGTAATCTGATGAATGGTTTCATATGCAACCCCTCTGCGAATGGCTTCCGCAATTCTCCAGATACGCATATCATCTACAATTTTCATTTCTCCCATCAATTCATCCATAGAAAGACCTGTGAAGTCATAAGACATCAGGCTGTCTACGTGCTGTTCCAGAGAACGGATTGCTTTCATCAATGCACCTTCGAAGTTATTGCAGATGCTCATAACCTCACCGGTAGCTTTCATCTGGGTAGTAAGAGTTCTCTTTGCACTGATAAATTTATCAAAAGGAAGTCTTGGAATCTTAACAACACAGTAGTCAAGCATCGGTTCAAAACTTGCGTAAGTTTTTCCTGTAATGGCATTTGGAATTTCATCCAGTGTGTATCCCAGGGCAATCTTGGCCGCAACCTTTGCAATCGGATAACCGGTAGCTTTTGATGCCAGTGCGGAAGATCGTGATACTCGAGGATTCACCTCAATAACACAATATTCGAAACTGTCCGGATTCAATGCATACTGTACATTACATCCGCCTGTGATTCCAAGTTCAGTGATAATATTCAGAGCAGATGTTCTCAGCATCTGGTATTCCTTGTCTCCCAGAGTCTGGGAAGGAGCCACTACAATACTGTCACCTGTATGAACGCCTACCGGGTCAATGTTTTCCATATTACAAACAGTAATACAGTTTCCTGCACCGTCACGCATTACTTCATATTCGATTTCCTTCCATCCTGCAATGCAGCGTTCTACCAGAACTTCCCCTACACGGGAAAGACGAAGACCATTCTCCAGGATTTCCACAAGCTGGACTTCATCGTATGCAATACCGCCGCCGCTTCCGCCCAGTGTGTATGCCGGACGAAGTACCACCGGATAACCAATTTTATTTGTAAAAGCAATACCGTCTTCAACAGAACGTACCACCAGAGAAGCAGCAACCGGTTCTCCGATTTTTTCCATTGTATCCTTAAATTCCTGACGGTCTTCTGCTTTTTTTATGGTCTGTGAGGTAGTACCGATCAGACGTACATTATGCTCTTTTAAAAAACCTCTCTCCTCCAGTTCCATAGCCAGGTTTAATCCGGCCTGACCACCCAGAGTGGGAAGGACGCTGTCCGGTTTTTCTTTAATAATCAGCTGTTCCACTACTTCCACTGTAAGTGGTTCAATATATACACGGTCTGCAATGTCTTTATCTGTCATGATGGTTGCCGGATTGGAATTCAAGAGTACAACCTCGATTCCCTCTTCTTTCAAAGAACGGCATGCCTGTGTTCCCGCATAGTCAAACTCTGCTGCCTGTCCGATAATAATCGGGCCGGAGCCGATTACAAGTACTTTTTTAATATCCTGAATCTTCGGCATTATTTGTCTCCCTCCATCATCTTCATAAATCTGTCAAACAAATATCCTGAATCCTGTGGTCCCGGGCATGCTTCCGGATGGAACTGCACGGTAAAGATATTCTTCCCTATATATTTTAAACCTTCATTTGTCTTGTCATTTACATTTTCAAAAGCCGGAACTGCTACATTTTTGTCCAGTGTATCTGTGTCTACCACATAACCGTGGTTCTGAGAAGAGATGTATACTCTTCCTGTTTCCAAATCTTTTACCGGATGATTTCCGCCTCTGTGTCCATATTTCATTTTTTTCGTATCTGCGCCTGTTGCCAAAGCCATGAGCTGATGTCCCAGGCAGATTGCAAAAATCGGAACATTAGAATCATAAAGTTTTTTTACTTCCTTAATAATAGAAGTACATTCTTTCGGGTCTCCAGGACCATTAGACAGCATAATTCCATCTGGATTGCTGCCGAGAATTTCTTCTGCTGTTGTCAAAGCCGGATAGATTGTTACTTCACAACCTCTTTCATTTAAAGATTTTGCAATATTCTCCTTTGCTCCAAAATCCATAAGAGCAACTTTCGGACCATTTCCTTTTAATATCTGTTTTTCCTCACAGGTCACACGTTCTACTACTTTTCCTGTAGTATACGCTTTTAACTGAGGAATAATTTCTTCCAGATTATAATTTTCATTTGTTGTAATCATACCATTCATGGTACCTTTTTCTCTAAGGATTCTTGTAAGAGCTCTGGTATCAATTCCCGCGATTCCGGGGATATCGTAGCGTTTAAGAAAATTCTGAATTGTATCTTCACAGCGGAAATTACTTGGAATACGAGATAATTCTCTGACAATATAGCCATCCGGCCATGGTCTCAGGGACTCCTGATCATCATAGCAGATGCCATAATTACCGATTAATGGATATGTCATACAGACAGCCTGTCCGGCATAAGAAGGGTCAGTAAGTACCTCAAGATAACCTGTCATAGATGTGTTAAAAACTATCTCACTGATAATTTCTTTCTTCGACCCAATGCTGGTGCCGGTAAAGACGGTGCCGTCTTCCAGTATCAAAAATGCTTTCATGCTTTCACCTGTCTTCCTTTCCTGTTGCTTGCTGTTACCGGGTTTCCTATTTTTCCCCAAATTGTAAAAAGTTTATCACAACATATTTTATTTTTCAACCTTTTTTTCTTATTTCCTTTTTGTTTTTCTTTTTTCTTCTATTGTATATATTTTTTGAATTTTTTTAATAAATTAGTATTGACATTCTTCTCAAAATCATGTATAGTAATGTTTGTGTTCACGAGAGCACAAATTGAATAGCAGATGCAGGAGTGGCGGAATTGGCAGACGCGCAGGCTTCAGGTGCCTGTGGTAGCAATATCGTGTGGGTTCAAGTCCCATCTCCTGCATCCTTTTTTTATTTATTTTCTCAACTTACTTCTTTTTCATGATTCCGCAGGCAGATCCTACTGTTCCATTATTCAAAAGCAGCCTTTTGATTTTTTTCTGCAGGCCTGTAATTTCCGGAAGTTCTCCATATGATGTGTCTACCGGCTTCTGAAATAACCATTCGATAAATTCCCTGTCTTCCCTGCTCTCTTTCACAATATCAAATCTTTGCTGAAAATCTCGTATGTTAGATTTCTCAGACAAAAAAGGGCTGAGTTCCTGTGACAGTAGCCAGGAATTACAAATATACTTATCATATTTATATTCACTATAAAATCTTCTGAAAAAATCACTTGCCTCTTCCAGAGAAGCATCTACTCTTTCCTTTGAAAAATCTGCATCTGATGGTATATGAAGAGCAATCACATTTTCTCCTTCGTACTCACGAAACTGATATTCCAGTTCTCCGATCCGAAACAGATTCATACTGATCTGCCTGTAGGTCCACCATCCGCGATCAAAAAGGAAACTTCCGTTTTTCTTTCCGCACTCTGCTATAAATCTTGAAAAACATTTCATAGTATCAGTAAAATATACATGGGGAATATTCTTTTCCCGGTATCTGGCATAAATCCGTCTGGCACACTCTAACTGACAATATAACATTTTGATATGTTCTTTATCATCCTGAAACAATTCTCTCAGACTTTCATAAGCCAGAGGTGCTGACTGTATATCCATCAACCCATCCAGTTGTTCCTTAATGGAAAATAAATCTACTTCTTTCTCAGACTGCTTCAATTTCTCAATGATTTCCGGCTGTAACTCAATCCACTGATACAACTCCTGTAATTCCATTTATTTTCTCCTTTGCATCTTATTTTTAATAGTATATTCTACAAATTCAGACCTGTAAAGTAACAGCAGACAGACACTTAAGGCAACTGTCCAAATATACTATTCTAATTAATAACATTCAAATTTCAAAAATATTTTCAAAAACTGTATTGACATTCTTTTAAAAATCGTGTATAGTATCATTTGTGTTCAGGAGAACGCAAACTTAATAGAAGATGCAGGAGTGGCGGAATTGGCAGACGCGCAGGCTTCAGGTGCCTGTGGTAGCAATATCGTGTGGGTTCAAGTCCCATCTCCTGCATCCTTTTTTTGTCTACAGGAGTGATGTTTATGAAATTACCTGGTTATTATTCTTCCGGCGAATTTGCCCGCATGGCAAATGTTTCCGTTCGTACTATTCGTTTTTATGATAAACAGAATATCCTGAAGCCTTCTTACGTGACTCCTTCCGGTGCACGTTTTTATACAGATTCTGATTTTGCCCGTCTTCAGCAGATTCTCCTGCTGAAATATCTTGGTTTTTCTTTGGATGACATTCGTGAAATGACAATTGACGATGCAGACTATCATTTTATGCTTAATTCCCTTAACCTGCAGAAAAAATTAATACAGGATCAGATTGAACAGATGCAGCTTGTAGAAAGTGCCATTGAAGATACCGTCCAGGCCATTGAACAGGATCATCAAATCGACTGGAGTCAGATGCTGGATCTGATTCATCTGACTAATATGGAAAAAAGTCTGAAAGTGCAATATCAGAATGCCACCAATATCTCCAGCCGTATTCGACTGCACAAAGAATTTTCCACAAATAAGCAGGGCTGGTTTCCCTGGATATACCAGCAATGTCAGATTCATTCTGACCAGCAGATTCTGGAAATCGGCTGCGGTAATGGTGCCTTATGGACAGAAAATTATGAAAAACTGCCGAATCATATCCATATTCTCTTATCCGATATTTCGGAGGGTATGCTTCGTGACGCCAGAAGAAACATTCCTTCCAGTGACCCCCGTTTTTCCTTTTCCTCCTTTGACTGTCATTCCATTCCTTCCGATTTGGGTTCTTTCGACCGGGTGATTGCCAATCATGTTTTATTTTACTGTGAAAATATCCCCCAGGTCTGCCAACAGATTACCCGTGTCTTAAACTCCGATGGTATCTTTCTCTGCAGCACGTATGGTCCCAATCATATGATTGAAATCAGCCGGATTGTTCAGGAATTTGACAGCCGGATTGTTCTTTCCGCGGAAAAGCTTTACGACAACTTCGGGCTGGAAAACGGGAAAGAACTGCTTGGTCCGCACTTTTCTCATGTGGAGTGCCTTCATTATGAAGATGCTATTGAACTTAACTGCGCAGAACCGCTTATTGAATATATTCTTTCCTGCCATGGGAATCAAAACCAGATTCTTCTGGATCGTTACAAAGAATTCCGGACGTTTGTGGAAAAGAAAATCTCCCGTGGATTTCATATTACAAAAGATGCCGGTATTTTTCTTTGTCGAAAACAATAAAAAACTCTTGAAGGTGACGTTACGTTATCTTTTATAATGAGAAAAACAGGAAAATGCAGAAAGGAGTACTCTTTATATGAAAGGAATTATTCTGGCCGGAGGGTCCGGCACACGCCTCTACCCCCTTACTATGGTTACATCCAAACAGTTGCTGCCTATTTATGACAAGCCTATGATCTATTACCCGATGTCTGTACTGATGAATGCAGGTATCCGTGAAATTCTGATTATTTCCACTCCTCAGGATACTCCCCGATTCAAAGAATTGCTCGGTGACGGACATCAGTTCGGTGTAGAGCTCTCCTATGCGGTACAGCCAAGTCCGGACGGTCTGGCACAGGCATTTATTATCGGAGAAGAATTCATCGGAAATGATACTGTGGCAATGGTTCTTGGCGATAATATCTTTGCAGGGCATGGTCTGAAAAAGCGCCTGAAAGCTGCTGTAGAAAATGCAGAATCCGGAAAAGGCGCAACTATATTCGGTTATTATGTAGACGATCCGGAACGTTTCGGAATCGTGGAATTCAATGAAGAAGGTAAAGCCGTCTCCATTGAAGAGAAACCTGAAAAACCAAAGAGCAATTACTGTGTGACCGGTCTTTATTTCTATGACAATAAAGTAGTGGAATATGCAAAAAACCTGAAACCAAGTGCCCGGGGTGAACTGGAAATTACAGATCTGAACCGTATTTATCTGGAAAGCGGAAATCTGAACGTAGAACTTCTGGGACAGGGATTTACCTGGCTGGATACAGGAACTCATGAGAGTCTTGTGGAAGCAACCAATTTCGTAAAAACCGTAGAATCTCACCAGCACAGAAAAATCGGTTGTCTGGAAGAAATCGCCTATCTGAATCACTGGATTACAAAAGAAGATGTACTGAAAGTCTATGAAGTGTTGAAAAAGAACCAGTATGGCCAGTACCTGAAAGATGTACTGGACGGCAAATATCTGGATGTTCTTCACTAAACAGAATCCATAAAAACAAACTTACAGAAAAAGGAGAATCTTTATGACCATTATTGTAACCGGCGGTGCCGGATTTATCGGAAGTAACTTTATTTTTCACATGCTGAACAAATACCCGGACTATCGTATTGTGTGTCTGGACTGCCTCACCTATGCAGGAAATCTGTCTACACTGGCCTCGGTAATGGACAATCCAAACTTCCGCTTTGTGAAAGAAAGCATCACAGACCGGGAAGCAGTTTACAAACTCTTTGAAGAAGAACATCCGGATATGGTTGTAAACTTTGCTGCTGAAAGCCATGTAGACCGTTCCATTGAAAATCCGGAAGTTTTCCTGGATACCAACATAAAAGGGACTGCTGTTCTTATGGATGCATGCCGCAAATACGGTATCACCCGTTATCATCAGGTATCTACAGACGAAGTATACGGCGATCTGCCTCTGGACAGACCGGATCTGTTCTTTACAGAAGAAACACCGATTCATACAAGCAGCCCTTACAGTTCCTCCAAAGCCGGTGCGGACCTTCTTGTTCTGGCTTATCACAGAACCTACGGCCTGCCTGTAACCATCAGCAGATGCTCCAACAACTACGGTCCTTATCATTTTCCGGAAAAACTGATTCCGCTTATGATCGCAAACGCGCTGAACGATAAACCTCTCCCTGTATACGGAAAAGGAGAAAATGTAAGAGACTGGCTTTATGTGGAAGATCACTGCAAAGCCATCGACCTGATCATCCATAAAGGCCGCGTAGGTGAAGTTTACAACATCGGCGGACATAATGAAATGAAAAACATCGATATTGTCAAAATCATCTGCAAGGAACTTGGCAAGCCGGAAAGTCTGATCACTTATGTCACAGACCGCAAAGGACATGATATGCGTTATGCCATTGATCCTACAAAGATCCACAATGAACTGGGCTGGCTTCCGGAAACAAAATTTGCCGACGGAATAAAGAAAACCATTCAGTGGTATCTTGATAACAAGGAATGGTGGGAAAATATCATTTCCGGAGAATACCAGAACTACTACAAAAAAATGTATGAAAACCGCTGATTCACTCATATGGAGGCAAAGTATGAAAGTATTGGTAACAGGTGTAAAAGGTCAGCTGGGTCATGATGTGGTCAATGAGCTGATCCGAAAAGGTCACACACCCATTGGTGTGGACATTGAAGAAATGGACATTACAGACAGGGATTCTGTCTCTCAGGTTATTGGAGAAGCTGCTCCGGATGCAGTCATTCACTGTGCTGCCTGGACTGCTGTTGATGCGGCAGAAGAAGAAGACAAACAGGAAAAGGTACATCTTGTAAACGGTACAGGCACAGAAAATATTGCTCGCGTATGCAAAACACTGGATATTAAAATGATGTATATTTCCACAGATTACGTATTCGACGGTCAGGGGACTGACCCATGGAAGCCGGACTGCAAAGCATACAAACCACTGAATGTATATGGTCAGAGTAAACTGGAGGGCGAACTTGCCGTATCTGAATCATTGTCAAAGTATTTTATCGTGAGAATCGCCTGGGTCTTCGGAAAAAATGGAAATAACTTTATCAAGACCATGCTGAAAGTCGGTAAAAATCACGATAAGCTTACAGTTGTCAATGACCAGATCGGTACTCCAACCTATACTTTTGATCTGGCAAGGCTGCTTGTGGACATGATTGAAACTGAAAAATATGGTTATTATCATGCAACCAATGAAGGGGGTTATATCAGCTGGTATGAATTTGCCTGCGAAATTTTCCGTCAGGCCTATGCACTGGGACATGAAGAGTATTCTCCTGAAAATCTTACCGTGTTGCCCGTAACAACTGCAGAATACGGAATTTCCAAGGCAGCCCGTCCGTTTAACAGCAGACTCGACAAAAGCAAACTGACAGAAAACGGATTCACTCTGCTTCCCACATGGCAGGATGCACTTGCAAGATATTTACAGGAAATCAACGAACAGGAGTAATCATTATGGGACAGATTCATGTAGAAAAAAATGCAGGCGGTATTGAAGGCCTGTGCGTAATTGAACCAACTGTGCACGGAGATGCCAGAGGATATTTTATGGAGACTTATAACCAGAAAGACATGTTTGAAGCCGGACTGACCATGAATTTTGTTCAGGACAATCAGTCCTGTTCTTCAAAAGGTGTTCTTCGCGGCCTTCACTTTCAGAAAGAATTTCCTCAGGGCAAACTGGTCCGTGTAGTAAAAGGTTCTGTATTTGATGTTGCAGTGGATCTTAGAAGTGACAGTAAGACCTACGGAAAATGGTTTGGAGTGGAACTTACGGAAGAAAACAAAAAACAATTTTACATTCCGGAAGGATTCGCTCACGGATTCCTTGTGTTAAGTGATATTGCAGAATTCTGTTATAAATGCACGGACTTTTACCATCCGGGAGATGAAGGCGGACTTGCCTGGAACGATCCGGAAATCGGTATCTGCTGGCCGGAGCTTACCGGCGAATACAAAGGCACTCCATCTGCAGAGGGCTACGCACTGGAAGACGGAACACCTCTGAATTTAAGTGATAAAGATCAGAAATGGGCATGTCTGAAAGACACTTTTAAATTTTAACTTCTGACCACAGAAATCCCCTGAAATGTTCTGCACACAAGCAGACATTTCAGGGGTCTTTTTTATCCTGTAATTTCACCAAACACTTCGTCGATCAAAGTCATTCCTTCGCCTTTCGGCTGTCCATAAATCAGAAGCCTGTATTTTCCCACTTTAAAATGGAAATCCACTGCCTTTACCCGGATCCGGTAACTGCCATCTCCCAGCAATACTGCATCATAGGTTTTTAAAGCCTCCTGTCCGTCTTCTTCCCAGACGGTACACTGAATTTTTTCTATTGGTGTACTGCATCTCACATAATCCAGTTTTACTTCAAAATAACCTTTTCGGAAATCGTAAGGCTCCACTGTAATCGCAGCATTAATCTTTCCTTCTCCTTTGCCGATGGTTCCAATGGTTCCGTTTACAGTATCGAACACATAAGGTTCATATCCTTCCAGCTTTCCATACAAAAGAACCTGATATTTTCCTGTTTTATGAGCCAGATCACTGCCCTTCACCTGAATCCGGTAGGAACCGTCTTCTCCTTGTTGTGCCTCATACCATACCAGCGCTTTCATACCATCTTCTTCCCAGACAGTAGACTGTATGGATTCGATATTCAGCTGACATTCCACATTTGTAAGAATCACATCAAAAGAATCATTCACCGGATCATAATCGGTAACTTCCACATCTGCATGAATTTCTTTTCTGGCCGCTTCCGCAGCTTCCTCTTCCTGTACCTTTTTTGCATCTTCTACCACAATATCCTTGGTCAGCTCATCCATAAAGGCAGATTTCATTTTCAGACCCGTATCAAATTTTTCTTTTCCGTATTTCTCCAGAAGTGTCTCCTCTGATGAAAACAAATTGGTTCCCAGACCCAGGCGATTTCCGGGAATGGTCACTCCAAGGCTGGCCAGAGTAGTCGGAAAATTATCCATGGTCGTATATTCTCTGTATGTATTATTTTCCGGAGTAACAGCGGCATTCATATATGTAGTGAATACTTTTCTTGTATAAGTGTCCTCCACATTTTTGCAGAAGTTACTGTCCATAGTCAGATGATCTCCGGTAATCACAACCGTGGTATTCTCATAAAAATCCTGTTCCTGTATCCATTTTACAAACTCACTTACCTGTTTGCTGGAACAGGCCATTACATTGGCATACTGATCATCTCCGTAAGTATCCGGACACTCTGAGCACTTGTATCCATCTTCAAAATGGGTATCTACCGTTAATATGGAAAAATTGAAAGGTTCATCTGTTTTACTGATTTCTGTCAGGTGCTCTCTGGCAAATTCAAAAAGCCGTCTGTCTTCATATCCCCAGAACACGTGATATCCATCCGGTATTTCTTTCTGTTCCAAACTGTAATAATAATCATACAGCTCATAATTTCCGTGCTTGGTATAATACAGATCTCTTCCTGCAAAAGCTGCATCCGATCCCATAAGAAAATACTGCCGGTATCCCGCATCCTCCAGGATATCTCCCAGACTGGTCACACCTGGAAGAAATTCTTTCTGGGTACTCATCAGATCTCCCCTTATGGGAAGATTCAGAGGAAGTGCTGAAGATTGAGCAAACAAAGCACCCATGGTCCATGTAGCTCCATACATGGGTACCCCTCCATTCAGCGTACCGCTGTTTCCGGAGAAGTTTTCATTATTTATGGAAATTTCTGTAAGCTCCGGTATTACATTGGTGTCAAAATCTCCTCCACTGGTTTTATCTGCATAAGTATTTTCCATAGATTCGAGATAAATGTAAATGAGATTTCTCTTTTTTTCCGGGAAGGTAAGCTGTACAGACTGAGGATCTGCATAATTATCTTCAATAAAAGAAGACTCTGTATCCTGATTTTTTGCATAGGCGGTAATATCCAGCCGATTCCACATATAGCCAACAGAAAAAGCAGCCACTGCAAGAAACAAAATAGCAATACTGGAAAGAACGATTTCTCTGGCCCATTTGATTTTCCTGTAGAGAATCACAATCAAAGCCGTCAAAACTGCTGACAGAAGAAGACAGGTCAGAAGAAAACTCACAAGAATACCGGAATCTGTCCCCTGCGTCGGTGCCTGCAAATGAAACACCATCTCTTCCATAGTCAATCCGTTCCACGTGCGGAAAATCCATGCTACCGTGGTAGCCACAAGAAGGGACAGGAAAATAAAGATACACTCAAGGATAATCCCTGCTTTTTTCAGTTTCTCTCCCCGTCTCCCAGAAAACAAAGATTTTTTTTCTTTTGTACACATTTCCAACTCTCCCTGTTATTTGTTCCCGGAATATAACCGTTTTCCGATATTTTTATATAACTCCAACTGTATTTTTATACAGCGCCTCTGCATTCCTGGGACATTTTTTACCTTTTTCTCTTTATTCTTCAGAGAAATACGGATTCCATTCCACATCCCTTTTATATACTCTCCTCCAAATCCTTTGGAAGCAAAAAAAACAGTTTTTACTGCAAATCCAACGATCAGTAGAGGAAGATTCCAAAGAATCTGCCAGAAGGGCATATTTTTGTAAATCATATAAATATTATTTCTGGACGAATAACGAATCTTGAACAGATTATATCGGGAACCACTGGTTCCGCTTCCCACATGAAGCACTTTTGCATCAGGGCAGAATATATTTTTATATCCATATAATTTTGCCCGGTAACTGATATCCACATCTTCAAGATAAGCAAAGTGCTCCTCATCAAAAGAACCGATTTCTTCCAGAACTTTTTTTCTGTAAATAGCAGCTCCTGCACAGGAAGCAAAAATCTCTTTTTTTCTGCCGTAATGCTTCTCCGGCTTCCCCTTCCCATCTGCAAAAGCCCATCCCAATGCACAGTAATAATTCCCTGCATCATCGATTTTACTGCTGTCCTGAATCTGCAGCATTTTTGCCTGACAGGAAAAAATCCGGGAACTGCTTTTAATTGTCTCTGCCAGAGCACGAACAAAACCGGGCAGTACAATGGTATCATTGTTCAGAAGCAAAACATATTCTGCCTGTGAAGCATAAATGCCCGCATTGACACCGCCGCAGAACCCTGTATTCTCTTTCAATTCAATAAGCCTGACCTGAGGATAATTTTCTTTTGTCCACATGACACTCCCGTCGGAAGAACCGTTATCCACAAGAATAATCTCAAAAGATGGATAATCCTGATCCAGCAGGGAATCGAGACATGCTTTCAAATATTTCTTCCCGTTAAAATTGGGAATGATTACTGATATCTCTTTCATATGCTCTCCTTCTTACTCAAATGGCCGCAGAGAATAGTTCCACTTGGTAAGGGAAAGATTCTTGTTGTAATAAGGATCCCCCTGTTTTAAAAGCTTTTCCCATCGACAACGCATAAATTCTATTTCTTCCTGAAATCTTCTTACTTTCTCCTTGCTGTCCTCAGTTCCTCTGCTTTTTGATTCATAATGATAAAGCTCCACATAAGGATCATATACTACCAGATAGCCTTTTTCCCGAATCCGCAGGCAAAAATCCACATCATTAAATGCCACAGAAAGTTTTTCTTCAAATCCGCCCACTTCCTCAAACACACTGCGTTTTACCATCATACAGGCCGCTGTGACGGCACTCAGATCCTGTTGAATCGCAGCTTTATGCATATAACCCGTTCGTTCTCTCGGCATATCTACAAACATATGGCCTGCAATTCCGCCGATTCCGATAATCGTTCCTGCATGCTGAATCGTATTATTAGGATAATAAAGCCTTGCCCCTACAATACCGGTTCCCGGACGCTGACAGTGTCCCAGCATCTCCTCAATCCAGTCAGGAGAAATGACTTCCATATCATTATTCAGAAACAGAAGATATTCTCCCCTTGCCTTTGCTGCAGCATAATTATTAATAGCAGAATAATTAAAAGGTTTTTTCCACTTCAGAAGACGAATTTTTTCGTTGGTACTTAATTCTTTATAATAAGCGAAAATTTCCTCTGTCGTACTGTTGTTTTCTACAATGAGTATTTCAAAGTTCCGGTAAGTGGAAAGTTTTTCCACAGACTCTATGCATTTTTTCAGCACATCCTTCTGATCCTTATTTGGAATAATAATAGAAACAAGAGGCGTTCCCTGCACCGGATACTGCACTCTGTAAAATCCCAGGTCACTGGTATGGCTGACAGATCCTTCCAGACCGCTTCTTCGCAGATTCTCCTGAATGGCTCTCTTTCCTGCCTCAAACGCATACATCTTGCTTGCAGGATTATCTGCTGTAGAAGCCTGATGAGTTCTCCAGTGATAAAGGATTTCCGGCACATGGTAAATCTTTTCTGCTGCTTCCGTACAACGGAAAATAAAATCATAATCCTGAGCTCCGTCATATTCTTTCCGGAAGCCTCCGCATGTTTCCACGATTTCCCGCCTGACTACAAAAAAATGGCAAATATAATTATTAGACCGGAGCAAATCGATATTAAAATCCGGTTTCAAATGAGGCTGAAAATGTTCCGACAGATCTGCCCGCACCTTGTCCTCATCGGTATACAGCACATCAATCTCCTTATCCTTCTCCAATGCAGAAACAATCTCATAAAGTGCATTGGGAGCCAGAAGATCGTCGTGATCCAGAAGTCCGATAAAGTCTCCGGACGCCATCTGAAATGCTTCATTGGTGTTTTCCGCAATTCCTTTGTTTTCCGGAAGATTCTTCCAGATTACTCTTTTATCTTTTTCTGAATATTCATTCAGCACCTGTTCCATAGCTGTATCATCCGGACTGGCATTTGCAATGCAAAGTTCCCAGTTGCTATATGTCTGTGCTGCCAGCGAATCGATCATCTGCCTCAGAAATTTTTCCGGTGTCCGGTATGCAGGAACCACAATACTGATCTTCGGTTGGTATTTCCACTTGTGTTTTTTCTGTTTCTCCAGTTCTTCCTGTTTTGGTCTGTACTGTTCAAACCAAGGTCCGTACGGGACCTCCTCCGGTTCAAATCTTTCATGAAGACGTATCCAGAATTCCTTCGGTCCGTAATGTTTCAGATAGCGGAATCCTTTCTGTATGGTATAGGGAGACAGTTTCTTCACAAGCCTTCCCCATTCAATCCTGCCTTTTGCCATTTCACTTACCTGCCTTACGCTTTTTACTGTTTTTTCTTTTCTTTTTTCTTCTGACGAGAACAGAAATAAGAATCATCAAAATTCCAAGGATAATCAGAACACCCAGAACTGCCATGATACACTTATAAAAAAGTGTTTCTTCCTGCTTTTCCTGTATACGCTGCTGTTCTGCGATTTCTTTGTTTTTTTCTTCCTGAATTTTCTCTTCTTCTTCCCGTGCAGCCTGTTCATCCTGTATACGGGCAGCTTCATTTACTACTGCTTTCCCTACCTGATAGCTATGAAACAGAAGAATTTCCTCTTCCCGGTCTGATGTACCGTCTCCCTGCATTTCTATATCTATCTCATCTGCCTGTGCGCCCTTCGGTACGATTGCAACCCCTTCAGACAAAAGATATGCCTCCGGAATCACCTGCAGTTTTTCAAATTCCTTCGTGTATTCTGCAAGCATAACGGTATCTGTAAAAATCTGAGTTCCTTTATAATGCATGACTACAGCAATATATACGGTACCTTCTTTCTCAAAATATGTAACCAGTGTATTCAGCGCAGCATCCGTATATCCTGTTTTTCCTCCGAGACATCCGTCATAACTCCAGTCACCACCTTCTCCCAGAAGTGCATGATGATTGGAAAGTTCTCTTGGCTGACTGGTCATATTGGTAGCCGGAATGGTATAATATTTTGTTCCGGTTATTTTCCGGAAATCTTCATTTTCATAGGCAGCCCGGGCAATCAAAGCCAGATCATAGGCGGTGGTATAGTGATTTTCATCATGAAGACCATTTGCATTGACAAAATGGGTATTTTTACATCCCAGTTCCTCTGCTTTCTGATTCATAAGTGCTACAAATCCATCCAGGCTTCCCCCTACCTGCATGGCAACCTGCGTGGAAACCTCATTACCGGAAACCAGCATAATAGCATACAGGCACTGCTCCATGGTCAATGTTTCTCCCACCTGCAGTACCGGTGTTACATAACTGTTTCCCGGAACGGCTTCCTTCAGTCCTTCTGCAGTAAAGGTGACGGTATCTGTAAGACTGGAGTTTTCAAGTGCCACCAGCGCTGTCATGATTTTTGTCGTACTGGCCGGATATCTTTTTTCTTCCATTGCTTTATTGTAGATAACCGTTCCTGTTTCCTGCTCCATGACCACCCCTGCATCACACAGGATGGCAGGTCCCTGAGGCCATCCTTCAATCTCATTGGTTACGGTAGGAATATCATAAGTAGCATTCTTGCAGGCATCTTTGGATCGCTGAATCAGTGCCGGATTGTCCGCCTGCACAGTACCGGCACACATACAAACTGCCATCAGTACCGCTGCCACATATTTCACAAATTTATTTTTCATATCTTAATTCTCCATATTGTTCCAAAGGCTGTCTTCATACAAGTTCAAAATCTTCTGTTTCACGTTCTTCCAGTCACGTGTCCTGGCTGTTTGTTTTCCTCCTGCCACAAGTGTAAAGCGAAGCTGTTCATCCTCCAGAATTCTGTGAATACAGGCAACGGCCTCCTTTGGATTTTCCGGATCATACAAGAGACAATTCTCTCCGTCTCTCAGATATTCCCTGTTTCCTCCATTTGGACGTACCACAGCGATTCCTCCTGTAGCCATCATTTCCAGCGGCGGATAAGAAAAACTTTCCAGAATACTGGTCTTTAGAAGAATATGACATTCCTGATACACCCTCGGCACCTGTTCGAATGGTATTTTCTGAAAAAACCGGTCTACTTTGTACCAGTCCTTTGGTCTGGAATTATAGGATAAGTACCAGATTTCAAACTTTTCCGGATCCAGATTCTGAACGATCCGAAATGCTTCGTCCACGTTTTTATGTTCTGCTCCGCAGTCTCCCTCAATAAGGATTCTTATTTTTCCTGAGTAATCCCGCTCTTTCCAAGCAAACGCATCGGTATTCAGGCCATTCGGTGCATAAACAGCCTCCTGCCCGAAAGTATCTTTCAGCCATTCCTGACACCACCTGGATATGGTAACATATCGGATTTCTTCCTGGCAATAGGTGGAATTTGCCATGGTCCGGTACATACTTCCCGGTTCATAAAAATCCGTTTCATAATTCTGAACCAGATAATATTTGTCTTTTACATTTGAAAATTCATGAAGCCACTTTTCCGTCACCCACATAGTTGCGATCATTTTATGAAAATGCCCTTTTACAACCCCCGCTTTCAGAGGAATGACAGGAAATTCCTGGTTTTCAAACATACAAGCGGTTTCCCGGGTATTTTCAGAGAAAATCGTCACGTCATACCCGGCCTCCCGGAGAAATACTCCGTGCCACATAGCTACCATAATCCCACCACTGATGTTCAAAGCAGGAAGAAGAATCCCTGCATTTTTTCTTCTGTGTGACCGGATAAACGCAGACAGTTCCTTTCCCGTATACATCGTCAGATATTCTTTCCGGCAATATTCCCACGCCCGGTATCCCACTGCATCCCGCAGCTCTTTCTGTTCAATCAACCTGGACAAACAGGATTTCCATTCCTCCTGACTGCCGCAGAGATAACCGGTAACACCATCCCGGATGGACTCTGCAAAAGCCCCCAGATCAGAAGCCACCGTCACCACCTGAACCAATGCTGCCTCCATCCATTTATTCTCCGATTTTGCCCGGTTAAATACTGTGTCTTCCAAAGGTGCCAGATTAATGTCCACTTCACTGATCATACGGGGAAGGTTTTTCCAGTCCGTAAAAGGTTTTACGATGATACGCTCTCCAAATTGCCGAAGATTCGGAGGCAATTCCAGTTCTCCCACAGTCACCAGCTCCAGATTTTTGTAGCGTTCCATCAATTCCACCAGCACCGGCAGAATCATTTCCATATCCGGATTATGGGTAATGCTGCCGCTGAAATATCCCAGTCGGACTTTTCCATCATCCCGACCTTTTTTTCTCTCATTCAATGCCTCAAGAGACAACTGCATCATGGTTTCCGAAGCCCGGTTACGGTTGATCAGCACCTCAGAAACATGATCTTTTAAAGCTTCTGCCAAAGCCGCAGTTGTGGTAACAGCTCCCTGACATAAGTCAAGGAGCTGTCCATAGGCACGCACATTATCATCGTATGCTTTTCTTTCCGAAGCAGTCAGAGAATTCACATAAGGAATGGTATCCGTATATTTTGTGTCGAACACCAGATCATCAATATCATAAAGCACCGCCTTACCATAACTTTTTGCCTTTTGAACAAATTCTCCGATTTTCTTTGTCCAGGGACAGCGAAAGAATACAAACACACTATACTGACGTACCTGATTCAATTCCAGATCTGCAAAGTAGACCTCTCGGGAAGTGATTCCGTTAGCTTCCAGCTGCTCTCTCTGATGAGAAACCCGATAACGCCCCGGATGGGGAAGACGGGCATCACAGCCGTTAATAAACAGAACATCATAGTACATTTCCGTTGTTTCTTTTCTTTTCTGCTGCCTGATACGTTTTTTTATATAGGCACCGGCAAGTCTTCCAAGCTGACCGACTCCTTCTTTTCGCACAGTATCCAGTGCTTTTCCTGTAAGATTTTTCAACTCACTCATATACTTCCCCCGGAATTATGACAGAAGACCGCTTATATTCTGAAGATACAGAGGCAAAAGAATTCTGCCCCATACATACACAGCAACTGCCGCCACTGCAGCTGCTGCTATGTAAAAACAACATTTTTTCAGTTTTTCATTCTTGATAAACCGATCTGCCAGGCGGCTGCATCCCACCGTCACAAAATACATCAGCGGAATCAACATAGGCATACTATATCTGCCCTGGGCCTGATAATCGGATGTATAAGAATAATACAGATTTAAAATATTAGGAATAACCAAGGCTCCCAGCATGGTCAGATGAAACAGTCCTTTCGGAGAAATTCCCTTCTCCCGTATAACAATTTCCTGTATTGTCTCCTGATCATTCATCTTTTTCTCAATCGGAACTTTCTTTCTTTTCAGATAAAACAGATCCCGTCCTTTCCATACCACAACGGCCAGTCCGATTCCAAGCATAAGCAGATACGGAAAATAAATCATTTTTGAAAGAAAGATCTGATTGTAGCCCAAAACACCAACAATTCCCAGAATAACAGAAGCCGTCCACCGATAGGGCGTCCATTCCGGCTTATATAGAAGCATCGTCAGAATATTGGCATCGGGATATTCCTGAAAGGTAGTAACATTAGCCGGATTAAAATCCGGTTTTGCATATTTTATGGCATATTCATGCATCGTACGCCGCGCAAGAAAATCTCCGTCATAAATCATATAGTTGCGCACAAACCACCAGCCTGCTAATACTGCTACCACTGCAGTTACGATCACCCCTCTCAGAAACAGCTTCTTCCAGTCCGGCTTTTTCTTTCCATATCCAAGAGCTGATACTGCAAAAAAGAGTACGCTGCATAACCCATAACCATAGGCATTGTAATAAGATAAGACACACAGAGAAAGAGAAACACCAAGAAGAATACAGTTTTTCACAGTCCATCCTTCCTCCAGTGCCCGAATCCACATATAGATAATGCAGGCTGAGGAAAAAATGGCCAGCCCGTCCGTGTTCACATAAGTAAACAGGACAGCGGCTCCCGGCAGCATGGTGCAGAGGAAACAGAACATGACTCTTTCCTGTTTTCCCAGAAGTTTTTCTCCTATGCAAAAAATCAGAAACGCACTTGCTGTTCCAAGGATTACATTCACCATACGCGCTGCGATCACAAGAGCCCACTCACTTTGTGTAAACAGGGATGTAATTTTCATAAGCACTGCCGAAGCCATATAGCTTAAAATAGGATTAAACGCATAGGAAATTCCCCAGTCTGCATTGCGAATTTCCGGATCTCCCCCATGGGGAAGGGTTCCATGCTCATAAATATACTGTGCAATCTGATACCGCATCTTCTCATCCGGAGAAAAATTCAGTCGCTGGGTACAGGCCCATGCAAGATAAATAGAAAACACAAACAGCAGAAACAGAATCAGATACTGATTCCTTTTATTTTTCTCTCTTTGCTTCATCTTCCTCAATTCCTCTTAAGATTGCTTTTTTTACTTTTTCCGCTTCTCTCTCCCAGGAAGTATTCTGTGCAAAAGCCAGACCCTTTGCCCGGATCTGTGCCAGTTTATCCGGATTTTTAAAGTAATACTCCATGGTATCTGCGATCTGAATCGGATCGTAATCTACCAGAACAGAATTTTCCTCATTGACCATCCAGGTACTGTTCTCTCCCTTGGAACACACTGCTACAGAATTGCATGCCATAACTTCCAGAGGAAGCAGAGACAGGTTGGTATTCGAAATGATCAGACACATATCACATTTCACATAGGAATCTGCCAGAACCTGAGGCGTCACAGTTCCAAGATTTTGATGTGGGAATGGAATTTCATAATTACTTACATCCCATCCGGCAAAAATCACCTCCAGATTAGGGATTTTCTTCCACAATTCATTGATTGCCAGCATTCCCAGTTCAAAATCGCGTCTTGGTGTAACGGGTCTCGCATAGAAAAATACTCTTGGTGTGGAATCGGTCTTCTCTTTTGGTTTATAAATTTTGTCATCGTAAGAGAAATGGAAACTGTCCGCAACCATATGATAGTCATTACGCATAAGATCTCTCAGCCAGTCCCCTGCAGTAATTCCCCGGAATCCCATTTTATAAGTATTCTCTGCAAATTCATACTCGGATCCATGAGCATAGAAATAGGGTTCAAAATCCTGGACAAAATAAAACTTTGAAAGGGTGTTATCAAACCGCTTTACAAAATAAGCCGTTGTCCATGCAGTAGCTACAGTTCCATGTGCAAATCCCATCTGATCCACATCACAATAAACCTCTACTCTGGAATCCAGAAGAGGAAAATGCTGTTTCAGGAAACTGCGAATGGATTCATTGTCCTTAAATGTAGGTGACATATAAAGATAGATTTTACTATGAAATCCCAGTTTTTCCAGATTGGATACAAAGCGGAAAATAGTAGTATGTCCGCCGGAACCCGGACTCATTTCGGGAATCACCCAGTTCAGAGTGATTTTTCCCTCCTTTTTTGCAGCTTTGTATGCCTTTTCATCAAATGGAATCTTCTCTCTGTCTACAATAAAATGAAAAAATCCCAACAGATCATTCTTTGGCGGAATCGGTGCCGGTCCCTTTTTCATACGTTTCAGTGTAGCCTTTACACCATTGTTCTTCAAATATCTCAGTCCTCTTACTGCCACATGATTACTCATAGTTCTTTCCTTTCTAAGCTTTTCTCTGTTTATACTGCTGTGATATATGCCTGTCCAGAAATTCCTGTTTCTTTCCGGAATAGGTATGATATTTTCCGCCCAGAGTTCCGCCCCAGAAGCGGGCTATATTACGGAACAGGGAATAAAAAGCCCATTGGATTTTTGTCTTTTTTGAAACAGGCTGATGACGAATATATACACAGTCTCCCCGCACCTGACGAACCAGAAGCCTTGGAAGCTGTCTCCACCGCTGCGCCATCATGTATTGATGAATCTCATAAATTCCTTTATATTCGTCATAATATCTTGCAAAATACGTTCCCAGTTTAAAATTATGAGAATGATATACGGGTGCATAGGGGCAATACACTTTTTTATAACCCATCTCGATCATTTTCCGGGCCCAGATTTGATCTTCTGCAAAATTCACATCCGGATATGGATATTTTTCAAACACATCTCTTCTCACACAGGAGTTATTGTCGGAAAAAAATGCCAGTACGTGACGGTATCCTTCTTCCCTTTCATAACGCTCCGGATCATCCAGATGGAAAATCGTATTCGTCTCACCAAAACCTTTAAAATGCCCCTCCAGATCTCGTTTATCGATAAAATTACAATCCGGATATGGATAATGAATGCCAAATCCTCCCACCACTTCCGGATCCATCTTCATAGCATCAATAAAATTCTGAAGCCAGGTATCCGAGGCAGGCAAAGCGTCCTGTGTAATAAATACAATGTATGTGCCGCTGCCTTTGGAAGCACCATAATTCCTTGTTTTCCCATGTCCGAATTCGGAAGCGGGAATCTCATATAATTTGCAGGGATACTTTCGGATCACATCCAGAGTCCCGTCTTTTGACCCGGAATCCACACAAATTACTTCATACTCATATTCTGTTTTCTGAGAAAATACCATTTTGAGAACCTCATCAAAGAGAGGGCCTGCATTCTTGGTAGGGATTACAATGGATACATCCATAATCAATTACCTCTTTTTACTATATTCCGCATTTTTTTATACATTTTATACGCCTGAAGGCTTTCAATCCTGCGTATTCTCTGCTCCATATGGAACACTTGATCTGTCAGAATCTGATTTTTATCCATCAGTTCTTTTTCTCTTTTTATAAAATGAATCAGCTGATCAATTGCACCGTCATTCTTCCGATAGATCAGATAATGAATCTCCAGGCAATCAAACCCGGGATTTTCAAACTCCAAAACTGGAGGTTCCGAAAAATAATAATCATCGATGATCAGCAATTCACTGTTATCTGAAAAAGAAATCGCTGTCTTCTCTTTCTCTTTTCTTCCACTGACCTCATATATTTTCAAGATACATTTATCTTTTTCCGGCAGAATCCGGATTCTGTCGTATGTGTTCTGTGTATCCAGAGAAAGCGTCTTATGAATTTCTGTCTGGTCAAATATGATAAAATCAATTTCTTCCCAGTTCCCTTTTCTAAATCCCTCCACTTTCAGCTCATGTGTGAATTGACTATAATCTACGTTTCTTACCGGATGTACTTCACAATGCATTTTTTCATACAAATGGGACAGCGCATACTTCTCTCCTTTTCCCGCTACATATTCCTGGAATTTCACTTCCATTGCATAATAAACAGGAATCTCTTCCAGATTTACATTTCCCATAGCATACAGCTCTCTCTGCAACTCTTTGTCCAGTCCTGCTACGGTTTCCTGAAGGAAAAGACTTCTTGCATAAATAAATTCCAGAGGAATTTCAAATGGAAACACCCATTCATAATCAACCACTGTGCATCCATCTCCCATAAGGAGATTGGCCGGAATCATATCTATGTTTGAGCTCTCTCCGGAATGCTGGGGTTTTGCAAATTCCGGTGTTCCGAATATTTCTTCAAATTCCGGACTGGTCTGAAACGTACGCATATTTTTCACAGAGAAAATGACATCTGCCAGAAAACGAAAATCCTTTTTCAGTTCTTCATACTGACCGGTCTCTCCATGAAAACGGATACGATTTTCCAGACTTTCCCCCTCTACAAATGGAAAGAAGACGCCATCTGCTGTTGCCTGGCAGGGACAGATTTTTACTCTTGCATCTTTATAAAGCTCAGAAAGAACCGAATAAGATTCCTGCATTTTTTCCAAATGGACTTTTCCTTCTTCGTGAACCGGTTTTTTCAGAATCCTTTTTTCACCATTCTGTTCCAGGATCAACGTTGCAATCTGATATTTTTTCTCTCTGTCTTTGGAAAATTTTGAATACAAAACCTTATGCATGATGCTCCTCCTTTTTCCCGATTTCTATAAAAAAGGAATTTGAGAAATGAGGAAACAATTCTGCATCAATGATTCCGTCAAAAGCCAGTCCCTCATCAAACAGCAACAACCGGTCACTGTCAAAATTGCGCATATTATTTCTTAACTCACCCTTTTTCGGGAGATATTCATCGGAATAAATGGTTGTGGCAAATTTATAATCCGGGTAAGGATAATAAAATTTATAATCATGATATCCCTTTGCATCCAACAGCTTTTCCAGTTCCCGTTTGCTGAACGTTTCCACCCCGTCTGTACCAGGGTATCCTTCGATCCCTTCAAAATATTTTCCCACATGATCTTCTTTACAGCCCGCAAAATACTTCATTCCCAGACGGTTTTCAATGGCCATGAGAATCTTTCCGCCCGGTTTCAGATGCCGGTTGATTTTGTCCAGAAATACACCATAAGTATCCGATTCCTGAATGTAAGTCTTCGCATATTCAAATACACCGATTAAAGTTACATAATCAAACGTCTCATCCAGATTATCTGCTACCCGGTTAAAATTTCCAACCATGATTTCCAGATTGTCTGCATCTTTGTTTTTATAAGCATTAATCGTACTTCGCATTTTTGACAGATCATTTGCCACTACCCTTCCTGCTTTTTTTGCAAGAATTCCTGATATGGCACCACATCCGGCTCCCACTTCCAGTACAGAAGCCGAAGGATCCATAGGATACCAGGCAAGAATATTTTCCCGCTGTTCAGACAGATGATACATCACCGCCCAATTTTTCTCCCGGAGAATAAGATCCTGATACATATCCGTCTCATTTTCCTTTACCAGTTGAAGCAAATGTTCTTCAATCGCACCATCGCTGTAAAAATCCTGACCATCGTAATAATCAAGATTCAGTGTAACCTTCCCAATCCTCTCACTCATCTCACTATCCCCTATGTTTTTTATGAATCATAAGATACTGTAGCATTCATATCATAAAAACCTACGCTATCCTTCTTGGAAAACACTTCCAGAAAACATGCATTGTAAAGTCTGTGGAATACTTCCAGATCATCATTCTTATATCCGGTACATCCGAAGGAAAGTAAATATTGTCCACTCTGAAGATTCAGAACCTGATCAAAATTCACCACTACTTCTTCTCCTTTTCTTCCCATCTTTGGCGTATAGTTTTCCAACAATGTATTAGTTCCCGTAATTTCCGTTCCTTTTCTGTCTTTAATAATATAGGCAAAAATAGGGTTCTTAATATCTTCATAAAAACGGATTTTCATCTTAATGCGAAACTGCTTATTCTTTTTCAGAGTCGATGTAATTTTTCCCTGATCATCTACAATAGCAAAATCCACGATTTCTGCTTCCCCGTTTCCGTAAGAATCTACCTGTTGATTCAAAATCAGATTCTGTTTCCACTCTTTGGAAGCTTTTTTATTTTCCTCCTGTGTCCCGTTTTCCTTTTCGTCCTCACTGGCTTCGGTCTTTGCACTGTCATCGTACTGGTTTGCCAGAATCTTCTTATATACATCCACAGCTTCTGCTGATGTTCCGGTCAGCACATGATGTCCTTTATTGATCAGCATACTTCTTTCACAGTATTTGATAACACTTCCCATATCATGGGTAACGAAAATGATCGTCTTTCCTGCTTCTTTAAATTCATTGAACTTCCGGTAACACTTAGACTGGAAGAAAATATCACCAACACTCAAAGCTTCGTCTACAATAAGAATATCCGGTTCCACATTGATCGCAACTGCAAAAGCAAGACGTGCAAACATACCGCTGGAATATGTCTTACAGGGCTGATAAATAAAATCTCCGATTTCCGCAAAATCAATAATATCATCCAGTTTCGCGGTCATTTCTTCTCTGGAAAATCCCAGCATGGTACCATTCAGATAAATATTTTCAATTCCTGTATATTCCATATTGAAACCTGCTCCCAGTTCCAGAAGCGCGCTGATTTTTCCCTTTACTTCCACACTTCCACTGGAAGGGCTGAGTACACCTGTGATAATTTTAAGTAACGTAGATTTACCGGAACCATTGGTTCCGATGATGCCCACACATTCTCCCTTGTGTACGTCAAGAGAAATTCCCTCCAAAGCAAAATGATCTGTATGATAAGATTTATGTGTGAGCGACAGAGATTCTTTCAGTCTGTCTACCGGTTTATCAAATAATTTATATACTTTACTGACATCTTTTATTGAAACAACAATATCGTCCATTCGTACCTCCTACAATACATCTGAAAAATGTACTCTCAGTCTGCGAAAAACAGTAAATCCCATGATTCCAAGTAAAACAGTAATCACCCAGAAATAAAGGGTCATACCCGGGCGCTCCCAGAACCAGATTCCATCCATAAAACTGTCACGATATCCCTGTACCACATAAAACATAGGGTTCAGTTTTAACAGGAACGCAAGTTTCTCAGGCATATGAAAGGTTGACATATCCCACATAATCGGACAGGCCCACATGCCTACCTGCATCAGAATATTGATGATCGTTCCGAAATCTCTGAAAAAAGGAACAATCGAACAGGTAAAGTATGCCAGTGCTGTAATCAGACAAATGGCACATATTGTATAATAACCAAGCTGAAGCATCTGAATAATTGGTGTTTTTCCCATCAGGAAATACACAACTACAGAAAACACAATAAAAAACAGATGCACAAACAACGCCGATAAAATCTTCACCAGAGGAAGTACACTGATTTTAAATACTACTTTTTTTACCAGGTAACTATATTCCAACAGACAGTTGGTGGCATTGATCACTCCCTCAGAAAAGAAAAACCAGGGAATGATACCGGCAATCAACCACAATGCATAAGGATATCCATTAGGAGTATCCATAACACGGAAGCCAAACTGGAAAATAAAAATGTAAATCAGAATCGTTACCATAGGCTGTACAAAAGCCCAGAGGATTCCGAAATAAGACCCTGCATACTTGGTCTTGAAATCATTTTTTCCCAACTTCCACACCAGATCTTTGTTCTTCCACAATTCTCTAAATATGTTCATTCTCTTCTCCTTACATTGTAAAATGTATACTTAACCTGTATATTGTATCATTTTTTCATCGGGATTTCAATGTGTGGGATTCACCGAAAAAACAGAGTCTATCCTCTTTTTTTCAAAAAGATTGTTATACTGAACCATTCGGTATTCCTCAAATGTTTCTCTTTCTTCCTCATTCATATCTTCATATGCATGATAACTTCCATCCGCTGCCACATATCCATAGCGACTTAATGCAGGAAGCTGCTCCTGAAGTCTGAGAAGATAATTATTATACACAGGCATTTCAAGTCCTGTCATGGAAAGCATCATGGATCCCAGATAATTTGCACTTGTAACCAGATCCGATGCCGCTTCAATATCATAATTTGCCCAGATTACAAAAGGTGTCATGTAGTACTGCTGATAAGTTTCCATATCCAGTTCCGAATCTGATTTCCCATTTAACCATTTATAAAAATCCCCGCCAAGCTGTGGCCAGTGATCCCCAAAAAACACCAGAATCACCGGTTCTTCTTTCTGTTCCAGATTACTGATCAGTTCCTGAAGTGCTTTATCCGACTCATTGACCAGAGATATAAACTGGTTGGCATTCTCAAAAGGATTCCCTTCAATCACTGTATCTGCTTCATAATCTTCCACATCATATCCCCCATGATTCTGCATGGTAACGTTAAAGAGAAACAACCGTTCTCCCTCTCCTTTGTTATCCAGAAGATCCAGCATTTTTTCATAACAGGCTCTGTCTGTCACCCATCCTCGTTCTGTTTCTGCATCCTGAAAATCTTCATAAGTAAGAAAACGGTCAAATCCCATACTTTCATATGCATTGTTTCTGTTCCAGTTTTTCCCGTTTGCAGGATGGAGAGCACAAGTGGTATATCCCTGTGCCTCCAGTGTGGACACAAGTGAATACTGTTTCTTTTTAAAATAGGACATATAAGGGGTAACCAACGTATCAAAATAAGACATGGAATTTCCTGTAAGGAATTCATATTCCGTTCTTGACGTACCTGCCCCATATGCGGATACATAAATCTTTCCTTTTACACAGTTTTCACCGAGGGAATGAAAAAAAGGAAGAAATGGTTCATTTGTTGAAAAATCTGCCATAAAGGAAAAATCTGCAAAGGATTCATTCATAACCGCAATAATATCCGGTTTCACCTGAGATTCCCGTTCTGAATCGGGAATTTTTTCCAGAATTTTCTCTACTGTATCTACAGAATACCCTTTCGGTTTCTCAATCTTTGTTTTTTGAGCATATACATACGTTGTAAGCTGCGTTCCATAAGTTTTATAAAAAGAAGTCTGATCCCAGAAATTAACACTGATTTGATTCAGATAAGGTGCATATAAGACAAACATAACAAGACATCCAAAAAGAGCAGCCGATAAAATTCTGGAAAATACTTTTCCTGTTCTGGAAGAAAAAGGCTTCCAGTCCGGAATCCAAAGAAAAAAAACAATAGCGCTGACTGCTGCCCCAATCGTACAGAACATGGGAATAGTCAGATAAAACCGGTATTCACCCACTACTTCTGCAGCTGTTGCAACACTGATAAGATCCAGGATCTGTATGGGCTGTCCACGAAACTCTGTCACAAAATAATTTGCAATTCCCCACACCCCAAACACAATATTCCCTGCTACGGCTGTCCATCTGAGAGAATTCAAAAGAAACAAAAAAATTCCAAGCAGCACTCCTGTAAGAATAAAATTAATTGCCAGAAAAGACGGTGCCATCCGGAAAAAATACAGAGAAAATGGAAGTTCCAGAAGAGTCTGACATTCTGCACTCAACAAAAGAAACAACAGAATCGACCCCAAAACATGCAAAGAAGAAAACTGATTTTTCTTTTTTGTCATCAGAATTACGAACCCGGCTGCAACTCCCATCAGCAAAACAAGAGCAATCCATATCCATTTATAATATGGTTTCTGATCTGCTCCCCAGAATATCCGGAAATCCTTTACCAGTAGCCCCAAAACCAGCAAAGGCAAACCATAACTTACAATTCTTTTTATCTTATTCACGATTCCTACACCTGCCTTATTTTTTTCCGGATTTACATGAAACCATGAGATAAACCAGAGGTGTAAGCTTTCTTTTAATCAACCAGCTTCCCAGCCTTCTGTTCCTTGTTTTCAGGCGGCAATGTCTGCTCGCATACTGGACACAGTCATCATAAATCCATTTTTTCATTTCTTTCCATCGTTCCTTTTTTGTAAACATCTGATTCTCATAGATATCTTCCAGAAAATACAAAGTGGAAATCATAAAATTATCACTTAACTGGCGAATTCCATCTCTTACATCCAGATATTCCTGACAAAATCCAAGATTCAATCTGAACAGACGTTTTTTCACAACAAGCTTCTGCATGTCCTTTTTCTGAGACAGAGATCCTTCATTCATACAGTTATAATGATACAACCCTTTTTCCAATATGGTAATACAGGAAATTTTCTCAAGATATTTAAGATTGAAAGTCAGATCTTCACCAAGAGAAATATCTTCCGGAAAACCATGTGTAATCTGATCTCTTACATACAATTTATTCCAGGGAGCATTCAGATAAAAATTTTTAAACAAACCGTCTACCTGACCATCCAGTTCTCTTACCGGACATCTTTCTGCCATTCCTGGAACAATCTCTGTTACTTTTTCTTTTTCATGCTTCACATATCCGCATAGGACCAGTGATACCTTATTTTTCTCAAGCGCAGTGACCAGCTTCTCCGTCATATCCTCTTCTATCCAGTCATCACTGTCCACAAACTGCACGTATTCTCCCTGCGCTGTTTTCAGTCCTGCATTCCTGGCACTGCTCACGCCTCCATTCATTTTATGAATCACCCGGATTCTTGTGTCACTTTCCTGCAATACATCGCATAACTGTGAAGTTCCATCTGTAGAACCATCATCCACAATAATAATTTCCAGATTTGTATAGGTCTGGCTGCATATACTGGCAATACAACGCTCCAGCACAGCTCTGCAATTATAAGCCGGTACAATTATACTTACCATATCTGTCTCCTTATTTTTCCCTGTAATTCTCTGATTTCATGATACTGAACATTATAGTATAAGCCTTCTGAAAATACAAGTAATCTGCTGTGTCTCATCTTTCCGCTGACAGGAAACAAAACTTTCATAATTTTAAATAATGTGCTATAATGTACCAAAATTTATCAAAGGAGTTCTTTTCATAAAATGAGGCAAAAAAATCTTTTCACTTCAATCTTTACTTTAATTGCCACTGTCATTGCCTGTACTTCCTTTCATCCGGAATCTTTACAGGCCGCTCCTTCTTATTCCGGAAGTTCTAAAATACACTTTATTACCCTTCCGGGAAATACCGATGCCATTCTTCTTGAATCGGATGGAAAATTCGGAATGGTAGATTCGGGAGAAGACCATGATTATCCGGATGGAAGTGATTCCCGCTATCCGGATCGACCCGGTATTATCAAGAATGCCGGATATGAGGATATTGTGATTTCATATCTTGCTTCTCTGGGCGTTGACAGCAGCAACTTTGAATTTTATATCGGAACGCATCCTCATAGTGACCATATCGGTTCCGCTGATGAAATCATTCGTGAATTTCATCCAAAGCGCGTATATATTCAGGAATATAAAGACAGTTACATTACCAATTCCGGTAACCTCTGGGATAACCTTTATGTTTACGATCACATGATCGAAGCAGCTCAGGAAACAGGGGCAACTCTTATTCAGTCCTTTTCGGAGGATGCTCCTTTGTATCCGGAAAAAGTATCTGTAACAGGCAGTATTACCTGGGACGATTCTTCCAATTCCTCCGGTTCCCGCCCTTCCTCAGTGACGGTTCAGGTAACAGGATCTGATTCTTCTGACCCGGTAACTGCTGAAATCATGCCGGAAGAAGAAAGTGATATCTGGTCTTATTCCATTGGAGATCTGCCCAAATATGATGACAATAAAGATTCTGTTTCTTACACGATCCAGATAGAAGTACCGGACAATTATACGGTAACTACAGAAAATGGATACGACTTTGTATGTACTGCTTCTGAAGAGACACCGGAAAATGAAAATTCCCCCTGGAATCTGGTCATTCCCGAAGAAGGAGGTGTTTACGATGATCCGGATACCATTTCTTCCTATTCTGCTGAAAGTGACAATATGGAAACCAGCGATATTCCGGATACAGATCAGGTAGACCCATCCAGCCCAATGGATCCGAACAATAATCTGGAATCCGAAGGTGTTGCATCCGAAAGAACCGGTATGTTCGATGATTTTTCCGGTCATACTTCCACGCCCACTTTCACACTGGGTGACATGCAGATTCGGATCATGCACTACGGTACCGACTATATGATCAATCCAAAACCGGATGCCAACTATTTTTCTCTTGGAGTAAAGGTATCCGTCAACGGAAAGACCGCCTTTCTTGCCGGTGACATTAATAACTACGAAGGCGCGGAAACCGCTCTGGCTGAAGAACTTGGTCAGGTAGACATTCTGAAACTGGGACATCATGGATTCTACGGTTCTAATACCTGGAGTTATCTGCAGACACTGAGTCCTCAGATTGCCATCATGACAGGAAATTATTCTTATGTATCCAGTGAAACGGTAAATGATGAAATAAGTACACTGGATGCATTACTGAATCTTTCCGATATGGGGACCAGGTTGTACGCCACTGCCTGGTATACAGATGATATTCCTGCGATTGTGGTAAACATGGGATGGTCTCTGTCTACCAACACACCAACCGATAAAGAAATTGTGGCTACTGCAAAACACAACAACCCCTATACCAGGATTTATTACCGGGATGGTCTTGCGGCCTCCCATACAGGCTTCGTCACTTATCAGAACAATGTCTTTTTATTTGAAGATTCCATGTTTGCCTCTTCCGATAAGTGGGCAAAGGACGCTTCCGGAAATTCTTACTATTTTACGGAAAACGGCAATGCCGCCACAGGATGGCTGACGCAAGATAACGTTCATTATTATTTTAATTCCGAAGGAATCATGCAGACCGGTTGGGCGGATATTGATAACAACCGTTATTACTTTGAATCCTCCGGCAAAATGGTTACCGGTAAAAAGAAAATTAACGGAGACTATTATTATTTTGATTCTTCCGGAGTTATGGTAAGAGATACTTATATTTCCGATGACTATTATGATGAAAACGGAAAACTCATTGAAAACTATGTGGACCCAAACTGGAAACATAATTCCAAGGGCTGGTGGTATCAGCTCAGTGACGGCAGCTATCCCAAAAGTCAGTGGATGAAAATCCATGGCCTGTGGTATTATTTTGACAATTCCGGATATCGAATAACCGGATGGTTCAAATCTCAATCAAACTGGTACTATTTCAATAAAGATGGTGTCATGCAGACGGGTTGGATAACCGTGAATAAAGAGTATTACTACATGAATGCATCCGGGAAAATGGTTACCGGATGGTTAAAAGACTCGGGAAAATGGTATTACATGGATAAATCCTCCGGCAAAATGGTTACCGGGTGGCTCAAAGACTCGGGAAAATGGTATTACATGAGTAAATCAGGCGCTATGGCTACCGGATGGCTCAAAGATAAAAATAACTGGTATTATTTAAATCCTGACGGAGTTATGACTACCGGATGGCAAACCGTAAAAAATAAAATTTATTATTTAGGTTCAAATGGTATCATGGTATCCAATAAATGGTGCAAAAACGGCAAATGGTATTATCTCACTTCCTCCGGTGCCGCCGCTACCGGATGGCTGAAACTGGATCATACCTGGTATTATTTCAATTCCGACAGTACCATGGCTACCGGATGGCTGAAACTGGACAAAAAAACCTACTATCTGAAAGGAAGCGGTGCCATGGTTACCGGATGGCTGAAAATATCTGACAAATGGTATTATTTCAATAAATCCGGTGCCCGGATGGAAAGCTGTTGGATTGACGATAAATATTACGTGGATGAAAACGGTGTAATGCTTACCAATACTACAACTCCTGATGGATATAAAGTAGATAAAAATGGTGTGAAGGTTAAAAAATAAAGAAAAACTGCGATGCAGATTCCTGAAAGAATCCTGCACCGCAGTTTTTCTTTATTTTTCTTTTTTTGTATAATACAGGAAATAACTGCATACAAACCAGAAAACCATAGCCTGAATACAGTTCCAGTAAATAATATTATTCTCCACCAGATTAATGGCAATCAATCCTGCAATCCAGGCACATAATATATTATTGCATTTATCCGTCTGAAAAAAGAAAGCTTTCACACAGCGGGCTGCCAGTTGTACAAAAAACAGCATGAGAACTATGAACCCCACAATTCCCGATGATACAAGGGTGGTAAGAAACAGATTGTGTAACAATCCTCCCTTCATGGTGATCGCACGCCTCTCGGAAACAAAATATTGTCCATATTCATGCACGTTATTCATGCCAACGCCCAGAATCGGGTGCTGTTTCCATACTTCCAGACCTGCCTTCCATAATTCCACACGACCATTGCTGACACTTTCCAGATTTCCCTCTTCGAAGTTTTCAATTCGTTCAAAAGAAATCTCTTCCTCTGTCTCATCTTCTGAAGAAACCATAATCATAGGTG
>JBJENG010000056.1:28112-42504 GCA_051880075.1 Blautia sp. | reverse complement strand
GGACAGGCATTCCTGGAACTGCATCCTACAAAATATGCAGAAGAGCTTGTTAAGAAAATGGAAAAGAGCGGAGCAAAAGCTTACCTTGTAAATACAGGATGGAACGGAACAGGAAAACGTATCTCTATTAAAGATACTCGTGGCATCATCGATGCAATCCTCAACGGAGATATCAAAACTGCACCGACGAAGATGATTCCTCACTTCAACTTTGAAGTACCTACAGAACTTCCAGGTGTTGATCCTGCAATCCTTGATCCTCGTGATACCTATGCAGATGCTTCTGAATGGGAAACAAAAGCACTGGATCTGGCTGACAGATTTATCAAAAACTTCGCTAAATACGAAGGAAATGCTGCCGGAAAAGCACTTGTTTCCGCAGGTCCTCAGAAATAATAACAGTAATAAGAAAGCGGTACCGAAAGGTGCCGCTTTTTTTCCCTGACTTTACAATATCACTAAACAATGATATATTGAAACTAATGTAAGAAACCATAAAAATATAAAAGAGGGAAGCAAAGTGAATTTTGTGAGGAAAATCAGCAGAAGTGGATTCACATTTTTCATTTTACGGCAAGAGGGAAAAAATGACAGAAAAAAACAGATTCAGTAAGCTGCTGGAGTATCTGATGTCAGTGACAGAATTGAAGAATGCTACGTTAGCGCAGGAGCTTCAGTATGATGTGTCTTATATTAGTAAGTGGATAAGCGGACGTATGCTGCCGGCAGAAAAAACAGAAAAAAAGGTTCTTGAAGGAATCAGCAAGTGCATTGTGGAGTCAGCAGATGAAGAAGCTCGCAATAACCTGTTATCCGATTATCAGGTCGATGACTGTGAAGAATTGAAAATGGCAATTTTTGATAATCTGGAAGCAGAATATTCTTATGTAAGGGATCTTCAGAAAAATACCGGCCTGGATGTTGCTCCCAAAACGTTTTATTATCCGGAGCTGACTATGGCCCAATATGTTTCAAAGATGCGCCATCCGGTTCTTCGGAGAGTGCAGTCCCTGGACATTATGGCAGCCATTGATCTGATGGCTATGGGGCATGAATATCAGCTTCAGATTACTCAGGTGGAAAATGTGCATGTACCGAAAATGAGAGGCTATCCGGATGTGCGTTATTCCATGTTGATCCATGTACAGCCGGAAAAATGGGATTATATTTATGATACCATTTTTCTGATTCATTTGCTGACCTGTAATACATATATTAGTTTTAATCTTTATGGAGATGAGCAGGCAGCCGGCCGTGTGATTTTTACGGTAAAGGATGATTATGCCATTTCTGGGATGCTGGTCAGTGCGGATCGTTGTATGGCTGTTAATGTGAGTGAAGAATATGAGAACTGTCGTCCGTTGTATCGCAATATCAAAGCGTTGTGCAATAAGGAAAGACTGCTTTTCCGCAGGACTACCATAAAGGAAATGATAGAAAAACACAATTATATTCATTCCCTTCTTTCCTTGAATCAACGGTGGCTCATAGGACACATGACCGAACATTTTCTGTCCGATGAACTTTTTGAAGAGATTCTGGAACAGCTGTCAAAGAGCGGGGAATTAATGGTAGAACCGGATGAGCTGCGCAGTATCCATAGATTGATCCGAAACATTATGAAAGAGTCACACATAAAATTTCTTATTTATAAGGCCGCTTTTTATAATCTGGTGGTTACCAATGAGTTGGATTTTTATAATCATAAAGTATGTCTTACAGCAGAGCAGCGTTCCCGTTATCTGGAATATATTCTTTCTTTGTGCAGAGAACAGGAAAATCTGGAAATCCGTCTGATCAGCGGACGTTTTGTGGCAGATTTTGAATACAGTGACAGCCAGTGCATTTTCCTGAGTGATACGATTTCTCATCTGCGTCTGGAAGGGGAAAAAAATAATATGGTAATCATTAATCGTTCCGATATGAGAAAGATTTTTGAAGAATCCTTTGAGGCCTTCTGGAACTATAATGAAGAAGTGGTGGAAAGTGACAGAATGATTATTGAGGCTTATATCCAACATGTGATTCGGGGAATCTATCTGGTACAGTAAAAAATTTTTGCACTTGTTGTCAATAATGAATAAATAGTATATTTTTTCTTGAATTCCAGATGAATCATATTTATTCAATTTTTTTCCATATGAGTCCCATGCATTCCTGTTGACCTTATGTTATACTGGGGCAGTCGAAACGAAAAAGATACGAAAGCATAAGGAGCTATGATTATGAATACAAATACAAAATTAACAGGAAAACCAAGTGTGGATCGTCCATGGCTGAAATTTTATCCGCCCCAGGTAGCAAATATGGAAATCCCGCAGTGTACGTTGACAGAATATCTGAAGAACTGCTGTCCGGGAAGTGATGTAGCAGCTATGCATTATTATGGTGCAGATATTATCTGGAGTACGATATTTGAAAAGGCAGAAGCTGCAGCACGTTCTTTACGGGCACTGGGATTTGGAGAAAACGACCAGATTCCGGTATTTCTTTCTTCTGTACCGGAGTTTATCTATCTGCTGCTCGCGGCAGAGAAGATTGGTGCATCCCTTCTTTGCAGAGATAACACAATCGAGGAAAATGTAGAAGCAGTACAGAAATCCGGTGCAAAGGCAATCATTGCCCAGGATTATCTGTCACAGAGTGATATGGAACTGTATTTATCCGGAAGTGCTGTTGAGAAAGTGGTTCTTGTGGATGCCTGTCAGTCCTGCAACCGGGCAGATATGCCGGAATATATCCAGAAATCTCTGGACAGCAGATACTCTGCGAAAAATGCAGAAGGTCCGGCTACTATGAATTGGGATGAATTTCTTGCGCTTGGAGAAAGCTACACAGCAGAGGTGGAAGCTTCTGCAGATTGCAACCGTCCGTTGTTCCGCGCCTATACCAGCGGTTCAACCGGTCCATCCAAGCAGGTAATCCATTCTGCACATACCATGATCGCAGTGGTACATCAGATGAACTTCTATGCAGGATCGGATCAGTTCCGTCCGACCTGGATGCTGGCATGCTTGCCGCCGGCACTGGTGGCAGTTGTGGTATCCGGTCTTCTGATGCCTTTGTCATCCAATAAACTGCTGATTCTGAACCCGTTCTGTGCACCGGAAGATATTGACCTGGAAATGATGCGTTATCGCCCGAATTCCTGGATGATGATTCCGATGTTTGTAGCATTTCTTGTACGCAACGGACGTATTACCGATGATTACGATATGTCCTATCTGCTTGCAGCCGGTGTCGGATGTGAGGCATGTAACAATAAAGAAATGAAGAACTACCAGAAATTCCTGAAAGATCATAACTGCAATGCACGGTTTACTACCGGATACGGATGCAGTGAAGCAGGTTCGAATATGACTCTGCCTATGATGCCTTATGCTATGGAAAACGGAAGTGTGGGAGTTCCTCTTCCGGCTGATATCATCAGCATTTTCAAAGCGGGAACCCATGAGGAACTTGGCTATAATCAGATGGGAGAAATCTGCAAATGCGGCCAGGGTAATATGTTGGGATATGATGATCCGGAATCTACAGCAAAAGCTTTACAGATGCATGAAGATGGAAGAGTCTGGTTACATACAGGGGATATGGGTTATATGACAGAAGATGGTGTGATCCATGTACTCACAAGAGGAAAAGCTCCTCGTCATGGAGGCGGTGATCTGGCTACTCTTCTTATGGAAAATATTGTGGCAGATGCAAATATTGCAGGAATCAATGATGAATTCTTTGTAATCATTCCGGATGAGAAGCATCCGGGCCGTTTCCTCCCTTATTTATATGTAATTCTGGAAGCGGGATATGCTGTGGAAGATATTGCAGATCAGATATATGAATGTCTGGATCCGTATATGCATCCGGTTGACATCTTTGAACTTCCGGAACGGCCGTTCTTCCATTTTAAAACAAATCGTGTGGGGCTGTCACAGAAACTTCTGGCTGGCAGAAAAATCAAGGGTATAAAAGAAAAAATGGATACCCGTGCAGCAAGAGGATAAGCACAGGAATCTGAAATACACATAAAATTACAGAAGAAGAGATGGAGTGTGTGATTTGTGTCATACTTCCGTCTCTTTTCTATGTGAGGAGATTGACAAAAGAAGAAGAATCACGTACACTTGTCTGTATGTGGATGGATTTGATAGATTCAGATATAAGAAGGAGTATCCGGAATTTGAAGATTGCAATGATCGGACAGAAACAGGTTCCCTCCAGAGCCGGAGGAATTGAGGTTGCAGTGGAAGCTTTAGCTGTGCGAATGGCTGAAAGGGGACATCAGGTAACTTTGTATAATTATCGAAGATACTGCAGAGACAAGAAAAGAAAATATGGATGGGATTATAAGGGAGTTCATATCTGTGAAGTGCCGGTGGTGAATGTCAGAGGCTGCGCAGCTGTCATGGGCTCCCTGTTTGCCACAGTGTTGGCCGTATTTGGAAAATATGACTGTATTCATTATCATGCAGAAGGTCCTGCTCTTATGACTTTTTTGCCCCATCTTCTGGGCATTCGGACAGTGGTGACCATACACGGACTGGACTGGCAGAGAAGTAAATGGGGAAAGTTTGCATCCTGGTATCTGAGACAGGGAGAAAAGATTGCAGTAGCCTGTGCGGATAAAATGATTGTTTTGAGCAGAGCTATGCAGCAGTACTTTTTGGATACTTATAATCGGCAGACGGTTTTGATACCAAATGGAATTGAAAAGCCGGTGAAACGGAAAGCGAAAATCATTTCCGAAAAGTGGAATCTGAAGAAAGACAGTTATATTCTTTATCTGGGGAGAATTGTACCGGAAAAGGGTCTGGAAAGTCTCATTCAGGCATTTGGACAGGTGCAGACAGAGAAAAAACTGGTGATTGCCGGAGGACCTTCCGATACAGAGTTGTTTTATCATGAACTGCAGGAGATGGCCGAAAGGGATGAAAGAATTATTTTTACCGGATTTGTGGAAGGTGCTGTTCTGGATGAACTGTATTCCAACAGTTATTTTTATTGTCTGCCTTCTGAACTGGAAGGCATGCCCATCAGTCTTCTGGAGGCCATGAGTTACGGAAATTATTGTCTTTGTTCAGATATACCGGAATGTGCGGAGGTTCTGGGAGACTTTGGCGGTTTGTTTCAGAAAGGAAACACAGAGGATCTGGGTGACTGGATGCAGAAACTTTGCAGAAAACCGGAATTAATAGAAAAAGGCAGACAAAAGGTCAGTGATTTTGTGTGCAGCAGGTATAACTGGGATGAGAGTGCAGAAGAAACACTTACCTTGTATGAAGCCCATAAGAAATGAAGGTTTGAAGATTTGAGAATTTTGATGGTGAATAAATTTCTGTATCCCGCCGGGGGAGCAGAAACCTATATGTTTAAACTGGGAAAATACTGGTCTGATCAGGGGAATGAAGTGGAATATTTTGGGATGAATCATCCGGACAATGTGGTGGGAAACCGTTGGAAGCTATATACTGCTTCTATGGACTTTCACAGAAAAGGGATATTTGCCAATGCGGCAAATCCTTTTCGTATTATTTATTCCAGGGAAGCAAAAAAGAAGATGGGAATGATTCTGGAAAGGTTTCAGCCGGATGTGGTACATATGAATAATTTTAACTATCAGTTGACACCTTCTGTTTTACTGGCTGTAGAAGACTATCGGAAAAGAACAGGCAGGAAAGTGCAGGTGATATATACTGCTCATGATTCCCAACTGGTATGTCCCAATCATTACATGTATCGTCCGAAACAGAATGGAATATGTGATCGGTGTCTGCATGGAAGTTTTTTCCATTGTGCCTTGGGACGGTGTATTCATGGATCTTTCATGCGAAGCCTGTTAGGTTCTATGGAGGCCATATACTGGAAAAAGCGAAAAGTTTACCAGAATATAGATGCAATCATTTGTCCTTCTCTTTTTATGAAAAGACAGCTGGATACAAATCCGGATTTTACAGAAAAAACCGTCACAATCTGTAATTTTGTAGAGCCTGTAAAGGGGGAGGGGCAGAAAAAGGGCAGCTATGTGTTATATTTCGGACGGTACTCAGAAGAAAAGGGAATCCGGACTCTTTTGCAGGCCTGCCGGGAACTTCCGCAGATTCCTTTCGTTTTTGCAGGAGAAGGCCCTTTGGGAGAATTGACAAAAGGAATTCCCAACGTGAAAAACGTGGGATTTCTGAATGGAAAGGAATTAGACAAGGTGATTCGGGAGGCAAGATTTTCGGTATGTCCTTCGGAATGTAATGAAAATTGTCCTTTTTCTATTATAGAAAGTATGATGCATGGAACACCGGTTCTTGGATCTGACCGGGGAGGAATACCGGAACTGATCGATATCGGATATACAGGCTGGTTGTTTTCAGCAGGCAATAAAGAAGAGTTAAGGGATACCATTAATCGTATCTGGGAAAGTAAAGAACCGGAGATATTTGAAGAAGAATGCCGAAAGAAGTCTTTTGATTCTCTGGAAACATATAGTGAGAAATTATTGCAGTGGTACCGGCCGCAATGAAGGAGGATGTCAGATGGCATGACAGAACAGATAGATTTTGTTGTTTTATGGGTGGATGGAACGGATCCAAAGTGGCAGAAGGAGAGAAACAGGTATGTTTTGGAAAACCGGAATAATGGCAGTACGTCCAATCGCTACAGAAACTGGGGGCTGATGCAGTACTGGTTTCGTGGAGTGGAAAAATTTGCCCCCTGGGTGAATCGGGTCTTTTTTGTGACAAACGGTCAGATTCCGGGGTGGCTGAACGTGAATCATCCGAAATTGAGAATTGTGAAGCATGAAGAATATATTCCGGGAGAGTTTCTCCCTACGTTTAACTCTAATGTGATCGAGCTTTGGCTGCATCGGATTCCGGATCTGGGAGAGCAGTTCGTACTATTTAATGATGATATGTTTCTGACAGCACCGGTCTGTCCGGAGGACTTTTTTCAAAATCATATGCCATGTGATTCTGCATTGCTGGATATTGCTACAGCGCCTCATCCGGAGGATTGTTTTCCCCATATGATGATCAATAATTTTGCTGTTATCAATCAGCATTTCAGAAAAAGAGAAGTATTGAAAAGAAATATACGTAAATTTTATACTTTAAAATACGGAGTCGATTTATTGCGTAATGTGTGTCTGGCACCATTTCGTTACTTTTCCTGTTTTCGGGATTCCCATCTGCCCTCTTCTTATCTGAAAAGTACATTTGTGAAAGTGTGGCAGGAAGAGGGAGCGATATTAGAGGCCTGTGCAGGAAATCGATTTCGTTCAAAAACAGATGTTACACACTGGCTTATGAAATGTTGGCAGATTTGTGAGGGAAATTTTATTGTTCGCAGTACCGGATGGGGACATCATTTTGAATTGTGGGAAGATGACGTGAATAAAATCTGCCGTTGTCTGGAAACGAAAAAGTATCGGGCAGTCTGCCTGAATGACAGCAAAGAAGAGATTGATTTTGAGGGAATCCGGAAAAAACTGAACAACAGTTTTGAACAACTTTTTCCGGGACCTTCATCGTATGAACAAACGGGAATGAGGTGAGCTACATATGAAAACGGTGACTGACAGAAAAACGGTATTGTTCTTGTCTTGGATGATCTTTTTTATCATACAAAACCGTCTGCAGCAGTGGTGTAGCATATTTCAGTATGTGGATGAATTTTTTGCGGTACTTTTCTTTCCGCTTCTTGTGATTTGTCTGGTACAAAAAAAGATAACTGTTCGGTGGACAAGGAGAACGTCACTTTTTCTTGGGCTTCTCTTTCTTTTCTGGATGTGGGGATGGGGCGGATATTTCCGTTATCATTATCAAAACTTTTCCAATGCCCTGAAAGATTCTTTTGTGAATCTGAAGTTTTATCTGGGAATCGGCGCTTCGTTTCTGATGTTTTACGATGAGCAGATGGATTTTAAACAGTTAAAGAAACATGTGTGGCCGGTGCTGAATGGAATGACAGGAATTTTATTCGTACTTTGTGTGATTGATTCTATCTTCGGAATTTTCTCTACAGAAACCAGAGGGGGAATGCTTGCTGTTAAGTTGTTTTACGATGCTTATACCGTACTGGTGGCGCAGGGGGTATTCCTGAGTGCGTTGTATCTCTGGTTTTTTGAAGAAAAACAGAAAAAGATTATACCGTCTCTTGCGATGCTTGCCTTTATTATGCTCAGTACCAGAAGAGCAAAATCTATGGGAGCAATTGCCTGTATTTTGCTGATTTATGTATTTGTGTTTTATAAAAAGCAGAAGATTAATAAGCGATTAAAAACAGCTATTATCTGCTTTGTTGGGATTGCCGCTGTTGCCGGTATCTATCAGGTTGTCAGTTATTACTATTTGATGGGAGTGGAATCTGCCAGAGCAGTGTTGACGATTGGTGCGCCTTTTCTTGCCTGGGATCATTTCCCTTTCGGAACCGGATGGGCAACTTATGGTTCTGCTTTTTCAACGGAACCGTATTCTCCCGTTTATGGAATGTATCGGATGGCAGGGGTATGGGGCATGTCACCGGATTTTCATGATTTTATTTCAGATACTTACTGGCCCATGTTGATGGGACAGTGTGGTTATGTGGGATTTGCAGCATTTATCGGTACACTGGTCTTATTTGTAAAGAAGGTATTTACTTTAAAGAATCATAAGGGAATTTTTGCAGGGGTTCTGCTTCTGGTATTGTATCTTTTCGTATCAAGCAGCAGTGAATCGGCTTTTGTGAATCCGATTGCAGTGCCCTTTGCATTTCTCATCGGTTTCTGGTTTGCAGAACAGGAGTTGATCAGGTGAAAGTGAATCTGAGAAAAATGTATCGGGATATGCCGCCGGCAGTGCGGACATCTTTCTGGTTTACGCTCTGCAATTTTTTGCAGAGAGGAATCGCATTGTTTACCGTGCCTGTTTTTACCAGATTATTGACGACGCAGGAATATGGTATCTGTAATGTTTATTTTGCCTGGGTGGAGATTTTTATTGTGTTTACCTCTCTTCAGATTCCTTATGAGGGGTTAAATAACGGTCTGATCCGCTATGAAGAGGATAAGGATGGATATACCTCTGCCATAGCAGGTTTGATTCTTGTGATGACATTGGCTGTTTCCGGTGTGTATCTGTTGTTTCGTGAGCCTGTCGATCAGATCACCGGACTGAATGGGATAATCATGAAGCTTATGTTTATACAGCTTCTGTTTAATCCGCCACTGATGTTGTGGCTGAACCGGGAACGGTTTGATTTCCATTATCGTTGGCCGGTGGTGGTGACTTTGATCAGCACGATCCTGAATCCGCTGATTTCGGTTATAGCAGTATGCAATACCAGGTATAAGGCAGAAGCCCGTATTATCGGGTCTGTGCTGGTGCAGTCTTTTTTTGGACTGCTGGTTTTGTGCGTGTTGATTTACAGAGGAAAGATTTTTTTTAAGAAAGAGTACTGGCACTTTGCATTGCGTTTCAATCTGCCCTTGATTTTTTATTATCTTTCCCAGTTGATTCTGAATCAGTCCGATCGTGTTATGATTAATTTTTTCGAGGGCAGCGGGAAAGCGGCAATTTACAGTATGGCTTATACAGCTGCCACCATTATGTTGCTCCTTGTATCAGCGGTGAATGGATCTTTTATGCCCTGGATGTATAGAAAACTGAAGCAGGGACAGGAGAAAGAAATAAAAGCTACAGCAGGAGTCCTGTGCATTCTGGTTGCAGGGGCAACGTTGGCCATGAGTGCTTTTGCACCGGATCTTCTTCGGATTATGGCTACAGAAGAATACAGAGAGGCCATCTGGATCATTCCCCCGGTATCCGCAAGTGTGTTTTTTATATTTCTGTATATGATGTTTGCAAATGTGGAAATGTATTTCGATGAAAATAGAGGAATTCTGGTGATTTCCATTGTATGTTCGGTTGCCAATCTGATTCTGAACGGGATTTTTATTCCTGCATATGGATATATGGCGGCAGGATGGACCACACTGTTCTGCTATGTATTGTTAACGATCTTTCATTGTTATTTGATGAAAAGAGCCTGTAGAAAAACTCAGATTGAGGGGGCAATTTTTCCGGAGAAATTGTTTCTGACAGTCAGTGTGTGTGTCACGGCTTTATCCCTTGTGATGTTGTTTATGTACAGATGGAATACTCTCCGGTATGGAATTATCATATTGGAAGCGGGAGCGCTTCTGATTTTCCGGAAAAGGCTGATACATATACTGAAACAAATGGGCAAAGGAGAAGACAAACATGAGTAATAAGTCAGAAAAAGCAGAAAGTCTGGGATACTTTAACCTGGCCCGGGGGATGGGGATTATTCTGATTCTGGCAGGACATTCTATAAATCCTGTTTTACCCGGAATACAGACCGGAAAGCTTTTTGCAGGTGCAGGAACCGTGCTGGGCGGTGGTGTAATCGCTGCATTTTTCATGATCAGCGGATTTGGATTTTACAAACGGAGTATGAAAAAATGCTTTTCTATTCAGTGTCGGCTTCTTCTTCGGCCTTATGGTATTGTCGCTGCAGCTGTTCTTGGGACAAGAGGGCTTCTGGCAATTTTAGAACAGCGATCCTTTCTGAAACATGGAGGAGAGCTGGTTCTGACCTATCTTCTTGGTTTGAATGCAGAAGGAGGCGGAACGCTTCTTGGAATTCCCATAGAATCCGTCAGTATTTTCTGGTTTGTGCTGGCTTTGTTTGTTGGCTGGATGATTTATAATTGGGTGATCCAGATGAAATCACCGGCTCGTAGAACGAAAATGATCATCAGTTGTGTGATCCTTGGTTACGGATTGACGTTGATTTCAAAAGTCTGGCCTTTTTGTCTTCCTATGGGACTTCTGGCTGTCGGTTACCTGGCAGCAGGCAGACAGATGCGGGAGAAACGGCTTTTGGAAAGAGAACTGCCGGTGTGGTGCATGGGGATTCTTTTGGGAGTTGCAGGAATATCTGCTGCTTTTGGACAGGTGAATATAGTGGCCTGTGTCTGGAAACTGGGATTGATGGATGTGGCAGGCTCTTTCTGCGTAGGATTTCTTCTTCTTCGTCTGTATGCATGGTTTATGAAAAAGCAGGGAAACCAGAAGAAAACAGGCTGGTTCTGTGGTCTGATTGAAGAAGTGGGATTTTATTCCATATGGATCGTGTGTCTGCATGCGTATGAAAAAATCATATTTCCCTGGTATCGTATCTATGGAATGCTTCCGGAGTATCCCTGGTTAGCAGTCAGCATTTGTTTTGCCAGTCGTTGTCTGATCATGTATGGCATTTACAAAGGGATTTTCTGGATCAAAGGAAAACAAAAGAAAAAAAGGAAAAGACCGAAAATCCGGATTGAAGAATAAGGAGGCTTTCAGGTGTCAGAACAAAAAGCACAGAATATGAAGCAGGTATTGGAAATTCTGGAGAAAAACACAGAAGGGAAACGACTGATTCGTTATATGGAAGATCAAAAAGTGCTGGAAGTGTCTTCCCGGCACTTTTTTGAACAGGTGCAGGAAGAGGCCCTTATGCTGGAAGCACAAGGGCTTGCAGGAAAACAGGTGGGTGTTATAGGAAGAAACAGCTGGCGATGGCTGGTGAGCTTTTGCGGAATTTTCCAGGCCGGAGCAGTGGCTGTATTGCTGGATTGGGAGTCGGATCCGGAAACCATTGGAAAACTGGCAGTTCGGGCGGAACTGGCCGCCATTTGTTTTGATGATTCTGTGGAAAATAAGATCCGGGAAGCCAGATTGCCGAAATCTGCGAAAATGATTTCTATAGAAAAGAAAAAAGAAAAATCTTCCAGAGAAGAAAAAACACTTTTGAAACCGGAACAAAAAGGAGAAGATTTGGCATGCATCTTTTTTACTTCCGGTACAACAGGAGAGAGCAAAGCAGTTATGATGTCCCAACAAGGCCTGGCGGCAAGTATTTGCAGTAAAGTAAATGACAAGCCTTTCCAGGCGTTGCTGGGTGTGCTTCCTTTTCATCATTTGTCCGGTTTTGTTGCAGTATTAAATGCCATGTATCTGGGAGCAGAGGTGTGTCTTGGAACGGATCTGAAATATTTTTACCGTTATCTGGAACAGATGAAACCGGATTATGTGTGTGTGGTTCCTTCTATGCTGCAGCTTCTGGCGCGGAAGTTAAAAAAAGGAGGAGAAAACGGCAGGCTTCTTGGATGGAATCTGCACATGATTCATTGCGGAGGGGCAGCGTTTTGTTCTGAGTTTCTGCAGCTTTTCCATGATCGGAAGATTACGGTAGTGCAGGGGTATGGAGCTTCCGAGGCCGGAGGAATCGGTTTTATGTGGGAAATGAGTCCGGAACGTCCGGATACCATCGGGAAACCTCCGGCAGAAATGGAAGTTAAGATAGAAAATGGGGAAATCTTTCTTCGAAGTGCGTCGGTTATGATGGGGTATTACAAAGACCCGGAGGCAACCAGAGAGGTTCTCTGTGATGGATGGTATGCTACAGGGGATCTGGCACGGCAAGACGAAGAAGGATATCTCTATCTGACCGGACGAAAAAAGAATCTGATTATCCTGTCCAACGGGGAAAATGTGAGCCCGGAGGAAATCGAAACAAAACTGTATGCATGCAGAGAAATCTGCGAGGTTATGGTAGGAGTGGAGAAGCAGATGATTACGGCAGTTATATTTCCGTATCTTCCTCAGGGCAGTACAGAGGAAGAAACAGAAAGAATCCGGTGCCGCATCCGAAAAGCAATAGAGACTTACAATATGGAAGTACCCCTGTACCGGCAGGTTCAGGATGTGAGATTTATAGAACAACCTTTTGCGAAGACCACAGGAGGAAAACTCCTGCGCAGAAGTATGACAGGAGGGAATGAAGGTGATCGTTGAAGAAGCAAAAAAAGAAATTTTCCGGGTAATCATGGAATCTACGGAAACGGAATTGGAAGTGACAGAAGAGACCGGTCTGGTGAAAGATATGGGACTTTCTTCTGTTGAAGTGTTTGTGCTTCTGGGAGATCTGGAAGATGCTTTTGGCATCCGTATTCCTGCATCCGAACTGAGTCAAGTACGGACAGCAGGGGATCTGTGCCAGCTGATTATTTCCATTTTAAAGGAAAAAAAGTAGTGAAACGGTGATTTTGTACAGGTTTAGTACAAAAGTTAGTGGATTTAGTTCTTGATATATGAGGGAATTCGTGGTAAGTTAATGTTAAGGTGTGTTCAACGCTCCTGTCTGATTTTTCCATCCTCAGGAGGCTTCGGATGGGGAAATAGAGAGTGATTCGGGAAAGAGGTAACCGGATTACGGTAACTGTTAATTTATTATTAAAAAAAGGAAGGGAACGAAATGAAAAGAAGATCAAAGAGATTCCTTAGCTTGTTCCTTGCAGCTCCCATGACGCTGAGTCTGGTAGCGCAACCGGTATATGGTGTACCTGTTGAGAATCCGTCAGCAGAGACTTCTGTAGTCACAGAAGAAACGACAACAGGAACTGTGGAAACAGGTGAAGAAAATACGGAGACAGAAGCAGAAGCCGCTCCAGCGGAAACAGCAGCCCCCAAGAAGAAAGTAGTTGTAAAAGACAGCTATACCACTTATACAATCAATGCAGATGAGATTGATGTATCCGGTGTGGACGGAACTCCCACAGTTCCGGAAGAAGGGGTAGAACTGGATGAAAGTGATCCGGTTATCAACACAGTAGAAGAAGAATTGAATAACATGACGGTACTGAATGAGGACGGAGAGGCTGTTCCTCTGACAGAAGAACAGATTCAGACGGTATTGTATCTGTTCCAGCAGTATCAGAATCAGCAGAAAGAACATGCAGATGTTCTTGGTATCCAGAATCCGTTTTTCCTCAGCTATAACGATAGCGAAGACGGACTGGGTATTCTGGGAGAGATGCTGGTTCTGGCAGAAGTTTCCGTTGAAGATGTAAGAAGCGGAAATTACAGTTATGAAGAACTGGTTGGAATGATTCAGAGCTTTACATATGGAGATAAATTTGGCGTTGAGTATTACAGTAATGTAATTAAAGAAAAACGCGATGCTGCCCTGAAGGCAGTCAAAGACTCCGGTGCTAAGACAGATGCCCAGAAACTTCTGGTACTCAATGACTGGCTGGCCCAGGAGAACTCCTTTGATATGGCTTATATCATGAATATGGATAAGGAAGATCCGGTCATGGTGGCAGCAGAACCACAGCAGAATGAGCATTATCAGGAAATGTATGATATCGTGTATGCAGATGCAGAAGAGCAGATTACGAAACAGTTCCATGACCAGTTTTATAATGGAATCGTAGCACAGCTTCGTCAGCAGTATTATGAGAATGCAATCTGGAATGTTGTATATCAGAATGCCTATGATCAGTATATAGCTGAGAAAAACGGAACCGGAGAGACACCGGGAGAAGGGGGAACCGAGGAAACTCCGGGAGAAGGGG
>JBJENG010000056.1:0-28012 GCA_051880075.1 Blautia sp. | reverse complement strand
GGAACCGGAGAGACACCGGGAGAAGGGGGAACCGAGGAAACTCCGGGAGAAGGGGAAACTGAGGAAACTCCGGAAGAAGGGGGAACCGAGGAAACTCCGGGAGAAGGGGGAACCGAGGAAACTCCGGGAGAAGGGGGAACCGAGGAAACTCCGGGAGAAGGGGGAACCGAGGAAACTCCAGAGGAAGGTGAAGATCAGGAACCGGTACCGACTGCAGAAGAAGGGGAAACAGAAGAGAAAGATCCGGAAGCGGACGAATATGCAAAAGGTGTTGCCGATCAGTTTATGGAAGATAATGCAGATGCCATTGCTGAGGACGCACTGGGATTTGTAGAGGCGAACTTTGGTCAAAAAGCAGCCGCACAGTTGGAAGCAGGTGCAGACGCCTTTATCGAACAGGCAGAAACAGAAGGAATCGAAGTAGATCCGGAAAATGCGCCTGGTTATAAAATGACCATTGAACAGATGACTCAGCAGCAGATGGAAGAAACCCAACTGGAAGATCTGGGTGGCATGACTGCAAATGAGGCAATTCCTGTTTATGCAAAACAGATGACAGAAGGAATTGTAGGTGGTATTCTTGGCTACTGGAACGGAAATCATATCGGTGTATTTTCAGCAGAAAAATCCGTATGTCTGGGTTATGCAAAAGCCTATGCATATCTGATTCAGTGCATGTATCCGGAATACTACGGTGTAAACGGTGCAGATACTGATATGACCGTCGCTGCCAACTGGAAAGAACCAAAAGACATCTACTATGATGAAGAAGGTAATCTGGATCCGGCAAATGCAGCTTATAATGTAGACCTTGTGCGTATCAGCTTTAATACAGAAGTTTCCATGTATGGAGAGGCACAGCCGAACTTTACTTCTGTTCATTTCTGGAACGCAGTAAAAGTAAATGGAACCTGGTATTATGTGGATCCATGTTATACAGACGTTTATTCCGAGACCATGTCCCGTGACCGTGTGGAAACCGATGGATTTATCAGCCATATGTATTATCTGTTCAGCCATTCCAGCACAGTAGAAATGTATGATGGCTATTACGATGAAATCTCAACTCTTTATGGGGATCTTGCTACAGACAAAACTTATGAAGATGCATGGGTTGCCCGTGTGAAGAGTAATGTTTATTCAGATGGTCACTATTTCTACTATGCATACGATTCTTCTGATTTGATTACTATGCTGGAAGACAGCAACAATAATAATTTTGATACAGACGAAGCAGAAAATATCGACTACAAGATTGTTCGTCACGAGATTACTGATACAGATAAGGCAGACATTGGAGATACCGATTATCAGGCTCTGGTCGAACTGAACTATAAAGAAAATGAAGACGATGAGACCAGCGTTTCCAGAGTTTATAATCCGGAAACTGGCGAAATGGAAGAAAACGAGCTGGTAACAAAACTGTATGCACAGCATGATGAAGAGCGTGGAAATTATCCATCTCTGAATATTACAGCAGTTTACTACAATAACAAAGTTTATTTCAACCTGTCAAACTGCATTCTGAGCTATGACGTGGAATCCGGTGCAGTGGCTGTAGTAAAAGAATACAATACAGTATATGCAGAACGTGACACAACAGTAGCATATGGCGGTATGGCATTTAATCTGACAGATGATGAGTCTGTGGTTAATAAGGTAGTTGAAATCACAGATGCAGATGGCAATACACATCAGGATAAATTTGGATTCAAGCTGGAGAATCATCCGCTTACCGGTATCAGCCTGAAAGATGACGGAACCCTTTATATTAATATTGCAACCAATCTTTCTCTGATCGCAGGAAAGGATCCACATAATTGTGAAGATCAGAGCAGCTATGGTTACCAGTTTGAAGAAAGCAACTATAATGAATCATACAACAGATATTTCAGTGACAACGGGGATTTCTCTGATGAACAGATGGAACAGATGGGGTATGAAAAAGAAGTAAACGACAATGATGAGTTTATGTGGGTTGCCAATGTACTGGATACACAGTCTATGTCACATCTGGCAGGCGGCAGTCATAACTATGAAGCAGTTACAGTAGAACCATATTGTGGACGTAACGCTTATACAGAAAACCGTTGTACTACCTGTGGTGCCATTGAAGACGGTTCCCGTGTAGAAGTAGAAGAGACTGCTTTAGCACATCATTACGTACATTTTGACGAAGAATTTTATACAAAAGACAAGAACGGAAACTGGAATGCAGATGACTGTTATGTCTGCACCGTATGCGGATTTGCAATCAGTGAACCGAAAGAACCAAGTGAAAATTCAGGTTCCATGGGGGGAGACAGCTACGAAGAAAGAATGGCAGAATACGAGAAAAAGAAAGCCATCTGGGATGAAGCAGTGGAAACTGCCGGTCACACTTACGTACCGACCGATGCACAGTGGAGTGAAGATTCTACATCTGTAACATTCTCTTCAATGGAATGTGATTCTGTCTGCCCGGAAAGAAAAGATACTCTGGATTGTCTTCTGGAAGATGACACGATTGCTGTAACTCTGGAGAAAGCAGTCACTGCAGAAGCATCTGTTACCGGTCATGAAGGAAAATGTACAACAGGTACAACTGTAATTTATACAGCTTCCGGAGAAGCAGAAGGTTATAAATATAACGCAACAAACAAAGTAAAACAGGAACCTGGAAAACACAGCTACGAAGGCGAATTCACATGGACAGAAGTTACAGATAATGAAGGTAACGGAACCGGTGAATACGAAGCAACTGCAACACTGACCTGTGCTGTCTGCGGAGATGTTCAGGAAAATGTAAAAGCAACTGTAACAAAAGATGAAGAAAACAGCGTTGCACCAGCCTGTGAAACAGAAGGGAAAGATGTATTTACAGCAACTGCTGTTGCCAAAAATGAAGATGGCGAAGAAATCGGTTCCGCAACCGGAACAAAAGAAGTAGTATTACCGGCAAACGGTCATCATTATGTAGATGGCATCTGTGATGTCTGCGGTGCAGAAGAACCACTTCTGGATGCGCCTGTAATTGAATCTGTATACAGCAAGAAACAGGATACAGCCAAAGTTACATGGACAAAGCTTGATAAAGCAGATGGTTATCAGATCTGGCGTGCAACCAGCCCAGATGCAGCAGAAGCAGACTGGTCACTGATTAAGACAATCAAGGGCGATGATGTAGAGAAATATACAAAAGATGGTACGATGCAGTACACAAATGTAAATCTGACAGTAGGACAGACTTACTACTACAAAGTGCGTGCATTCAAAGTAAAATCAGGAGCAACGGATGCGAATGATGAAGCTTCCAGAAATTACTCTGAATTCTCAGAAGTAAAATATATGCCGGCAGCTGTTGTATTTGATAATTTATACAGCAACTCTACCAGCAGAGTACGTATTCTCTGGAATGAGATCAGTGGTGCTCACGGCTATCAGATCTGGCGTAAGGGTGAAGACGGAGAATATAAGATCGTGAAGACGCTTGGTGATAAAGGCAACACACTGACAGACGATCAGGGAGCAACCACTGCTTACAGTAATACAGGTCTCGAAGCAGGAAAAACCTATACTTATAAGATGCGTGCATTTGCAATTCCGGAAGAAGGAACAAAAGTATTTGGTGCTTATTCTGATGAGTTTACAGTAGCTGTTATGCCGGAAGCTCCAAAATTATCCGGAAGCAGCAACAAAGCAGGCCGTGCGACTCTGACATGGAATAAAGTGACGGGTGCCGCAGGTTACCAGGTATGGATGTCAACCAGCAAAGACGGAAACTATTCCATTAAAAAATCCATTACTGATGGAACCACAACTTCTTATACACAGTATGACCTGAAGAGTGGCACGACTTATTTCTTCAAGATCCGTGCTTATACAGAAGTGAACGGAAAGAAGACTTTTGGCGGCTATTCTGATCCGGTTATGGTGACTGTTAAGTAATGATTCAAATTTCATAAGAAAGTATGTCTATACTTCAATACACTGCCCCTCAATTCTGAGGGGCAGTATTGTACAAGGAGTAACAGAACGATATGATAAATCATACAGAATATCCTCTTATCAGTATTATTGTTCCGACATTTGAACGCAGCGATCTTCTGCCCAGGACTTTGGATTCCATATACGAACAGACATGGACGAATATGGAAGTCCTTGTAGTAGATGATAATCTTCCCGGAAGTACATGGGAGGAAAGAACGTTGCAGGTATTGGAACCCTATCGTAAAAAAGAGAATTTCATATATCTCAAAACAAAGGGCGGAACCGGAGGCGGTGCTGCAAGAAATTATGCACTTCAGCATTGCAATGGGCAGTATGTTGCATTTTTAGATGATGATGACCGCTATCTGCCGGAAAAACTGGAAAAACAGGTTCGTTTTATGATGGAAAACCAGTTGGATGGCAGCTATCAGGATGTTATGTGGTTTGATTCACATGAAAAGATGGTGGAGTACCGTTCCATGGATTATACATCGGATTATACACAGGACGGATTATTAAAAGCGCACATCCTTCATTCTATTGCACCGACTGCTATTTACATGTTTCGAAAAGAAAAATTACTGGAAACAAAAGGCTTTGGCGAAGTGCCTTCGGGTCAGGACTTTATTTTGATGCTTCGCTGTATTGAACATGGAATGAAACTGGGATATATGGAAGGTGCTTATGTGATTCAGTATCTTCATAATGGTAAACGTATTTCTCTGGGGGACAATAAAGTAAAAGGAGAAAATATGCTGTATCAGTTAAAGCATAAATATTTTCATCTGCTGACGAAGGAAGAACGTATTTATGTAAAATTCCGTCACTATGCTGTGCTTTCTTTTGCAAGTATCCGAAGCCACAGACCGGTTCAGGCTTTTCGATATGCAGTGAAAACCGTATGTTGTTCGCCGGTATTTTGTATAAAAGAAGGAATTCGTTATTTTGGGTCTAAGTTCAGGAGGGCAGAATGAGAAAAAAGGGCATTGCAGTAGTGGGCCGTGTTGCAGAAGGTGTAGAGCTGCTGGATGGCCAGACAGTAAAAACCAAAGTTTTATGTGAAGAATTGCATCGGTGTTTTCCGGATCGTAAATTGATCTGTATCGATACTTATCAGTATCGGAAACACGTTTTTTCTATATTATTTCGTACAGTACAGGCGTTTCTGGAATGTGAAGATGTGTTTGTACTTCTTTCCAGAAATGGGCGCAGATTTTTTATTCCTGTTCTGACAGGAATGAATCGGATTTTTCATAGAAGATTATATCATGATGTAGTGGGCGGCGCATTGCCGGATGAGGCGAAAGAGCGGCCGGCACTCAAAAAACAATTGCAGCGTTTTGAAGTAAACTGGGTAGAATTTCCAGCTATGAAGGATAAGCTGGAAGAAATCGGTGTTACAAATGCAGAAGTTCTTCCAAATTTTAAACGCCTGCAGATCCTGCCTTTGGAGCAGCTTTCGAAAGGAGAATGGCAGGAACCTTTTGTGTTTACTATGTTCAGCCGTGTGCTGAAAGAAAAGGGAATGGGAGCAGCCGCGAAAGCGATTGCGCAGGTGAACGGCCGGTTTGGAAAGAAGCGGGCTGTTCTTCGTATTTATGGAGCCGTGGAAGGCTGTTATGAAGAAGAATTTAATCAGCTCCTGAAGGAATATCAGGACTGTGTATCATATATGGGATGTATTCCCTTTGATCAGAGCGTGGAGGCTCTGCGCAGCAGTTATATGCTGTTGTTTCCCTCTGTGTATCGTGGGGAGGGAATGCCGGGGACGATTATTGATGCATTTTCAGCAGGTGTACCGGTAATTGCCACAGACTGGCATTTTAATGGCGAACTGGTTAAGAATGGAAAGACCGGTTATTGCTATGACTGGAAAAAAGAAGAATTGTTAACAGAATGGATTATTTATGCCATAGAACATCCGGAAGAAGTAAATGGTATGAGGAAATGCTGTCTGAAAGAGGCTGAAAAATACACACCGGATGCAGCTATGAAGCAGATCTGTGAAAGGATGAATTCCAAAATCGGATGAAAATAGATGGAGAAGGAAAGATGAAGGATTCACAACAGGAACTTGTAAGTGTGATTATTACCACGTATCGCAATGAAAGATATCTGCCAAGAGCAATAGAAAGTGTACTGCATCAGACTTACCCGAAAATAGAACTGATCGTTGTAGACGATAATCCCCCAGACAGTGAAGCGCGCAGAAAAACAGAAAAAGTGATGGAACAATATCCGCAGGTAATCTATCTGCGTCATCCGGAAAATCGAAATGGGGCAGCAGCCAGAAATACAGGGATTCATGCAGCCAGGGGAATATATATTGCTTTCCTGGATAATGATGATTTTTATTTCAGCAGTCATATAGCAGATTGTGTAAAAGCAATGGATAAAAATACAGATTGTGGATGTGTTTTGACCGGTGTTGTGAAAATACGGGAAGGACTTTGCTGGGATCTGATTCTTCCGCCAGAGGGAGATCTGGTTCAAAGACTGCTTTTTTCAGAGACCATGCTTGGAACAGGAAGCAATCTTTTTGTGCGAACAGAGAGTGTACGGAAGATAAATGGATTTGACGAAAGTTTTCAGCGACATCAGGATGTTGAATTTGGTCTGCGGCTTTTTTCCTGCTGTCGTGCGTGCAGCCTGAAGCAGATACAGATTGTCAAGGAAATGGAAGGTTTTTCTAATGCACCGGACTTTGACCGATTTTTAGAGACAAAAAGACATCTCTGGAAAAAGTTTCAACAAAAACTGGATGCATTGACAGCAGAAGAGCAGAAATGTTATTATGCAGGACAGTATCGGGCACTTCTTTATACAGCCTGTAAAGGAAGAAAACGGAAAAATATTAATTGGACAGTGGAACAGTTAAAACAATACAGACCTCTGAACCGCACAGAACAGATTCTTCTTCTGCTAAGCAGAATGCATCTGTTTGATGTTTACGAAAAATTAAAAAAAGTGGTCAAACGCAAAAAATCCGGCTGCCTTTACAAAACAGTGACGGAAAATCTGAACAGTTATGATCTTCAGATCTTCAGAGAGGCGTTGTCTGGTAAAACAATTGAGAAAGGATAATCCATGAATCGTTTACTTGAAAGATTAAAAAAATACACAAGTTCATTCAGAAGTGAATACAATGTAATCCCGGAGCAGATTTTTCAGGTGATTTTTATCATGATTCTGATTATTGACTGTATCGAAAATACATCAGTAATTTATTCCCAGGCCTTTTGGCTGAAAGGAATGTATCTGTTTAGAAATCTGTTGTATCTTGTCCTGCTGTTTAAAATTGCTTTTTTATCTACTTATAAAATGACAGAACTGATTGGAATAGGGGTTGTTTTTCTGATTGGCTTTGCCAGTCTTTTGGGCAGCGGCGATTTTGGACTTCTGCGGTTTTTCATAATTGCTTTTGCTGCGAAAAATGAATCGCCCCGTAAACTGATGGGAATTTTTATCCGAATCAAAGGCGCATCGATTATCCTGACTCTTTTGCTCTGGAGAATCGGTCTTTTATCTGCCTTGTATTATCAGGATGATAAAGTGGGGTATTATAATACCTATGGTTTTTGTCATAGAAATGTTCTGGGCGCCAATGTAGCCCTTATCTGTCTGGCCTGGTTTTACTTGCGATATCGGAAATTAAAGATTCAGGATGTTGTGATCTGGGCCGGAATCGGATTGCTTACTTATAAACTGGCAGTAAGTCGTACCAGTTTTCTTGTTATGATCCTGACAATTGCAGGATTCTTCTTCTTCCAGAAGAAAGAAGAGTATCTTACGGGACTTCCTAACTTGAGGAAAATCATATTGGGGGGATTTATTGGAATTCTTCTGCTCAGTATCATCTGTACGTTATTTTATTCTTCTGATTCTTCCGTCTGGGTTTTTATTGACAAAATTTTTACCAAAAGATTTCGTTTTGCAAATTATTGCTTTGAAGAATATGGTCTGTCCTTATTCGGACAGAAGCTTCCTTTTGTAAGTTCTATTGAGGCACAGAATTCTCAGGTGAGTAAGTTAATTCTGGATAATGCATATATGCGTGTTTTGTTGTATTATGGACTGATTCCGGGAACTTTGTTCCTGGGAGCCTATTATAAAGCAATGGATTTGTCCTTTAAGAAAAAAGACTGGGCATTGCTTGGTTCCCTGGCGGTATTTGCAATCTATGGTCTGTCCGAAAGATATATGCTGGATGTGTTCTATCAGTTTCCATTGCTGATTGCCTGTATACAATACTTCTTCAGTAATGAAGAATGTTGGGAAAATGAGAAGAAGCCCCTGGAACATGCAAATGATATCATTCAGTGGTGCAAGAGGAATAAGAGGAAAAAAAGATGAGTTCAATTAAAAAAAATTTTATGTATAATGTAACCTATCAGCTTCTGCTTATTCTGCTTCCATTAATTACCACACCGTATGTTTCACGTGTTCTTGGATCGGACGGTGTGGGAACGTATGCATATACATATACCATAGCGAATTATTTCATGCTGGCAGCAATGTTGGGGGTTAAGAATTACGGAAACCGCAGCATTGCTGCCGTACGTGATGATAAAGAACTTCTTGGTAAAACCTTCTGGCAGATCTATGGGCTTCAGTTCTGGTGTTCCATAATCGTTCTGGCTGCATATCTGGTATTTGTATTTGTTTTTGAAAAGGATTATCGTACGATTGCTCTGATTCAGGGAATTTATGTATTTTCGGGATTGTTGGATATCAGCTGGTTTTTCTTTGGCATGGAAGAATTTAAAATTACAGTTGTAAGAAATATTGTGGTACGATTGATCAGTCTGGCTTGTATTTTTATTTTTGTCCGTTCCGGCGCAGATCTGTGGAAATATACCTTGATCATGACACTGGGAATTTTCTGCTCCCAGGGATATTTATGGCTTTATATCCGAAGATTTGTGAACTGGTGTCGTCCGGAAAAAAGGGATATGCAGAAGCATCTCAAAGCGGAGTTGATTTTATTTATTCCTATTATTGCAGTCAGTCTTTATAAAATGATGGATAAGATTATGCTGGGACAGATGAGTACCATTACACAAGTGGGATATTATGAAAGTTCAGAAAAGATTCTGAATATCCCTCTGGGAGTGATTACGGCACTTGGAACGGTTATGCTTCCGCGTATGTCGAATCTTGCAGCAAAAGGAAAAATCAGAGAGAGCAGACAATATATTCATAATTCCATGATTTTTGCCATGTTTCTTGCCTCTGCCATGATGTTTGGAATCGCAGGAATCGCAGAGGATTTTGTTCCTTTATTTCTTGGAGATGGATATATGCCTTGTATTGGATTGCTTCATGTAATGGCACCCACCATACCGTTTATGGCGTGGGCCAACGTGATTCGTACCCAGTATCTGATTCCTAATCATGAAGACAGAAGTTATATTATCTCTGTCGTATTGGGAGCAGTGGTGAATCTGGCAGTCAACAGTCTGCTGATTCCCCATATGGATGCTATGGGAGCAGTGATCGGAACGGTATGCGCAGAGGGAAGCGTGTGTCTGTGTCAGACATTTATGGTAAGGAAGAATCTGGATATTCCCGGCTATGTGAGAGATACCCTGTTATATTTTGTATTTGGAGGTGCTATGTTTCTATTGATTTCAGTCATACAGAAACGGTTATCCTCCGGAGTTGTTGCGGTTGTGGCAGAAATTGTTGCAGGCGGAACAGTATATATACTGGCAGCAGGAATTTATTTTATGCTGGGACATGGTTCTTATGTGAAAAGCGCAATTTCGCAAATGAAGAAGAGAGGAAAATAAGAGATGAAAATAGTGGTTACGGGAATCGGATATGTAGGTTTATCCAATGCTATATTACTGGCACAGAAACATCAGGTGACAGCCGTTGATATTGTGAAAGAAAAAGTGGAATTGATAAACAGACGCCGATCCCCTATTGTAGATCAGGAAATTGAAGAATATCTGGCTGAACATGAGTTGAATCTTACAGCAGTGACAGATGGTGAGGCGGCTTACCGGGAGGCAGACCTGGTGATTATTGCAACTCCAACAAATTATGATTCCAGAAGAAATTATTTTGATACTTCCCATGTGGAATCAGTGATTGAAGAAGTTCTTCAGGTAAATCCGGAGGCGGTAATGGTGATCAAATCTACAGTACCAGTTGGATATACGGCTTCTGTATGCCGTAGATACCATACCAGCCGGATTCTTTTTTCACCGGAATTTTTGAGAGAAGGAAAAGCATTGTACGATAATCTTTATCCTTCCCGTATTATCGTAGGGACTACTGCACAGAAACCGGAGATCCTGGAACAGGCACAGGTGTTTGCGGATCTTCTGAAAGAAGGCGCTTTGAAGGAAAACGTTCCTTGTCTGATTTGCGGAGCAACAGAAGCAGAAGCAGTGAAACTCTTTTCAAACACTTATCTGGCACTTCGTGTGGCTTATTTTAACGAACTGGACACTTATGCAGAACTTCGCAATCTGGATTCCGGGCAGATTATTGAAGGCGTTTGTCTGGATCCGAGAATTGGAGAACATTATAATAATCCGTCATTTGGATACGGTGGATATTGTCTGCCAAAAGACACAAAACAGCTTCTGGCTAATTTTGATCAGGTTCCGGAAAACATCATCGGAGCCATTGTAGAGGCTAACAGAACAAGAAAGGATTACATTTCCCGGAGAATTGTGGCCCAAAATCCTGATTTGGTAGGAATTTATCGTCTGACCATGAAAACCCATTCAGACAATTTCCGCGCATCATCCATTCTTGGAATCATTGAACGTCTTCAGGAAGCCAATGTAAATATGATCATTTATGAACCTACTTTGCACACTGATGAATTCCTGGACTGTGAGGTGGTTCATAATCTGGAAGAATTCAAAAAGCGAAGTGATCTGATTGTGGCAAATCGATATCATGAAGAATTAAGAGATGTTACAGATAAAGTTTATACCAGAGATTTGTATCAGAGAGATTAAGCGAAAAGGAAGTGCAAAAGAAGATGAAGAAAAATTTAAAAATACTGTTATCCATGGGAATTTTTTTGTTTGCGGCTAATCTCATGGAAAAGAATGTATGGGCCCAGGGAATCAATCAGGAACCGGAGATCCACATAACAGAGGAATCCTACGTCAATCCTGTTTACAGGGATGTTATGCAGGAGGCGGATCTGATCAGTGGAGAAAATGCAAATCTGGCTGTGGCCAGTGAAGCAGATGAGGAACCGGTATATACGGATTCTGTTGAAGAGGCAGGAGCGCAGCTGCGGGAAGGAATGAAGCAGAGAGAAGAAAATGTGGTGGTATACATTCAGGCTCCTGAGTACAGCAAAGAGCTTTTGATAGAAATTTCTGATCAGGCAGTGGTGCATACGGGAAATCCTGTAGAGGGAGACTATCTGCAATGGCAGTACGGAGGCTGGAAGACCAGCACCAGTTATTATGAGGAAAATGGCATCTGCTTCATGGAAATTACATACACTTGCACTTATTATACCACGGCAGAGCAGGAAGCGGCTGTAGATGAAAAAGTAGAGGAAGTATTAAATCAACTGAATGTACATGGAAAGAGTGATTATGGAAAAGTAAAAGCAGTATATGATTATATCTGTGCGCACACGGTGTACGATTATGATCATGTTGATGATACAGATTATAAACTGCAGTATACCGCTTATGCAGCATTGATTGATGAAAAAGCGGTTTGTCAGGGATATGCTGTATTATTTTACCGTGTGGCACTGGAACTGAATCTGGACAGCCGTCTGATTCCTGGAAAAGGAAGAGAGGAAGCCCATGGTTGGAACATTGTCAATGTGGACGGAAGTTATTACAATGCAGACAGCACCTGGGATGCAGGAGAGACAGAATATTCCTGGTTCCTGAAGTGTGATGAAAATTTTCCGGATCATACCCGGGATGAAGCATATGCCACAGAGGAATTTTATGCAGAATATCCCATGGGAGAGGAAGATTACCAGATAAAAGCAACTCTTGATGCACCGGAAATCATGTCTGTATACAGTCAGTCACAGACTGCTGTGAAAGTCAGTTGGGATAAGGTTGAAGGCGCAGATGGATATGAACTATATCGTTCAGAAAATCCGGAAGAAAACTGGATACTTACAAAAACATTAAAAAATTCTGATACAACTCAATATACAAACAGTGGCCTGAAAAAAGGGAAAACTTACTATTATAAAATGCGGTCTTATAGAATAAATGAAGATGAAACGGCAACATATTCTGAGTATTCCAATGTGGCATATATGCCGGCAGTGGTCGTATTTAAGAACGTATACAGTAATTCTTCCAGTCGTGTGCGGCTTTTATGGGAAGAAGTAAAAGGAGCCCATGGGTATCAGATCTGGAGAAAAAGTGCAGAAGAAGAGTACCGTGTAGTGAAGACCATTGGTGACAGAGGAAATGAACTTACAAACGATCAGGGTGCAGTGACAGCATACAGCAATACCGGGCTGGAAGCAGGAAAGACTTACACCTACCGGATGCGTGCGTTTGCAATTTGTGATGGAAAAAAAGTCTATGGTGTTTACTCTGATGAAATTGCGGTTATTGTAATGCCGGAAGTACCGGTTCTGAAAGTAAGCAGTCCAAAGTCCGGTCGTGCAGCTTTAACCTGGAATGAAATACAGGGATCTTCCGGTTATCAGATCTGGAGAGCACAGAAAGAGGAAGGACCTTATTCAATTGTAAAAAGTATCACAGACGGCAAGGTGACTTCCTATACAAACAGCGGACTGGAAAGCGGAAAAACCTATTATTATAAAGTACGAGCTTATATTGAACTGGAAGGTAAGAAAACTTTCGGAGAATATTCCCAGGTGCAAAGTATTCTGATTCCATAAGGATTCCATAAGAAGGAGGAATAAATTATGGCAAAAAAGCGCAGAAGAAAAAGTAGAGTTCCTGGTCTTGTGATTACAACCATGTTATGTTTTTTGATAATAGAATTTACAGGACTTTTGGCAGTAGTAAACATGCTTCCCTATTATTTATTGGGAGTTGGTGCTCTGGTACTGTTGATCGGTCTTTTGGTTATCTATTTCTTTACACGAAATAGCAGAAAAAAAATATTTTTTGCTTTTGGTACGATAATAGCCCTGTTGATGGCAGTGGTTCTGGTAATGGGAAATGTCTACATTTTCCAGACCTATCATACACTGGCGCAAATTTCCGGAGTAAACACGAAAACTTCTCAGATTGGCATTTATGTAAAGAAATCCGATTCTGCACAGACCGTTGCTGATGCAAAGGATTATGTATTTGGTGCGCTCAGTAATCTTGACAAGGAGAATACGGACGGAGCCATTGAGCAGGTCAATAAGGAAATGGATATGGAAATTCAGGTGAAAGAGGTTCCAGGTGTGACTCAGCTTGTGGACAGTCTCAGAGACGGGGAATGCGATGCAATCATTTTGAACCATGCTTATATTACGATTCTCGAAGAAATGGAAGGATATGAAGAGATTACTTCTGAAATCCGGGAGATTGACATGAAGAAGGTAGAAGTTGTCATGGAAAACCAGAAAACGGATACAGAATCAGATAAGCCACAGCAGATGACAGACAAGAATGTGATACAGGTTTACATCAGCGGAATTGATACAAGAGGCAATGAAATCATTAACACTCGAAGCGATGTGAATATTATCGCAACTGTGAATATAAAGACCAGACAGATTCTGCTTGTGTCTACACCTCGTGATTATTATGTACCACTGTCGATTTCCGGAGGTGTTCCCGATAAGCTGACCCATGCAGGGATTTATGGTACCGATGTTTCCATGGATACTCTGGGAATGCTTTATGATACGGAAATTGACAATTATTTTAAAGTAAACTTTGCAGGATTTGTGAAAATCATAGATGCCCTTGGAGGGATTACTATAAATTCCGATTATGATTTTGACACTGGAAATGCGAAGGGATATCACTTTAACGAGGGCAGCAATCAGGTCAATGGTCAACAGGCACTGGCATTTGCCCGGGAGCGTTATGCCTTTGAAGAAGGAGATCGTCAGAGAGGAAAAAATCAGATGGCTGTTATCGAAGGAGTGATTCATAAAGCATTATCTCCGGAACTTCTGAGTAATTACAACAGTATTTTGTCTGCAGTAGGGGGTTGTTTTGAAACGAATATTTCCTATGACAGGATTGCAGAACTGGTACGAGATGTTCTGCAAAGCGGAACAAACTGGAACATTGTCAGTTATAGTGTGGATGGAGAAGGGGCTATGAAAAAGCCTTATTCCATGAGTGCTTCTGCTTATGTCATGGTGCCGGATCAAGTGACTGTTGAGAAAGCGAAGGAGTTAATGAAGCAGGTCATTGACGGAGAAGAGGTTACAGTGCAAGGAAGTGACAGATAACAGAAAAGTGTTTCAAAAGATACTATATCATGTGTATCTTTTGAAACACTTTTTAATTTCGGTAAGCAGTGGGCCGCTATCCAGGAAAACGATTATTTTTAGAAATTGTGTCCGGTTTTGTAGCGAAAATTTTTAATATATTTAACAAAGCTTTGATAGATGGATCGGGAGCCTTTTTTTATACTGAAATAGCATAATAAAACAGATACAGGAGAGAAAATAAGAATGAAAAACAAAATTTTATGTTTATTTATGGCATCTATGATGCTTGCGGCGACTGGTCTTACCGGATGTGGAAATGCAGAAGATAATAAGGAACCTGTGACACAGAAAGCAGTGGGCAATACTGTGGAAGAGACAGAAACTGCTTCAACAGACAGTAAAACAGAGGATAAAGAAACACCGAAATATATATTTATGTTTATTGGTGATGGAATGAGTTATCCTCAGATACAGCTTACAAATTATTTTGTAAGTGCAAATGCAGCAGCTCAGAATGCAGAGAATGTTACAGTGGATGGGAAAGAGAAGACAGTTTTATCAAGTAAGAATAATCTCACCATGATGAATTTTCCAGTAACGGGCTCTGCACAGACTTACGACAGTACTTCATTTGCACCGGATTCAGCTTCTACAGCCACATCTATTGCAACAGGAAATAAGACCTGGAGCGGTAGTATTAATGTCAGCACAGATTTCAGCCAGGAATATGAGACGATTACTGAAAAACTGAAAAAGCAGAAAGACTATAAAATTGGTATTGTTTCCAGTGTAAACATTAACCATGCCACTCCGGCAGCTTTCTATGCACATCAGGAGTCCAGAAGCAATTATTATGAGATAGGGGAAGAACTGGCAGAGAGCGGATTTGATTATTTTGCGGGCGGTGGTCTTTTGAGCCCTACAGGTAAGGAAGATGACAAAAAGGATATCTATGAGGTAGCACAGGAAGCCGGTTATAAAGTCATTAAAACTCAGGCAGAAGCAGAGGCTCTCACAGCAAAAGATGGAAAAGCAATCGTGGTTGATGAACATCTTGCAGACAGTGATGCCATGTCATATGCGATGGATTTACAGGATGGAGAATGGGCACTGGCAGATTATGTAAAGAAAGGGATTGAAGTCCTGGAAAATGACAAGGGATTTTTTATGATGGTCGAAGGAGGAAAAATCGACTGGGCATGTCATGCTAACGATGCTGCTGCAACAATTTCTGATACGGTTGCCTTAGATGCTGCTGTTGCAGAAGCAGTAAAATTTTATGAACAACATCCGGATGAAACCCTGATTCTTGTTACCGGTGACCATGAAACAGGAGGACTCACAATTGGTTTTGCGGGAACAGATTATGACACATTTCTGACGAATTTTAACAACCAGAAAATTTCTTATGCAAAATTTGATTCTGATTATGTGACAGGATATAAAGAGAATAAAACAGATTTTGACACAGTTATGAAAGACGTTACAGAACTGTTCGGGCTGAAAGCTCCTGAAACAGAAGGAGAATCTGAGACGCAGCAGAAAGACAATGCAAACCAGCATCCGGAATCTTCAGATGACGGAAGTCTTGTTATGACTCAGTATGAATATGAAAAACTGAAAGAGGCGTATGATACAACCATGACGAGAACAGGGGAAGAGGAAGAGTTTGCTCAGGATGAATATATAAAATACGGAAGTTATGAACCTCTTACTGTTACAATTACTCATATCCTGAACAATAAGAGTGGTGTTAATTTTGGTTCTTATGCGCATACAGGTCTTCCGGTTGAAGTGCTGGCACAAGGTGCAGGACAGGAGAATTTTGAAGGATATTACGATAACACAGAGATTTATGACAAACTTGCAGAATTGACAGGAGTTGAGTAAAATGAAGAGTGTCATTTTGAAAAAAGAAAAATCGACACTCCTGATTCTTTTAATTGGAATACTTCTTATAAGTATCCTCATAGCTGTTCCAACAGGCTATGAGGATGCTTTAATTTATCAGGGGATGGAAAGAGCTACAGGAACAGTAATAGAGACAGATAACTCTGCAATTAAGAAATCGGGACTGATCCAGTCCGGAGAACAGAACTGTACAATGGTGATAGAAAACGGTAAATTTAAGGGGAAAGAACTGACAGGTGTTAATTTTTTAAGCGGTTCTCTGGAAAAGGATAAGATATATAAGGTTGGAGAAAAGGCACTTGTAACCATAAGCTGTAATGGAAATCAGATAAGTTCCGTAGTTATGTCTGATCACTACAGGCTGGATAAAGAAATCCTGCTTCTGGTGGCTTTTGCGGTTTTACTGGTGGCAGTGGCCGGAAAGAAAGGATTTCTCGCCATTTTTTCTTTTCTTATTACAATACTTACCATTTGGAAAATACTGGTTCCTGCATACTTAAAAGGATATTCCCCAGTGTGGACAGGAATAGCAATTACTGTTTTTCTCACATTTACTATTATCTTTTTTGTTTATGGATTTGACAAAAAAACAGTAACTGCTTCTTTGGGAGCACTTTTGGGAATTATTACAACCTGTATTCTGGGAATCATTTTTACGGATTTATTTCGGATCAACGGTGCGGTAATGCCGGATTCGGAATCTCTTTTGTACAGTGGATTTCAGCATCTTAATCTGACTGCAATTTTTACGAGTAGTATTTTTATAGGAGCTTCCGGGGCCATGATGGATTTATCAGTTGACATAACATCGGCTATTCAGGAAGTGGTTGAAAAAAAACCGGATATTTCATGGAAAGAAGCAGCAAAATCAGGAATGAATGTAGGCCGTGCAGCCATGGGCACTATGACTACCACATTACTGTTGGCCTATTCCGGAGGATATATTACCTTGATGATGGTATTTATGGCTCAGGGAACTCCTGTAGATCATATTCTGAACTATAAATATGTGGCTGCAGAAGTGTTGGATACGATTGCGGGAAGCTTTGGTCTGGTGACAGTTGCACCTTTTACGGCACTTGTAGGGGGACTTTTGCTCACTGTAGGAAAAGAGAAAAAACTTGACAGAAATTTCAGACAATGATATGATTGAGGTGATTTTGAAAAGATGCGGTAAATCAGAGTCTTTTCAGAGCAATTGGGACCACTTCGTGAGAAGTTAAGGCCATACGGACAGCCGGGTCCACTGCCGAGAGGTAACTTTCGTTGCCTTATTGATTGCGGAACTTACAAAGTTCCGGGAGTTAAGAGCTCAAATTTTATAAGTTGTTTTTTATGAAACAAATAAGTGCGAAATGCGCTGGCTTGTGAAATGGTCAATAAGAGTAGTAAAAGTGTGATTGCTATATAGACTCTGACAAATCAAAGAATTATGACATATAAAGCAGAATAAATGGATTTCAGGAAAATAGAGGTCGTTTCCTGAAGAAATTCTGTAAATTTTGAAAATTTGATGATTCATTGACAGGAAACAAGTAAAGCAGGGTGCGTTCGTGCACCTTGCTTTTTTTACATTTGTGCCATAAGAAAGAAAAGAATCGAGAGGGATAGGGATTAAGAAATGCAGAAATTTAAACTGGATCAGACCAGAGCTCCTATTTATGAAGCCCTGGAACGTTTTCGTAAAATGCGGGTAGTGCCTTTTGATGTGCCGGGACATAAAAGAGGGAGAGGAAATCCGGAACTGACAAAATTTCTGGGAGAGCAATGTGTGGGCATTGATGTGAACAGTATGAAATCGCTGGATAATCTGTGTCATCCCGTTTCAGTAATCAGGGAAGCGGAGGAACTGGCGGCAGAGGCTTTTGGAGCAGCCCATGCTTTTCTGATGGTGGGCGGAACCACCAGTTCTGTGCAGAGTATGGTATTGACTGCCTGCAAGCGGGGAGATGAAATCATTCTTCCCAGAAATGTCCACAGGAGCGTAATCAATGCACTGGTATTGTGTGGCGCGATTCCTGTTTATGTGAATCCGGAGGTAGATCACAGACTGGGAATTTCTCTGGGAATGAAACGGGAGCAGGTGGCAAAGGCTATTGAGGAGCATCCCAATGCAGTAGCCATTCTGGTGAACAACCCCACCTATTATGGAATCTGCTCGGACCTCCGGTCAATTGTGGATATGGCTCACCGGGCAGGAATGCTTTGTCTGGCAGATGAAGCCCATGGAACCCATTTTTATTTCGGCGAAAATATGCCGGTATCGGCAATGGAAGCCGGCGCTGATATGGCAGCTGTATCCATGCACAAAAGCGGCGGAAGTCTGACGCAGTCCAGTTTCCTTCTGGCCGGCCCCAACATGCAGGAAGGGTATATCCGGCAGATCATCAACCTGACCCAGACTACTTCCGGAAGTTATCTGCTTATGTCAAGTCTTGATATTTCCAGAAAAAATCTGGCACTTCGGGGAAAAGAAGTATTCCGGCAGGTCTATAATATTGCGGAATATGCCAGAGAGGAAATCAATCAGATCGGAGGCTATTATGCTTTCGGAAGAGAAATCGTAAACGGAGATTCCGTATATGACTTTGATCCTGTAAAACTTTGTATTCATACACTGGATATTGGTATGGCAGGAATTGAGGTATATGATACGTTAAGGGATGACTATGACATCCAGATCGAGTTTGGTGATCTGGGAAATATTCTGGCATATCTGTCTATTGGAGACCGGTGGCAGGAAGTGGAACGTCTGGTAAGTGCATTGGCTGAGATACGGCGCAGATATCAGAAGGATCCATCCGGAATGCTGACCCAGGAGTATATTGATCCGGTTGTGGCTGCAAGCCCTCAGGAGGCATTTTATGCAGAGAAAGAAAGCCTGCTTCTTATGGAAACAGAAGGAAGAATCTGCAGTGAATTTGTAATGTGTTATCCACCGGGCATTCCGATTCTGGCACCGGGAGAACGGATTACGGAAGAGATTCTCCAGTATATTAATTACGCAAAGGAAAAGGGATGTAATATGACAGGACCTGCAGATCCGGATATTTTACATTTAAATGTGCTGAAATAAAACAGGCGAAAGGGGAAGAATATGGAATTATGGTTTAGTGAGAATCACACGCCGGATGTGCAGTTAAGTCTCAGAGTGGACAGACAGCTTTATTCCAGAAAAAGTGATTATCAGAAAATCGATGTTCTGGAAACTCCGGAATTTGGAAAGGTGCTGGTTCTGGATGGAAATATTATGCTTACAGAACGGGATGAATTTATTTATGATGAAATGATTACTCATGTGCCCATGGCAGTTCATCCCTGTATAACTCGGGTGCTGGTCATCGGTGTGGGTGATGGCGGTGTTGTCAGAGAACTGACCAGATATGATCAGATTGAGCGGATTGATCTGGTGGAGATGGATGAGATGGTCGCAGAGGCATGTCGCCAGTATTTGCCGGAAAACGCATGTCGTCTGGATGATGACCGGGTACATATTTATTATGAAAATGCATTGAAATTTATTCGTCGGTGCGAAAACAAATATGATCTGATTATTGTAGATTCCAATGATCCTTTCGGTCCTTCGGAAGGACTGTTTACCAGAGAATTTTACGGGAACTGCTACAAGGCATTAAAGGCAGACGGGATTATGGTGAATCAGCAGGGAAGTCCTTTCTATGCAGAGGACGCCATGGCTATGCAGCGCAGCCATAAGCGGATCGTCAATACTTTTCCTATCAGCAGAGTCTATCAGGCCCATATTCCTACCTATGCGGCTGGATACTGGCTGTTCGGATTTGCAAGTAAAAAATATCATCCCATTGAAGATCTGGATCCGGAGCGCTGGAACAGTCAGCATCTGCGGACTCGGTATTATACCACCAGACTGCATGTAGGTGCTTTTTACCTGCCGGCTTTTCTGGAAGAAATGCTGGAAGAAGTGGAGGACAAATAAGTGAGACCAAATATAGAATGTTTTATCGGATGTGAAGAGGAATATGAACAGGCGGAAATCGTGTTGTTCGGTGCACCGTTTGATTCTACTACAAGTTATCGTCCCGGAGCCAGATTTGGTTCTTCAGCCATTCGCCACGAAAGTTTCGGCCTGGAGACCTACAGTCCTTATCAGGATCAGGATCTGACTGATTATTGTGTATTTGACAGCGGAGATCTGGAACTGTGTTTCGGAAGTGCAGAAGCTGCTTTACAGGATATTCGGGAAAGAACCGGGGAAATCCTGAAAGAAGATAAACTTCCTCTTATGCTGGGAGGGGAGCACCTGGTTACTTTAGGAGCTGTCCAGGCAGTACTGGAGAAATGGCCCGATCTGCATATTATTCACTTTGATGCCCATGCGGATCTGAGAGATGACTATCTGGGGGCAAGACTCAGCCATGCCTGTGTACTTCGGCGTTGCCATGATCTTGTGGGAGACGGAAGAATTCATCAGTTTTGTATCCGCAGCGGAGAACGGGAAGAATTTGCTTTTGCGTCCCGACATACAGATATGCACAAATTCGATTTTGCAGGTCTGGATACCCTGACAGAGCAGTTAAAGGAACAGAGCATTCCGGTATATTTCACCATAGATCTGGATTGCCTGGATCCATCGGTTTTTCCGGGAACCGGAACTCCTGAAGCAGGTGGAGTCACTTTTACGGCTCTTTTAAATGCTATATATAAAGTCGCACAGACAAGAGTCGTGGGAGCAGATGTGAATGAACTGGCTCCTATGCTGGATGCTTCCGGGGCATCTACAGCAGTGGCCTGTAAAGTAGTACGGGAACTGCTGCTTGCTCTTTTAAAAAAAAGAAATTCAAAATAAAAACTATAAAAAAGGAAAATAAGGAGGAGAAAAAATGAGTCGAGTACTTATTATCGGATGTGGAGGCGTAGCTTCTGTAGCCATTCAGAAATGTTGTCAGGTCAGTGAGGTGTTTACAGAAATCTGTATTGCCAGCCGGACAAAATCAAAATGTGATGAACTGGCAGCAAAACTGGCTTCGAAAACTTCTACGGTAATTACAACTGCTCAGGTAGATGCAGATCATGTGGAAGAGGTGGTTGCCCTGATTCAGTCTTATAAACCGGAACTGGTTATGAATATTGCTCTTCCCTACCAGGATCTGACCATTATGGATGCATGTCTGGAATGTGGAGTCAATTATATGGATACAGCCAATTATGAGCCGGAAGATACAGAGGATCCACAATGGCGCGAAATCTATGAAAAACGCTGTAAAGAAGCAGGATTTTCAGCTTATTTCGATTATTCCTGGCAGTGGGCTTATCAGGAAAAATTCAAAGCGGCAGGTCTGACTGCGCTGCTTGGTTCCGGCTTCGACCCGGGTGTGACCCAGGCATATTGTGCTTATGCGAAAAAGCATGAATTTGATGAGATTGACACCATTGATATTCTGGACTGCAACGGAGGAGACCATGGGTATGCCTTTGCTACGAACTTTAATCCGGAAATCAACTTAAGAGAAGTATCAGCACCGGGAAGCTACTGGGAAGATGGGCACTGGGTGGAAATTCCGGCTATGAGCATCAAACGCCAGTATACCTTCGATCAGGTAGGACAGAAAGACATGTATCTCCTGCATCACGAAGAAATCGAGTCTTTGGCTAAAAATATTCCGGAGGTAAAGAGAATCCGTTTCTTTATGACTTTTGGACAGAGCTATCTGGATCATATGCGTTGTCTGGAAGATGTAGGAATGCTTTCCACTACACCGATTCTGTACGAAGGAAAAGAAATTGTGCCGATTCAGTTTTTGAAGGCACTTCTGCCGGATCCTGCAAGCCTTGGTCCGCGCACAAAAGGAAAAACGAATATCGGTTGTATCTTTACCGGAAAAAAAGATGGAAAGGAAAAGACCTGGTATATTTACAATGTGTGTGACCATGAAGAAAGTTATCGTGAAGTGGGATCTCAGGCAATCAGTTATACCACCGGTGTACCGGCTATGTGCGGAGCACTGATGATGCTTACAGGAAAATGGAACAAACCGGGTGTGTACACAGTAGAAGAATTTGATCCGGATCCATACATCGAAGCACTGGATAAATATGGGCTTCCGCATCAGGTTAATGAAAATCCTGTATTGGTAGAGTAGGAGCTGCGCTATGGAAAGGAATGTTTCCCGGGCTCTTTCAGGAGTCCCCACGCCCTGCTATGTGATTGATGAGAAAAGGCTGAGGGAAAACGGAGAAATCTTAAAAGGTGTGCAGGAGCGTACCGGCTGCAGGATCCTTCTGGCACAGAAAGCTTTTTCTAATTATGATGTGTATCCGTTGCTGTCTGAATATCTGACAGGTACAGAAGCAAGTGGTTTGTACGAGGCCAGACTGGGAAGAGAAGAGATGCCGGAAAAGGAATGTCACGTGTTCTGTGGTGCCTACCGTCAGGAGGAATTTCAGGAAATTCTGAAATATGCAGATCATATTGTATTTAACTCTCCATCGCAGCTGCAGCGATATGGAAAGATTGCCAAAGAGGCAGGAAAAAGCATTGGTCTTCGTATCAATCCGGAGTGCTCCACGCAGGAGGGACATGCCATCTATGATCCCTGTGCCCCGGGAAGCAGACTGGGAACGACTAGAGCGCAGTGGGACGCACAGATGAAAGAAGGAGATATACAGCTTTTGGATGGTCTCCATTTTCATACTTTATGTGAGCAGAATGCAGATGCTCTTGCAATCACACTGAAAGCAGTGGAAGAAAAGTTTGGAGTCTTTCTGCCTCATATGAAATGGCTGAATATGGGAGGCGGCCATCACATTACCCGTCACGACTATAATGTGAGCCTTCTGGAAACTTGTATTCATTCTGTGAAAGAAAAGTATCAGGTGCAGGTATATCTGGAACCGGGAGAAGCGGTAGCACTCAATGCCGGATATCTGGTTACGGAAGTGCTGGATGTACTTGAAAATGGAGAAATACGGCCTGCAATTCTTGATATGTCTGCGGCCTGTCACACGCCGGATGTGATCGAGATGCCTTATCGTCCTCCTCTTATGGGTGCAGGAGAGGCAGGAGAACATGCATATACATATCGTCTGGGCGGTCCTACCTGTCTTGCAGGAGATGTAATCGGAGATTACAGTTTTTCTCAGGAACTGCATGTGGGAGACCGGCTGATTTTTGAAGATATGGCAATTTATACGACCTGTAAAAATAATACCTTTAACGGTATGCCGCTGCCGTCAATTTATCTCTGGAGAGCGGACGGTAAGGTAGAAGTGCTGGCTGAATTCGGTTATGAAGACTTTAAGTTCCGGCTTGGCAGGAAAGACAATAAGAAAGACAATATATAATAACGATAAAAAATAAGAAAATCGGAGAGAAGGCTCTTTTTAGAACCTTCCCTCCGATTTCTTTATTCTTTATCGTGAATTTCGCTGTGAAGCTGCTGAAGAGATTTTATCTCACTGTTTTCATGAGATTTTACATAACCGATTCCACTTGCTGTTGCTTTGGCAGCGGCAAGGGTAGTCATATAAGGAATCTTTGCTTTGATTGCCGCTTTACGCAGATAACTGTCATCATTAACGCTGTCTTTTCCTACCGGAGAGTTGATGATGAGATCAATTTTTCCGTTTGTGATCAGATCCAGAACATTTGGACGTCCTTCGGAAAGTTTATTCACTTTTTCTGCAGGTATGCCTGCAAAAGTGATCAGATCGTAAGTAGCACCGGTTGCTACGATGCGGAAACCGTCTTCATGGAATTTTCTGGCTACTTCTACGACCTCCGGTTTATCTTTCCGGTTTACGGAAATCAGAACGGTACCTTCTGTAGGAAGTTTCATCTGGGTTGCTTCCTGGGCTTTGTAGAATGCTTCTCCATAGGATGGGGAAAGACCTAACACTTCACCGGTAGAGCGCATTTCCGGTCCAAGGATCGGATCCACTTCTTGAAACATATTGAATGGGAATACGGCTTCCTTCACACCATAGTATGGGATATCCTGTTCTTTCAGAGCAGGAACCGGTGAAGGACGTCCGGTGAGTTCGGAGGTAATAATATCTGTGGCAACAGGTACCATACGGATGTTGCAGACTTTGGAAACAAGAGGAACGGTACGGGACGCTCTCGGGTTGGCCTCCAGTACATAAACTTTTCCGTTTTCAATGGCGTACTGCATGTTCATAAGACCTTTTACATGCATTTCTTCTGCGATTTTCCGGGTGTATTCTTTGATAGTAGCCACATTTTCAGCAGAAATATGAACAGAAGGAATAATGCAGGCGGAGTCACCGGAATGAACACCGGCCAGCTCAATGTGTTCCATAACTGCCGGAACAAAGGCATTGGTGCCGTCACTGATGGCATCTGCTTCGCATTCCATTGCATGGTTCAGGAAACGGTCAATCAGAATCGGTCGGTCAGGTGTTACGCCCACTGCCGCTTTCATATAGCCGATCATACTTTCATCGTCATATACCACTTCCATACCGCGGCCACCCAATACGTAAGAAGGACGAACCATAACCGGATAACCGATGTTTTTCGCAATGTCCAGAGCCTCTTCTACGGTAGTAGCCATTCCGGATTCCGGCATAGGGATTTCCAGTTTATCCATCATAGCCCGGAACAGATCACGGTCTTCAGCCAGATCGATAACAGATGGAGAAGTACCGAGAATCTTGACGCCGTTCTTTTCCAGATCTGCAGCCAGGTTCAGAGGGGTCTGTCCGCCAAACTGGGCAATGACACCAAGTGGTTTTTCCTTCTTATAGATACTCAAAACATCTTCCAGTGTCAGAGGTTCAAAGTACAGCTTATCGGAAGTATCGTAGTCTGTGGAAACGGTTTCCGGATTACAGTTTACGATAATCGTCTCAAAACCGAGTTTTTTCAGAGCCAGGGAAGCATGTACACAGCAGTAGTCAAATTCGATCCCCTGTCCGATACGGTTCGGGCCACCGCCAAGAATCATAATCTTTGGTTTGTCCTGAGAAACAGGATTTTTATCCGGTGCATTGTAGGTGGAGAAATAGTAGGCACTATCCTGTGTACCACTTACATGAACACCCTCCCATGTTTCTTCTACCCCGAGTGCAATACGGCGGTTGCGGATATCCTCTTCCGGAATTTCCAGAATCTGGCTCATATATTTATCGGAGAAACCATCTTTTTTGGCCTGTGTAAGTAACTGATCAGAAGGCAGAGAACCTTTGCTTAACAGAAGTGTTTCTTCTTCTTCTACCAGTTCTTTCATCTGTTCGATAAAGTAGGTTTTTACTTTTGTAATATTATAAATTTCGTCTACGGAAGCTCCTTTACGGAGTGCTTCATACATAATGAAATGACGGTCACTGGAAGGTGTAATCAGCATATGCAGAAGTTCTTCTTTTGTCAATGCGTCATAATTCTTTGCATGTCCAAGACCGTAGCGTCCGGTTTCCAGACTACGGATTGCCTTCTGGAAAGCTTCTTTATAAGTCTTTCCGATACTCATAACTTCGCCTACAGCGCGCATCTGGGTACCAAGTTTATCTTCTACTCCTTTGAATTTTTCAAAGGCCCAGCGGGCAAATTTGATTACTACGTAGTCACCGTCCGGCACATATTTGTCCAGAGTTCCATATTTTCCGCATGGGATATCCTTTAAAGTAAGTCCTGTTGCAAGCATTGCAGATACAAGTGCAATCGGGAATCCGGTTGCTTTGGAAGCAAGTGCGGAAGAACGGGAGGTTCTCGGGTTGATTTCAATAACGATAATACGGTCGGAAACCGGATCGTGAGCAAACTGCACGTTGGTTCCACCGATTACTTCTACGGATTCTACAATTTTATAAGCCTGTTCCTGCAGACGTTTCTGACATTCTTCGGAAATAGTCAGCATAGGTGCGGAACAGAAAGAATCTCCTGTGTGAACACCCAGGGGATCAATATTTTCAATGAAGCAGACAGTGATCATATTGTTGTCTTTATCGCGGACAACTTCCAGTTCCAGTTCTTCCCATCCCAGGATGGATTCTTCGACCAGAACCTGTCCTACCAGGCTGGCCTGAAGACCTCTGGCACATACTGTTTTCAGCTCCTCTTTGTTATATACAAGACCGCCTCCTGCGCCGCCCATAGTATAGGCAGGACGGAGAACCACCGGGTATCCCAGTTTATCTGCTATGGATAGTGCTTCATCTACACTGTAAGCCACTTCACTTCTTGCCATTTCGATGCCAAGCTTATCCATGGCCTTTTTGAATTCAATACGATCCTCCCCACGTTCAATGGCATCTACCTGTACACCGATTACTTTTACATTGTATTTGTCAAGAATCCCTGCTTTATTCAATTCTGCGCACAGGTTCAGACCAGACTGACCTCCCAGGTTTGGGAGTAGTGCATCCGGACGTTCCTTCTGGATGATCTGTTCCAGACGTTCTACGTTCAGAGGTTCAATGTAAGTCACATCGGCAGTCTCCGGGTCTGTCATAATAGTTGCCGGATTTGAGTTGACAAGAACGATTTCGTATCCCAGTTTTCGAAGCGCCTTGCATGCCTGAGTGCCGGAATAGTCGAATTCGCATGCCTGTCCGATTATAATAGGACCGGAACCAATAATTAGTACTTTATGAATATCTGTTCTTTGTGGCATAATTTAATTCCTCCTTGGTTTATATTAGTATTATATATAGAAACATAGGAAAACCTCAAGAACTTTTGAAATTTTACATAAAAAAGTTTACTTTTTGCGGGAAAATGTTATATTCATGGGTATAAGTCTGCAAGAAAAAACTGATTTGGGAAGGAAAAGGAAAATATGAAGATAGCGGTTATATCAGATACACATGGTCTGCTCAGAACGGAAGTGCTGGACATAATCCGTGAATGTGACGGACTCATTCACGGAGGAGATATTAATTCACAGAATGTAATTGATGAAATTCTGAAAAATATGAAAGCAAGAGCACCGGTATATTTTGTAAGAGGAAATAATGACAGGGAATGGGCGGAATATCTGGCGAAACATCAGGAATTTACCCTAGATGGTGTAAATTTCTATCTGGTACATAATAAAAAGGATTTGCCCTGGAATCTGGGAAACAGACAGATTGTTATTTACGGACACTCTCATAAATATGCAGAAGAGGAAAAAGATGGACGATTGTGGCTGAATCCGGGAAGTTGTGGCAGACGACGGTTTAATCAGGACATTACCATGGCACTTTTGTATCTGGAGAATGGGAAGTGGAGAGTGGAAAGAATAGATATTCCTCATGAGGAGAAAAGAGAAGTCAACAGAACCGCAGATGTGAAGAAATGAAAAAAGGGACTGAAATTTTAACATTTCAGTCCCTTTTTTCATTGTTATATTACCATAAATCAGGCAAAAATTCAAGACTGGTAAAGGATTGGCGAAAAGGGTATAATCAGTCTCCCGATAGGAAAGGAGAAAGGAATATGGAAGACAAAAACTGGATGGAACTTATGACGAAACAAACACAGCTGGTCCGGGTATTGGAAACAAATCAATATACGGAAAAATATGGACTTGTTCTGTCTGCAGAGGATGCAGAGCTTCTGGCAGAAGAAAGAATCCACTGTCTGAAAAATGAAAAACGTGTGGAATTTGGAGAGAGTATTCTGCCCCGGATCATTGATGTGTTCTGTGACTCCCCTTATATGATACAAAACAATTATGTAGAAACGCTGATTCGTCTGCAGGAGATTTTTTATCAAACGACTTAGTAAGAATACTCCCACTTCAAGCCCGTAGAGGGATAAGTGGTGAGATGAATTGCCGA
>JBJENG010000055.1:0-2015 GCA_051880075.1 Blautia sp. | reverse complement strand
AATGATGGTGATTTGGGGACAGATTTTGAAATTTTTTTATTTTTTCTCCATTAATTCTTCTGCCATTTTTTCAAGAACAGACATTTCACATGTTCCGGACAGACTGTAAAAACAGTTTTCATCTGTCCAGAAGATATTGTTCGTACCTTCTTTGGAATACTGCCGTCCTTCATATCCATGTATTTCTATGTGATTCAGGGATATGTCTTCCGTGTCAACATTTATGTTTGTTCCATCCGGAATCATCTGAATGTAAGTTAAGGTCTCATGATCTGAACCTGAATAATTCACTTCATAATAGCCTTCATCTCTATACTCAGACCGTATCACATATCCGTCCGGTACATCAGGCTCATGTATCACAAATCCAGTATCTTTCCGTTCATCATGGTACGGAAAAACAATATCTGAATTATCACTGTTCTCTTTTACCAGAAAATGGATGACCGCTTCTCTGACCGGTTTGATTCCGATACACCCTGTCAGAAACAGGACTGCAAGCAATGCAGCCAGCATTACCTTTCGGATCGTGTATCTTCCAATTGTTACATAGCGTCTGTTCGTTGCTCTGATAAGAAGATCCATCTTTCCTTCAAAATCTTCGCTGAAACGGTATCTTTTTTGCAGTTCAGATTCACCCGGCATGGAATCCAGTTCCCTAATCATTACTTCTTCCAGTGCCTGTTTCAGCAATTCATCATTCATGCAGATCCACTCCTTCCTGTTGTAATGTGGTCATTACCATTTTCCTCCCCCGCTGAATCCGTTTCTTTACGGTTTCTTTCGGAAGTCTCAACATCTTCGCTATCTCACCGATTGAATATTCTCCAACCAGATAAAGATATAAAATATCCCTGTACTTTTCGGGAAGCCGACGTACAGCAGACACGACCTGTTCCAGCAGAAGCTTATTCAGACATTCTTCTTCCACATGAATCCGGGCTTCCAGATAATCCGCTTCATGCGCATCCAGATACTCCATGTTCGGAGATTCCTTCTTCAGCATCGTAAGCGAAATATTCTTTACTATAATAACCACAAAACCTTTCGTCTGGGGACTGGATACCTCACCGATTTTATGAAGATTTTTTGCAATCCGGATAAATGCTTCATGTACCGCATCTTCCGCCAGTTGAGTTTCCTTTAAAATACTGACTGCAACATGCAGCATCGTGTACCGATATAAATGATATAACTGCTCAAACTTACTTTTTTCCTCTTCCGTATCAATAAGTGCTAAATAAAATAACATGCAGCTGCCTCTTATAGAAAGATTTAGACAGGTTTCTTTTCTGTTGCCAAAACCCATCTATTTATATATCCTATTTAAACATAAAAAGTAACTCTTTTGTTGAAAAAAATATATTTTTGTAATTTTCACATGATTTCCGTCTAACATACAGCCTTTTTCCTGTATACATTTTTTTGCTCAGTAAAATCAAAGGCAAAACACCCTGATCAGGAAAATACTGTTCACAGTTTCTTTCATTCTTTTTCTTAATTAGCCGCAAAATAAGGGCTGCCTCTTTGGCAACCCTGTTTTGTGAAACCACAATGCATTATGATTTCCATTAATCCAGCAGCATTTCCCACATCCCCGGATCCCGGTATTTTCCGGGGAATTCCTCTCCATCCAGAACCCAGGCTTTTCCATTCCAGAATTCACCACCAGGCAGTTTCCAGACTTTGTTGGAAACATCGTATTCCAGATTTTCGATCACATGAAAATAAAACCGGCAGGCAGCATATCCATTGGCAACTTTATTCGCCATGGCGGAAAAATCATCCTGATCTGAAATAATACTGTCCTGTAAAGCAGTTTTCCAGAGTGCTTCCATCCCTTTCCACCGGGTTCTTTTCTCCGAATCGATCCATTTTTCTCCAGTCCACAATTCTCCAGAAGGCAGCTTCCAGGCTTTTGATTTTGCATCAAAACAGACTTTATGCAGGAGATAGCGGAATTTCAAAAGGTTGTCCTGTTGGATGACACGTTCCATAAAACCTTCAAATCCTTC
>JBJENG010000054.1:0-2027 GCA_051880075.1 Blautia sp. | reverse complement strand
CTTTTAACGAGAAAATATCCTTTCCATCTACAAAGACTTTACCGCTGGTGGGACGATCCAATCCTCCTAACATATGCAGAAGAGTTGATTTTCCTGAACCGGAAGTTCCGACTACTGCTACAAATTCGCCCTTTTCAACACTTAAATCTATGCAATCCAGTGCGTGAACGGCAGTTGAACCTGTTCCATATACTTTTTTTAGATTCTGCGTTTGTAATATTGCCATTGATCATTACCTCCATAAAAAAATCTGTATGTCAGAGAAACGCCCTCTCTGTTTATATACAGATTATCGCATACAATTCTTTCCACATTCTTTCCGGGATATATCAAAATCTAACAGTTTTGAAAGATTTCCCTTAGATGGAAAGGAAAATGGAAAATGTGGATCCTTTTCCAGGTTCTGATATTACTTTGATATAACCACTTTCATGAGAAATAATCTCTCTGGCAAGATATAGCCCGATTCCTACGCCATTTTGCTCTCGTACCTGTTCAGAACGATAAAATCTGGAAAAAATCTGCGCCTGTTCTGCTTCAGAAATGCCGATGCCGCTGTCTGTGATATCAATGCGGACAAACATTTCATAAATCTTCACGGTGATGTCAATCCCTCCATGATCGGTATATTTGATAGCATTATCAACGATGTTTCCAAGTGCTTCAGCTGTCCACTTGGCATCAAAGTTTGCTGCTGTATCTGTTTGTTCCAATCGCAGATATAATCCCTTTTGCTCAGCTTTGAAGAAATGCTGGTTTACTACATTTTCCAGAATGGGTTGAAGCTTCTGTTGTTTCACCGATAGAGAAATGATTCCATTTTCTAATCGTGATAACTTTACAAGAGAATCAATTAAAAAACGAAGTTTTTCTGTTTGTCCATATACTGCTTCTACATTGCTCCGAGCTGATTCGGGTAAATCTTCTTCTTGTAAAAGTTCGCAGTAAAGAAGTAAATTTGCGATGGGTGTTTTCGACTGGTGGGAGATATCAGCAACCAATTTTTTGATTTTATTCTTTTCCTCTTCTACATTTTTTGCTGAGATTGCTGAGGCAGAAAAATAATGAGCAAATTTCGTTTCCAGAGCTGACAATCGACTTTCATCAAAGAAATCCTCTGAAAAATCTCCTTTTATTGCAGTGTCCAGCATTTTTTCGATTGTATCCATTGTTCTTTTTATGTGCCATCTGTATAGAAGAACAAAAATAATTGCACTTAAGATGACAGCAGTACTCAAAATCCATTCCCAGTTATTCATCATGGTTCACCCAGCTATATCCAATGCCATAAATGGTTTTAATGTAATCCTGTGCGTTCAGTTTGTCACGGAGTCGTTTGATTGTTACGGAAAGTGCATTCTCATCCACATATTCTGCTCCATCTGTCCAGACACGATCCACCAGTTCTGCACGTTGCATGACAATTCCCCGATTTTCTACTAACAGGCGAAGAAGCTTCTGTTCGGTCTTGCTTAATTCCACGCATTTATCTCCAACGTGAAATTGCATCGAAGAAAAATCAAATGTAAAATGATCAATCTTGCTAGAAGTATGAGTTATATTCTGGTGTGCTTTTCGAAGTTGAGTATTCACCCTTGCCCTCAGAACAGACAGAGAGAATGGTTTCGTAATGTAGTCATCTGCACCCTGCTCCAGACCCTCTACAATATCCATGTCTGTATCGTTAGCTGTCAGCAGAACAACAGGTAGTTGAATACTTGTATTTTTTATTTCACGAAGAAAATCCAGTCCGCTTCCATCTGGAAGATTAATATCCAGAAGTACCAGTGATACTGTACCACATAGAAGCTGCTTGCGGGCAGATTTCATATCCGGGCATGAAATTACCTGGCGGTTATCTGCCTTTAAGGCTTTGCATAATCCTTTATTCAATGCTATATCGTCTTCTACAATTAGTATTTGTTCCATCTGAATTTCCTCTGTTTACTTGCAGTTTTTCCATTGCTTCATCGGTTCATGCTTTCCGCAGTCATCACAGGTCTGGGGCCAGTTGATTTTCCATTCAA
>JBJENG010000053.1:0-10126 GCA_051880075.1 Blautia sp. | reverse complement strand
ACAAGACAGGCGGAATGTCCGGTCCGGCAGTGAAGCCGGTGGCAGTGCGGATGGTTTATCAGGTGGCCAATGCGGTGAAAGTACCGATCATCGGTATGGGAGGTATCGCTACAGCAGATGATGCCATGGAATTTATACTGGCAGGTGCCACTGCGGTATCTGTGGGCACTGCAAATTTCTACAACCCTTATGCGGCAAGAGATGTGGCACGGGGAATTGAAGAATACATGAGAAAATATCAGGTGGAAGATATTCATACCCTGATCGGCAGTGTCAGATGAGAGATATAGGGGGTGCCCATGGTATGAGATATCATAACGAATGGCTGCTGTTTGAAGCCGGAGATGAGATTGATGAGATTGAACACAGGCCACCCAGTGAGGAGTTTCTATTTTATCAGGCCGTAGCCAGCGGAGATGTTGAGGCGGTCAGGAAAAACTGTGAACAGGAAAGATTTTTGGAAACTGACGGAGTGGGTGTATTATCCCGCAATCCGGTGACAAATCTGAAATATCATTTTGTGATCACCACCGCAATGGTCACGCGGTTGTGCAGGCAGAGTGGAATGGAACTGGAGCAGGCATTCCGGTTAAGTGATTTTTATATACAGAAACTGGATGATATTCATACGATACAGGGTGTTCAGACGCTGCATGATGAGATGGTTATGGATTTTACAGAGAAAATGCACCGGTTTTTCCGGAATGATACCAATTCCAAACATATCAATGCCTGTAAGGAGTATATTTATTCTCATATCAAAGAACGAATAACGATTGAGGATCTGGCAGATACCTTTGGCGTATCGGCAAGCTATTTGTCGAGATTGTTTAAAGAGGAGACAGGTATTTCTGTCAGCACCTACATACGGCAGCAAAAGATTGAGGTCGCAAAAAATCTTCTGCAGTTCAGTGAATATTCGATGATTGATATTGCTAATCGCTTATCCTTTTCTTCACAAAGTCATTTTATTCAGCAGTTTCGTGACATTGTGGGGATGACACCGAAAAAGTACAGAGATACCTATTACATGAAGCAATGGGACATTAATAAAGAGACGGAAGAATCACAGGATTAAGAGAAGAGGTAATGTACACATCAGATCTGATGTGCACATTACCTCTCTTTTACATTACTAAGACGATTTCGTTTTCATCACGGAGAAGATCGGCAGGAATATAGTTGTCAGGAAGCAGTTCTCCGTTCAGAACTACTCTGGTATATCCGGATTCTTTTCCGTCTGGATTTTCTACGGTGATATGGAGCTGTTTATTGCGGAAGTTTTTCTGGATTTCAAAGTGCTCCCATTCTTTTGGAATCGATGGAGAGAGCTTAATTCCATTCATATCCGGACGAAGACCAAGAATACCCTCGACGCAGCCTACCATAACGGTAGAAGCAGTTCCGGTCAGCCAGTGTACATGGGAACGGCCAAAATGTTCGCTTGTTTTTCCTTCCGTGAACTGACCATAACAATACGGTTCCAGGTGACGGATTTCGGCACGGTCATTCTGAGCAGCCGGTGCATTTTCCATAAAATAGGTGAACGCACGATCACCGTGTCCGCATAACGCTTCTGCAAGGATCAGCCATCCCTGAGACTGTGAGAAGATACCGGCATTTTCTTTGGTTCCCTGATTGTAGATAACAGCGAGTGCACCGTCAAAGGCATGTGCGTGATATGGAGGATCCATCAGGATAGCACCATAAGCGGTATTCAGGCGTTCGTATACATTGTTCATGGCTGTTTCTGCCTGTTCGTTACTTGCCAGGCCGCTGATGACAGACCAGCTCTGTGGATTCAGCCACATATTTGCTTCTGGATCGGCAGCGGCACCGATGCGTTCTCCACTTTCTGTATAGCCACGGATAAAGCGGTCATTGTCCCAGCAGAGTTTCTGAATGTTTTCACCGGTTTCCACTAATTTTTTCTCCAGATATTCCAGATATTCGGTATCGCCTTTGTGTTCGGCGAATTTCTGCAATACGATCATGGCATAGTAGAACTGCATGGCAACAAAAGAAGATTCGCCATTCGCTCCCAGACGCAGGCAATCATTCCAGTCTGCATAGAGACCGGCAGGCATACCGTGAGGTCCCAGATGATCAAAGGAGAACTGAACGGCACGTTTCAGATGTTCATAAACACTGCCTTCATCCTTGTTGGCAAATGGAATGATCTCATCCAGGAAATCAGTATTACCGGTTTCTGCAATATATTTGTATACTGTCGGGAACAACCATAAAGCATCGTCCGCACGATAAGCCGGATGACCGGTTTCCTGAACATAAGATGCATCATCCGGGGTGTCTTCATGTCCCGGATTGTGTGTGAACTTAACCAGCGGCAGTCCACCGCCGTTATCTACCTGTGCAGACAGCATGAAACGGATTTTTTCCAGAGCCATTTCCGGAGCCAGGTGAATGATTCCCTGAATATCCTGTACCGTATCACGGTATCCATAACCATTTCTAAGGCCGCAGTAAATGAAAGAAGCGGCACGTGACCAGATGAAAGTCATGAAACAGTTATAGGCGTTCCAGGTGTTGATCATGGTGTTAAATTCCGGGCTGGGGGTGCTGATCTTAAGATTATCCAGTTTTTTACTCCAGTCGGCATGCAATGCTGCGATTTCTTTCTGCACGGTTTCTGCCGGATCGCTGTAGCCGGAGATGATATCCTCAGCTTCTGCGGAGGGTTTCATACCAAGTAAGTATACCACGGTTTTGGTTTCACCCGGTTCAAGGGTAAGAATGGAAGAAAGAGCACCGCAGGAATTTTCGTTGTAGCTGGTGATATTGCCAAGATCACCGGTCAGGATTCCCTGAGGATTGCCATAGCTATGATATCTGCCGAGGAAACATTCTTTGTCACCGCAGTAGGAAGCTACATCCGCACCTGCCAGACCAAAAAACCGTTCGGTTACATTTTTACCATCTACTTCAGAATCCTGTTCGATCATATCCAGATTACCGTGAAGCTGCTGTACAATACGGTTCTTTTCGAAAAGTGTTCTGGTGATAAACAGGGAATACTGCAGATTCACCTGATCCTGTTCGTAGTTGCTGTGGTTGGTAAATTCTGCGTAACCGGTCAATGTCAGTTCTCTTGTTTTTTCAGAATTATTGGTTACTGAAAGAGCCCACACTTCATAGGATTTTCCCAGAGGTACATAGTAAAGTGCTTCTGAGCGGATGTTATCATAATCGGCAATCATTTTTGTGTAGCCGATACCATGGCGGCATTCGCTTTTATATTTTTCCAGATCTTTGCCTACCGGCTGCCAGGAAGCAGACCAGTAATCTTTGGATGCATTGTCCCGGATATAAAGATAGCGTCCGGGCTGATCAAAATTATTGAAAACATAACGCAGGATTCTTCCATTGGCACCGGATTTTGCAAAACTGTATCCTCCGGCATTGTTGGAAATAATTGCGCCATATTCAGGTGAACCAAGATAATTTACCCAGGGGGCAGGTGTATCCGGTCGTTCGATTACATATTCGCGATTGTTATCGTCAAAATATCCATATTTCATTGTAAAATACCTGTCCTTTTCTCTTACACTAATGTTACATAAATAGTATGTGTTCCTTCTGGCAGTGCATCAAGCATCTGGCGGGAAATCATCACATGGGAATCTTCTGTAATTGCAATTTCTGTGCCATCACAGACGGCAGAAGCAACCACATAGGAGCCAAAGTCCTTCCGATTTTTATTTTCATAGATAATCTTCAGAGATTTACCTGCGAAGGAAACGCTCACAGAAGCTTTGTCATCGGTATCAAACTGTTCTCCCAGAAGTTTGGGATACAGAAGCAAATCTCCGGATGTACCGCGAACACCAAAGACTTCGGTGATCATGGTCATCATATACCAGCTGGCAGCTCCGGTCAGATAATGATACATACCCCGCCCGTCAGAACGGAAATATTCCGGAATACCAGGATAAATGTGGCTGGTATCAAAGTCAAGAGCGTTGTCTGCCAGTGTTTTCAATGCTTTCCAGCCTTCTTTTGCAAATCCCCGGCGGTAAAGAGCGTTGGAGAACATGACTGTCATGTGAGAGAAGACAGCTCCATTTTCTTTTTCTCCGTAGGCAAATCCAAACATACGGCCCATATCAAATTTCAGTTCCTGGAAGTCCGTATTCAGACGGTAACCGCCGATTTCTTTCCGGTAGAGGTAGCGATCAGCACTCTTTACGATTTTTTGAATCTGATGGTCTGTTGCAACCTGCCCCATAATGGAAAATACCTGTCCGGTCAGCATCATGCGAACCTGATTGTCAAAGAAGCCTTCTACTGCATTACCATGGTTATCATAGTAGCTGTTGAACCAGCCCTCACCATCAGAGCCTTCGATCCATTCCTGTTCCCGGATGTGTTCTGCCAGCCAGTGGGCTTTCTGAATCAGATCAGATGCCAGGGATGTCAGAGAGACACGGATGCGTTTGCCGCTGATGTTGTGTCTGCATCGTTCTGTATATTCATCCAAAATGCGGTGTTTCTCATCAATTTGGTCAAAATAATCACAGCCATCGCGAAGCAAAATCTGGATTTCTTCCAGAAGTTCTGCCGACTGACCGGGATGTAAACTGTCCATATGATGAATCAGGGATGCCAGTTCTTTCAGATTTCCTGCATACGCACAGGTAAATGCCACACTTTCCCCACGTTCAGCCGCCATGTCCAGTGCATCATTCCAGTCAGCTCCCCGCAGTCTGAAAATATTGTGTTCTCCAACCTCAAGAAATGCTGTGAGGTGCTGAATCAACAGATGTTCCAGAATGGTTCCTGTGTAGATACTGTCATCAGCTGTTCGCTGTTTATTGCCGTAGGCATCATTCCAGAGAGTATCAGTCTGTGTGCCGCGCATAGTCTGAGCATCTTTAAAATAAGGAACCTGTTTGTTCAGAATGTCAATATCGCCGGTCTGGTCAATATAGAGTTTGGTGGTCTTCAGTGGCCAGAGTGCATGATCCATCCAGACACGGGCAATACCGTTACGGTCTGCGATAAAATTACCGTCTCCGTCACCAATGATAGTTGCATTTGTACCATCAATGCGGACACCGCCATAGTTTTTGGCGATCATGGTTCCCACATCCTGTGGATCCATCAGCAGAAGAGAGAGGCAGTCCTGCCACAGATCACGCCAGCCTCGTCCGCCCCGTCCATAATCATGATGAGGAAGGAAAGAACATCCAAATAAGCGGCGCAGGAACGGCTGGAAACTGATCCACTTCATCAGGCCGTCGAAATCAGCATCCTGTGTATGAAAATCTACGTTTACTTTCTGCTTCCAGTAATCCTTTGTATGTTCCAGTGCAGTAAGCACTTTGTCAGCAGAATTGTACTTCTCCAGTACCTGCCGGATTGCTTCATCACTGTCTTCCGTACCCAGCAAAACGATATAAGCGGCCTTTTCTCCGGGGGCAAGTTCTACTTTTTCAAAGCGAATGGCTCCCATAGCTTCCTTTCCGGCTGCACAGCTGCCTGCCGGACATCCGGGATACTGTTCATAAACGGCACGGGGATGGGTATAGGTACCTCCCTCACCGATAAAGTCTTCTACTGTAGGATAGAAGCTTTCAGGTGTCTGACCATTGCTGCTGCATCCCATCACGTAATAAATACGGTGATTTCGCTGGTGACCTCTCTCGTCAAATGACATGGTAGGGCATACCTGAACTCCATAAGCTGTGGTATGAATCCGATGAAGCATAGATGTTACGTTTCGATGATCACGGATATTGTCTGCACTTCTTCCATATAGAGGGATTGCGGCAAAGGCACACATTTCCTGAGGAGCGGAAGCCAGGTTTTCAATTGTCACATACATAATTTCCACATTGTCCTTCACCGGCACAAAGGAAATTATTTCAGATGACAGATGAAGTGCTTTGGAAGTTCGCTTTACTGAATGCCACATAAATCCGGCAGTCAGTTCACTCTCATCCTGAGAATCTAAAAATCTGGCAGCTTCCTGTTCGGCTGAAGCACCCACAGCAGAATAAGCACCTTTTCCTTCTATATAACACCAGAAATTTCGTACAGAACGATTATTGTGCAGATTCTCCGAGCTGACAGGCTCAAGCAGAAAACAGTCCTGATTGATTTTAGCGTCTCCACCCAGATTCGGTGTGACAGCACTTTTCAGCCCTGTTTCCGATGCAAGAGGAAAATAAAGATAACTGGTATTCTCCGGCTGATCAATACAAAAACTGCCCTGATCATCAATAAAATGTAAATGTTTCAAAAAATCATCTCCTTTCTTTGGCATTAGATATATTATAATCGAAGACACTCAATTTTCGAAACAAGAACCATGCGAAAAATATCAGAATCATGACCTTTATATTTAGAACAGGGACGAAGTTTCCGTCCCTGTTTCAAATAAGCAAAATAGGTCATGATTCTGATATTTTTTGGGATTTTGTAATATAAGCAATTTTGTGATTGGTCTATAATAGCACCATCAGGCAGGGAGACCTGCAATAATAAAATTAATGAGATCGAAGGAGGAGATTCGAATGAAGAAGAGAGTATTTGCAGCTTTGCTTGCAACGATGTTGGGTGCAGGTGCACTGGCAGGTTGTGGAAGTGCTCCGAAATCTGAAGGAGATACCAGTAAAGCAGAGAGTGGTGCTGAAGGTGGCGCAGTGAGTGATGTTGAGGAGGGAAAGGTCATTAACATTTATTCCTGGAATGATGAATTCCGTCAGCGTGTGGAAGCTGTTTATTCGGAAGTAGAGAAAACATCTGAAGATGGTACAGTTACAACATTGAAAGATGGTACAGAGATTCATTGGATTGTTAATCCGAACCAGGATGGTGTTTATCAGCAGAAGCTGGATGAAGCTCTGATGAATCAGGCAGATGCAGCAGCAGATGATAAGGTAGATATTTTCCTGTCTGAGACAGACTATGTAAATAAATATACAGATGCAGCAGCAGATGTAGCAATTCCGCTTACTGATCTGGGTATTGACCCGGATACGGACCTGAAAGATCAGTATGATTTCACAAGAACGACAGCATCTGATATTAATGGCGTTCAGAGAGGCTCTACCTGGCAGTGCTGCCCGGGTCTGTTGGTATATCGCCGTGATATCGCCAAAGATGTATTCGGAACAGATGATCCGGAAGCAGTAGGCGAGAAAGTAAAAGACTGGGATACCATGAAAACAACTGCAGCAGAACTGAAAGCGAAAGGATATTTCACACTTGCTTCTTATGCTGATACCTTCCGCTTGTATGGAAACAGTATCGAAAATTCCTGGGTTGGCGAAGATGAATCTATCGTAAAAGTTGACCAGAAAATCATGGACTGGGTAAATACTTCTAAAGAATGGCTGGATGCAGGTTATCTGGATAAAACTGTAAAAGGACAGTGGAATGATGACTGGAACAAATCTATGGGATCTCAGTCTAAAGTATTTGCATTCCTGCTTCCGGCATGGGGAATTGACTTCGTGCTGAATCCGAACTGGGATGGCGATAATGGTGCATGGGGTGTTACCAATCCTCCACAGGAATACAACTGGGGCGGTTCTTATGTTCATGGATGTGTAGGAACAGATAACCCGCAGCATGTAAAAGATATTATTCTTGCTGTAACAGCAAACAAAGATAATCTGTTAAAGATTTCTAAAGATTACTCTGATTTTACCAATACAAAGAGTGGTATGCAGGAAGCAGCTACAGATGATGAAAACTTCTCTTCTGAATTCCTTGGCGGACAGAATCCGTTCAAATACTTCGCTCCTGTAGCTGAAAATATTAAGATTGCACCGCTGTCTGCTTATGACCAGGGTTGTGTTGAACTGATTCAGAACACTTTCAGTGATTATCTGCAGGGTAAAGTAGATTTTGAAAAGGCAAAAGCAAACTTTGAAACAGCGATTATTGAACGTTACCCGAATATCCAGGAAGTTCAGTGGCCGGAATAATAGGAGAATTTGTGGGGCGAATGAGAATTCGCTCCACAAATTGATAAAGTAGAAAGGATGCATATTATGAAGAAAAAACGTAAAAGTCTCAACTATGCAAAATGGGGATATTTCTTTATTCTTCCATTTTTTTTATGTTACTTTATATTTTCTTTGATTCCGCTGGCAGATACAATCCGGTACAGCTTTTTTGAGTACTATCGTGCGGGTATTAAAGAAGTAGGACCTAACTTTATAGGAATGGAAAATTATGTAAGTCTGCTGCAGTCTGATATGCTGAAGTATGGTGCTAATACCCTGATCTTGTGGGTGATTGGTTTTGTCCCGCAGATTGTAGTAGCACTGCTTCTGGCTGTGTGGTTTACAGATATCCGTCTGAAAATTCATGGAAAACAGTTTTTTAAGGTGGTTATTTACCTTCCAAACCTGATTATGGCATCTGCATTTTCCATGTTATTTTTTACCATGTTTTCCACCAATGGACCCATTAATTCTATTTTAATGTCATTAGGATTGATTAAAGAACGCATTGACTTTATGGGATCTGTTTTCGGAGTGAGATCTCTGGTTGGTTTTATGAACTTCATGATGTGGTTTGGTAATACTACAATTATGCTGATGGCTGCGATTATGGGTATCAGCGTGGATATTTTTGAAGCTTCTGAAATCGACGGATGCAACAGTATTAAGAGATTTTTCTATATTATTCTGCCTCTGATTCGTCCGATTCTTGCGTACACTCTGATTACAGCAATCATCGGTGGTCTGCAGATGTTTGACGTTCCTCAGATTTTGACAAATGGACAAGGTAATCCGGACCGTTGTGCTATGACCCTGATTATGTTCCTGAACAGTCACCTGAAGAGCAAAAATTATGGTATGGCTGGTGCATTGTCTGTTTATCTGTTTATTGTCAGCGGTATTTTGTGCTTTATTGTATATCGTATGACAAATGACAATGATCCGGACGGCTCTAAGGCAGCTGCAAGACGGAAAAGAAAAGAAGAAAGAAGAAGGAGAGGATAAGTATTATGCAAGAGAAAAAAGCAAGTCCAATCAAAAGTGTGATTGTACATATGGTTCTTATTTTGTTATCCATCATGTGTCTGTTTTTCTTCTATATTCTGATTATTAATGCGACTCGTTCACATGCAGATTTGCAGAAGGGATTTTCAGCACTTCCCGGAAAATATCTGTTGGAAAACCTGAAAAATGTTGCCATTGACGGAACATTTCCTATGTTCAGAGGTATTATCAACAGTTTGATCGTATCAGGATGTTCAGCCGCTATTTGTACATACTTCTCATCACTGACTGCGTATGGACTGTATGCCTATGATTTTAAGCTGAAAAAAGCTGCGTTCACATTCATTATGGCAATCCTCGTAATGCCGACACAGGTTACCGCAATGGGATTTCTGCGTTTGGTCACAAATATGGGAATGTATGATTCCCTGCTTCCGCTGATCATTCCGTCAATTGCATCACCGGCTGTATTCTACTTTATGCACAGCTATCTGGTATCATCCCTGCCCATGTCTCTGGTAGAGGCGGCCAGAATTGACGGAAGCGGAGAGTTCCGTACCTTTAACCAGATCGTACTTCCGATTATGAAACCGGCCATTGCCGTACAGGCTATTTTCACCTTTGTTGGTTCCTGGAACAATTACTTCGTTCCTGCTCTGGTTATACAGTCAAAAAACAAAATGACCGTACCTGTTTTGATCGCTACCCTTCGTGGTGCTGATTATATGAACTTTGATATGGCTAAAATCTACATGATGATTACCGTAGCAATCGTGCCGATTGTTGTTATTTACCTGTTGCTGTCCAAATACATTATTGCTGGTGTAACACTGGGCGGCGTAAAAGAATAGGCCATAGAAAACAGAAAACATCATCGCCCTCCTTGACGATGTTTTGCCTGAGAAAGGACCGGAATCCCGGCCCTTTCTTTCTTTTATGAATTTTTCCCCGGGGATTTTTACATTTTCCCCGGGGAAATCTTGATTGATTATTTTATAGGATTATGTTAGTATAAAAACGGTATTTAACATTTGTGATACCTGATTTCAAAAGAAAAGTAAAGGGCATAAAACCTTGATAATAGGAGGAGAATCATGGAAGCATATAAACAGGAATTTATTGAATTTATGGTAGAAAGCCAGGTA
>JBJENG010000052.1:0-44493 GCA_051880075.1 Blautia sp. | reverse complement strand
GTAAGTGCATGGGCAAATTTGCTGTCCATGGTACTTGGCCAGGTGAAGGTGGACGTGCGTCTGCCGTGGCTTTCTCTGGTTGTTTCTTGTAATAGAAGTGGAAGAATGGTAAAATGACAGTACTTAATAAATTTATAGGAGGTATGGAGATGTCCAGCATGACAGGAAAAAACAGCATTACTTCCAGACAATTTAACAGAGGGCTGCTTTTACAGTTGATTGCAACGCAGACTTGTAAAAGCCGGATTGAACTTTCAAAAACAACAGGTCTTTCCAAAATGACTGTGACGAATATCGTGTCAGAATTTATGCAGCAGGGACTGGTGAAGGAATGCGAAGAAGAACTGACAGAAGTATGCGGCAGAAATCCTATTTTGCTTAAGATCTCAGAGAAAGCACCGAAAATCCTGGGGCTCCTGATCTCACGTGACCGGATTGAAGCAGTGGTCTGTACGCTGACTATGGAAATCCTGGATTCGGAACGAATCGCTTTTACACATCTGACAGAAAAAGAATTGTATGAAGATTGTTTCCTGGTTCTGGACCGACTTCTGGAGCGAACAAAAAATATTCTTGGAATTGGAATCGCTGCCATTGGACCTGTGCATGTCAGAAAGGGAATGATTCTGAATCCTCCAAGATTCTATGGAATCAAAAATATAAAGATTGTAGAAGTACTAAAGGGAAAGTATGAGCTGCCGGTTGTTCTGGAACATGACAACAACAGTGCAGCCCTTGCAGAAAAATTGTTTGGAATGGGAAAAAATGTGCAGGACTTCCTCTTCCTGGGGATTTCCAATGGAATCGGCTGCGGAATCATAAGCAACGGGAAACTTTATCGTGGACATCGGCAGCTTCCGCCGGAAATTGGGCATATCAGTATTGAACGAAAAGGAGTCTTGTGTGCTTGTGGAAACAGAGGATGCCTGGAATTATACGCTGATACTTCAGTCGTACTGCAAAAGCTTCAGCAAGAGACTGGAGAACATTTAAGTTTTTCGGAATTCTGTCTGGTTAAAGGAAACCAGATCGTAGATAAAATCTTTGAAGAGATGCTGGAAGATATCAGTACAGGGCTGGTCAGTGCGATGAATCTTTTTCATCCGGAAATGATTGTTCTTGGGCAGGACTGTATGGATTGGAATGAACGTCAGGTAAAGGAGCTGGAAGAACAGATCAATGCAAGAAAAATGGTACATGATCAAAAAGTCATACCTGTAAAAAAAGCGTATTTTGGGAAAAGAGCACAGCTTGCAGGGGCAGCGGCCAATTTGGCAGCAGAAGCTTTTAAAGGGAAACTGTTGTTTAGCGGAAAATAATTTTTGAAAAGGTATTGACAGAAGAAAGGATATTGATATAATGATGGTAAAATAAATGTACTAATAAAATAAAAGCGAATTGCCATGGGCAATTGGAAAGGTATGGGTATGGACAAAAAATATCAGATTGATTCGGCAGAAAACAGGGAGTTTTTAAAGAAAAATGCAGAAGAGTTATTGGCATTCGGCCATCAGTTTCCTTCACCGGGAGGCAGCTCCTGGTATCTGGGAGATGACGGAACACCATGGAAAGACAGAAATCGTGAAACGTGGATTACATGCCGTATGACACATGTGTACAGCATGGGAAGCTTTCTGGGGCATACAGGCAGTGAAGAACTGATCGATGCAGGACTGAAGGGACTGAAAGGAGAATTGAAAGATACAGAAAACGGTGGATGGTATGCAGGATTGACACCGGACGATAAGATTGTTCCGGATAAGCAGTGCTATGCCCATGCATTTGTAATCCTGGCGTCTTCTTCCGCACTGCTTGCAGGAAGACCGGGAGCAGAAGAACTGTTGGAAGAAGCACTGAAATTATATGATCTTCGCTTTTGGAACGAAGAAGAAGGACTTGCATGTGATACCTGGAACACAGAATTTACAGTACTGGATGATTACAGGGGAATCAATGCCAATATGCATACAGTGGAAGCCTTTCTGGCAGTGGCGGATGTGACAGGAAGAGAAATCTACAGAGAAAGAGCCGGCCGTATTATTCGTCATGTAATCGGATGGGCAGAAGAAAATAACTGGAGAATTCCGGAACATTATACCGTGGACTGGAAACCGGATCTGGAAAAAAATAAAGAAAAACCGGATGATCCATTTAAACCTTACGGAGCAACACCGGGACACGGAATTGAATGGGCACGTCTGATTACTCAGTGGGCACTGTCCGATTATAAAGAAGACAAAGAGCAGGCAAAACCATTTGTGGAAGCAGCAGAGCATCTCTTTAATCAGGCCATTGCTGATGCATGGAATGCAGACGGAGCACCGGGAATCGTGTATACGACAGACTGGGAAGGAAATCCCTGTGTACATGACAGAATGCACTGGACACTGGCAGAAGCAATCAATACTTCAGCTGTCCTTTACCGGGTAACGGGAAAACAGCAGTATGCAGATGCATATGCACAGTTTATGGAATATCTGGATGAAACTGTACTTGATCATGTAAATGGTTCCTGGTTTCACCAGCTGGACCAGAACAATCAGTTAATGGGAACTGTATGGCCGGGGAAATCAGATATTTATCATGCACTGCAGGCCATGCTGATCCCTTACAGACCCGTGAATCTTTCCATTGCATGTGCTGTGAAAGAGAGTGAAAGAAAATAAATTTAGAAGAAAACTTGTTAATATGCACAAAAAATAAGTACAAAAAATATTAAATATATACAAGATACGACTTGCGTTTATAAAAAAAGTGCTATAATGGAGTCTGTCAAAACAAAGGAACAATGAAAAAAGTTCTTAGAAATGTGATGAAAGGGACACGTCGCAGAAAGATACTGGAATACAGAGAGCTGTGAACAGATGAGAAACAGCGGAGGCCTTTCTGAGATATCACCCGGGAGCAGCCTGCCAAAAGCAATTGTACCTCAGCAGAGGAAAGATTGTGAGTAAGCCAGGACGTTTTCCCCACGTTACAGGAGAGTCTGTTAGAAATGACAGGATTAAGTGGTCGTAAAGTAATGATTACGACAAGCAAAGTGGTACCACGGAAAATTCCGCCCTTGCAGTCCATACCGGGCTGCAGGGGCGTTTTTTATAGATACACATATAAGAAATGAAAAGTGCAAAAAGTTCACATAATTTTCACAGAATTATTAGCCAATAGACTTGACGAGTGCTAACTCTATGTGCTATAGTACATATAGAACAAAGGAAGAGAGAAAAAATCGAATCCTCTGTTAGAAACACAAATAATAAAATTGATATATAGCAGAAAGGAGCAATGACTTATGATGATGCCTAGTATTTTTGGAGAAAATTTATTTAATGACTGGATGGATTTTTCATTTCCGGATGTGGACAGAAAGCTTTATGGAAAACGCGCAGACCACATTATGAAAACCGATGTAAGAGAAAAAGAGGATGCTTACGAAGTAATGATTGATCTGCCGGGCTTTAAGAAAGAGGAAGTAAAGATTGAATTAAAAAATGGTAACCTGACCATTCATGCAGCAAAATCACTGGATAAAGAAGAGAAGAAAGAAGGAAAATACATCAGACAGGAACGTTATTCCGGAAATATGAGCAGAAGCTTCTACGTAGGTGAAACTGTTACTGTACAGGACGTTCATGCAAAGTTTGAAAATGGTATTCTGACTCTGGATATCCCGAAGAAAGATCCTAAGAAATCGGTTGAAGAAAATCATTATGTAACGATTTTGTAACCATATTATTCCATTCCCCGGATTTTTTCCGGGGAATGTTCATATAGAGAGCACTTCTGAGGAGGTGGGGAAACATGGACACAAAAAGGGATTATTATGAAATACTCGGATTAGAAAAGGGTGCAGATGCCAGCGAGATAAAAAAGGCTTACAGAAAACTGGCGAAAAGATACCATCCGGATACCAACGGAGGAAACACCCGGGCAGAGCAGCAGTTCAAGGAAATTACAGAAGCTTATTCGATATTGAGTGATCCGAAGAAAAAAGGAATGTATGATAAATTCGGGCATGCCGCATTTGATCCGTCTTTTAGCGAAGAGGCAGCCAGAGGAAATACTTATGGAGGTTTTGGAAGAGATGGAAGGTTTTACCGGGAATATCATTTCGGAGATGAGGATGCAGACGATTTGTTTGAGGATTTCTTCGGTGGGATGTTTCAGGGGAGAAACTTCCGGCAGAAAGGTCAGGATCTGAATGCCAGTGTAAGTATCAGCTTTGATGAAGCGGTATTTGGATGCGACAAACAGATCCGGCTGCAGGATGCTTCCGGTAATATTTCTTCTTTGCAGGTGCATATTCCGGCAGGAATTGAAACCGGAAAGAAAGTACGTCTGAAAGGGAAAGGTATGCCTGGTTTCAGAGGAGGAGAAGCAGGAGATTTGTTTCTGAATGTGACAGTAGGAGAAAAGCCGGGATTTGAGCGAAGGGGAACGGATGTCTATACCGTCCAGCAAATTCCTTTTACAACTGCTGTATTTGGCGGTGAAGTACAGGTGCCTACTCTTTATGGAACTGTTCTGTGCAGAATCCGGGAAGGAACACAGTCGGGAACAAAGATACGACTCAAAGGAAAGGGAATCGTATCTATGAAAAATGCATCTATATACGGAGATCAGTATGTAACAATAGAAATTCAGGTTCCAAGGAATTTGAATCAGGAAGAAAGAAGAAAATTGAAAGAATATGAACATGTCTGTAAAAAAGAGAACAGAAATGAACGGAAATATCGGGGAGGAAGCCATGTGGCATAGCAAACGGATATAAAAGCTGCCAGGTACACAGAAAATATGTTATGTACCTGGCAGTTTTTTATTACAGTTCCAGAATCAATGCCTGGTAACCGTGAAGGGTGAGAGAGGTATCATCCATTTGTATATTCGGATAATTGTTCAACAGAACTTTTTGGCATGCAGAAGGAAGTGCGATGGTCTGTTCTTCTTTCTGGAAATTACCAATTACAAGAAGGTTTCTGTCTCCTTTTCTGTAGTAGGCCATAAGATTATGGGTGTCTTCCAGATAAGGAATGACTTCTCCGTATACAACGGTTTCTGCGTATTCCGGATTTTTTCTCAGAGCAATCAGTTTTTTATAATAGGAAAGTACGGAATTCTCATCATTGATCTGACCGGCTACGTTGATTTCTTTATAGTTCGGGTTGAGCATAAGCCATGGTTTGCCGGAGGTAAAACCAGCGTTTTCTTCGGTATTCCACTGCATAGGGCTTCTGGCATTGTCACGGTTATATAAAGAAACGACTTTTAAAGCTTCTTCCGGTGAGAATCCGGCATCGATTGCTACCTGATACTGATCAATGGCAGAGATATCATCAATCTCTTCCAACGGCATCAGACACATGTTTTCCATTCCGATTTCCTGCCCCTGATAAATGAAAGGAAGACCTCTCAGCATGAAATACAGGGTAGCCAGCATTTTTTTACTTGTAGGGCAGCAGTCTCCTTCCGGGATGTAGTAGCTGACACCACGTGGTTCATCGTGGTTTTCAATAATATTAGAAAGGAATCCGATATTGCCGACACGTTTCTGTGAATGGAAACAGCACTTCTTGTAATCATCGGGTGTGATACGTTTGCAGTCGTACCAGCCCTTTGAACTTTTTCCAAAAGAAGTTCCGGCAAAATCAAACATGGAAGAGAAGTAGCCGTTATCACCGATGAAATCCGGTATCTCTTCGTCTTTTTCATTGAATACTTCACCAACAGAAAAGGCATTATGAGGTTTGAAGGTATGGTCACGCATTTCTCCAAGAAATTCTCCGATACCGGTTGCTGCGGCAAGCATATTGTCAATGCTGCTTAAACCATCAGCACGATCTACAGGATAATTTTCATAAGGAAGTTTTTTCTTAATATTGATGATAGCATCGATACGGAAACCGCCAAGACCTTTATCCAGCCACCAGTTGATATTTTTATAAACTTCTTTACGTACAGCAGGATTCTCCCAGTTCAGATCCGGCTGCTTTTTATGGAAGACATGCATATACTGTTTGTCCGGATGTCCCGGAAGTGGTTCCCATACAGGACCTCCAAAGTAGCTTCTCCAGTTACAAGGAAGTTCTCCTTCTTTTCTGTCTTCAATATAGAAGAAATTGCCGTATTCTCCATCCGGATCCTGACAGGCTTTCTCAAACCATTCATGTTCATCGGAACAATGATTTACTACCAGGTCCATAAGAATGTACATATCACGTTTCTTTGCTTCCTTCAGCAGTGTATCCATATCTTCCAGAGTACCGAAACATGGATCAATATTATAGTAATCAGAAATGTCGTATCCCTGATCTGCAAAAGGAGATGGATAGATTGGAGAAATCCATACAATATCCACACCCAGATCCTTCAGGTAATCCAGTTTACCGGTAATACCCGGAAGGTCTCCGATACCGTCTCCGTTCGAATCGTAAAAGCTTTTCGGGTAAATCTGATAAGCAACTTTTCCGTGCCACCATTTTCTCTCCATATATATTGTCCTCCTGCGAATTAAAATTTTTTTTCCCTTTGTTCCTTATGCGGATAAGTAATATTATAATGACGAAAAATAGTTTTGTCCTACGAATATTTGATAAAAAAATATGTTATTTTGACTTCTGAGAGGATATAAAGTTTTTTCTGTACTGGAGAGGGGTCATACCTGTTTTTTTTCGGAATTCTTTCAGAAAGTTGCCAAGATTGTTGAAACCACAGTCCAGGCAAATATTCATCACAGGCAGCTGCGTATCCTGCAGCATCGTGATCGCACGGCTGATTCGGTATTCATTAATATAAGTGACTGGTGTTTTCCCGATGATTTTCTTGAAAAAACGGCAGAAATACTGTTCATTCATGTTGGCCTGTTTTGCCAGATCTCCGATGTAGAATTTTTCCTGGTAATGTTCGTGAATGAAAGCAAGAGAATTTTTTATAATATTCACCCGGTAATCGTCCGTATGTTCTTCGGAGGACAAAAGAGAAAAACGTTCCAGATGTCCCAGAATCTTAAGGAGATCTGCCCGGATAAAAAGCTGGGATGCAAGATCTTCAATGATGGTCTGGTCTTCATTGGGACGGGAAAATCCTTTCTGATAAAATACATTGACAATTTCCAGATATTCTTTTTTCAGACTTGGAAAAACAGGATGATCCGGAAATACGCAGCGGGGGAAATACAACTCTCCTTTTAACATAGGCTGCAGAATCCGGCTTTGTGCAGTATCGTAGTAATCAAAACTCAGAATTCTGGGATGAAAGAGAACAGCAGATTCTTTACACAAAGAACGGATGATAATGGAGTGCAGTTCCCCCGGATTAATAAAATAAAAACACTCCCGGTCAATGAAATAAGTTTCCATATTAACTATAAGTTCAAACTGACCTTCCATAAAATAAAGAATTTCCATTTCGTCATGCCAGTGATGTTTGGCTCCGGGCCAGCAGGGATTATCATAAGTCTCATATAGACCACAGGGAAAAGAAAAAGATCCGTGATCTCTTTGTTCTTTCAGATTTGTTTTTGAATGTTCAGATATATCCATGGAAAAATCTTACCTTTCACCTTTCTCACAATTGTTCTTATTCAAAAGTATAGCACGTTACTGTTCAGGCGTCCAGCAGGTCTCCATATTGACACAGGTATAAAAAGGGACTATACTGAATATAATAAATAAAACAGCGCGGGGTGGAGCAGTCTGGAAGCTCGTCGGGCTCATAACCCGAAGGTCACAGGTTCAAATCCTGTCCCCGCTATTTAAATTAAAGAAGGAAAGCCTCAGGCTTTCCTTTTTTTTCTGCCTATGATAAAATGAAGATGACTCCAAAAGAAAAACAGGGAGGTGCTTCCTGAAGGCACGGTGTTGAAATTTTGAGAATATAGAACTGGAGCTTGTACCAGGCAGCAGAATAACCGGTGAGAATGAAGAAATATTTTATAATGTAATCTGATATACAGTATCAGAAAGAAACAGAGGAAGATTATGAGCAGAAAAGAAGAAAAGAAGAAACGGACATTTGGAGATATTGTGAGAGATATCATCCTGTTGGTTGCAGTTTTGGTATTTTTGTTTTCCGCATACCAGCTTTATAAAATTTATATGGTTTATAAAGAAGGGGAAGAAGAGTACGAAAAAATCAGAGAGTATGTAACAGAACCGGAGAAGTCGGAGACAGAGGAAGAACCGGGAGAGAAGGAGGAAGCAGATGAAGTGCAATTGCCAAAGGGACCTCAGATTGATTTTGAAGGACTGAAGAAAATCAATCCTGATATAGTAGGATGGCTGCAGATTGAGACATTGGATATCAGTTATCCGATTGTGAAAGGAACGGATAATGATTATTATCTGCACTACACATTTGAAGGGCAAAAAAATGCAGTGGGTGCGATTTTTATGGATTATACAAACAGTAGTGATTTTGAAGACTGCAATACAATCATATATGGTCACAATATGAAAGACGGATCCATGTTCGGGACTTTCCGGAAACTTCATGAAAAAGAAAATTTTACCAGTCCTTATGTATGGATCTGTACACCGGAGAATACCTGGCGTTATGAGATTTTTTCTATACACACCACAGCGGCATCCGGTGATACGTATACTTTATTTTCAAATGCAGACCAGGAATTTGCACAATATCTGGAACAAATGAAAGCAGATTCCGAACTGGCACTGGATGCAGTGCCTTCTGTGGAGGATAAAGTAATAACCATGTCCACCTGCACGGGGGACAGCAGCACACGTTTTGTAATTCAGGCGAAACGCCTGTCGGAGGTGTATGAGAATGAATGAAATTGAAAAACTGCAGAAAATTATTTCAGAGCATGATAACATTGTGTTTTTCGGAGGTGCCGGGGTTTCCACAGAAAGCGGAATCCCTGACTTTCGAAGTGTAGACGGGCTGTATCATCAGCAGTGGGACTATCCGCCGGAAACAATCTTAAGTCATAGTTTTTTTATGAGAAAACCGGAAGAATTCTATCGGTTTTATAAAGCGAAGATGCTCTGTGAAGGAGCGGAACCAAATGAAGCCCACAAAAAACTGGCAGAGATGGAAGCAGCAGGAAAACTCCGTGCAGTGATCACCCAGAACATTGATAATCTCCATCAGATGGCAGGCAGCAGGAAGGTATACGAGCTTCATGGAAGTGTCTATCGAAATTATTGTATGAAGTGTCACAGTTTTTATGATTTTGCATATATGAAAGCAGCAGATGGTGTGCCAAAATGCGAAAAGTGCGAAGGAATCATCAAACCGGATGTGGTACTCTATGAAGAAGGGCTGGATAATGATGTGATCCGTGGGGCAGTTCGGGCCATTGAGGAAGCGCAGGTTCTGATAATAGGAGGAACTTCCCTGGCTGTTTATCCGGCAGCCTCTTTGATTGATTATTTCAGAGGAGAATATCTGGTTGTGATCAACAGGGATCCTACGCCGAGAGACCGGATGGCGGATCTGGTAATCAATGATTCCATCGGTAAGGTGTTTTCAAAGATTACATTGTGAAAAAACATAAATGGAGAAAGGAATAAAATATGACGTATCAGTATGAAGTAGGCGATATTGTAAAACTGAAGAAACAGCATCCCTGCGGCAGCAACGAGTGGGAAATTCTCCGTGTGGGTGCCGATTTCCGGTTGAAATGTACCGGCTGCGGTCATCATATCATGCTTGCCAGAAAACTGGTGGAGAAAAATACCAGAGATTTGAAAAAAAAGGCTTGATTATTTTAAGAATCTATGCTAAAATAAGACCTCGTGATATATGATTATCCTTGCTCTCTGGAGAGCAGAGGGCCAAAAGACCAGAAGGAGGTACAACAAGCATGAACAAGTATGAATTAGCATTAGTCGTTAATGCGAAAATCGAAGATGAAGCTCGTGCAGCAGTAGTGGAAAAAGCAAAAGGCTACATCACCCGTTACAACGGAAACATTACAGAAGTTGAAGAATGGGGCAAGAAAAGATTAGCTTATGAAATCCAGAAAATGCGCGAAGGTTACTATTACTTCATCCAGTTCGAAGCTGATGCAGCATGCCCTGCAGAAGTAGAACGCCATGTTCGTATTATGGACAATGTATTAAGATATTTAGTTGTAAGAAAAGACGCTTAATTCTTTCTTAGAGCACAATATGCGAATCCCCTTAGAATTATAGGCGTTTATAATTCCCGATTCTATGTGCAGAATAAAAATGTTGAGGTGAACCGTATGAACAAAGTAATTTTAATGGGACGTTTGACAAGAGACCCGGAAGTAAGATATTCCGCTGGTGAAAACTCTATGGCTATTGCCAGATATACACTGGCTGTTGACCGCCGTTTCAAAAGAGACGGAGAAGCAACTGCAGACTTTATCGGATGTGTTGCATTTGGAAGACAGGCAGAATTTGCAGAAAAATATTTCCGTCAGGGAATCCGCATTACTGTTTGCGGAAGAATCCAGACAGGCAGCTATACAAATAAAGATGGTGTACGTGTGTATACAACCGATGTAGTAGTAGAGGAACAGGAATTTGCGGAAAGCAAAGCAGTGAGTGACAGTCATATTGCTCAGGCTCCTCGTCAGAGCATGCCGTCACCTGCCCCGGCAGTTGCATCAGCAGATGGATTCATGAATATTCCGGATGGAATTGACGAAGAATTACCGTTTAATTAAAAACGGAATATATCAGGAGGTAAAAAATCATGGCTTTCGAAAAAGGTAACAGACCAGATTCTCCAATGAAGAGAAGAGGCGGACGCAGAAGAAAAAAAGTTTGTGTATTCTGTGGTAAAGAAAATAATGAAATCAGCTACAAAGATGCAAATAAATTAAAAAGATATGTCTCTGAAAGAGGAAAAATTCTTCCAAGAAGAATCACAGGAAACTGTGCAAAACATCAGAGAGCTCTTACTGTAGAAATCAAAAGAGCAAGACATATGGCTATTATGCCATACGTACAGGACTAATCAGGACTGTGAGGCCGTCACGTTATGTGGCGGCTTTCTTTTATCTGAAAAATGATTGCTTTCATAAATGACTGCATCATGCTATAATAGTTCAGAAGAATGTAGTAGCAAGAAAAGAAAGCAAAGGAAATGTGATGAGTTATAATATTTTAGTAGCAGAAGACGAACAGGAAATTGCGGAACTTCTGAAACTGTATCTGGAAAATGAAGGATATAAGGTGTTTTGGGCGAAAGATGGAATAGAGGCTCTGGAATTGGTGGAAAAGGAAGAAATCAATATGGCCGTACTGGATATTATGATGCCCAGAATGGACGGATATGAATTGACGCGGCGGATTCGGGAAAACAGTAATATGCCCATATTGATTCTGTCAGCACGGGGACAGAGCAATGATAAAATTCTGGGATTGAATCTGGGAGCAGACGATTATATATCAAAGCCTTTTGATCCGCTGGAAATTGTGGCACGTGTGAATTCAGGACTGCGGAGGTTTTACAGGCTCAGCGGGAAAAGTGCAGAGGATGATCCGGTGCATGTTTTGAAGGTGGGAGATCTGGAACTGGATACGCAGACGCTTATTCTGAAAAAAAGAGGGAAAGAAGTCATGCTGACTCCTATGGAATATAAGATTCTGGCAATGCTTATGAAAAATCCCGGTACGATTTATACGAAAGTGCAGATTTATGAAAGTGTAAGCGGAGAATATTTTGAGAGTGATGATAATACTATTATGGTACATATTTCCAATCTCAGAGATAAAATCGAAGATAATCCGAAGGACCCCTGTTATATTAAAACGATCAGAGGAGTAGGGTATAAAATTGAAAACAGATAAAAGAAAAAAAGGCAGTCTTCTGTCTGTGATCACCCGTAATTATCTGGGATTTTCTTTTACAATACTTGTACTGTTTCTTGGATTTTCCTGGTTTGTTAATCAGGAGATGGAAAGAAAGTTTCATATACCAAGTTCGGAGAACCTGCAGAAATACAGACATTATCTGATAGAAGAAGAGTATGAAAAATTTCCGGTGGAGAAATTTCTGGGGAAAAAGGGTGCATTTTCGGTGTTGAACGGAGAAGGAAAAATGATTTATTCCAGTGATGAGCAGATGCCGAAAAGTTTTACAAAGGATGAACTGTTTGTAATCAGTGAAATCGGAGAAAAGGAAAAAACAGAAGTCACGGTTTATACTGATGCGGACGGAAAAGAAAAAATCCTGATCACCAAAACCGAACACACGGGAGAAACTGTTCAGAAAGTGGAAAAGTATCTTCTTCTGGATTCGGAGTATCATATCCTTGTAGATCATATGGGAATGGAGAAAGACAAGCTGTCAGAAAAAGAACTGCAATATATGACTGATATGGGAAAGGAAGATGTAGGATATTGGAAATGGGAATTCCTGAAGGATACCGGAGAAAAGAATACGGTGGTTTTCCGGTGCCAGAAAAATGACTGGAAGAAATATACCCGACTTACCAGATCTGCAAAAATGCTGTGGTTTTTTGTAATCCCGATTTTTGGATTTGTGTTCTTTATTTTTACAGTCAGTCTCAGTTATCGGGTTAAAAAACCTCTCCTGGCATTGCGGATTTCTATGAATCGGTTTCGACAGGGACAGATTCTGAGTAATGAAAATGAAGGGCCTGATGAATTTGTGGAAATTGGGGATGATTTTGTAAGACTTGCCCAGAAACTGGCGGACAGTGAGAAAAGCAGGAAAAAAGCCGATGAAGATAAACAGAAAATGCTGGCGGATATTTCTCATGATCTGAAAACCCCCATTACGGTTTTGCAAGGCTATGCAAAAGCAATCTGTGACGGAGTGATTCCGGTAGAAAACAGAGAGCAGTATCTTAAAATTATTTATAATAAAGCTACGGAACTAAATGAACTGATTAATACATTTTATGAGTACAGTAAACTGGAACATCCGGATTTCAGACCAATAAAAGAAAAACAGGATATTTGTGAGTATGTCAGAGAATATCTTGCTTCTAAATACAATGAAATTACATTGTCTGGATTTTCTCTGGATGTACAGATCCCGGAAAAAGAAATTTTCTGTGAAATTGACAGGCGTCAGTTCAGACGTGTGTTTGATAATATCCTGAATAACTCCATAAAACACAATAAAAAGGAGACCACTTTGTTTTTTTTCGTGGTACAGGAAGGAAATACAGTATGTATAAAGATCGGAGATGATGGAATGGGAATTCCAAAGGAATTATCCGGAGCTATCTTCGAGCCGTTTGTTGTGGGAGATGAATCCAGAAACAGCAAACAGGGGACGGGACTTGGTCTGGCAATTGCAAAGAAAATTGTGGAATCCCATAGCGGTTTCATTGAACTTACCCGGACACCGGATCCGGGTTTTTCTTCCGAATTTCTGATCTGGCTCAGAATCAGTGAACCGTTCAGTCAGACAGATATTGTACAAAGAGAAAATAAATGATATAATACTCGCGTACATATTTTTGAACAGTGAAGAAGATAGGATAATGTGAGAAAATGAAAGGTAAGAAGATATGAAAGGCAATATTAAGATAAAGGGGCAGCTTAAGCTGTATATGCAATGGCCGGTTATTCTGGCAGTTCTGCTGGTGCTTATGAATATCTGTGTATTTCGGATCAGTGTCAAAGCAGGTGCTGTCACCACGTTCTTTTTGATCGTCTATCTGTGTATTGCGGTTTTTCAGTATTGTCACAGCAGAGCAGACATTCTGAATGAGCTGATTTCCTTTGCCACGCAATATGGGCAGGTTCAGAAAAGTCTTCTGAAGGAATTTATTGTGCCCTATGCCCTTCTTGATGGAAGGGGAAGAGTGCTGTGGATGAATGATGCTTTTTCTGAACTGTGTGGAAAGCCTTCCAAATACCATAAGTGCATTACCGGTATTTTCCAGGAAATTACTCTGGAGCGTCTTCCAAGAGAGGAAGAGTCTTCTGAAGTAAAGTTTCAGTTTCGGGAAAGAGATTATCGTGCTTCCATGCGCAGAATTTCCATTGAAAAGATGCTGGAGGATTCCGGATTGATTGAAACAGAGGCAGATAATTATCTTACAGCCCTCTATGTATTTGATGAGACCGATGTGAATCGGTATATGCTGGAACGGGATAATGAAAAACTGGTAACAGGACTTCTGTATCTGGATAATTATGAGGAAGCATTGAACAGTGTAGAAGAAGTAAGACGTTCGCTTCTGGTTGCCCTGATTGAACGTAAGCTGAATAAATATTTCAGTGAAGTAGACGGTCTTGTGAAGAAACTTGAAAAAGATAAGTTTATTCTTATTATGTGTCAGCGTTCTCTGGAAGAATTAAAAGAAAAGCGCTTTAATATTCTGGAAGAAGTAAAGACAATTAATATTGGAAATGACATGGCAGTGACTATCAGTATCGGTATCGGTATCAACGGGGACAATTATGTACAGAATTATGAATATTCCCGTATTGCCATAGATCTGGCGCTTGGACGTGGCGGTGATCAGGTAGTCATAAAAGACAACGATAATATGATTTATTTTGGCGGAAAATCTCAGCAGATGGGGAAAAACACACGTGTAAAGGCCCGTGTGAAGGCTCATGCGCTGAAGGAATTTATGGTGGCGAATGATAAGGTTGTTGTAATGGGGCACAAGATTTCCGACGTGGACTCTATTGGAGCTGGAATCGGGATCTACCGGGCTGCAAAATCTCTGAATAAGCGAGCTCATATTGTTGTGAATAATCCAACCATGTCTGTTCGCCCGATTATGGAAAATTTCCTGAATAATCCGGATTATGACGAGCATATGTTCATTAACAGCAATGAAGCCAAGGATATTGTGGATAATAATACAGTAGTCGTTGTTGTAGATACCAATAAACCGAGTTATACAGAATGTGAAGAACTGTTGTCCAGAAGCAAGACAATCGTGGTTCTGGATCATCACAGACAGGGAGCGGAAGTGATTTCCAATGCGGTGCTTTCTTATATTGAGCCCTTTGCATCTTCTGCCTGCGAGATGGTATCCGAGATTCTTCAGTATTTTTCTGATAATATTAAGATTTATAACATTGAGGCAGATGCTTTGTATGCAGGGATTATTATTGATACCAATAATTTTACTGCAAAAACAGGTGTCCGGACATTTGAGGCAGCTGCATTTCTGCGCAGATGCGGAGCGGATGTGACCCGTGTGCGGAAAATGTTTCGGGATGATCTGGATTCTTACAGAGCAAAGGCGGAAGCAGTACGTAATGTGGAGACTTACCGGGGTTGCTATGCGATTGGTGTGTGCCCAAGTAAAGGTTTGGACAGCCCAACAGTGGTGGCCGCCCAGGCTGCCAACGAACTGCTTGACATCAGCAGTGTAAAAGCATCCTTTGTGCTTACAGAATATAATAATACTATTTATATCAGTGCCCGTGCCATTGATGAAGTGAATGTACAGATCATCATGGAACGAATGGGCGGCGGCGGACATATTAATATTGCCGGCGCACAGCTGGCAGATAAGACAATCAATGTTGCAGTCGTCCAGCTGAAAGAAACAATTGATCAGATGATAAAGGAAGGAGCTATTTAATAATGAAAGTAATTTTAGTTGAAGATGTAAAATCTCTTGGAAAGAAGGGTGAAATTGTAAATGTAAGTGACGGATATGCAAGAAATATGTTATTTCCGAAAAAGCTGGGATTGGAAGCAACCCCGAAAAATATTAATGATCTGAAACTGCAGAAAGCACATGAAGAGAAGGTAGCAAAAGAGCAGCTGGAAGAGGCAAAAGCATTTAAATCAGAACTGGAGACAAAAGAAATCACAGTGACTCTGAAGGTGGGAGAAGGCGGACGGACCTTTGGTTCTGTTTCTACAAAAGAACTGTCAGAGGCTGTAAAAGAACAGTTGGGATATGATATTGACAAGAAGAAAATGCAGCTTTCCGCACCAATCAGAGAACTGGGTGTAACAAGAGTACCGGTTCGTCTTCATACAAAAGTAACAGCAGAATTGAAAGTAAATGTCAAGGAAGCATAAGAAGGAATAAGAATCAGAACGGCATAAGAATTAGAAAGGATCTGTGTCTGTCATGGATGAAACACTTATAAAGAGAATCCTGCCTCACAGTATAGAGGCAGAACAGTCAGTGATCGGTTCCATGATCATGAATAAGGATGCCATTGTGACAGCTTCCGAGATTATTACGGGAAATGATTTTTATCAGCAGCAGTATGGAATTGTATTCGAAGCTATGGTGGAACTTTTTAACGAAGGAAAACCGGTAGATCTGATTACCTTGCAGGACAGACTGAAGGAAAAGGATCTGCCGCCGGAGATTTCCAGTATGGAATTTGTAGCTGAACTGGTGGCATCTGTTCCCACTTCTGTAAATGTAAAATATTATGCGGAAATTGTAAGTGAAAAAGCAATGCTTCGCAGACTGATCAAGACAACAGAAGAGATTGCCAATACCTGTTACCTTGGAAAAGAGCGTACACAGGATATTATGGAGGAAACGGAAAAGAAGATTTTTGATCTGGTTCAGAAAAAAAATGGTGGTGATTTTGTTCCTATTAAGCAGGTAGTACTGAATGCCATTGAAAAAATTGAAAAATCATCAAGAACAAAGGGAAGTGTTACAGGGATTCCCACAGGATTTATGGATCTTGACTATAAGATGTCCGGATTTCAGCCTTCGGATCTGATTCTGGTAGCTGCCCGTCCGTCTATGGGAAAAACAGCTTTTGTTTTAAATATTGCCCAGTATATGGCTTTTCGAAGCGGTGTAACAGCAGCGATATTCAGTCTGGAAATGTCAAAGGAGCAGCTGGTAAACCGTCTGCTTTCCCTGGAATCCAAGGTGGATTCCCAGAATATCCGAACCGGAAATCTGGAAGATGAGGAGTGGGCAAAGCTGATTGAGGGAGCCAATATTATCGGTTCTTCAAATCTGATTATTGATGATACACCGGGTATATCCATATCGGAGCTTCGGTCAAAATGCAGGAAATATAAACTGGAACAGAATCTGGGAGTTATTTTTATTGACTATCTGCAGTTAATGACAGGAAGCGGAAGAAGTGAATCCCGCCAACAGGAAATTTCAGAAATTTCCAGATCTCTGAAAGCTCTTGCCAGAGAATTGAATGTACCGGTGGTGGCTCTGTCCCAGTTAAGTCGTGCAGTAGAGCAGAGACCGGATCACAGACCGATGCTTTCAGATCTGAGAGAATCGGGAGCCATTGAACAGGATGCGGATGTGGTTATGTTTATTTACCGGGACGATTATTATAATAAAGATTCTGAGAATAAGAATATAGCGGAAATTATTATAGCAAAACAGAGGAATGGTCCGATTGGTACTGTGAATCTGGTATGGCTGCCCAATTATACTAAGTTTGTTAATATGAAAAAATAAAAAACTGCAGATGCCATAATTAGAGCATCCGCAGTTTTTTTGTAAGCATTTCAGGATTTACTGCATGTGCAAGGGCAGCTTCTTTGGTGATAGAACCCTGTTCACAGAGTTTTTGCAGGCTGGTATCCATGGAAAGCATACCGTTTCCGAAGGAAGAATAAATCAAACCATCAATCTGGTGTACCTTATTTTCCCGTATCATATTACGAATGGCGGGTGTTGTATGCATGATTTCAAAAGCAGGAAGCCGCTGATTGTTTTTTCCAGGAATCAGTTGCTGAGATACAACAGCCTGAAGGACAGAAGAAAGCTGTATAGCAATCTGTCTCTGCTGGCTGGGCGGAAATACGTCAATAATGCGGTCAATGGTATTGGCAGCACCCAGCGTGTGCAGGGTGGAGAAAACAAGATGACCGGTTTCCGCTGCTGTCATGGCAACGGCCATGGTTTCATAATCCCGCATTTCTCCAAGAAGAATAACATCGGGACTTTGCCGGAGAGAAGCGCGCAGCGCAGTAATATAATTTTCTGTATCTGTATGAATTTCTCTCTGGCTCACGATACTCTGTTTGTGACTGTGGAGAAACTCAAGAGGATCCTCCAATGTGATAATGTGTTTTTTCTGGTTCTGATTAATCGCATCAATGATACAGGCAAGTGTGGTAGATTTTCCGCTCCCTGCAGGTCCGGTTACCAGAACAAGACCTTTGCTGCAATTTCCTAACTGAATGATTTCATCGGGAATGCCTAACTGGGAGGGGCTGGGAAGCTGGAAGGTAATCACGCGGATTACGGCAGCAAGAGATCCTCTTTGCTTATAAGTGTTTACACGATAGCGGGCAAGTCCGGAAACCGCAAAGGAAAAATCGTCATCCCCTTTTTCCATAAGGGAGGAAATATCCCGGTTTTGGGCAAGATGGTAAATTTCTTGAATCATGGATTCTGCCTGAGCAGGCATGACCTTGTCTTCGGACAGATTGATGATTTGTCCGTTTTTTTTGTAGGAAAGAGGAAGGCCGGCCACGATAAACAAGTCAGAAGCACCTGCATTTGTTGTTTCGGTTAGAAAATGGAGTGCATCCATAGGGTATCCTTTCTTTTTACGTTAAAATTTAAGAAATACTGCCATCGTATACAGGCAGTCGGTTGTCTGGATTCCAGTGTCTGCTGTTAATCAGCTTCCAGGTTTCTATGGTGTAATAAACATCCCCTTCCTGAAGATCAGAAGAAAGAAGAATACACACCTCAAGCATCTGTTCTTCTCCGACGGGAACCTGAAAGGTAATCTTTTGGGAATCGAGGAAAGAAACACCGTCCAGGTCTTTCAGCAAAATTTTTATCCGATCCGGATAGTGGGAAAAGTCTTTTCCGGATGCATAGGCCTTTTCCAGTCGGGCATCAATCTGATTCAAAATATCATTTGCCTGGTTTTCCGCCTGGTAAACAGCGCGGGTATGTTCAGATGTCTTTTGGCTGAGCCGGTAATCCGTACGGGCACTTACGTAGGATAAAACAGAAAAGGTAATCATGCATAAAAGAATAAAAATCAGCAGGATAGAAGAAATTCCTGTTCCGGGAGGCGTGCGAAGATTTTTTTTCATGACGAATCACCAACTTTCCCGAAAGAAACTGTTCTTGGCACTGCAATCCGAATATCCAGATGATAGAGACAGGCGCCTTTTGTGTTTTCAAAGCAAATGGCAGCATTTCGCATATAAGATTCCTCTGCATGAGGTTCTGTACATTGAATAACAAGGAAATATACGGCATCATCTTTTGGCGTACAGGGTTTTCCTGCCTTATCATAAGGAATCTTCCATTTCCCATTTACTTTGGTGCATTGAGGAAAAAAAACTTGAAAAGATTCCAGAGTCCCGTCTGTTCCGGAGAGTACCTCTGCTGCAGATGAGGTCAGGAGAGCGCCAAGAGACTCTTCCTTTGCTGCCCGACTGGTAAGACTGGCATTTACAAATACCTGTACGCAGACGGCACTGCCAAGAGAAAAAAATAAGACAGCCAGAATCAATTCCATTAAAAACAGGCTGGAATGTGCCAGAGTTCGTTCTTTCATGGAGCGCTCCTTTCCTGCATACTTCGCAGATAAATCAAAAGAGAAAGGGGATTCTTCTGTGCGTCCCGGATGGTGATACGAAGAAAATTCCCAGATAATTCTTCTATGGAAAAATCCTGAATCTTCAGGATACTTTCTCCCTGGTCTTTGGAAACTTCTGTGTTTTTCTGCACAAACAGCTCCTTTAGCATATGCTCGTCTTCATAGATATAAGTAACACAGGGAACCTCATCGATAGTTTCCTGGAGAAGTAAAGCAGGAGTATCTTCGATACTGCCGATGAAAACGGTTTTTGTGCTGTCATGCTGTCGTATTTTTTCTGCCACATAAGTAAGCGCTGTATGGGTGGTATAATTGGTATTCATGTTCCGGATGGTGTTTTGATATACATGAAATCCAATTACCAGGACAGACAGTGCTGCCATAGAAAAAAGAAGCAGAAGAATCAGAGAAAACAATACATCAATACAATGTTTTGATTCCGTGTATTTTTTCATGGAAAGGCCTCCTGTCCGGTGAGTGGAATTACTGTAATATCCGGCATGAGGTTCGTACCTGTTATTTCATAGCTGACCAGATATTTGTTATGATCATAGGTAATACCATAATGTTGTTCCAGATAAGCAAGACTGTCCGGATAGACCCCTTCTGTTGCATAGCAGTGTACAGCACTTTGAAGAATGCTCTGCTTCAGATTCTCCATTTCCTCCCGGGAAGTGGTTTCGGATACAGAATCGATTCCTTTCAGAAGAAAAAAAATCACAACCGCTGTTATGCAGCAAAAAAGAAGAGTAGTTCCAGGCGCTTTATGTCTGGGATGCAGTAATCGATTCATCACAAACCTCCTTTATCCTATGCCGGACATGATACCAATCAGAGGGAGCATGACAGACAAAAGAATCATTCCTACAATGACAGCCATAACAGCTACAAGAGTTGGTTCCAGCTTTTCAATTATACCGCAGATCCTGTCATTGATTTCTTCTTCATACCGTATAGAAATCTGTTTCATTACTTCTTCCGAAGAACCGGTCCGAAAACCGATGGATAACATACGTGTAGAAAGACTGTCAAAAATCTGGTTTTGGAGCAGTGCATCGCAGAAGCTTTCTCCTTGAGACAGCATATGTCGGGCAGTGTTGATTTTGGCTTCCAGTACAGGATGAGAAGCAAGACGGGCAGCCATTTCCATACTTTCATCGGGATTCAGTCCGCTTGCCAGTGCAAGATACATACCATTTGCAAAACGGGCAGCAGATATTTTTTCGGACAGATTTCTGGTAAGCGGAAAAGTTTTTAAAAAGTGAAGAAATTTTTTCTGCCCTTCAGATGAGAAAGAAACAAAAAGAAAAAGTACTGCAACAGCCGCAGCCATAAATACAAGCAGGAATGCATAACGATTGATGAGGACTCCTGTTTTCATAAGACCTGCAGAAATTCCGGTAAGGCCGGTTCCAAGCTGTTGGAACACCTGTTCAAAAACAGGCAGGACTTTTGTTATGAGAACAAGAATCACAACGATCATCATAAAAATCATGATAAAGGGATAAGTAACAGCACTTTTTATACTTTTTGAAATTTCTTCCTGTCTGCGGTAATGATCCGAGAGTGCGGTCATTACATCATCCAGACGGCCGCTTTGCTCACCGATTTCCACCATGTTACACATGTATTCCGGAAAAAGTTCTGTTTTTTGAAGGGCAATGAAGAAAAAACCGGTTTCTTCCATATGACGGGAAAGAGATTGCAGTAATCCCTTGCCTTGCTGCGAAGGACAATCTTCCTGCATAAGAAAGAGACCTTCTGCAGAAGAAATGCCGGATCGGAGAATCAGAGCCATCTGGTTACAGAAGACAGATAACTCACTGTTTGATAAAGGTTTCATGTTCTTCCTTTCTGATTAACGGGTAAAACGGGTAATGTAATTATCACCATTTCCGATATAATCCTGTATTTTTTTCTTATTCTGGTTGCCTGCAGCAAAAGTAGGATCCATACGTTCCCAGTTTTCTCCATCGAATTGAATTATATCATCGATCCATCCAACATCTTTTATGTATACGCTGATCCAGGCGTGATAAACTTTTCCGGCATACCCAATCTGGAGTTTGGTGGGAATGGATTGAGCGCGCAGCATGGAGGTCATAAGTGCGGCATAATCAAAACAAATTCCCTTTCCGGTAGCCAGAGTCTGGTCTACATCGGGAAGATAGCCTTTTTCTACTGTCTGTGCTTTTTCTTTGTCATAAGTAATTTGTTCGGTTACATAATGATAAATGTCAGATACTGCATTCAGATCGGAAGCAGAATCTTTTACTATGTCACGGGCTGCAGTTACAATCTGGCTGTCAGCAGTAAAAAATACATACTGATTCGGATAAAGATAAGGGATATAATCATTTTCCAAAGAAACTTCCAGACTTTCTGAATAAAGGGAAACATATTGATTTCCGGAAAGGTTTTCATAAGCTTTGATCATATAGGTGCCGTTTCCGCTTGTAAGGGGAAGTGGTACATAATCATCTTCAGAAGTGAGAAAATACTGGTATTCTATTTTGTCCGAACCGATGATCTGCACATTGGCTTTTTCGGCATTTCCCAGATAGCGAGCCATCACATATCCCTGATCCGTGTGAGAAACATCAATGATCAGGGGTTCCTGGCCGATGACAGCTGTACCGTCGGCTTTCGGAATATGTAAGGCCGGATCATTGGGACGGGAGGAACCGGAAGAAGGAGTATTCGAAGAACAGGCTGTCAGCAGCAGGGAGAAAAAAAGAAGGCTGTACAGCAAGCAAAAACTGTGTTTATGTATCATAATGAAATTCCTTGTTTTCTGGTAAGATCTTACATGTATCATATCATTTTTTTTTCTGTAAAGCAAAGTTAAAAATTAGAGATGCTAAAATTTAGATATTGTATTATGATTGAAAATCCGATAGAATAACTTATATGCATACTGGGGATTTTATAGCAAAATTTGCTGTAAAGGAGTTATGCAATGAAAAAATCAAGAAAAACCATTTTATTTCCGGCTGTTATGCTGCTTACTGCAGTCCTTTTATCAGGCTGTGGGGATTCCGGTGAAACCATTGTTTTATCCCGGGAAGGTGAAACAGCAGAAGATTTTGCAGAAGAGGAAAGCAAAGAAGAGGCAGCAAAAGAAGAAATCGAAGAGGCAGAAATAGAAGTGACAGAAAAAATCTGTGTTTTTATCTGTGGTGCAGTGAAACAGGAAGGGGTCTATTACCTGGAAAAAGGTGCAAGGCTTTATGAAGGGATTCAGGCGGCCGGAGGGTTTACAGAAGATGCAGACACGATCTGGCATAATCAGGCATCGATTCTTGAGGATGGAAGCAGAATACAGATTTATACTGTGAAAGAAACAGAAGACTTCAGAAGGGAAGGAATCAAAGAAGAAGATCAGCAGGTTTTAGAAAATAAAGACCAGATTTCTGACAGCAGCGAAAACAAAAAGGTGAATATTAATAAGGCATCTGCAGAGCAGTTGCAGACAATTCCCGGAATCGGCGAGACAAAAGCCGCAGCTATTATTGCATATCGGGAATCCAATGGAAATTTTTCCAATGTGGATGAAATTCAGAAGGTAGCGGGAATCAAGGGGAAAACATATGAAAAGATACAGCCTTATATAACGACAGAAGAAAAATAATCATAAGACGAGGAGAAAAATTGATGAGTAAAAAAATATTGGTTGTAGATGATGAAAAATTAATCGTGAAAGGAATCCGATTCAGTCTGGAACAGGATGGAATGGAAGTGGAATGTGCCTATGACGGAGAGGAGGCGCTGAATATGGTAAAAGAGAACCATTATGATATGGTTTTGCTTGACATCATGCTTCCGAAAATGACAGGACTTGAAGTCTGCCAACAGATTCGGGAATTTTCCTCAGTGCCGGTTATTATGCTTACTGCAAAGGGAGAGGATATGGATAAGATTCTCGGACTGGAGTACGGAGCAGATGATTATATTACGAAACCTTTTAATATTCTGGAAGTAAAGGCCCGGATCAAGGCAATTATGCGCAGGATGCAGAAAGAGGCAAAAGCGGAGGAACAGCCCAATACCCTTACAGTAGGCGACATGCGTCTTGACTGCGAAGGCAGAAGAGTGTTTATTGACGGAACAGAAATCAATCTGACAGCAAAAGAATTTGATGTACTGGAACTTCTGGTGAAGAATCCCAATAAAGTATACAGCAGAGAAAATCTTCTGAATCTGGTATGGGGATATGAGTATCCTGGAGATGTGCGTACAGTGGATGTACACATTCGTCGGCTCAGAGAAAAGATTGAAACAACTCCGAGTGATCCCAAGTATGTACATACTAAGTGGGGCGTAGGTTATTATTTTCAGCTTACGAATAAGTAAAGGGAGTTTCTGAAATTGAAGAAAAAACTGAAATATACATTTTTTAAGAGTCTCAGATTCCGGATTCTGCTGATTTTGGTGATTATAGGGATTGTTCCCAGTTTTATTGTGAAGAATGCCATTGTTAACAGTTATGAGAACAGAGCGGTTTCCCTGAAAAAGGTAAACCTGAAAAACCAGTGTGATATTCTGGGAAATCAGCTTATGAAGGAAAATTATCTGGATCATCCGGAGTCAGAGGTCATTAACAGTGAGCTGTCCATGCTTTCTGCAATTTATAACGGAAGAATTCTGATTATTAATAAAGATGCCAGAATCATTAAGGATACGTATGATATTGATGTGGGCAAATATTCCCTGTCTCAGGAAGTGATTCAGTGTCTGAGCGGGCAGATTGCATCCAATTATGATGATAAGAATGCATATATTGAGCTTACCAGTCCGTTGAAGGGAGCAGATCCTGATCAGATAGAGGGTGTTATGCTGGTCAGCATATCAACCAGTGAAATTGAGGACAGTATAGAACTGCTGGAAAAAAGAGGAAATCTGATTCTATGTATTATCTGCATTCTGGTTATTGTTCTGGGTTATCTTCTGGCAGGGATTCTCGTAAAGCCATTTGCAAGAGTAACAAAGTCCATAGAAGATCTGACAGATGGTTATCTGGATGAAGAAATTTCTGTTCCGGATTATACGGAAACAGAACTGATTACCAATGCATTTAATAAAATGCTGGGCAGAATGAAAACTCTGGATGAATCCAGGCAGGAATTTGTGTCAAATGTGTCTCATGAACTGAAAACCCCTATGACCTCTATGAAAGTGCTTGCGGATTCTCTGATCGGCCAGGAAAATGTTCCTGTAGAATTGTATCAGGAATTTATGCAGGACATTGCAGTGGAGATCGACAGAGAAAATAAAATTATCACAGATCTTCTGTCTCTGGTAAAGATGGATAAAAAGGCAGCAGATCTGAATATTGCCGCAACAGACGTAAATGAATTGCTGGAAAGTATTCTGAAACGTCTGAGACCTATTGCATCGGCAAAGAACATAGAGCTTGTACTGAAAAGTTTTCGCCCTGTAGTTGCGGAAATTGATGAAGTAAAACTGAGTCTTGCATTTTCCAATCTTGTGGAAAACGGGATTAAATACAATGTGCAGGATGGATTTGTACATGTGACGTTGAATGCCGATCATAAATATTTTTATGTGACAGTAACGGATTCTGGTATGGGAATTCCAAAAGAGAGTATTGACAGGATTTTTGAACGCTTTTACCGGGTAGATAAATCCCATTCCAACGAAATCGGTGGTACAGGTCTGGGTCTTGCAATTACCAGAAGTGCAATCGTTATGCACAGGGGTGCAATTAAGGTTCGGAGTGAAGAGCACAAAGGAACCACATTTTCTGTACGGATTCCTCTGACTTATATTGCTTAGGAGGGTAGAGATGAAAAAGATATTTATGACCATAGTCTGCCTGACGATTTTGCTGCTTTCTTCCGGATGTGGGGAAAGACAGGGAAAGGAAACGGCAGAATACAGTATGTATTATCTGGCAGTTTCGGAGAGAAGTCTGGTGGAGAAAGAATATATTCCTACTGAGCGAAAAACAGAAAGTATGGTGGAAGAAATGGCCGGGAAGCTTATGGAACCGGTAACCGATGTGGATTATATTCGGCTTCTTCCGGAGAATGTGGAGATTCTTGACTGCAGATACAAAGAGCAGAGTGTAGAGATTAATTTTAATGATGATTATTACAAAATGAAAAATACCAGAGAGATTCTTGTGCGAGCAGGAGTTGTCAAGGCTTTTACCCAGATTCCCGGTGTGACTTTTGTGGACATTCTGGTAAATGGCAATCCTTTGCTGGACAGTAAAGGAGAAGAAATGGGAAGGCTTGGAAGAGATTCTTTTATTGAAAATGAAGGACAGAATATCAATACTTATCTGTATACGGAGCAGACGCTGTATTTTTCAAATCAGGACGGAGACAAGCTGGTGAAAGAAAAAGTGGAACGTCATTACAGCAGTAATGTTCCTCTGGAGAAGATGATCGTGGAGTGGCTGATCAAGGGACCGGACAGCAGCGACGCGCAGGCAACGATTTCTCCGGAGACAAAGATTCTTGGAGTTTCCATTGTAGAAGGAGTCTGTTATGTAAATCTGGATCAGACGTTTCTGGATCAGACCATGAATGTGCAGGAAAAGATTCCGGTCTATTCCATTGTGAATTCTCTTATGGATGCATGTAAAATTCATGGTGTGCAGATATCCGTGGAAGGAGAAACGAAAGTTACTTTCCGGGAGACCATGAATCTGAATCATCTGTATAAAGCAGATTATACGCTGGTGGAAGAAGAGGAAGAGGAGGATGCCGGTGAATAAACGGCCATTGTGCATATTTGCGCTGTTTTTGACAGGAATCATCTGGATTCTGCATCTTGGAGGAGTTTCCATTCCGGGAATTTCTCCACCGGTACTTCCGGTAGGCTGTGTGCAGGAGGGCGTTCTTGTCCAGGGGCTTCTGTACAGAACAGAAGAAAATTCTTTTTATACAATTCTATATATCAGACAGGTCAGTCTGATTCAAAATTCTGAAAACTATCCCATAGATAATATAAAAGTAAATATAAAGAAAGAGGAAACAGGGAATACCTTTGTACCGGGTATGACCGTAAGAGTGAAAGGAAATCTGAAAGAGATTCCACTGCCGTCCAATCCGGGACAGTTTCATGAGAGAAATTATTATTATGCCAGAAAAATAAGATGGTATATGGATGGAGAATGGGCAGAAGAGACGGATGCAGACGGGAATCCTTTTCTTTTGTGGAGAAGCCGCCTAAAAGAAAAGATAAAAGAAATACTTCTGTGTGTTGCTTCTGAAGACACCGGTGGATTATTTTGTGCCATGCTCCTGGGGGATAAAAAAGAAATGGAGAGACAGACAGTTTTAAGGCTTCAGATTAGTGCAATGGCACATTGTGTGGCAGTATCGGGAACTCATTTGTCTGTACTTGGATGGGGGCTCTTTTGGATTCTTGGATATCTGCGTCTGCCAATGCCCCTGAATGCAGCAGCGTGCTCCATTCTTATGATTCAATACGGAATTCTTACAGGAAGCAGTGCATCGGCTATGCGTGCAGTCATTATGTTTGCTCTGGCAGTGGGAGCACTGGCGACAGGACGAACCTTTGATCTTCCCTCTGCTTTGGCACTGGCCGCTGTGTTTTTGATTCTGGACAGTCCTGCATGGATTTTGGACAGCGGTTTCCTGCTGTCTTTCGGAGCAGTGGCAAGTCTCATGCTGGTATATCCAGCATTAAAAACAGAAAAAGAAGGAAAATTAAGGAAAACATACAAAGGAAGCTGTTCGGTTTTCTTGGGACTTCTTCCGATTCAGATGTTTTTCTTCTTTGAAGTTCCCCTGTTTGGAACCCTCGTAAACCTTGTTGTATTACCTACTATGGGAGTTGTACTGATATCAGGCATTGCAGGCTGTGCGGGGGCGATTATCAGCAGAGACTTGGGGAAGTTTCTGATTTTTCCGGGAAATCTGATTTTGAAAATTTATTTGAAGATCGGAGAAATCATACAGCAGATTCCATTTTCAGTTGCCATAACAGGAGCACCGGGAATATGGAAAATAGCAGCATATTATGGGGTGCTTTTGCTATGGTGTACAATGAGAAACAAAAAGAAGAAAAAGAATGAAAAAAAGGGAAAAAGAAAAGAAGGAATATTTTTTCCGCTCTTGCTGATGGGATTTCTGGTACTTAGGATTCCGGATCAGAACCTGCAGATTCATTTTCTGGATGTGGGGCAGGGAGATTGTGCAGTGCTTCAGAATGGATGGCATGTGTATATGATTGACGGGGGCAGCAGTGATATATCCGGAGTGGGAAGATATCGAATACTTCCGTTTCTAAAATGGAAAGGTATTTCTGTAATTGACGGAGTTTTTCTGTCCCATATGGATGAAGATCATATCAATGGTGTGGAAGAATTGCTGGAAGCAGTCGTCCAAAAGGAAACCAGTATTCATATAAAAAATATGTATCTTTCTTTCTGTGAGGAAAAAGAAAAGCTGGAAAGAATCGAAAATCTGGGAAGAAAAGCCGGATGCAGGATTTTTTACATCCGGCAGGGAGACTGTATGATTAATAAAAATCTGAAAATTACCTGTTTGTACCCGGAAAGCAGTCGGGGAGAAAGCAACGAAAACTCTCAGGTTCTGTATGTGGAGGGGAAATCACTTTCCATTTTGTTTACGGGAGATCTGGAAGGACAGGGAGAGGAAAATCTTGAAAGAATCCTGCAACAGAGAAGACTCCCCATTCACATTCTGAAGGTGGCTCATCATGGTTCGGGAAACTCCTCAAAAGATTCTTTTCTGACAGGGGTAAATGCAGACATCGGAATCATTTCCTGCGGAAAGGATAATCCCTACGGTCATCCCCATCCGGATCTCATAGAAAGACTGAAACACAGGGGAATGGACTGGTATCTGACATGGGAAAGAGGGATGATTACCGTCAGAGAATGTGGAAAAAAGGGAAAAGTATCTTTCCAGTTAAATAAAATCATGATAGAATAATTGAGAACAAAGAAAGAGTGGAGTGCCTTATGAAGCGTTTGCAGGAAGATATAAAACAGCAGAATTTCAAACAGGTGTATCTTCTGTGTGGAGAGGAAGCTTATTTGAAACAACAATATAAACATAAATTGAAAGAAGCTCTTGTGCCGGAAGCGGACAGCATGAATTTTTCTTTTTTTGAAGGAAAAAAAACAGAGCCCAGGGCAGTGATCGATCTGGCGGAAACCATGCCTTTTTTTGCTGACCGGAGAGTGATTATGCTGGAAGGAACCGGATTTTTTAAGAACCAGTGCCAGGATTTGCCGGAATATATGGCACAGCTTCCGGAATATCTGTGTATGATATTTATAGAGGAGGAAGTAGATAAAAGAAACCGCATGTACAAAGCGGTGAAAAAATACGGATGTGTGGTAGAATTTGCAAAACAGGATACACAGACACTTATGCGATGGATTCTCGGAATCCTGAAAAGAGAAGGAAAGAAGATCACCAGGGAAGATATAGAACTGTTTCTTACAAAAACAGGAACGGATATGGGAAATATTGAAAAGGAACTGGAGAAACTTCTTTGTTATACCATGGGGAGAGAAATTATCACAAGGCAGGACATAGAGGCGATCTGTACGACTCAGATCACCAACCATATATTTGATATGCTTCGTGCAGTGACAGAGAAGAAACAGAAAAAAGCATTGGATCTGTATTATGATCTTCTTGCTTTGAAAGAACCTCCTATGCGTATTCTTTATCTTCTGTCCAGACAGTTCAATCAGATTCGGCAGGTGAAGGAACTGACAGAGGAAGGATATGATCAGAACTCCATTGCAAAAGGTCTGGGAATTCAACCTTTTGTTGTGCGAAATTATATGACTTGCGGAAGAAATTACAGCATACAGCAGCTGCGGGAAGCGGTGGAAGTCTGTACCCGGACAGAAACCCAGGTAAAGACAGGTCTGATCAGTGATGCGATGAGTGTGGAATTGTTGCTGATACAATTCAGTCAGTAACAGCCCATGAAAATATCGTAACTTGTTCTTGACAAGGTAGTGTTGTAATGCTATGATTTTATAAATACAAGATGTAGATAGAGGTTGCATTTTTCATCAGTAAACAGTCGGATGTTTCAGGAACAGAAGAAGGCTTTTGAAAGGGGAAGATGCCGAAAGAATGCAGGAGCCTGACACTGTGTTTTTGGGCATGGCATGAATAATGACATGACTGTCATCGCAGGATGGAGTGCTATCTGATAGATATGATACAGAGTATCTGGAGACGGCGCATCTTGCCGTCTCTTTTTAGTTCCATAAGAAATAAGGAGGAAAAGAATATGGCGATTTTTAAAGGTGCCGGTGTTGCAATTGTTACACCAATGAAAGATAATTTTGAAGTAAATTATGAAAAACTGGATGAGATTCTGGAAGAGCAGATTGCAGGTAAAACAGACTGTATCGTTATCTGCGGAACAACCGGAGAATCTGCAACTCTGTCTGAAAAGGAGCATATGGATGCAATCCGTTTTACTATTGAACGGGTAAATCACAGAATTCCTGTTATTGCAGGTACCGGATCCAATTGCACAGCAACTGCTACGCAGATGAGTAAGGAAGCAGATGAAGCGGGAGCAGATGGAATTCTTCTTGTTACACCGTATTATAACAAGGGTACACAGAATGGTCTCATTGCTCACTTCACATCCATTGCACAGGAAGTGAAAGTTCCGGCAGTTCTGTACAATGTACCGAGCCGTACAGGATGTAATCTGCAGCCGAAAACAGTTGCACATCTTGTAAAAAATGTTGAGAACATTGTAGGGATTAAAGAGGCATCCGGTGATATCGGACAAATTGCACAGCTTATGAATCTGTGTGACGGAAAAATTGACCTGTATTCCGGAAATGATGATCAGGTAGTGCCGCTTCTGTCACTGGGCGGCCTGGGTGTTATTTCTGTTCTGTCCAATGTAGCACCGGAATATGTTCATAATATGGTATATAAATTCTTTGAAGGTGATGTTGCCGGAAGCTGCAAGATGCAGCTGGATGCGATTCCTGTTATCAATGCACTTTTCAGCGAAGTGAATCCGATTCCTGTCAAAGCTGCCATGAATCTTCAGGGAAAAGAAGTGGGACCACTTCGCCTGCCTCTGACAGAGATGGAACCACAGAATAAAGAAGTACTGAAAAAAGTAATGGAAGAATTTGGAATTTTATAATAGACCAAAAGAAAAAGAAGGCGCATGAATTGCAGAAATTGCGATTCATGCGCTCTTTTATCTCCTATCGCAGAATGATGTATGCGGAATAGCACACATAGGAAATTACAAGAATACCTGCCTGTATGCGGGAAATCTTTTTGTCCCGGAAGACGAAGAGAAAAAGGAGAAGGCTCATTACAAGAAGAAAAATTCCATCGTATACGGAGACCCTGTGAATAGTCATAGGTGAGATGGAAGCAGAAGCCCCTATAATCAGAAGGATATTAAAAATATTGGATCCTACCACATTTCCGACAGCCAGGTCATTTTCGCCCTTGGAAGAAGCAACAATGGAAGTGACCAGTTCAGGAAGTGAAGTTCCCATTGCCACAATTGTAAGACCGATTAAGGTCTGACTCATGCCAAACGCAGCAGCAATATCACTTGCACTGTTTACCACAAGATCACCTCCCAGAATGATCATGATCACACCTGCAATGCTCATAAGAATACTGACAGCAGGAGAAAATTTTTTTCCAATCTGATCCTCCTCCGGGCGTATATTACGGTTTTTAAGGGCACTGTGAATCTGCTGGTATAAAAACAGTCCAAAAAACAGAAGGAGGATCAGACCTTCCAGACGGCCGATCTGCAGGGGGGCATTTTTTCCATTCGGAAAAAATCCACAGAATAAAATCAGAAGAGCAGTCATTCCAATGGAAAAAGGAAGTTCTTTTTTACAGATGCCTGCTTGTACAGTCAGGGGAAGAATAAGACCGCAGATGCCCAGAACAACCAGGCTGTTAAAAACATTGGATCCGATGACATTGCTGATGGCAATGTCATTGTTACCGCTTAAAGAAGCCATAATACTGACAGATGCTTCTGGCGCACTGGTTCCGAAAGCTACGATGGTCAGACCAATGATTACAGAAGGAACACGCAGCATTTTCGCAATAGATGCGCATCCGTCTACAAAAAAATCAGCTCCTTTTACCAGACAGATAAATCCCAGGATCAGCAAAAAGTACATCATAATAAAATTCTCCTTTACCTATTTCTATGTTGTGAGTGTAACATTTTAAGGAATAATTTTCAACGTTTTGCGAAAAAATTGACGAAAGAGCAGGTTTTCGATATAATATTGCAGGAAGACATTTCCTGCTTGTGTATGAGAGCGCGCAGCAGGTGAGAAAGAGGAATTTATGACAGAAATGAATAAAATGGACTTTAATATTGTGTTGATCGGATTTATGGGAACCGGAAAATCTACGATAGCCAGTGGATTGAACCGCTTTTTGGGAATGCAGATCGTGGAGATGGATGAACAGATTGCAGAAAGAGAAGGAAAGAGTATTCCGGAAATTTTCGAAACCAGCGGAGAAGAATATTTTCGTAATCTGGAAACAGAACTTCTCATGGAACTGCAGAATCGGACGAATCTTGTAATTTCCTGCGGCGGCGGCGTCCCCATGCGGGAAAGAAATGTGGAAGAAATGAAGAAGAACGGGAAAGTTGTGCTTCTTACCGCTTCACCGGAAGTGATTCTCGAGAGAGTCAAAAACAGTCATGACAGACCACTTCTGGAAAATAATAAATCCGTGGAATATATCGAATCGCTGCTTGAAAAGCGCAGGGAAAAATATCTGGCAGCAGCAGACATCGTGATTTCTACAGATGGAAAAACAGTGGAAGAAATCTGTAAGGAGATTAAAAGACGGATTTTAGGAATTGTTTAGTTGCCTTTTAACCTGTTTTATAGTATGATTATTTCGATTAGAATTAGGATGAATAGAAGGTGATAAACCTTGATCAAAGAAAATCAGAAGCATTTTAATCGTCTGCAGGTAGTGATTGATGCTTTTGTAATTGCTTTCTCTTATTTTATGGCATGGTTTTTGAAATTTCACCTGCCCTTTTTGAGTGACGGCGGAGGAAGATTGCCATTTCGCGTATATATGAGTGCCTTGATGCTGATTGTACCAGGGTATTTGATGCTGTATTACGCCTTCAGTCTGTATACACCCAAACGGGTACAGGGAAGAAGACTGGAATTTTCCAATATATGGAAGGCTAATACCATCGGTATGTTTCTGATTCTGGCTGTTCTGTATATGATCAAACTGATGGACTTTTCCCGTCATGTGATCTTTATCTTTTATGTAGTAAATATGTCCATGGAAATTCTGTCCCGCACCATGATTCGTGTAGGACTGAGAAGGATGCGTGCCAGTGGGTATAACCAGAAGCATATTCTGTTGGTGGGATACAGCAGGGCCTGTGAGGAATACATTGACCGTATTCTTACAAATCCACAGTGGGGATATCAGATTCGGGGAATTCTGGATGATAATGTGGAAGCCGGTACAGAATATAAGGGAGTTAAAGTTCTTGGGAGAATTGCAAATCTGATGGTGATTCTTCCCCAGAATCATCTGGATGAGATTGCAATCACACTTGGTCTGAGTGAATATTTCCGGCTGGAAGAAATTGTGGCACTTTGTGAGAAATCAGGTGTGCATACAAAATTTATTCCGGATTATAACCGGATTATACCAACGAAGCCTTATACGGAGGATATTCTTGGGCTTCCGGTAATCAATATCCGTTATGTTCCGCTTACAAATACATTTAATGCTCTTATGAAAAGAGTTATGGATGTTTTCGGGACAATAGTAGCTATTGTATTATTCTCGCCGATTATGCTTTTTTCGGTGATTATGATAAAACTTACTTCTCCGGGACCGCTTATTTATAAGCAGGAGAGGGTAGGACTGCATAATCGGACATTTATGATGTATAAATTCCGTTCTATGGAAGTGCAGCCGCCGGAGGAGGAGAAAAAGGCCTGGACAGTTAAGAATGACCCGCGTGTGACAAATTTCGGTAAATTTATGAGGAAGACAAGCATTGATGAGTTGCCGCAGTTGTTTAATGTGCTGAAAGGCGAGATGAGTCTTGTAGGACCTCGTCCGGAACGGCCATTTTTTGTGGAAAAATTCCGGGAAGAGATTCCGAGATATATGATCAAACATCAGGTTCGGCCGGGGCTTACCGGATGGGCACAGGTGAATGGATACAGAGGAAACACATCCATACGGAAAAGAATTGAATACGATTTGTATTATATTGAAAACTGGACCATTGGTCTGGATGTGAAAATACTGATCCTGACGTTTTTCAAGGGCTTTGTAAACAAAAACGCTTATTAACAAGGGGAAATGAGATGGCAAGAAGAAATAAGGCATCTGCAAAACGCAGAAGAAGAAGAGTTCTTTTTGGACTGGAATTGTTTGTATTACTGCTCCTGGTAGGAGGACTTCTGATCTACGCAAAACTGAACAATTCGCTGGATAAGATGAATCTGGATGAAGGGGAAGAAAAAAATGCGCATGTAGAAGTAAATGAACAGGTAGTAGGCAGTAAGACACTGAAAGGGTATACTAATATTGCCCTTTTTGGTGTAGACACACGTGAGGAGGATCTGGAACATTCCAATAGTGATACCACCATTATTGCCAGTATTAATAACGATACAAAAGAAGTAAAACTGGTGTCGGTTTATCGTGATGCGTATTTGAATATCGGAAAGGACAAATACGATAAATGCAATGCGGCATATGCTGCAGGTGGTCCGGTTAAGGCTATGTCTATGATCAATACGAATATGGATCTGGATATTACCAAATATGTAGCGGTGGATTTTAAGGCCCTTGTAAAGGCCATTGATCTTCTGGGTGGTTTGGATGTGGAGTTGTCTTATGAAGAAATTGTGCATATGAATAATTACTGTGTGGAAACATCTGAAAAAACAGGTGTGGGTTATGAACCCATTGAAGAACCGGATCCAAAACCGGAAAATGAAGCAGAAATTCTTGGTACGTATCATTTAAATGGCGTACAGGCAACTTCTTATTGTCGAATTCGTTATACAAGTGGATGGGATATGAAGCGAACAGAACGTCAGAGATATATTATTTCTCTTATGGTCGATAAAGCGAAGAAAGCAAGTATTTCCCAGCTGAATTCTCTTATGGATGAAGTGTTTCCGTTGATCAAGACAAATTTCAGTAAAAGCGAACTTCTGAAGTTGGGTATGGGAATTCTTTCTTATGAACTGAAAGATACCCAGGGATTCCCGAAGAGCAGCATTATGGGGGAGGATGTAAAGACTGCTATAGGTCTGGACTGCGTGGTGCCAACAACTTTGGAGGCAAATGTAAAACAGTTGCATGCCTTTTTGTTTGAAGAAGAAACCTATTCACCGTCTTCCATTGTCCTTGAGAGAAGTGATTATATTGCAGGACATACAGGATTCGGAAACAGTTGGGTTTCTGATGAACTGAAACCGTATATCACAGAACGGGAGTCCACCTATAGTGAAGATACTTCCACGGAAAATTTTGAATTTTATGAGACAGAGGAATACAGTGATGGTTACGGGGAAACCGATTATGACGACAGTTATGACGACAGTTATGACGATAGTTATGAAGACGGAAGCTATGATACCGGTGATTACAGCGAATATTATGATGAAAATTATGATACCGGTTATGAAGACGGAAGTCAGGATTACAGTGAAGAATATTAAGAGTATGGAAACAAAACGGGGATGTTGTGCGTGCACGGCATCCCTGCTGTTGTAATATGGAATATAAGGAGAAAAGATGAGAAATAAGAAAAAAAACACAGGAAAGTTCACCGTGTCTGTAATTATTCCTGTATATAAACCGGATAAAAAATTTCCGGAACTTTTGAAAATGCTGGAGAAACAGACGTATTCTTTTGAAAAGCTGATTATTATGAATACGGAAAGACAGTATTGGAAAGAGGAGTGGAATGGGTTGGCCTCCGGAATGGAAGTGCATCATATCCAAAGAGAAGAGTTTGATCACGGAGGAACAAGAGCACAGGCTGCCCGGATGTGTACCAGTCAGATTCTTGTGTATTTTACCCAGGATGCCGTTCCGGCAGATGTATATGTAATTGAAAATCTGATAAAAGCATTTGAAGATCCGAAAACGGGAGCTGCTTACGCCCGACAGCTTCCGGCGGAAGACTGCCAGATCGCGGAACGATATACAAGAACATTTAATTATCCGGACACCGGAAGGGTAAAAAGCAAAGAGGATCTGCCGGAACTGGGAATCAAAACCTTTTTCTGTTCCAATGTCTGTGCTGCTTACAGAAGAGATTTGTATGAAAAACTGGGAGGATTTATCACCCATACAATTTTCAATGAAGATATGATCTTCGCCGGCAATCTGGTGCTGGCTGGATATTCGGTAGCTTATCAGGCAGATGCCCGGGTGATTCATTCTCATAATTACGGAAATATGCAGCAGTTTCGCAGAAACTTTGATCTGGCAGTTTCCCAGGCCGATCATCCGGAAATATTTGAAGGAATCCGTTCAGAAAGTGAAGGAATCCGTCTGGTGAAAAATACAATCCTGCATCTGTGGAAAATCCATAAGCCATGGCTGATTCCGGGAATGATCATAAAAAGCGGCTTTAAATTTATGGGATATCGGGCAGGAAAGGCTTATAAACGCCTGCCTCGTAAAGTGGTGCTTTGGTGTACCATGAATCCGTCCTACTGGACAGATGGAAAATAATCTGTTAAAATGAGCATGTTTTATTGAAGTAAAGTGATGAATGCAGAATCTGAGACAGAATCAAATGGAGGAAATAGATATGTGTGGAATAGTCGGATATATTGGGGAAAAACAGGCAGCGCCGATTCTTCTGGAAGGACTGGAAAAACTGGAGTACAGAGGGTATGATTCCGCCGGTATTGCAGTATTTGACGGAACGGAAATCCATGCAAAAAAATCCATGGGAAGACTGAAAATATTGTCTGAACTTACACGTGGTGGAGAGACCCTTCCGGGAACTACAGGAATCGGTCATACCAGATGGGCAACTCATGGTGCGCCTTCCAACATGAATGCACATCCGCATTTTAATCAGGATAAAACCATTGCAGTTGTTCATAATGGTATCATTGAAAATTATATGAAACTGAAGAAAAAAATGCAGGATAAGGGATATACTTTTAAGTCTGAAACAGATACTGAAGTGATTGCTCATTTGATGGACTATTATTACAAAGGAGATGCCTTAGAAACCATTACAAAGGTCATGCACAGAGTGGAAGGTTCTTATGCACTGGGAATTATTTTCAAAGATGAGCCGGATAAATTGTATGCAGTAAGAAAAGACAGTCCATTGATCGTAGGAAAGAGCAGCATCGGAAATCTCATCGCATCGGATGTACCAGCAGTGTTGAAATATACAAGAGATGTATATTTTATTGAAAATGAAGAAATTGTCTGCATGACAAAAGAGGATATAAAGTTTTACAATATTGACGAAGAAGAACTGGAAAAACAGCCCACTACCATTGAATGGGACATTGATGCAGCGGAAAAAGGCGGTTATGAATATTTCATGCTGAAAGAAATGTATGAACAGCCCCAGGCAGTCAGTGATACTTTAAACCCGAGAATTAAAGAGGGAAAAATCGTAATTGATGAACTGGGTATGTCAGATGAGGAAATCCGTCAGATTCGTAAAATCTATATGATCGCCTGCGGCTCCGCGTATCATACTTGTGTGTCTGCCAAGTATGTATTTGAGGGATTGGCAAGAATTCCTGTGGAAGTGGATCTGGCAAGTGAATTCCGTTATCGCCATCCGATTTATGAAGAGAATACACTGGCAATTATTGTCAGTCAGTCCGGTGAGACCGCAGATTCCCTGGCTGCTCTTCGAGAGGCAAAAGAACATGGAGTCCGGGTTCTTGGAATCGTAAATGTTGTGGGAAGTTCTATTGCCAGGGAAGCTGACAATGTGATGTATACATGGGCAGGACCGGAAATTGCAGTGGCAACTACAAAAGCATACAGTACGCAGTTGATTGCCCATTATCTGCTGGCAATGAAATTTGCACAGGCAAGAGGTACAGTAGATGAAAAGACGATTACAGAAATGGTGAAAGATCTGAAAAAACTTCCGGGACAGATTGAAATGCTTCTGGAAAATAAAAAGAAAATTCAGAAATTTGCCAATCGTTATCTGGCAACGGAACATGTATTTTTTCTGGGAAGAGGACTGGATTATGCCATTTCGCTGGAAGGTTCTCTGAAACTGAAAGAAATTTCCTATATTCATTCAGAAGCCTATGCAGCAGGAGAACTGAAGCATGGAACCATTTCCCTGATCGAAGATGGAACACTTGTAGTGGCGGTTGCTACACAGGAAGAATTGTACAAAAAGACTTTGAGCAATATTCAGGAAGTTAAGACCAGAGGGGCCTTTGTTATGGCTGTGACAAATGTGGGAAATACGGAAATTGAAAAAACAGCAGATTATGTGATCTATCTGCCGAAAACCAACCCTTATTTCACCAATTCCCTGGCTGTCATTCCTCTTCAGCTTTTTGGATATTACGTATCTCTTGGAAAAGGTCTGGATGTGGACAAACCAAGAAATCTGGCAAAATCGGTTACAGTTGAGTAAATTCATGGTTTCTTTGCTGTTTTATCACAGTTTGAACACAATTGACTGATAGACTGATACTTGTAAAGGAAAAGAATAACAAATAACAAAAGATAGATGTCAGGAAAGGAAGGAACTACCATGAGTGAAGAGTTCAAGGATGAATTTAGAAGGAATGATACAGGTTCCGTTGGGAATTGTGAACCGGAAATATCAGAGGCACAAAAAAAAGAAACCGATGTAGAAAAAACAGCAGAATCGATTATAACAGAAGCAAGTGAAACCGTTCATGCAGAAGCAGCAGCGTCTGTGGAAGTTTCCGGAAAGAAAGAGGAACAGGGAGAACCCGGAGTGGCGCCTACCCCGGAAAATCCTGTTTATGCCAGATCTTACAGAAAGAATCCGGAGAAAGAAAGTTCAAAAGAAGAATGGTATCAAAAGGAACAACAGTATAATTACAGTTCCTACCGGTTTACACCGCCGGTTTCTCCGGATAAGCATAACAATGATAAGAAAAAGAAAGGCAGTCTTGGAGTAAAGCTGGCAACAGCAGCAGCAACAGCAGCGGTTTTCGGTCTGGTTGCAGGAGTGGTATTTCAGGCAACTAATTACGTAGGAGATAAAATTTACCTAAAAGAGAATGTACAGATTGAAAATACAGAGACAACGAATAAGGAGACTGATTCCGATACAACATCCATTGCTGCACCATCGGGAATATCCACTGCAGGCAGTGTCAGTCAGGTGGCGAAAAATGCAATGCCTTCGGTTGTGTCTATTGTAGGAGTCAGTATACAGGAAATCCCGCAGATTTATCGGTATTTCGGATACGGGACCGAACAGCAGACCCAGAGCAGCGGTTCCGGCATTATTGTAGGACAGAATGAGACAGAGCTTCTGATTGCTACTAACAATCATGTGGTAAGCGGTACCGATTCTCTTACTGTTTGTTTTACAAATCAGGATGGAAGTGCGTTAACCAGCAGTGAAGATATTGAGAAAACCAGTACAGAAGGTCAGGAAGATGAGATACAGCAGAATGCACTGGACGCACAGGGAAGTGCAGTTTCCGCACAGATTAAAGGCACCGATGCAGATAATGACCTGGCTGTGATTGCAGTTAAACTGGAAGATATACCGGAAGATATTCTCAGTGGAATCAAAATTGCCACGATTGGCGATTCGGACTCTCTTCAGATGGGGGATCAGGTAGTTGCTATCGGTAATGCACTGGGATACGGTCAGTCTGTAACCAGTGGTTATGTCAGTGCACTTAACCGTCATGTAAGTTCTGATAATGCAGACAGTACCTTTATTCAGACAGATGCGGCCATCAATCCCGGTAACAGTGGTGGTGCTCTTTTGAATATGAATGGAGAACTGATTGGTATCAATTCAGCCAAAATTGCGTCCGGTGAAGTAGAAGGAGTTGGATTTGCAATTCCAATTTCAAAAGCAGAACCGATTCTGGATCAGATGATGAGTCAGGAGACCAGATATAAAGTGGAAGATGAAGATAAAGAAGCTTATATCGGTATTACCTGTGAGAATGTAACAAGTGAAGTCAATCAGATGTATGGAATTCCTGTAGGCGTATATGTAGATACTGCAGTGAGCAATGGCCCTGCAGATCAGGCAGGCATTCAGAAGGGAGATGTCATTACAAAAATTGACGGAACTTCTGTGAATTCCTATAAGGAACTGGTAGAACGCCTTCAGTATTATGAAGCAGGAGAAACGATTGATTTTGAAATCTATCGTGCAGAAGGTGGAGAATATAAAGCACAGACAGTCAGTGTGACTCTGGGAGCAAAAAAGGATGCAGATACTTCAGGCAGTGGTTCGCAGAAAAATGAAAAATCCGACAGATAAAAACGAAAAAAACAGGTGGATGAGAAATCCTTTCATCCATCTGTTTTTTTACTTGTAGCAGAAGTAAAATTATGATAATATACCAGATATAATGTACATACGGCAGGAAAAAGGCCGGAACATTTGGACATTTATTGAAAGAAAGCAGGTATAATAAATGGCAGAAGACAAAGATTATCTGGATAATTCACAGGAAGTGCAGGATAAGGAAAATAATACCGGACATAGAGAAGAGGAATATGAAAATGTATGCATTATGTGCAGACGTCCGGAAAGTAAAACCGGAAAAATGATTGACCTGCCGGGTGATATCCATATCTGTGTGGAATGCATGCAGAAAAGTTTTGATACTATGAATAATACTCCGATTGATTATGGGGAATTGATGAAAAATATGCCGAATGTAAGTATGATCGATTTGAGTTCACTGCAGAATCAGATACCAAAACGGCAGAGAGTAAAGAAGAAAAAGGAACAGCCGGCTGCGGAGCGTCATGAAAAAGTGGCTCAGAAAGTATTTGATATCAGAAGTATTCCGGCACCTCATAAAATTAAAGAAAGTCTGGATGAATATGTAATCGGACAGGAGTATGCCAAGAAGGTTATGTCTGTTGCAGTTTATAATCATTATAAACGTGTATTTGCAGACAAAGCAGATGAGATTGAAATCGAAAAATCCAATATGCTGATGATCGGACCGACTGGAAGCGGAAAGACCTATATGGTAAAAACACTGGCAAGGCTTCTGGATGTGCCGCTGGCAATTACAGATGCAACTTCCCTTACCGAAGCAGGATACATTGGAGACGATATCGAAAGTGTGGTAAGTAAACTTCTGGCAGCTGCTGACAATGATGTAGAAAAAGCAGAGCATGGAATTATCTTTATTGATGAGATCGATAAAATTGCAAAGAAGAAAAACACCAATCAGCGGGACGTAAGCGGAGAGGCGGTACAGCAGGGAATGCTGAAGCTGCTGGAGGGCAGTGAGGTAGAGGTACCGGTAGGAGCAAACAGCAAAAATGCCATGGTGCCTTTGACTACGGTTGATACCCGAAATATTCTGTTTATTTGCGGCGGAGCATTTCCGGATCTGGAGAATATTATTAAGGAACGTCTGAACAAACAGGCATCCATTGGATTTATGGCAGATCTGAAAGATAAGTACGATAATGATGCAAATATTTTGAATAAGGTAATTGTAGACGATCTGAAAAAATTTGGAATGATTCCGGAATTTCTGGGACGTCTGCCCATTATTTTTACACTGGATGGTCTGACTCAGAATATGCTGGTTCAGATTTTAAAAGAGCCCAAGAATGCTATTTTGAAACAGTATCAGAAACTGCTGGCGCTGGATGAGGTGAAACTGGAATTTGAAGAAGGAGCTCTGGAAGCAATTGCCCGAATGGCATTGGATAAACATACAGGGGCAAGAGCACTTCGCGCAATTCTGGAGGAATATATGCTGGATATTATGTATGAGATTCCAAAAGATGACAATATCGGGGAAGTGATCATTACAAAAGAATATATCGAACATACAGGAGGACCAAGAATCTTGCCGAGAGGACAGGAAATCCCCCGAATTGGAATGAATTAAAAAACAGGCGGAAGTTTTTCTCACTTCCGCCTGTTTTCTGCACTAATTCTGTTATTTTGCAGGAACAATTTCGAGCCAGTATCCGTCCGGATCTGTAATGAAATAAATTCCCATGTCCGGGTTTTCAAAGCAGATGCAGCCCATTTCTTCATGGAGAGCATGGGCTTCTTCATAGTGGTCTGTCCGGAAAGCAAGATGAAACTCATTATCACCCAGATTATAAGGTTCTATTCTGTCCCGCAGCCAGGTAAGTTCCAGTTCAAAGTCGGTCGTTTCATTTCCTACATAGACAATGATAAAAGAACCATCCTCTGCTGTAATCCGACGTTTTTCTGTGAGACCGAGAGCTTTCTTATAAAAGTCCAGAGAACGTGCCAGATCGACAACATTATAATTTTCGTGTATCATTTTAAAATGCATAATAGGATCTCCTTTCTGTTTCTGCTGTTATCTGTATTTTATAATGAGAACAGAATTGTGGCAAGAATAATTTGTAATAAATTGTCATAATATTTAGAAAAAATAATAAACATTAAAATAAACTATTAAATATTGAAAAATATTGACAATTTTACAGAAAACAGGTATATTATTTAGTAAATAACATTCATGCAGATTATGTTCGGAGAAGATATAAATTTAAAAAATCTGTCTGCTGTTCAGCAGATGACGAGGGTTTTGCCTGACCGTTCGGAGAAGGCAGACCCTCTTTTCTTTTCGGGAAATATTCTTTTTCTGTCAGGGTATACTATTATAGAAAGGAGTTGGTACGCATGAACAGAAAAGAACAAGAAAAAAATGGTTCGCCGGTCCCTGCAACGAAGGAGCGTTACGATGATGGTAATATACCGGAAATCGATTTGCCTCATTCGACAGACGCAGTAAATGTAATTCCAGATGAAGTCCCAAGAAAAGACGGACCTGGAGGAGAATAGAAAAGAGGGGCTGATCATTTTGACCAGCCTCTTTTTTAAGATTATTTCTGATTGGCAGGTTCAATAGCAATGTGGTTGCCTTTGATGGTGGCAGATTTCATGGCTTTCAGAACAGCACCGGCATATTCTCTTGGAACTTCGACAAATGTATATTTATCAAACATATCAATACAGCCGATTAATTTTCCAGGCATTCCGCTTTCTCCCGCAATAGCACCGAGAATATCACCGGGACGTATTTTCTGTTTTTTGCCCACATTAATGAAAAGGCGTACCATCCCCGGCTCTTCTGCACCGGTATCCCCGAAATCTATGGTTTCTTCTTCTTCCGTATTCTCCTGAACCATGCCCATATACATTTTCAGAAGAGCAGCTGCCATATCCATGGTAGTATATTCGGATGCATTTACTTTTTCTTCAATGGCATCCAGCATCAGGGAGAGATTTTCGCGTTCTATAACAGAATCTGCTTTTTCCAGGATATTTTCCATTTTTGTATTTGCAACATCGTTAAGGGAAGGAACTTTCTGAGCATAAATTTTTGTCTTACAATAGCGCTGAATTTCTTTTAATTTATACATTTCCTTTCCGCTTACAAAGGTGAAAGATCTGCCGCCTCTGCCGGCGCGGCCCGTCCGACCGATACGGTGTACGTAATATTCATCATCCTGAGGAAGATCATAATTAAATACAGCTTCAATATCGTCTACATCAATTCCTCTGGCAGCCACATCGGTTGCCACAAGAATATCAGTGGTGCCTTTGCGGAAACTCTGCATGACCCGGTCACGCTGTGCCTGCTTCAGATCTCCATGAAGGCCGGCTGCAAAGTATCCCCGGCCAATAAGAGAAGCAGTCAGCAGATCCACCTGTTTTTTGGTATTGCAGAATACTACGGAACGGCTTGGAGAATAGATATCAAGAAGGCGTGAAAGAACTTCTTCTTTGTTTTTCGGTTTCACTTCATAGTAATATTGTTCAATATTGGGAACAGTCAGTTCGCGTTTGGTTACTTTGATCAGTTCTGCGTGATTTTGGTATTGTTTTGTAATATCCAGAATGGGTTTTGGCATAGTGGCAGAGAAGAGAACCGTTTGACGCTCTTGTGGAACGCCTTTTAAAATGGTCTCAATGTCATCCCGGAACCCCATGTTCAGCATTTCATCTGCTTCATCCAGGACAACGGTGTGAACTTCATCCATTTTTACAGTCTTACGGCGCATGTGGTCCATGACACGCCCCGGAGTTCCTATGATGATCTGAGTTCCGTTTTTCAGAGAGCGAATCTGTTTCACAATATCCTGTCCTCCATAGATCGGAAGAATTTTGATTCCATGCATATATTTGGCCAGATTGCGGATTTCATCGGCAACCTGAATGGCCAGTTCGCGGGTAGGACAAAGAACAATAGCCTGCAGTTTTTTATTCTTAGGGGATATTTTCTGAAGGAGAGGGATGCCGAAGGCAGCAGTTTTACCGGTACCGGTCTGTGCCTGGCCAATAATATCCCTGCCGCTTATCATAGCAGGAATGGCTTTTGTCTGAATGGGAGATGCTTCCTCAAATCCCATAAAGCGGACTGCTCTTTCGATTTCAGGATATAATCCCAGGTCTTCAAATCTGATTGTTTCCATAAATTCGAATAATCCTTTCTGTTTTCAATATGCTGTGTAAAAAGTATGCCTCATTAAGCGTCTGTAATGCTTAATGAGACATCTGTTCAAACTTAATCAACGGTTTTTAATAATAACAGAATACAAAAGAATTGTCAAATTATGAAACATATTTTTCAAGAAATTGATCTAAGGTTTTCAGATAAAGTTCCGGGTCTGTCATACAAGCACGGGCGTGAACGGCTCCTTTTATGACCAGTTTTTCCTTTGGGCAGGAGGCAGCTGCATAGAGTTTATCCAACGTGAACTACCCGCCACTTAACAAAAGTTTGAAGTGGGGGCTTCATGAGAACCGC
>JBJENG010000051.1:0-2107 GCA_051880075.1 Blautia sp. | reverse complement strand
GAAAGAAGGAAATTGAGTATAAGGAAGAAATGGGATCCATGGTGATTCCACAGTGTAAAACCATGAAGGAACTGCTGGATGAATATGTTGCTCTATATGGGAAAGATAACTGGGCATTGTCTACGTATGATGGAAATGTATCCCTTATCAATAATTATATCCTTCCGATTATCGGCGACGTAAAACTGGCAGAGATTAATACTCGTTTTATTGAAAAGTATTATCAGAGACTATTAAAAACCCCAGCAGTGATCAATCCGATGATTGGAAAAAGAATGAATGAGTATGTATCGACCAGTACGATCCGGGATGTTCATAAACTTCTACGGAGTTGTTTTCAGCAGGCAATCAAATGGGAACTGGTGGAGAAAAATCCTTGTATTTATGCGACGGTTCCAAAGCACAAAACAAAGAAACGGGATATCTGGACTGCCGAAACTCTGATGTATGCCATGGAAGTATGTGAGGATGAGCGGTTAAAGATTGCCATGAATCTCTCCTTCTCCTGTTCTCTTCGGATCAGTGAGCTTCTGGGGCTTACATGGGACTGTGTCGATATTTCTGAAGAAGCAATTGAGGAGAACCGGGCCTATCTTTTCATAAATAAGGAATCCCAGCGTGTGAGCAAGACTGCATTAAAGGAACTGGATGCAAAAGACGTCCTGCTCGTATTTCCGGAAAAGAGTAAAAAGAATAAAACGGTTCGAGTTCTGAAAACACCGAAGACAGACAGCAGTGTCCGAAAGGTATTTCTTCCAAAGAGTGTTGCCAAAATGCTGATTGAATGGAAAGAAAAACAGGATGAAACAAAAGAAATCCTGGGGGATGAATATCTGGATTATAATCTGGTCATGGCAAGTACTTTTGGACTACCGTTGGGTGATGGTGCAATCAGAAAGCCATTGAATCAATTGATCAAGGAACATAATCTTCCACCGGTGGTCTTCCACAGCCTGAGACACAGCAGTGTTACGTATAAGCTGAAACTGAATGGTGGAGATATAAAGGCGGTACAGGGCGACTCCGGACATGCTCAGGTCAGCATGGTCACGGATGTATATTCCCATATCCTGGATGATGACCGGAAGAAAAATGCAGAATTATTTGAAGAAGCATTTTATGAGAAGAAAAATCTGGATCCGCAGATGCATCCGAATACAGCAGAAAATACGGTGACGGTTCCTGAAGGCGTGGATGCAGAACTGTTTGCAAAAGTTCTTAATAATCCTGAGATGGCGGCACTTCTTACGTCACTGGCGAAGACGATGAAATAATAAATGTATAAGAGATATGCATATGGTTTTCGTTCCTAGAAAGTTAAACACTTGATATTTATCATGCATATTATGACTTAATACAAAAACTATTAAATAATTGTATGAAATAATTCGGGGCTTTTATCTCTGGCGTTTTACGGAAAAATGAAGGAGATTTCCATGAGTAATTTTGATAAGATAGAAACATGCAATCGTGGTCGAAACGCCATAGACAAATCGACAATAACGTTGTATAGTAATAATAGAAATCTGGTCAATTGAATATTGTTTATCATTCCCGCTTGTAAGGGGATGGTAGCCGGAAGATGATATCTGTTAGTAACAACAGAGCTTTCCACGGATGTTAGCAACTGCAAAGAAGCTGCTAATTTTCAGGGCTTATCTGGACTTAACAGAAAGGATATTCAGATTACCAGAATTTGATTCGAATAACAAATGGTGATCCGTACATATGCGTTCAATATATAGCTGAACCTGACAGGGATTAACAGAACCACTGAGCTCTCCTAAGCACTAGTTGTGGGTTCGATTCCCGCAGGGAACGTTAAAAAAGCGGTAATGATTAGCAGAAAATGCTATGTCATGAGCCGCTTTTTTCTTTTCGATGAGATAAGAGATTGAAAAAGACATTATATTAGGTAATTGCGAAACAGGTTCGGGATATGAGCCCCAATAGTGCTGAAATTTGGAATTTTAGAATATCTGGGATTGAAAAGAACAGAAAAATATGGTGGATCATGATATAAGTTGGAATTGAACAGAAAATGGGAGCACTTCAGCATGAAGTGTTTTCTCATTTTGGGTTTTGCGGCCGGCAATCCCGAAGCTGT
>JBJENG010000050.1:0-46625 GCA_051880075.1 Blautia sp. | reverse complement strand
CCGTGAAGGTGGACGTACTGTTGGATCAGGCCGTGTTGCTACTATCATCGAGTAGGCATTAAACACTTAATGAGTGCGCAGCACGAATTTAGTGAGAAAGCCCATCCCGAAACTTAGTGAAATCAAGCGTTAGCGTAGATTGAACTTAGTTGAGCGGATGATACTGATTAGCAGATAAATTATATAAAACTGGTATCTTAGGATGCCATTGTGTCCAAGCGTAAGATGCCCCGGAACCGTAAGGTTTCCGGGGTTTTTCTGTTGGGGGAAAGTTCTCTTCAGTATTAAAGTTCTTCTAAGAGAACTGTGTCAAGATTTGCTTGCTATCATTTTCTATACAAAGTATAATTTTGGTAAATGAAGTTTGCAGGAGGATAAGAAATGGTTTTATATATCAATTGCTGTCCCAGGGACGAATCGAGAACAGACAGACTTGCCAGAAAACTGCTGGATAAGTTAGGGGATTATGAAGAAGTAAATCTGGAAAAAGAACATCTGACTCCTTTAACAAAGGAAAAATTAACCTATCGAACGGAATTAATTAATCAGGGAAATTATTTAGATCCAATCTTTGACTATGCAAAACAGTTTTCTTCAGCCGATACAATTGTGATCGCTGCACCATTTTGGGATTTGTCGTTCCCTGCTGCCCTAAAAATCTATATTGAAAATATATATGTTACGGGAATTGTATCAAGATACGGAGAAGATGGAAAACCGGAGGGTATGTGTAAGGCAAAAGAACTGTATTATGTGACAACTGCAGGAGGACCTTACGATGGGCAATATAGTTATGGGTATATCGAGGATATGGCCAAGAATTATTTTGGAATAGTCCATACGAAACTAATTAAGGCGGAGATGCTTGATATTTTCGGAAATGATCCGGAAAAAATTCTTGCAGAGTGTATGGAATTGTATGATATTGTGTAGATTTTGTAACGAGGGAGAAGAAGATGAAGTATTGTAAGAAATGTGGAACTGCATATGAGGGAAGTCCCAAGTTCTGCAAGAAATGCGGAGCACTGTTAGTTGGTCAGGAGAAGAAAGAAAAGAAGTCAGGGAAGTTTTTTGTAATTATAACGGTATTAGCGGTTATATTGGCTGTTGCCGGTGGAGGTGTCTTTCTGGCGAGTCAATTCCTGATAAAAGACAGTCAGGAAGAGGAAATGCAAGAGGAAAGCCTTTCGGAAGAAGAGGATAAAAAAGGACAAGGGAAGGAACAACAGGCAACAAAAGAAAAGGAAACTCAGAAGGAAGAGGCCGCAGAAGAAGAACAGTTAACGGAAGAGGAAAAGGCCAGGGAAGAAGAGAAAAAGAAGGAAGAAGAAGAGCAGGCAGAACTGTGGAAGAAGTACGAAGAGCAAGAGAAAGCAGAGGCTGCAGCACAGGCTGAAGCAGAAAGAAAAGAAACGGAAGCCGCAGCGCAGGGGCAGACAGAAACAATTACAGAAATGCATCAGGTTCTGGAAAACAGTGATGTGGAATCAGAAGTGCTGAGAATTCGTGTAATTTTTACAGAATGTATAGAAAAATCAAATAATGGTACATATCAGAAGGTTCCGATTGAAGGCGGGTATAATGCATGGTTTGATGGTGATGAACTGAGGATGATTAATACCACAGCGGATACTACCACTTCTTCTTATGAACGAATTTTTAATTATGAAAATGGGAAATTAATCTTTGCATATTTAAAACAAAGTGGAACCGAAAGCCGTCTGTATTACAAAGATGGAAATGTTTTCCGCTGGAGTTATCCGGAAACAACGCAGATTCAGGATAATAATTTTGGGAATCCGGAATTTGTGGACAATGGTATTAAGGGCATGGAATTAGGTATGGAATTATATAATACTGCAATGTCTGCAAAATAAAAAAACAAAAACAGGACAATAACGGGAGGAAGGAAAATGTCAGTTACCGTCAGAGAGGCTCTCGCAACGAAGGAATGGAAAGATTGCAGACTGATTGCAGGTGAAGGAGGACTGGATCGGGAGATTCACTATATTGACAGTATGGAAGTACCGGACATTATTCCCTGGCTGAAAAAGGATGAATTGTTAATCACTACCGCTTATGCGGTCCGGGACAGCGAGGAAAAACTTTTGAACATTATCCGTGCCCTGGGGGAAAATCAGTCTGCAGGGATTGCATTAAAAACCAAATTTCTGGGGACAATTCCGGAGAGTATCAAGAAAACGGCAGATGAGTTAAAACTTCCTGTGATAGAGATTCCAAGAGATATGCCTGCAATTGATCTCACGAATCCATTGATGAAAAAAATTGTAAATTCCCAGAATAGAAAGCTGGAATTCAATAAGGCTATGAATGAAAAATTTCTGGCAGTCCAGATAGAAGGCGGAAGTTTTGAGGAAATAGGAATAATTCTGGGAGAACTCCTCTCCTGTGAAATTCTGGTGGCAGACAGCAAACAGAACCTGATCTGTTGCTTTCCGGAGCATGTCAGGGAACAGGAAAAGTGGGTAGAACTGGATAATTGTGGCGATAAGATCACAAGCAGAGCTCTGCGGGAATTTGCATTTCTGGATGGAGAAGGGCTTGGTGTAAACAGGACAGATACAGAAGAAATCTGGATTCACGGGGTTTATGTCAAAAACAAGTGCAATGGATATCTGTATGTGATCGGAGAACCGGGAAAATTCAATGAAATGAGCGAAATTGCCGTTCGGCAGGCAGCCGTTTATCTTGCATTGGAGTTTTCAAAGCTTGGTCTTAAAGAACAGAAAGAATATTATCAGGACAATAATTTTTTTCTGGATCTGATCAGCAGTAATGTACTGACAGAAGAAGATGCTCTGCGACGTGCCGGAAGACTTCACTGGCCGCAGTTTCCTTATTACATGGTAGTGTCGGATATTGACAGATTTGAAGGAATCACCAGAGGAAAAGAAGAAGAAGAAATTCAGGCAATCAAAGATGAAATTATGCAGATTCACAAAGATGTGGTAAAACAGAAAAAGAATTGTTTCTTTGTCGGAAATAAAAGTGACAGTTTTCATTGCCTTTTTACAGGACAGGCTGACAGAAAGGAAATCAGAACATGTATGGAAGAAATCCACAAGCAGATCAGCAGAGATTTCGGATTGGGCATCACTACCGGAATTTCAAGAGAAGTGCTTCAATATTCGGATTTTGAAAAGGCATATAAAGAGACGAGAACGGCAATTACCATCGGTAAAAAGAAAAGCAAAATAAAAATTTGTTTTATTGATGAGGTCCAGATGGAAGAGGGATTTTTTCAGATGGCAAAAATGGAGGTGTTTCAAAAATTTGTCTTTGATTCGCTTCATGTTCTGGAAGAATATGATGAAAAGCACGGAAGTTATCTTCTGGATACCCTTCGTGTTCTTACCGAGAATCAGGGTGCCAGAAAGGAAACGGCAGATTCTTTATTTCTGCATAGGAATACATTAGCCTATCGTATTAGGCAGATTGAACAACTGACAGGGTATGATTTAAATGATCCACAAATTCTTTTTAAACTACAATTGGCAATAAAAGTAAATAGTTATATAGAAGCCTGATTAGTATGAAAGGCGTGCGATTGTTCGTCATGCACAATTTAGCGTTTTAAAATTGTGCATGACGAATATTGTTTGTGTATGTCAGATATGGTATCTTTTTTTCAACGGAAAATGAATCAGTTTGGCAAAGAAGCTGCAGAGGAAAAGTAAAGGAAACTTTATTTTGAATGCAGCTTTTCTATTCATATTTCCAGAAGGATTTCCGGGAAGAGAGGAAGAGACCGGAAAAATATATTGACATCGAGGAGGAAGAAGACGATGAAAAAGAAAATACTTGCACTTTTTCTTGCGGGTACAATGGCTGTTGCCGGAATGACCGGATGCGGCAGCAAAGACAATGGCGGAGCGGAAGATACCAAAGGCCAGGAAAGTACGGAGAGTCCGGAAGGTGAAGACGCAGGAGAAGAATCCGAAGCAGTAGAAAACAAGGAAGCTACAATTGAAGTTCCGGATGAAGTGACTAAGGGAGGAGAATTGAAAATTGCCCTTACATCTTCACCGAAAAATCTGGATCCTGTAAAGTATACAGGTACTTATGAATCACAGATTATTTATCAGGTATGTGATACAGTTGTTACTTATGATAAAGAGCTGACAGAAATCCTTCCTTCACTGGCTACAGAATGGACAATCAGTGAGGATGGTATGGAATATACATTTACAATTCGTGACGATGTGTATTTCCAGCCGGGACAGTATCAGGACGGAAGAAAAATGACAGCAGAGGATGTAGCATACAGCCTGAACCGTTCTGCAACAGAATCTGCAATGAATCGTTTGGATATGCTGGATCATGCAGATGTAATTGATGAAACACACGTAAAAGCAGTTCTGAAAGCGCCAAGTGCTGTATTCCTTACTGCTCTTACAAACTCCGGAAATGCAGTTGTTCCAAAAGAAGAAGTGGAAGGATGGGGTGACGAATTCGGTAACCATCTGGTAGGTACCGGTCCTTATGCAATGGAATCTTTCGAACTGGATCAGCAGGCAGTTCTGGTAAAAAATGATAAATATTTCCTGGGAGAGCCAAACCTGGATAAAGTAATCTTCAAAGTAATTACAGATCAGAATCAGGAAGCAAATGCCTTGAGAACCGGTGAAATTGATATTGCTCTGCAGCTGACAGGGGAAACAGTTAAAATCGTAGCAGAAGATGAAACTGTCAATCTGTTAAAGAAACCTGGTATTCAGCTCAACTACGCATACTTTAACATGGTAAATGGACCGACTGCAGACCCGAAAGTCAGAGAAGCACTGATCAAGGCAGTTGATTATGATGAACTGGCAGCAGGTGTATATCAGTATGGTGAAGGTGAAAGTGCATGTCTTCCGCTTCCGAAGGCTTCCTGGGGTTATGATGCATCTGTAGAAGCAGATGTTCCGGAATACGATCCGGAAGGTGCAAAGAAACTCCTTGAAGAAGCAGGATATGGAGATGGATTTACATTAAATATGTATATTACAAATGAAACATTCCGCCAGAAAGCGTCTACGATTCTTCAGTCCTACTGGAGTATGATCGGGGTAGATCTGAAAATCAACACAGTAGAATGGGGAACTTTCAGTGAGACAGCAGCAGGCGGAAATGCAGATATATTTGCAATGGGATGGTCCTGGTATCCGGATCCGTATTTCTTCTTTGATAAGATGTTTGCATCTTCTGCAATCGGAACATTAGGAAACGGACAGGGATACAGTAATCCAGAAGTGGATCAACTTCTGTCAGATGCATTGATTGAGACCGATCAGGCAAAACGTGCGGAAATTTATAAGAAAGCTCTGAAACTTATTACAAATGATGATCCTGGTATTTTCTACGGAAATCCTGCAGAATGTCTGGGAATCAGCCCGAAGGTACAGGATTTTAACCAGAGAGCAGATGGAACAGTGAAACTCTTCACATCAGAAGAAAATGTATGGCTTGTTCAGTAATGACTGGAATTTCGAATGAATAAGAAGTAAGACCGACGGACGTAGTAAGCTACGTCCGTCTTTTACCCTGAAAAGATAAATAAAAAAGGAGGCGCAATATGCTGAAGACAATACTGAAAAGAATTCTGCAGAGTATTCCAACATTGTTTATTGTCATCACTTTTACTTTTATTCTTACACGTATGATTCCCGGAAACCCTGCACTTACCATGTTGGGGCCTCAGGCACCGAAGGAATCAGTGGAAAAACTGGAAGAAGAACTTGGCTTGAATAAAAGTAAAGGTGAGCAATATGTAATTTATATTAAAAGCATTATGAAGGGGGATTTCGGAAGATCCTATTCTTATAATAAACCGGTTGTGGATCTGATTCTTGAACGAGTTCCCAATACATTGATCATAACGCTTACCAGTCTGTTCATTGCTTTGATACTTGGTATGATCGTAGGAATCGTATCGGCAGTTCACCAATACTCTATACTGGATTATATTTTTATGGTTTTGGCACTGATCGGTGTATCTATGCCGATTTTCTGGATGGGACTGATGCTGGTTCTGGTGTTCAGTGTAAATCTGGGATGGCTGCCTGCTATGGGTATGGGTGATGCTGCAAAAGGTGCCTGGGATGTGATCAGTCATATGATTCTTCCGTGTTTCTGTCTTTCTACCATTCCTATGGCTACCTTCGCCAGAATTACACGTTCCAGTATGCTGGATGTAGTAAACAGTGATTCTGTGAAAGCGCTTCGGGCAAGAGGTTTGAAGGAGGGCGTGGTAATCTGGAAACATGCTTTAAAAAATGCCCTTCCACCCATTGTAACGGTATTGGGTCTTCAGCTTGCGTCTGCATTTACAGGAGCTATTCTTACAGAAAGTATTTTTGCATGGCCGGGAATGGGAACCATGATCGTCAGTGCAATTGATAACAGAGATTATGCTCTGATTCAGGGAGTGGTACTTTTTACAGCCATTGTATTTGTAGTAGTAAATCTGATCGTAGACGTGGTTTATACAATCATTAATCCAAAAGTAAATTATGAAAGCGGGAATGGAGGGAAATAAATGGCAAAGCAGAATAAAATGGCAGAGGCAGAGATTCTGAGCCAGGAAGCACATTCCCAGCTGGTAAAAAAAGAACGTCGTGCCAATAATGTGTGGAATAAACTGAGAAGAAATAAAACAGCCATGATTGGTCTGGTAATTGTTGTATTTATGATAGTAATGGCGATTTTTGCGCCGATTATTGCAACTCATGATCCGAATGCCATCAAACCGTCGGAGACATATCTTGGATTTGGTGAAAAAGGACATATTTTTGGAACGGATGAATTTGGGAGAGATTTATTTTCCCGTATTGTATATGGAGCAAGGATTTCATTGATTGCTGCAATCGGAGGAACTTTTGTAGGTGGAATCATCGGAATTCTTCTGGGATTGATTGCCGGCTATGCAGGTGGAATTGTGGATGCGGTTATCATGCGTTTTATGGATGGTTTGTTAGCATTTCCTTTTGTATTACTGGCAATCATTCTTATGACCATTCTCGGATCTGGACTGCAGAATGTAATTCTTGCTATCGGAATCGGAAATGTACCTACATTTGCCCGTGTTGTCCGGGGACAGGTACACATTGTAAAAAATGAAGAATACTGTAATGCAGGACGGGTAATCGGAATTTCCAATGCACGAATGTTGTTCTGCCATATTCTTCCGAACACCATTTCTCCTATTATTGTGTATGCCACACTGAATGTGGCAGGAGCTATTATCTCAGAAGCTACCTTAAGTTTTCTGGGACTGGGAATTTCACAACCTACAGCATCCTGGGGAAATATTTTGCGTGCAGGCAGGGACTGTCTGAATACAGCTCCCCATATAGCAACGATATCCGGTGTATTTATTCTTGTGACCGTACTTGGATTCAATCTGTTAGGAGACGGTGTCCGGGATGTACTGGATCCAAAGATGAAGAGATAACAGAGGGAAGATTAGATAGCGAGGAGAAAAAATGAGTAACGACTTACTGAAAGTAAAAGATCTGAAAACTTATTTCTTTACCGCCAGCGGCGTGTCAAAAGCAGTGGATGGTGTAAGTTTCACTTTACAGAAGGGGCAGACTATGGGAATTGTAGGAGAGTCCGGATCCGGAAAAAGTGTAACAGCATCTTCGGTGATTCGTCTGCTGCCTAAAATAGGAAAAATTGTTGATGGAACCATAGATTTTGAGGGAAGAGATATTCGAAATCTGAGCAAAAAAGAATTGTTGAATTTCAGAGGAAAAGATATTGCGGTAATTTTCCAGGATCCTATGACATCCCTTGATCCGGTATTTAAAATCGGGAATCAGATGGTGGAAATGATTTGTGCACATCAGGATGTATCAAAAGAAGAAGCAAGGAAAAAGGCAGTCGAGGCATTGAAAAAAGTAGGGATTCCTCAGCCGGAGAAACGGATGGATTCCTACCCTTACGAGCTGTCCGGAGGTATGTGCCAGCGTGTGATTATTGCCATGGCAGTGTGCTGTAAGCCGAAAATGATCATTGCGGACGAGCCCACAACTGCACTGGACGTGACAGTTCAGGCCCAGGTGCTGGAATTGCTTCAGGAACTGCAGGATGAAATGGATACATCCATATTGCTGATCACCCACAATCTTGGTGTTGTGTGGAAAATGTGTGATACCGTCATGGTTATGTATGCAGGAAAAACAGTAGAGTATGCGGACGCAAAACAGTTATATGAGGAGCCCCTTCATCCTTATACATGGGGACTTCTGGATTCTATGCCGAAACTCAGTGATACGGTGAAGGGAGAATTGAAGGCAATTCCCGGTGTGCCGCCGGATCTGCGTCTCACGGGAAAATGCTGTAATTTCTATAACCGATGTCCTTATGCAACGGAAATCTGCAGTAAAGAAGTACCGCCTTTGTATGAAATCAAAGAGGGTCATTTTGTGGCCTGTCACAGACAGAACAGAGAAAATACACTGGTGAGAGGAGAGGGAAAAAACAATGAGTGACAAAAAAGTAATTATGAAAGTCAGGAATCTCACCAAAGAGTTCAAGATACGAAGCAGAAAACTGGGGGAAAAACCACAGATTCTTCATGCACTTACCGATGTGTCGGTAGATATTTATGAGGGAGAAACGCTGGGTGTGATTGGCGAATCCGGCTGCGGGAAATCCACTTTCGGTAAATGTCTTGTCCAGCTTCATCAGGCTACTAACGGTACCGTAGAGTATAAAGGAGAGAACATTCTTGGACTAAAAGGAGAACCTCTGAAAAATATTAAGAGAGATATTCAGATGGTATTTCAGGATCCTTTTTCATCTCTGGATCCCAGAATGACAGCAGGAAAACTGGTGGAAGAACCGATGATCGCCCACAAAATCATAAAAGATAAAAAAGCAAGAAGCCAAAAGGCTCTGGAACTTCTGAAAACAGTAGGTCTGGATGTGCAGCATGTACATCGTTATCCTCATGAGTTTTCGGGTGGTCAGAGACAGAGAATCAATATTGCAAGAGCACTGGCACTGAATCCCAGACTGATTGTCTGTGATGAGCCGGTGTCTGCTCTTGACGTATCGATTCAGGCACAGGTTCTGAATCTGTTTAATCAATTGCAGAAAGAGTATAAGCTGACTTATGTATTCATCTCTCATGACTTAAGTGTGATTAAGCATATCAGTGACAGAATTGCCATTATGTATCTGGGAAGAATCGTGGAATTGTGCGATGCACAGGGAATTTATGAGAATCCCCTTCATCCCTATACAAAAGCACTATTGTCTGCAATTCCTCCGGAATCTCCATTTGAAAAGAGGGAAAGAATTGTACTGAAGGGGGAAATCCCGAGTCCCATCGGAGAACAGAGAGGATGCCCTCTGGCAGGACGTTGTCCTTCCTGCATGGAGCGGTGCAGAAATGAGATGCCGCAGCTGAAAGATACGGGAGAAGGGCATCAGGTAGCCTGCTTTTTGTATGAATAAAAGAGTAACGAGTAAAGATAAAGGAGAGGAACGAAATGAGCAACGTAACAAAAGCACAGATACTGGAACTTGCACAGAGTAAACTGGACGAACTGGTAGACCTGGTTTCTCAACTGATTCAGATTCCCAGTGAGAATCCGGTAGGAACTCAGCGGGAAGTTGTGGATTTTGTAAAAAATTATCTGAAAGAGGCAGGAATTCCATGTGAGGAAACAGGATGCAATCTGGAATTTCCATGTGTGGTTGCAAGAATCGGACAGGAAGAAGGTTTCAGTGTGATCTTAAACGGACATGTGGATGTGGTTCCTGCAGGAGACCGGGCACAGTGGGACTTTGATCCTTTTTCTGGAGAGATTACAGAGAAAGAGATTCTCGGAAGAGGAACTTCTGATATGAAAGCGGGAGTGGCAGGAATTCTGTTTGCCATGAAGATTCTGACAGAGGCCGGTGCAGACTTAAATGGAAATATCCGTCTTCACATTGTTTCCGATGAAGAAAGCGGCGGAGAATTCGGAACCAAATGGTTGTGTGCCAATGGTTATGCGGAAAATGCAGATGCATGTCTGGTAGCGGAACCGACTTCTCATAATACAATTGAAATCGGACAGAAGGGCAGAGCAGAGCTGATCTTTAAATCTCATGGAGTATCTGCTCATGGAAGTCTTGCGGGATTCAAGGGAGAAAATGCCATTCTGAAGCTGATGAAAGTACTGGAACATGTAGATATGCTGAGAGAAATTGAAGGGCATTACGGTCCTACACAGACAAAAGCACTGGAAAATTCAAAAATCATTGCAGGAGAAAAGAATGGTGCAGGCACCGGTGAAGTGATCGATCATGTGTCTGTTAATGTAGGAATGATCGAGGGCGGTGTCCGGCCAAACATGGTACCGGATTCCTGTCAGGCAATTCTGGATATCCGTCTTCCCATCGGCGTGGAGGCAGAAGAAATTGAAAACTGTGTAAAAGCCATTCTTGAAAAGAGCGGTGTTAAAGGCGTGGATTATGAACTGAACTTCCAGACATTCGGGAATTATACAGAAATTGATGCTCCTATTGTGGAAGCTATTAAAAAACATGCAGAAGATTTGTGGAAAACAGAGGTGCTGCCTGCATATCAATGGGCATCCAGTGATGCGAGAGATTATCGTGTAAAGGGAATTCCTACGATTCAGTATGGACCGTCCAATACGGTAGGCATTCATTCTTATAACGAAACAGTGGATATTGAGGATGTAAAAAATGCAGGACAGATTTATATTCTGTCTCTGTGTGATTTAATGGGAATTGAATAAGAAAATTAAGGTGAGAGGAAAAAAGTTATGTTAGTAAAAGAAATTATCGATCTTTATGAAATTCTGGATTCTGCTTATGCCAATGGAGCAAAAGTTGCGGAATTTTTGAAAAATATCCGTTCAGACTGTAATGTTTCTGTAGAAACGATTCAGGGAAAGAAAGGGAAAACGACGGATGTTGTAAAAGTTCTGATTCCCGGAAGAAATGGAAAAGTAAAAGGTGGAAATGCTCCAACGATCGGTCTTCTGGGAAGACTTGGCGGTCTTGGTGCAAGACCGGAAAGAATCGGTTTTGTATCAGACGGAGATGGAGCACTGACTGTTCTCGCAGCAGCGGCAAAACTGTTAAAGATGCAGAATGAAGGAGATGAACTGGATGGAGATGTGATCATTTCTACTCATGTATGTCCGGATGCACCTACACAGCCTCATAAACCAGTTGCTTTTATGGATTCTCCTGTAAGTATGAAGCAAATCAATCAGAGCGAAGTGGATACTTCAGCAGATGCTATTCTGTCGGTGGATACAACAAAAGGAAACCGGATTATGAATCATAAGGGATTTGCTATCTCACCTACAGTAAAAGACGGATATATTTTAAAGGTAAGTGAAGATCTGTTGAGTGTAATGGAAATTACAACCGGACAGTCTCCTAAAGTATTTGCCCTGAGTACACAGGATATTACGCCTTACGGAAACGGTCTGTTCCATCTGAACAGTATTCTTCAGCCTGCTACAGCTACGGAAGCACCCGTAGTCGGAGTAGCGATCACAACGGAGACTGCAGTGCCGGGTTGTGCTACAGGAGCTACCAGCATGGCATCCATTGACGAAGCAGGACGTTTTATTATTGAAGTGGCAAAAGCATTTACAAGAGGAGAATGTTCCTTCTATGATGCAGAAGAATATGAAAGAATCCAGAATCTGTATGGTTCTATGTCCAATCTCCGTACTTTCGGTACTATGGAATGTGGTGCAGAATGAAGATCGGAGCAGTAACAGTAGGGCAGGCTCCAAGAGTAGATCTTACGCCGGATATCCTGCCTCTTCTGGGTGAAAAGATTGAATTTATAGAAAGAGGTGCACTGGATCATATCACACCGGAGGAAATCCTTCAGATTCAGCCTGAGGACGGGGATTATGTACTGGTGTCACGAATGAAGGATGGAAGTCAGGTGCGATTTGCGGAGAGAAAAATTCTGGACAGAATACAGGAAGCCATAGAGGATCTGCAGAATCAGGGAGCAGAGTGTATCCTTATGTTATGTACGGGAAAATTTCTCCGGGAATTTCATTCTCCTGTTCCGTTACTATATCCTTATGATTTATTGGGGGCAATTGTACCGCTGCTTGCAGGAAGCAGAGATGTGGCTGTGATGATTCCTGACAAAAGCCAGGAAAAGCAGTGTGCACAACGCTGGAGCAGGCTGAAAGGAAATGTTACTGTAGTAAGTGGTTCGCCCTATAGAGGAATCGAAGGGGTCAGAGAAGCAGCAGAACGGATAAAGGGTGGGAAGGAAAGCATGGTAATACTGGACTGTATGGGTTATACACAGGAAATGAAGCGTGAAGTATCTCGCATTACAGGAAAACCGGTGATTCTTCCAAGAACTCTCCTTGCAAGAGTAGTAAGAGAATATGTTGGAGAATAATGCCGGATTCCAGGCTGAAAAATTGCACAAATAAAGTTTTACAGATATTGCATGAAGTGCCGAAATTTTTTTTCGGCAGGAAAAATCCTTACATAAAAAAAATCTGCATGATATAATATTTCTGGAAGAATCTATCAATAACAAGCCTTGTTTTGCGGAAGCAATTCAGGGCTTTTCTAAATGAGAAAGGGGATATTGCCGTATGATGCAGGCAGGGGAAACAGTTGTTTATAAATGCAGAGGGTTGTATGAAATTCAGGAGGTGGGACCTTTGAATTTCAGAGGGGCAGACAGAAAGAAAATGTATTATACCATGCAGTCTGTAAGTGACAAAAAAGAGAAAGTCTATGTTCCTGTAGAAGGAGATCATGGTTTGAGAAAACCGGCAAATAAAGAGGAAGTGCTGGAATTGATTGATTCCATGGATGCGATCGAGTTGCTCTGGATTCAGAATGAGCGAATGCGGGAACGGGAATATAAAGCCTGTATTTCAAGCTGTAAATGCGAAGAATGGGTAAAAATATTGAAAACTCTTCATAACAGAACCAACAGAAGAGGAATGATTACCAGTATGGATAAAGTAGACAAATTTATCCGGGACAGAAAAAAATGTCATATATTGCCATAACTATAAGTTATGGCAGGCATGAAAAGATAGCCAAAGGGTTGAAACAATCTCCAGGAAGTGCTATATTTTATATGAATTTTATAAATATTTTATAAATGGAGAAATTTTGATGGATGGAAATTCCTTAATGAAAAAAGTTGTGGATACTTACCGTGCCAATTTTGATGTTAAGGAGCCTTATGAATACCATGGGGTTCTGTATGATGCCTGTGCAGAGTTTAACCTGACCAGTGCAAAATACGTTCTTGTAAAGAAAGCAGAATTGTGGCGGGCAAATTGTTTTGAATATGTTTTTTTTCTTTACAGGCCCAAAATCAGTCTGGAGGATGTGAATAGATTTCACAGTCAACTTCTGGAGTATATGGAGCCGGAACTGGTGCGTCAGGGAGAAAAAGTGCCGCAGAAAAATCATATGTATACGTATCTCACAGGGATTTTCCTGTCTGATGAACCTACGGATCCGGAAGTGATAAAAGCAGTCGGAAAACTTCATTTCCGAAAAAATTATCGCTTTGCTGTGAGAGGATTTTCGGAGGAGAGAATTGTCCTTTTTCATGTGCAGAATCGAAAAGTCACAGGAAATCCGGCTGCAAAGGAACTGATAAAAGGATATAAAAAGATGTTGAAGTTCTGAGGTCGAAAGGATGAATTCAGCTCTGTTTATAAAAGTTCAAAACTTCATTAAAATACTTAAGAGGAGGGTAAAAAATGAGTGGAGTTTTAATTTTAGGCGTTGCCGTTCTGACTTTTGTTATCGCCTATGTAACTTATGGTTCCTGGCTGGCAAAACAGTGGGGTGTTGACCCGAAGCAGGAGACTCCGGCGCATACAGAAGAAGATGGTGTGGATTTTGTTCCTGCCAAAACTCCTGTTCTGCTGGGCCATCATTTCTCATCCATTGCAGGTGCAGGTCCGATCAATGGTCCGATTCAGGCAGCAATCTTCGGATGGGTGCCAGTACTTCTGTGGATTATCATCGGTGGAATTTTCTTTGGTGCTGTACAGGATTTTTCCGCATTGTTTGCATCTGTACGTCACAAAGGAAAATCTCTTGGTGAGGTTATTGAAGAAAATATTTCCCACAAATCAAAAGTATGCTTTACCGTATTTGCATGGCTGGTTTTGATCCTGGTTGTTGCAGCATTTGCAGACATCGTAGCAGGAACATTTGCAGGATTTACAGTAAATGCAGATGGAGAGATGGTAAAAAATGCAGCAAATGGTTCCGTTGCAGTAGCTTCTTTGCTGTTCATTCCTCTGGCTGTAGGATTTGGATTCTTGAACAGAAAGAACATTAATCTTGGTATTTCTACGATTGTAGGTGTGATTTTACTGGCTTTCTGTATCTTTGTAGGTCTGAAATGTCCGATGTTTGTTTCTAAAAATGTATGGCTGTTTGTAGTATTTATCTATATCTTTATTGCTTCTGTAGCACCGGTATGGATTTTGCTGCAGCCTCGTGATTATCTGAACAGCTTCCTTTTGTACTTTATGATGATTGCGGCAGCAATCGGTATTATCTTTACAAATCCTACTGTACAGCTGCAGCCATTCACAGGCTGGAACATCAACGGACAGACATTGTTCCCGTTCCTGTTTATTACTGTTGCCTGTGGTGCAGTTTCCGGTTTCCACAGTCTGATCGGTTCCGGTACAACATCCAAACAGCTGAACAGTGAAAAAGACGCAAAAATGATTGGTTATGGTTCTATGTTAATCGAATGTGCATTGGCTGTCATTGCTCTGATCGCAGTTGGTTACCTGACAAGTGACGGTGCTTATGCACAGATCGGAACACCTCCGGTTGTATTTGCAACTGCTATCAGTACTTTCTTTGCTGAAATGGGTATGGGAGAAATGGCAGTTACCACTATGAAGACAATCATTCTTCTGGCGATCTCTGCTTTTGCTCTTACTTCTCTTGATACAGCAACACGTCTGGGACGTTTCCTGTTCCAGGAATTGTTTGCAACAAATAAAAATGGACAGAAGAACATTTTGAGTAATATGTATGTGGCAACATTTATAACAATTGCATGTTCCGCATTACTGACAATTGCAGGATATCAGAAGATCTGGGCCCTGTTTGGTGCCTGCAACCAGTTGGTATCTGTACCTGCCTTCCTGGCAGTTGCATGCTGGCTTAAGAAAATCGGAAGAAACAACAAGATGTTCTACTTCCCTATGTTCTTTATGCTTGCAGCCACACTGAGTACACTGATTTTGACATTCAAGAACAACCTTATAAAACTTACAGGCGGCGAAGGTCAGATGCTTGTAGAAGGTCTTCAGTGTCTTCTGATTGTTCCGATTGTTGTACTTGCTGTTATCATGGCAATCGACGGACTGAAAACTCTTTTTGGTAAAAATGTAAAAACTGCTTAATGCAGATGAAAAAAGTGTCACTTCACAGAAACTTGTGGAGCGGCACTTTTTTGTTTAACATTATAAAATAGTGAACAGATTTTTTGAGAAATCAATGATTCCTTCTTCTTTCATTTTGTATAATTCTACGGTCATGGAACTGCGGTCTACGGAAAGATAATCAGACAGCTGTTGGCGTGTAAGAGAGATGGAAAAAATCCGGCTGCCAGTGATTCGCATTTGTTGCGAGAAATATTCCATAAGTCTGCTGCGGATGGTATGAGGAGTGAGACAGTCAATTTTCCTGGAAAAATTCAGATTTTTTTGTGCCAGTACGCCCAGGAGATTGCGGATCAGCCGGGTATGAAAAGGGCAGGCAGAGGAACAGGTAGTCAGCACCCGATTCAGGTCAAGAAAAAGAATATCTGTATCGGTGATCGCTTTTGCTGTGCCGTCGAAAGCTGTCTGGGGAAGACAGGCATAGATTTCCCCGAACAGATCTCCAGGTCCAAGGCATGCCATCAGAGCTTCCTTTCCCCAATAACTTTCACGGATGATGTGTACATTTCCTTTTACGATCAGACCAATTTTTGTAATCTGATCTCCCCAGCGAAAAATAGAAACATTCTTTTTGTAAGTTTTTACACTGCCGGAGAGACAGCTCAGCATAGCAGACAATTCTTTTTCTTCAATTCCCTGGAATAAAGGAGAAAAAATCAGTTCTTTTACAGGCAAATCTTTCATTTTGAAAAACCTCCATTTATGTTGTAGTTCCAACAGATAGTTTTGTTTTTTTATAGTATATTCCATTACAGATAAACAAATCAAGTTTATCAGAAGTGATTGAATGAGTATTCCTAAGGGAAAAGACATAGAAGGAGGTTTTTTGATTATGTTTTGTTATCAGTGTGAACAGACAGCAGGATGTAGTGGATGCAAAGGAAAACAGGGGGTATGTGGAAAAACAGATACGGTTGCACAGTTACAGGACTCTCTGACAGGTGCATTGATTGGACTTGCGCAGACAACAGGAGAAGATAAAACAGCTCCAAAAACAGACCGTCTTATGATGGAAGGATTATTTGCAACACTTACAAATGTAAATTTTGATGAAGAAACATTAAAAGAAATGATTTGTAAGGTACAGGAAGAGAAAAAGAATTATGCACTGGAAAGTGCAGCTGATTATGATATGGGAAAACTGTGGGAAGAACCGGATGAAGATATCCGTTCTCTGAAATCTCTGTTGATCTTCGGTCTTAGGGGAATCGCTGCGTATGCTTATCATGCAATGGTTCTTGGATATACAGATGAAGAGGTAAATAGATTTCTGTATAAAGGAATGGCTGCCGCAGGACAGGACAGAACTATGGAAAATCTGTTGGAAATCGTAATGGAAGCAGGAGCTGTGAATTTTAAATGCATGGAAGTTCTTGATAAGGCCAATACAGAAACTTATGGAATCCCTGCACCGGTTTCGGTCTCTCTGACTGTGGAAAAAGGTCCGTTTATTGTAATTACGGGGCATGATCTGAAAGATCTGAAAGCTCTTCTGGAACAGACGGAAGGAAAAGGAATTCATATTTATACCCATGGTGAGATGTTGCCTGCACATGCATATCCGGAATTGAAAAAATATTCTCATTTGAAAGGAAACTTCGGAACTGCATGGCAGAATCAGCAGAAGGAGTTTGCGGAACTTCCTGCTCCTATTCTCTTCACCACCAATTGCATTATGCCGCCAAAGGACAGCTATGCAGACCGGGTATTTACTACAGGAGTTGTGGAATATCCTCAGATGCATCATATTGGCGAGGAAAAAGATTTTACCCCTGTGATTGAGAAAGCACTTGCTCTTGGCGGTTTTGAAGAAGACAGAACCTTTACAGGAATCAATGGAGGAACCCAGCTGACAACAGGATTCGGACATCACACCATTCTGGGAGCTGCAGAACAGGTAGTGGAAGCTGTGAAGGCCGGACAGATCCGCCACTTTTTCCTGGTAGGTGGCTGTGACGGAGCACGTACAGGAAGAAGTTATTATACCGATTTTGTAAAACAGGCTCCGAAAGATTCTGTTATTCTGACTCTGGCTTGCGGAAAATACCGCTTTAATGATCTGGGTCTTGGTACTATCGGAGGTCTTCCGAGACTGATGGATATGGGACAGTGCAATGATGCATTCGGTGCCATTAAAGTGGCAGTGGCACTGGCAGAGGCTTTTCAGTGCGGAGTCAATGAACTCCCTCTTACTTTGGTACTTTCCTGGTATGAACAGAAAGCAGTCAGCATTCTGCTTACGCTTCTTCATCTGGGAATTAAAAATATTTATCTTGGTCCTACCCTTCCTGCCTTTGTATCACCCAATGTGCTCAATTATCTGGTAGAGAATTTCCAGATATCTCCCGTAAGCACACCGGAAGAGGATCTGAAGAAAATTCTGAGCTAAAATCAGGGAAGAATCCGGTTCTGATCTCTCCAGTTTCTGGGAGAAGATCCGTAAATGTTCTTAAAGGCTCTGGAAAAATGAAGCTGGTTGTCATAACCGACCGCTTTGCTGATATCACCGATGGAGAGCTGAGTCATCCGCAGAAGTTCGGTAGCTTTGATCATTCGGTAATTCATTAAAAAATCCTGAGGAGATTTGCCAAGACCCTCCCGGAAGATTTTTCCGAAATAACTGCGGTTCAAACCGCAGAAACTGGCAATATCTTCTACAGAAATATTATTCTGGAAGTTCTGTTCGATAAAAGACAGAGCTTCTTTTATGTAAAAATCACGCATACGGCCCCCATGGGTTTTGCGCATGGTGGCTGCAGAGCGTGTCAGATAATCCATAAAGAGATAAAGATGCCCGATCAGATGCAGTGAGGAGGCATCTTTATTTTTTACGATATACATCATTTCTTTGAGCATATTATCCCGCAGATCCCGGGAACGGGCTTTGTATACAGGAGTATCCCGTGTAAGACCTGCAATCTCAATGGCTTCCTTTGCCCGGACTCCGTCAAACTCTATCCAGGTATATTCCCATGGAATTTTTTCATCTGCTATATAAGTGTTGATCTGATCGGGGAAAATCATAAATCCCTGTCCGCTTTTTATATGGTAAGTCTGTGTATTTCCGTGGCTGTCATTGGCCATGAGCATGCCGGTACCGGAAATGATATAGTGGAAAAGAAAGTGATTTCTGACAGCAGGACCATAAGAATGGCCGGGGGAGCAGTTTTCCCATCCAAACTGATAGAGACCCAGGTCGATAAAATTTTCATTGGGAAAAACAGAGAACAGTATATTATCCATAAAACCTCCATACATTCCATGTGGTATTTATAAAATTTAATTTACGTTTATTTTATATTCAGAAGGAAGAAAAAGCAATAGAATATAGCAAAATGCGATATAATATATTGCATTTATAGTAAAAAATGGCATAAAGGTATAAAAATGGAAAAATACAGATATTCATGAACGCATTTGGCTATGTTAGAATATTTTATGAAAACAAGAGAAACCATAAGGAAGGAGCAATCAGCAGGTATGAGAAAGAAAAAATATGGGGTCGGATTATGTCTGGCAGGTGCCACAGTATCTGCCCTGATGCTTCAGGGATGTACAGCAGACGGAAACAAAGAAGGCGTGACAGAAATTGAACTGGTGCAGTACAAACAGGAGGCAGTTGAGGTATTTGAAGAGCTGGAGAAAAAATTTAATGAGACACATGAGGATATTCATCTTACAATTTCTTCTCCAAATGATGCAATGACAATTTTGAAAACAAAATTTATCCGGGAAGATTATCCGGACATTATCGGAATCGGAGGAGATATCAATTATTCTTATTTCATTGATTCCGATATTCTGGCAGATGTATCAGATTATGAAGGACTTTCCACAATTAAACCGGCATATGTAGATATTCTTGAGGAGCTGGAGTTTGTACCGGAAGAAGGAACCTATGGTGTGCCTTATGTGGCAAATGCAGCAGGTGTACTTTATAACCGTGACATATTTGAAGAACATGGATGGGAAATTCCGGAAACATGGGATGAATTTATAGATTTGTGTGAAGCCATCCAGGCAGAAGGGATTCAGCCTTTGTACTTCGGATTTAAAGATACCTGGACTTGTCTTGCACCCTGGAACGCATTGGCGGTAGACCTGGCATCTGCAGATGTATGCAAACAGGTAAATCAGGGCAAGACCACATTTAGCCAGGAATATGGAGAAATTGCGGATAAAATGCTGCAGCTCCTTCCATATGCAGAGGAAGGGCCTTTTGCATATGGGTATAACGATGCATGTACAGCATTTGCAAATGGGGAATCTGCCATGTATACCATCGGAAGTTATGCCATTCCACAGATTAAGTCTGTGAATCCGGATATGAATATTGACTCCTTTGTAATGCCGGGAAGTAATGACACAGAGCAGAATTATCTGAACTCCGGTGTAGACCTGCAGTTCTGCGTAATGGAAGCGTGTGAAAACAAAGAGGCAGCTTACGAAGTACTGGATTTCCTTCTGGAAAATGAAAACATTCAGACGTATCTGGATGCGCAGAATGCGGTACCTTGTAAAGACGATACATTTGAACTGTCTCCTATGCTGGACGGTATGAAAACCTATATCGAAGAAGGCAGAATGAAAGACTATCAGGATCATTACTATCCTTCTGAGATGGCTGTAGATGCACAGATTCAGACATTTCTTATTAATCAGGACAAGGATGCATTCCTGAAGAAATTCGATAAAGACTGGCTCCGGTACAACCGTGATATTATCCGTATGGCAGAAGAGTACCAGAAAGAGCATGGAAATAATTAAGCAGGTAAGAGGAGAAAGAAAATGAAAAAAATGAATAACAGAGAGCGGACTTTTATGTTGATTACAGTGCCGATTCTTGCGCTGTTCTTCTGCTTTAATACATTGCCGCTGATCAAAGGTGTGATTTACAGTTTCACAAACTTCAAAGGATATGGTACGTACGACTGGGTAGGATTTCGTAATTATATTGATTTGTTCCAGGATGCACGTGTGGGAAAATCCTATCTGTTTACATTTAAACTGGCAGTGGTATCCACAGTGGCAGTCAATCTCATCAGCCTGATCATGGCCCTGGGATTAAACGCCAAAATCAAATTTAAAAGTGCTTTGAGAGGACTTTACTTTGTGCCTAACATTCTGGGCGCACTGGTTGTAGGTTATATTTTCAACTATTTCTTTACCTATATTCTTCCTGCAGTTTCCAAAATGATGGGCGGAACAGGTACCAGTATTCTGGCAGATGAAAAATGGGCTTGGGTTGCCATTGTAGTTGTCTGTGCATGGCAGTCTATCGCTATGAATACAATCATTTATATTTCCGGTCTTCAGACTGTTCCGGAAGATGTATATGAAGCAGGATCCATTGACGGTGCTACTGGTTTTGCAAGATTTAAAAACCTTACATTCCCGTTGATTCTTCCATTTTTCACCATTAACATGGTTCTATGTATGAAAAACTTCCTGATGGTATTTGATCAGATCATGGCATTGACTAAAGGTGGTCCTGCACAGAGTACAGAATCTATTTCTTACCTGATTTACAACAATGGTATGGCAGGAGGTCAGTTTGGTTTCCAGAGTGCCAATGCAGTTATTTTCTTTGTTGTAATTGTAGTGATTTCTGTATTACAGATGAACTTCTTAGGAAAAAAGGAGGAACAGTTATAATGAAAATCAAAGTAAAAGAAAAATTCAACTGGCCGGTTACAATTTTATTGATCGTGGGCCTTATTACCGTTATTTTTCCTCTTTATATGGCAGTTGTCATTGCTTTTAAACAGCCTTCCGAGATGACAAACAGTATTGCCGGAATTCTGTCTCTTCCGAAGAGCTGGAGCCTGGCAAACTTTTCAGAGGCTATGCGTGTGACAGATTTCTGGCGTTCTCTGCTTAACAGTATTCTGATCACAGTGGTAACCGTAGTTCTGTCCATTTTCATTCATTCTCTTCTGGGTTATGCAATCGGAAGAAACAAGGGAAAAAGTAAATTTTATAACTTTGCGTATCTGTATGTAGTAAGCGGTATGTTTGTACCATTTGCAATTCTTATGATGCCTCTGGTAAAACAGACTGCACAGATGGGAATTGCAAACGTGGTGGGGGTTATTATCCTTTACGTGGTATTCTATATGCCGATGAACCTTCTTCTGTATTCCGGATATCTGAAAAACATTCCGGTAGCACTGGAAGAAGCTGCATGGGTAGATGGTGCAAGCACCTGGACCACTTACTGGAAGATCATATTTCCGATTATGTCCCCCATGCATGCAACGGTTGCAGTACTGACTGCTCTGGGTACATGGAATGATGTTATGACACCCCTTGTTATTATGTCAGGAAGTGGTATGAATACTCTGCCTCTGGCACAGCTTACTTTCCAGACACAGTTCGGAACCAATTACAATCTTGCTTTTGCATCTTATCTGCTGGCACTTTTGCCGATTCTTATTTTCTATCTGTTCTGTCAGAAACAGATTTTAAATGGTGTGGTAAACGGAGCAGTAAAATAAAGAAAGCCTTGCACGGCAGTCTGTTTTCAGACTGCCGTATTTTTTTGCATAATTGGCTTTTTCTATACAAAATTGAGAAAATAAGGTATAATAGCCCCATGAAGAAGGAGAAAAAATGAATGAATAAAACCATGCACAAAGTACTGAAAGCCCTGTCTGATCCGGATACGAAACTGGATCTGCAGAAATCAAGAAGGATTATGAACATGAAGATTCTGGATCCTTTTAAACCCTTTTACAGAACCCTTGATGCCAAAATATATAACGAAGGAAGAGAAGTACCGGTCCGTATTTATTTTCCAAATGAAGAGTCTTACGATACCGTGGATATTGAAGCTTATCAGAGAAAAATGCAGAATACAGATACAGCAGATATGGGAGACAACACATACCCGGTGATTCTTTATATTCACGGAGGGGGATTTGTAACAGAAAGTGTAGAATCTTATAACAGGGTCTGCTGGAATCTTGCCAAGCATACAGGACATGTGGTGGTTTCTGTAGACTATCCGCTGGCGCCGGAACATCGGTTTCCTGCACAGATTGAGGACTGCTATGCAGTGGCAAAGGCTGTTTTCAGTGATAAAACGTTGCTCAATGTGGAACCGGATCGAATCACATTGATGGGAGACAGTGCAGGAGGTAATATGGCTGCGGTACTCTGTCAGATGGCCAGGGACAGAGGAGATTTTATTCCCGGAAGCCAAATCTTGATTTATCCCTGTACCAATAATGATTACAGCCCGTCTTCTCCCTTTTCTTCTGTGCATGAGAATGGAAGAGATTATTTGCTTACCCGACAGAATATGGCAGATTATCTGGATCTCTACCAGAGTTGCGAAGAAGACCGCAGGAATCCTTATTTTGCCCCGCTTCTTGCAGCAGATTTTTCCGGTCTGCCCAGAGCCTTGGTCATTACAGGAGAGTTTGATCCGCTGAGAGATGAAGGAGAAGCTTATGCCCGTAAAATGAAAGAAGCAGGAGTGGAGGTAACGCACCACAGGATAAAAGACGGGATTCATGGATTTTTTTTGTTGGAACCGGTTTATCCGGCAGTACGGGAAACTTATGATTATATTAATGAATTTTTGAAAGCAGGGATGTAAGATGAGAGGTTCAGACAGAAGCAAATGGCGCACGCTGGAGAATACGGCAAAAATTTTTCCCGCCACCAGCGGAAAAAAAGACGAAAGAGTATTTCGACTTTCCTGTCAGATGAAAGAAGAGATTCAGCCTGAGAAGCTGCAGAAGGCTCTTGATCTGTGTATGGAGGAATATACATTGTTTCTGTGTGTGCTGCGGCGGGGATTGTTCTGGAATTATCTGGAGGAAACAGATCTGCGGCCTGTGGTAAGAGAAGAATATAAGCCTCCATGCAGCCAGCTGTACGTAAGAGATCAGAAAAATCTTCTTTTTGAAGTAACGTATTATAAAAAAAGGATCAATTTTGAAACCTACCATGCACTTACAGACGGAACCGGAGCGCTGCAGTTTATGAAAAGTCTGGTGTATTTTTATCTGATGGGGGTACATCCGGAGAAAGTAAAGGGACCGGTTTCTCAGATCCTGGCAGATGCAACAGAAGAGGAAAAGGAAGAGGACAGTTTCAGTAAATACTATTCAGAAGAAGCAATGGCTTCCGATATTCCAAAATACAAAGCACATCAGCTCAAATACCGCAGACTGGAATATGGCGGAATACGGCTTACAGAAGGAATTATTTCCACGGGGGAACTGCTGGAAACAGCCAGAAGCTATGGGACGACCATAACAGTATATCTGACAGCGGTTTTTTTGTGCGCCATAGCAAAGGATATGAGTCCAAGGCAGAAGAAGCATCCGGTATCCCTTATGATTCCGGTTAATCTGAGAAGTTTTTTTCCGTCGGAATCTGTACGAAACTTTTTTGGATGGATCGATATCGGATACAATTTTTCTTCCGGAGAGGAAAAGCTGGAAGATGTTATTGCATTTACGGCGGATTTTTTTAAGAAGGAGCTGACCACGGAGCGAATCGCGGTCCGTATGAATACTTTTATGCGTATGGAGAAAAATCCTTTTATGCGGGTGTTGCCGCTGGGATTAAAATTATGGGGCATGCAGATTGGAGCTGCTTTGAATACAACGGCAGATACCGCTATTTTTTCTAATATAGGAAGAATTGTCATGCCGGAAGAATGCAAAGACTATATTGACTGGTTTGATTTTTATACTACAACCCCAAAGACAGAGATCTGTATGTGTTCCTGGCAGGATAAACTGACGGTCAGTATTACTTCTGCCTATGCCAATACCAAGATTGAACGGAATTTCTTCCGGATTCTTACGGAAAAAGGAATAGATGTGGAGATTATTGCCAGGGGAATCGAAGAAGGAGGGGGAAAGAATGCAGAAATGTAAGCGCTGTAAAATTACAGTTCGCAATCCGCAGAAGAGATGTCCTCTTTGTCAGGGTCCTCTGGAGGGAAAAGCAGATCCGGAGGACAGAATGTTTCCGGATTTGAAATACAACACATCCAGATTTATGCTGGCCATGAAAATATTTACTTTTTTGTGTGTTGCTGTATGTGTAGGTGCGGCAGCTGTCAACTGGGTGGGAGAATTCTCCATATTCTGGGCAGGATATGTGGCGGCAGGAGTGGTCTGCATCTGGATCATTACAATGGTAGGTGTTATAAAAAGAAGAAATTTGCTGAAGAATACCATATGGCAGATGGTAGTTTTGTGGTGTGTATTTTTGTTCTGGGACCGGGTCACCGGATGGCATGGCTGGTCTCTGGATTATGGAATTCCCGGAGTTTGGATGGTTACATTGATCGTTCTTGGTGTGCTGATCCGCATTCTAAAGGTGCCGGTAAGACATTATATGATTTACCTGATTCTGGCTTTTCTTGGAAGTATGATTCCTGTTTTCTTACTGGCAGGAAATCTGGTAAAATGCAGGATTCCTTCTGTAATTTGTGTGGCAGCAGGCATTCTGCTCTTATGTGGACTTGCCATCTTTAAGGGTCGGGAACTGGCAGAAGAATTGAAGAAAAATGCACATATATAGATGGGAGGAAATCGATTATGAAAGAATTGCTGGTAGTGGTGGATATGCAGGTGGATTTTGTAGATGGTGTGTTGGGAACCAGAGAAGCACAGGCTATTGTAGGAAATGTGGTAAGTAAGGTCGCAGAAGCCAGAAAAGCGGGAAAAACAGTGATTTTTACCATGGATACACATGGGGAAAATTATATGTATACGCAGGAAGGAAGAAATCTTCCGGTTCCTCATTGCATAAAAGGAACCGAGGGATGGAAGTTGATTCCTCAGCTAAGAGCACTGGCAGAAGGCTGCAAAATTATAGAGAAACCCACCTTCGGAAGTGTTATGCTTGCACATGTGGCAGGCAAAGAAAACTATGAAAAAATACAGCTGATCGGTCTGTGTACAGATATCTGTGTGATATCAAATGCTATGATTCTGAAGGCTGTTTTACCGGAGACAGAGATCAGTGTAGATGGTTCCTGTTGTGCCGGTGTGACGGCAGAAAGTCATAAAAATGCCCTGGAATCTATGAAGCTGTGTCAGATTATGATTTTATAGATATTGCGCATTGGAAGGAAAAGAACTATAATGATAAATAGTCAAAGAGATGACTCTGATATCATACGCTTTCTGAGAAACAGAAGAACGGTGCCAATGAATACACTGATGATCCTGGTAAATATTCTGGTATTCCTTATGACAGAACTGACCGGTTCTTCTTTGGATGGAAGGCATCTGGTATCCTGGGGTGCGGTGTATACACCGCTTCTGGAGACAGAACATGAGTATTATCGGTTGTTCACCTGCATGTTTTTACATTTTGGACTTTCCCATCTGGGAAATAACATGCTGGTCCTTTTGTTTATGGGAGATGCATTGGAACGTGCGGTGGGAAAGGTTCGTTACCTGCTGATTTATCTCATGGGGGGATTGGGAGCCAGTTGTGTTTCCGGTTATATAGAGATAAAAAAGGAAGCCACAGTGATTTCAGCAGGGGCCTCTGGAGCTGTCTTTGCAGTAATTGGTTCACTTATTTATATTGTGATCAGAAAAAAAGGCAAACTGGAAAATTTTACTGCCAGACAGCTTATTTTTTTAGCTTTTCTCACTTTGTATCATGGTTATGCCAGTGCAGGTGTAGATAATGCAGCTCATGTGGGTGGGCTGCTGTGTGGATTTTTCCTGGGAATTCTTCTCTACTGGGGCAGAGGGAAAGATCCCCATCACAGAAAAAAATCAGGAAACAGGAAGAACCAGACGGAAAGTAGTTCCTTTTCCCGGTGTTGAAGTAAAAGAGAGAGTCCCTTTGTGGGCTTCAGCGATTCGTTTGCATATAGGAAGACCAAGTCCGGTTCCTTCCTGTTTGAAAGTTGTAAAAGGTTCGAAGATATTGTGTTGTTGTTCCGGCAGAATGCCGCAGCCGGTATCTGCGACGGAAAGGGTTACGGTTTCACCATCGGATTCGATGGCGCAGGTGATTGTACCTTTTTCTGCTATAGATTCTGCGGCATTCCGAATAAGATTCAGGAGAAGCTGGCGGATTTTTAGCTCATCCACAGGAATGAGGGGAATAGGAGAACGTTTTTCTAGGGTAATGGAGATACCTTTTTGGGAAAGCTCAGGTGCTGTGGAATCTGTAATAGCAGAGAAAAGATAATACAGATTTACAGGCTGTAAAGCGATTTTTTCCGAGTTATTGAAATTTGAAAATTCATTCAGAAGTTTTTTCAGAAAATCCATATTTTCCATAATTTTCATCCAGCAACTATCTTCCGTCAAATCCGGATGATGATCTTCCAGAATCTGCAGGAAACTGTTGACTAATGTGACAGGATTGCGGATTTCGTGAGAAATTTTAGAAAGCATAAACTGGTGCTGGATTTTCTGTTCCAGATAAAGTGCTTTGTAATCCTCAGCATCTGAGGGGATTTCTGTCCCTGTTGGGGAAATTGGTTTCGTCATTTTGGTGTTACCTCCTTTTTTCTTTGATAGTGTAGCACCGATGAATAGAAATATCAAATGATTTCACATTACAAAAAGATTTTGATTTCGACAAATATTATTTACAGAAAACAGGAGAAAGAAAGGAGAAATTTATATGTCAGAATGTATTTTTTGCAAAATTGCAGGGGGAGAGATTCCAGCAGCAACCATTTATGAAGATGAGGATTTCAGGGTGATTCTGGATCTGGGACCTGCCAGTAAAGGACATGCATTGATCATACCAAAAGAGCATCATGCAAATCTGTATGAGATGCCGGATGAACTGGCAGGAAAGGCAATGATTCTTGCAAAAAAAGTGATTACAAAGATGACGGATGTCCTGCAATGTGATGGATATAATATTGTACAGAATAACGGGGAAGCAGCGGGACAAACAGTGTTTCATTTCCATATGCATTTGATTCCGCGACATAAAGGAGATAATGTAGGCGTAACCTGGACACCTGGCACATTAAAGGAAGAAGATAAACAGGAAATTCTTGAGAAGCTTTCCATGGATTAAACTTCAAAAAGGTTTGAAATGACAGAGGAAAAATTACGTGAGGTATATTCACAATATTATCGTTTGGTAATGAAGGCTGCTTATGAAGTTCTCCATGATTTTGATTATTGTCAGGATATCTGTCAGGAAGTGTTTAGTATACTTGCAGAAAAATGGGATATTGTGCGCCCGGAACAGTACTCTCAGTGGTTGGCGACCGTGGCCAGAAGAAAAGCGTTGGATTTCAGAAGAAAGAATTATCAGCAGCATGAATTTACATTGCTGGATGGTAAAGATGAAGATGAGGAAGACAGGGCGGGGATTCTGGCAGAAGCAGGAGAAAGTCAGGGGTATCATTCCGATGACACATTAGATCGTCTTATATGCAGAGAATTTACAAAAAGTTTTATGGATGATCTGTATGAAAAGAATCCGGAGTGGTATGACATGATGAGTCTTATGGTATATGAAGAGAAAACAGATGCAGAAATCGCACAAGAACTGGGCATTACCATAGAAAATCTGAGGGTAAAGAAGCACAGAATGAAAAAGTGGATCGATCAAAATTACGGGGATCGATATAGATCACTGTAGATAAAAGAGCGTATACGATTCCCGGATCCGCCGGAACCATTATGGAAGGGCAGATCCGGGGTGATATTTTTAATCCGGAACTTGTTTTGCAGGATTATTTTGCGGCGTTTACGGATTTTTCAAAAAGCTGTATGATCTGTTCAATGGAATCGGTCTGTTTGCTTTTGGCCATGGCGTCTGTATATTTGCTGCGGTTTTCATAAAGTTCATGAATGGCGTTCAGCATTTTTTCGTTAGTGATTTCTTCTTCTTCCAGAACTACACTGTAGCCCAGACGCTGGAAGGAGCGGGCGTTAAGAATCTGGTCACCTCTGCTGGCCCGGGCAGACAGAGGAATCAGAAGATTAGGTTTTTTCAGGGCACTGATTTCACAGATGGCATTGGCTCCGGCTCGTGATATAACAACATCTGCCAGAGCAAATAAGTCAGCCAGTTCTTTTTTAATATATTCATATTGAACATAACCTTCTGTGTTCTTCAGGGATTCATCCAATTTGCCTTTGCCGCAGAGATGAATTACCTGGAAGTCCCTCAGGAGTTCAGGGAGAACTGCGCGTACAGCATTATTTACAGCAACAGCTCCGAGACTGCCGCCGATTATCATGATGACGGGTTTGTCTTTGGAGAGACCTGTAAATGCAAGGGCTTTTTCCGGATCACCGTTTAACAGTTCCTGACGGATGGGTGTACCCGTAAGGACTGCTTTGTCTGCAGGCAGTTCAGATACTGTTTCAGGGAAGTTACAGCATACTTTTGTGGCGAAGGGAATAGAGATTTTATTTGCCAGTCCCGGAGTCATGTCGGATTCATGGATGAAGGTGGGCACTTTGCTGCGGCTTGCTGCAATGACAACAGGTACAGTAACAAAACCGCCTTTTGAGAATACCACATCGGGTTTTAACTGTTTCATCAGTTTTTTTGCTTCTCCGAAGCCTTTCAGTACCCGGAAAGGATCTGTAAAGTTTTTGAGATCAAAGTAGCGTCTCAGCTTTCCGGAAGAAATTCCATAGTAGGGGATACCCATTTCTTCAATCAGTTTTTTTTCAATTCCTTCATAGGATCCGATGTAGGAAATGGTATAACCAAGCTCTCGAAGGCGTGGAATCATGGCAATATTAGGGGTAACGTGTCCGGCAGTACCGCCGCCGGTAAGTATAATATGTTTCATTGGAACCTCCTGTTCAGTCAGTGTTTCGATGTAAAATCAATGTTCACTATATGATAATATGATACACTTACTGTGAAAAGTCAAGGAAAGATAGGAGTTTCATGAGTAAAAAATTAGAAATTGACAGAAAAGATCACAATTGTAAGCCGGATTCCGGTTTCCGTACAGATAGTTCTGCAGAAGACACAGAGATTCAATCATGGGCTCTGCAGTGTTTTCACGAGGATGCATCTCAGTTGGTGGAACGTCTGGAAAAAAATCATCAGTTGAAATATCTGGAACCATCGGAAGAACTGTTTCAGAAGATCGTGGATGAAGTCCGTCAGAAGGGATTGCTGGAGGAAAACAAAAAACAGGATCAGAAACAATTGAATATTGAAAAAAAGAGTAACAGAGATTTTTCTTCAGATGAAAACAGGAACAGAAAAGAACAAAAAAACTGCCGGATACCCGCACATCCACGGAAAAGAAATTATCTGAGATGGGTGGGAGCTGCTGCTATTACCTGCTTTGGACTTTTTGGAGTCAGTATGAGTACGGAAGCAGGCAGGAGTTGTCTGATAGAGGAAATAACAGAGGCAGCAGGGAATAAGACAGATGCAGTAGTACAAAATGGGGAGAAATTTCTGATAGGTGACACCACAGAGGATGAAGTCAGAAGAGGGCTTGAAAATATTTTGCAGGCAAAACTTCCTGTATTTTTGTATTTGCCGGACGGGATGGAATTGGTTTCTTATACATTGGATGAAGAAGCCCAGACGGTTTATATGAAATATGAAAATGAGAAAAGAAGTTTATATAGCATTGTACAGACCAATTATACAGACATCACTGGTATTTGCAGAAATGATGAAGGAAAAAATCTTGGTACTATTTCCGGAGAGGTGTCAGATATCACAGCAGAAATCTGGGAAATAAAGGATGAAGGTGACAGGGAAACTACTTATTTGGCTCAGTGGGATTATAAAAATTCCTATTATTGTATTTCAGGGAAAGTTTCAGAACAGGAAATAAAGGATATTGTTAAAAATATTATGTATTAATTTTCAAGGGAGAATGTTACGAAAAACGCTTGTCTATGGAACCTGTGATAAGTTAATTGTCAGAATTCAGAGAAGATACCTGTTTTTTTGATGATGAATAAATAACTAATTAAATATTGATAAATAATCTGAAAAGTTCTGTCAAAGTTCCCTTATCTGCGGTATAATAACAATAAGAGATATTATACCGCAAAGGGGGTTCTTTTTTATGAAGCTGACTTTTATCGGTGCTACCCATGAGGTGACGGGGAGTTGTTACTTTCTGGAAGCAGCAGGGAAGAAAATTCTGGTAGATTGTGGTATGGAGCAGGGACCGGACCAATATGAGAATCAGGAGATTCCGGTGGCTTTATCCGATGTGGATTTTGCTCTTTTGACCCATGCCCATATAGATCATTCGGGAAATTTCCCTCTGGCTTATGCAAAAGGATTCCGGGGCTCCATCTATGCTACTGCAGCCACCTGTGATTTGTGCGATATTATGCTTCGTGATAGTGCACATATTCAGATGTTTGAAGCGGAATGGAGAAACAGAAAAGGAAAGAGGAACGGACAGCCGGAATTTGTTCCTGCCTATACAATGGAAGATGCACTAAGTGTAATTAAGCAGTTTGTGGAGTGTGAATACAATCAAATTATAGAAATTGCAGAAGGTATTAAGGTACGGTTTATTGATGCAGGACATTTGCTTGGCTCGGCCAGTATTGAGATATGGATTACAGAGGACGGGGTGGAGAAAAAGATTGTATTTTCCGGAGATATCGGCAATCTGGATCAGCCATTGATCAAAGATCCTGAATATATTGATACTGCAGATTATGTAGTCATGGAATCTACCTACGGAGACAGAAGTCATGGAGAAAGGCCGGATTATGTACAGGAACTGGTGGAGATTCTGAAACGGACGTTCCGGAGAAACGGAAATGTGGTAGTTCCTTCCTTTGCAGTAGGAAGAACTCAGGAGATGCTGTATTTCCTCAGGAAAATCAAAGCCGATAATCTGCTGCCGGAATATCCGGATTTTGAAGTGTATGTAGACAGTCCGCTGGCAGTTCAAGCTACCAATATCTTTAAAGAGCATTATGCGGAATGTTATGATGATGAGGCAATGGAACTTCTGAATCAGGGAATCAATCCCATTGCATTTCCGGGATTGAAGCTTTCGATTACCAGTGATGAGTCAAGAGCCATCAATATGGATGATCATCACAAAGTCATTCTCTCAGCCAGTGGCATGTGTGATGCAGGGCGTATTAAACATCACCTGAAGCACAATCTGTGGAGACCGGAATCCACAATTGTATTTGTAGGATATCAGGCAGTGGGAACCCTTGGAAGGGCACTTCTGGAAGGAGCTCCGGAGGTTCGGCTGTTCGGGGAGGATATTAAAGTATATGCGGAAATTGTACGAATGTCCGGAATCAGCGGTCACGCAGACAATGAAGGCCTTATGCGCTGGGCCTCATCCTTTAAAGAAAAACCCCGGCGCGTATTTGTTACACATGGAGAGGATCAGGTTTGTGATCTTTTTGCAGAACGCCTGAAAAATGAACTTGGCTATGAAGTACTGGCACCGTTCAGCGGAACGGTCTTTGATCTTGCAGCCAATGTGGTGGAGAAAGAGACAGTAGGTGTTGCCATTCACCGGGTAAGAGAGAAGGCCAAAGCACGTAAAGCATCCGGTGTATATGCAAGATTGATTGCTGCAGGACAGAGACTGATGACAGTGATCCGTCACAATGAGGGCGGGGCAAATAAAGATCTGGCAAGATTTGCGGATCAGATTAATTCCATGTGTGACAAATGGGATCGATAGTACAGGCAGGGAAAGACAGAATGGACAATATGATTAAATCAGCAGGCAGAATCTGCAGAAAGTGTCTTCTTCAGGATATGGATGAAAATGCGTATTTTGAAGATTTACGTCAGTATATTGCACGGATTGATGCAGAATTGAAAGTAGAAGACGACAAATATAAGGAACGCCTTGATGTGTGCAGAGAATGTGATAATTTGATGAATGGTATGTGCCGCATATGCGGATGCTTTGTGGAAATGCGGGCAGTCATGAAGAAGAACAGCTGTCCAGGAATTCCTCCCAGATGGGAAAGAACGGAAAAGCAGACTGACTGACAGCCTGCTTTTCCATTCTTGGTTTATGCGTTTTGTGTTTTCATGGCTTCCAGAGCTTTTGCGAGCTGATCCGGGCAGGAAGTGCCGCGGCCGCCGCAGTCAGTACCTTTCAGACGCTGAATCACTTCATCTACTTCCATACCTTTTACAAGGCTGGCAATTCCTTTTGTATTTCCGTTGCATCCGCCATTGAATTTTACAGATTTGATTTTGCTGCCGTCCAGTTCAATTTCAATTGAACGGGAACAGACACCTTTTGTCTGATAAACTGCCATAAATGCATTCCTCCGTTCTGTGATATACTGTTGTTTTTCATGGGACATTATAACAAAAAACAGACTGACATGCAAACACGTCATTGACAAAAAAAGAATCAAAAGATACAATCAGTACATGTTGGAACCAGCATCTGAAAAAGCCAGCATTGAAGGAGAATAAAGAAGATGAGTGATAAAACACCGGTTTTGAAGGTCCATATGTTGGGAGGCTTTTCATTAAGCTATGATGGAAAACCGATTTCTTTGCGAAAGAACACGACAACAAAAGCAATGAAATTACTTCAGATTCTTCTATACACAAAAGAAACAGGAATTGCCAGAACAGATTTGCTGGAGGCTCTGTATGGAAGAGAAGATTTGGCGGATATGTCCAATAATCTCCGTGTTACTTCTCATAGACTGAAGAAGATACTTGTGGAAAGCGGTTTTCCTGAATATGATTATATTTTGATCAGACATGGAATCTACTATTGGAAAAGTTCCATGGAAATTCAGGTAGATGCCCTTGAATTTGACGGAATTCTGAAACAGGCGGAACAGGAGCAGGAACAGGAAGAGAGGATGAAACTTCTGGAAAATGCCTGCGCAATGTATAAAGGAGAATTTCTTCCAGGATTGTCAGGGGAGGATTGGGTACTTCTTGCAAGTGTCCAGTATAAGAAGAAATACACGGAGGCACTTCTGGAACTCTGCAAATATAAAAAACAGCAAAGAGAATATGAAAAAATACTGGAACTGTGTAATCAAGCAGTGGAGATATATCCTTTTGACGAATGGCAGGCAATTAAGATTGATAGTCTCATGGTCATGAACCGTTATAAAGAAGCTCTTGAAGTGTATGAAGATACGGCGAAGCTTTATTTTGAAGAACTGGGCATCAGTCCTTCCGAACGGATGATGGATCAGTTTAAAGATATGAGTGAAAAGATGAGTTATAAACCACGAGTTCTTTCAGAAATTAAAGGGGGTCTGAAGGAAGAGGAAGGCAGAGACGGTGCGTTTTACTGCAGCCTGCCAAGTTTCCGGGACAGTTATCGTCTTGTAAGTCGCATTATTGAAAGAAACGGACAGTCCGTTTACCTTATGTTGGTGAGTATTACAGATGGGAACGGCCATCCTATGGAAAATAAAAACAGGCTATCTGCACTATCTGAGGAACTGTATTATACCATTATGCATTCCCTGCGTCGTGGGGATTCCTTTACCAAATACAGCCCAAGTCAGTTTTTGATTCTTCTGGTAGGCACCAGCAAAGAAAATTGCCGGATAATTTTTGACAGAATTGCGAAACATTACAGTCGTGAACATAAAACATGGTCTCAGTATCTGGAATATTACGTGTCTTCCATAGCTGATGTAGAGAAACAGAATTCCAAGATCAGCTTTAAGGAAGATAAATTTCAGTGGGACAGAAACCAGGCGGACGTGACTGAATAAAACAGGAGTAATGGGATGAAAAACATGTGGAACACAGATTATGGAAGGACATTTCCAAATCTTGTCAATGTATGTGTAGATCAGAGCAGTTTTGAAAGCGCATTGGAATTGCTCAAGATTATCGATAATACATTAACATAAAAGAAGAGAAAAAGTACCGAAAGGGATGAATCCCGGAACGGTACTTTTTTTGTGCGGAAAAATAAAAGTTCAAATAGTTACGATAAAATTTTTTTTGGAAAAAGATAATGGTGTAATGATTTTGGTAATGGAATCTTATATATAATTAAAATAAGTTTAGAGATAGAGCGAATCAGAATAAGAATTCAAAAGAGAGGGAATAACAAAGCAAGAAAAAATGGATCAGGAACTTTTCTTATAAAGATTCATGATTGTCAGAATTCTACATGGCAAGGCAGTGTAATATGGGCAGAAGAGAAAAAGCAGCAATATTTTCGCAGTGCTTTGGAATTGTTAAAGTTAATAGATGGAGCAATGGTCGGAGACAGTGAGTAAAAATATAGCAGAAGGAGGAAACCATGAAAAGTAATAAAAAGAAAAGAATTCTGGCACTTGTGCTTTGCATGGTTCTTGTGCTGAGCAACAGTGTCTCTATTATGGCAGAAGGTGAAATTCTTTCGGAAGAAACGACTGCAGAGTTTACAGAAGAGAAAGAAGCAAGAAAACCGGAAACTGTAGAAGAAGTTAAAGAAACGGAAACAGAAATGGTTGAAAATACAGAAGATGCTGTTACAGAAGAACCTGCAGCAGAAGAATCGGTATCAGAAGCAACAGAACTGAAACAGGAATTCAAGGATGAAGCAGGAAATGTAATCCAGTGGGTAACTGCTAAAGTTCCGGAAGGTGCATTTCAGGCAAAAACTTCCGAAATTACAGAAATTACAATGGAAGTGAAAAAGCCGGAAGAAAGTACAGAAAAGAACATCAAAGATATGATGGAAAAACTTCTTCCGGAAAATTATTATCTGGGTGACTACATACTTTACAATATTGATTTCAAAGTAAACGGGGTGGTTACAGAACCGGAAAAACCAATCACCATTATTTTCGAAGGAAGCGGTCTTAACATTTGTGTAGAAGATACGAAAAAAGCAAATGCCTTTTATGTGGATCCGGCCGATCCGGAAATAACCGGCGACAAAGAGGAATTGAAAGAAATCATTCAGAAAGATGAATTAGTGGAAAACCTTCAGAAGGAAGGAAAAAGCACAGAGAACATTGATGATTATGATGTATCTGAGATTTCTGTGAAAAACGGCAAAGCAGACAGGATTACAATGGAAGGAAGAACTTCTGCAATTTATGGCTGTTATGTTGAAAAGATCTCAAAAGAAGTTATTTTTACAAAGGAAGTGGATGGAGTTACAGTAAAACTTACAGCGCCGGAAGGTGCATTTGCAGTTGATTCCGATAAAGTAAGCATGACAGCAGATGCGCTGACAGACGAACAGAGAACGATTGTTGAAGAAAAACTTTCTGCTCAGGCAGAAAATGAGGGACAGGAACTGCAAGAATACGTAGCATACGATATTAATCTGTGGGCAGAAGGTGAGAAGATACAGCCTCAGATTCCTGTAACAGTAGTATTTGAAAATGCAGGAATCGGAACAGAAAATGCATCCGGTTTTCAGATGAACGAACAGAATGAGTTAAGTGATATTGAAGGAAGTGCAGAAGAAAACGGAACTGCAATGGTAGAAGCAGAACACTTTACTATAACAGGTGTGGCAAACAAAAAAAATCCAACAACATACAGTGAACAGGAATCTACTCAAAGTTCAGGTGATAATAACACAAGTGACAATAGCACCAATGATACCAGCCCAAAGGCAGTAAACATTGCGGATCCTTATGTTCCGGGTGAGGGCGAGATTACAAATGAATGGCAGGTGGTAAGCGGGCAGTATGGTAAGACAGAGATGCAGCTTACCGAAGACGGATTGTTCCGAATTCAGAAGAATGTGATTCCAACAGGGACAGAAAATGAATTTTACATCTATCTGAATATGGAACCTGTTATGAGTTGGGAGGAGATATTTAAATTATCCACGGTCTGGATCGTAAACAGCAACTGTGAAGATACACTGGTTCAGCAACTTACGGAAGATATGAATGCATGTGAAGTTGCTACATTGTTTAACGGTGCCAGCCATGTGGCGAGGTTGGTAGAACGTACAGAAGACGCATCGAAGTCTCCCGAAAATACCAATAAAGGTTCCAATAAGATTAAAGAGGTAGATACGATCTGTATCATAGATGAAAATGGTAAGCAGACGAATATATCGGTGAGCATGCATTACGCAATCCCACAAAATTCTTCGGATTCTTTTACTATTTTGTTCAGTTCGCCTGCTACCGATAAATTCGTAAAATTAAGTCAGGTTTCTTATAATGAAACGACAAAGACATTAACAATTCCGGCTGCAGCATACGGTCAGATGATATCCGGAAGTGCAACTGGTGATTTTACACTCTTGACTGGCAAGGTAGAGCCTGCAACTGTTACGGATCCGATGGGTGAATACATCGAATATCTCGGTGAAGCAAACACGAATAATGGAAGCGTAAGTTTTGACAGCTCCACCAATACACTGACATGGGATCATTTTACTACTCTGGAAACATCAAGTAATTCTGAAGACTATATTATTTATGACAGCAATTTCTTCCGGAAAAATGCTTATCAGTTAGTTTATAAGATTCGTTTAAAAGTGGAGGAATCCGGTTTTAACAGCTGTGCTTCTTATCTGGCAGGCGAAGCATCTTCTACAACAGAGGATTTTATATATGCTGCAAATGGGATAACAACCGTATCGTATAAAACTACGAAAGATCCTATTATAACAGGCAGTGCAGATTTTTATGTACCTGAGATAAGAGGACTCCTCTATGATGTTGAATTCAAGAAAGTAGATGATAGAGGAGCAGCATTAGGAGGAGCAGAATTCCGGTTATCAGGAACCTACAGTCTGACAGGACAGGAAATCCAGCAGACAGCAACATCTGCAGAAGATGGAATTGTAAAGTTCCGAAATCTTCCCTGGGGAACGTACCAGGTGGAAGAAACAAAAGCGCCGGAAGGTTATATAAAATCCGAGGAAACATACCCGGTGACCTTATGTTATACAACGAATCCGGAATTACTGGTTCAGGACCATAATTCTTCTCACAAAGCTGATCAGGAAGAGGATATAAAAAATATGCTGTTCAATACCATCGGTACAAATGGAGAAATCATTAATAAGCCGGAACTTGAAGTATGTAACTGGCAGATTATTAAGAAAAGTTCCAGTGATACCCATCCTGTATTACAGGGAGCTGAATTCGAACTGAGATCAGATACGAAAACTTATAAGGGTGTTTCTGATTCAAATGGTGTGATTCAGTGGGAAGGAATATCGGATTCAAAAGAAATTGAATCTGGTACCTATACATTAAAGGAAACGAAAGCTCCTGCAGGATATGCTTTGAGTACAGAAGAGTGGGAAGTAGTAATTGCTTATAAAGGAGCAATGCCTGCAGTGAAGAAACAGGGAGGTTCAGAAATCACTTTAACAGAAGGGAGTCAAATTTACAGTTGTGATTTTTTTAATACTCCGGTATACGAACTTCCAGGTGCAGGAGGTACAGGGATTTTCTGGTATATGATCGGTGGAATACTGCTGATGATGGCAGCAGCACTGATTTTATATAAAAAAGTACAGGGAGGTGCTGGAAAGATAAACATATGATATTATTTTTTTCATCGATCCCCATACCGCAGAAAAGAGGAATGCATTAGAGGAGCATTCAAAATAAAGGGTATACCCAAAATAAAGAAAAGGAGAGGAAATATGAATAAAATCAAAAAAATATTAGCCCTTATTGTAGCAATGGCAATGGTTCTTGGAACCACGATGACAGTATTTGCAGCTGGAACAAAACCTACTGCTGATGACACGGCAACAGCAACTGTGAATAATGTAGAGGCAACAGCAACAGTAACTGCTTATCAGATTGTAAAAGCAGATTATAATAATGCTGGATTTATCGGATATTCTGCTGTGGATGGAGTAAGTATTGCAGACCCATTAAATCCAACATCAGATGAAATTACAGCTATTGCAAAAGGAGATTTAAGCAATCTTAAGTCGCAGATAATGACCACAACGGCAAAAGAAGGATTAGCAAGTTTTACAGCATCATTGAATCCTGGTTACTGGATGGTACTTGTTACTGGTGAAGCAAACGAAGTATATAACCCAATGCTGGTTGGTGTGTATTACAGCGTAAGTGGTAGTGATAATACTATGGAATCTGAACCAGTAGATGCAAATTCTAACTGGACTCTTGAAACAAAGGATGCATATGCAAAATCAACAGAGCCAGCCATTAATAAAACAATTGTTGGTGGAGAAACATCGAAAGGAAATGATGTAGCAATTGGTGATACAGTGAATTTCCAGATTGCAACAGCGATTCCTTCTTATAGTGAACAGTATACAAGCGTAGAAGTTAAGATTTCTGATACATTAAGCGCTGGTTTAACATTAAATCAGGATTCGGTAACCGTTAAAGTTGGTGAAAATGTAGTTGAAGCTGGTGCTGACACTTATACGATCACGAAATCTATTTCCGGCTTTACAATTGAATTTGTGTCTGACTACGCTCTTGCAAATAATGGAAAAAATGTTAATGTGACATATTCTGCTACATTAAATGAAAAAGCTGGAATTAACTTTGATGCAAATACCAATACAGCCATATTGACCTATACAAACAATCCAGATGGAACTACAAAAGAAGTAAAAGATAGAACTTATACTTATACATTTGGTATTGATGCAAAATTAAACGGTGAATCCACTGAAGGATGGAACAAGGTAACACAGGAAATTATTAAAGGTGAAATGGTAAAAGAAACTGTAGAGGGAGAAGAAAAAGAAGTATTTAAACCTCTTGCAGGAGCTGAATTTACTTTAACAAATAATACTACTAAAAAAGTATATACAGCAACTTCTGATGCAAAAGGTCGATTGACTTTTACAGGACTGGATGCAGGGGAATACACCTTAGTTGAGACAAAAGCTCCGGACGGATATAGTTTAAACTCAACAGAGATTCCGGTAGTTATTAGTGCAGAATATAATGCGGATGGAACATTAAAGGCATACACAATCACTGTTAATAACAAGGCAACTTCTACTTATGAAGCCACATACGAAGGCGAAACAGTTGTAACGAAAACAGTTACAGTAATAACTGATGACAGTGAGACAACACAGATCAAGAATACAAAGATCAGTGAACTCCCATCCACAGGTGGTATCGGTACTACAATCTTCACAATCGGTGGTTGTGCAATCATGATTGCAGCAGCAGCGATGTTTTTCATCAGCCGCAGAAAATCTGCAAAATAAAAACCCCTGAGGGTTATCTTAGAAAGAGATTTCTAACATAAATACCGGGGCGGGCAGCCCGCCCCGGTATTTTAATGAAAAATGGAACTATAGTGATACAACAACAAGGAGAACCCGGATGAAAAAGAAAGTAACAACAATTATGATAGGTATACTGTTTTTAGCCGGGTTGTCCTTGCTGCTGTATCCTTTCGTAGCAAATCAGTGGAACAACTACAGGCAGAAACAGTTGATCAGCAGCTACGATCAGGTGATTGCAGACAAGAATGAAAAGAATGAGATTGATTACGAGGCAGAGTGGGCAAAAGCAAATGCTTACAATGAAGCCCTTCTCCCGTCCATTCTTCCTGACTCATTTGCAGTAGCGGCAGCATCGGAAGAAGACGATGAAAATTATTTGTCTTGTCTGAATCTTGCCGGGGATAGTATGATGGGATATGTAGAGATACCTAAAATTAATATAAAGATTCCCATTTTCCATACAACCAGAGAAGAAGTTCTGGAAAAGGCAGCAGGTCATCTGGAAGGCAGTTCTCTTCCTGCAGGCGGTGAAAGTACTCATGCAGTTATTTCCGCTCACAGAGGATTGCCCAGTGCGTCTCTTTTTACAGATCTTGACAAGCTGGAAGAAGGCGATCATTTTCTTCTCTATATACTGGATGACATACTTTGCTATCAGGTGGACAAAACATCCGTAGTAAAACCGGAGGAAACGGAAGGCCTGGCAGTAGAAGAAGGCGAGGATCTGGTGACACTTCTCACCTGTACCCCCTATGGTGTGAACAGTCACAGACTTCTGGTACGGGGCCACAGAGTGCCTTATGAACCGGGGATCGTGGAAGAAGAAGCAGAAACACCGATTATGGGAACAAGCATGCATACCAGTTATCTGTTATGGGTGATTGTAGGGCTTACTGTTACCGCTGCATTTATTTTTTTCCTTTATCTCTATGAAGTAAAGAGAAGAAGAGCAGCGAGAAAAAGGAAAAGAGGGAAAACGGAACAGTATACCAGGGAGTAATTATGAAAAGAAAGATTTCAAACATTTTATTTGGACTTTTATTTCTGGTGGGTCTGGGGATTCTGGTTTATCCCACAGTATCCAACCAATGGAATACTTACAGACAGAGTAAACTGATTTCTACTTATGATGAGAAAATCAGTGAAATGGAGCCGGAAGACTTTACCAGAGAATGGAAAAATGCCAGAGAATTTAATGATACTCTGACACAGAATAATCTGTATGGAGATGTATTCGGAGAATCGGATAAGGATTTAAAGGAGACAGAATACTGGAAGATTCTCAATGTGGGAAAAGATGGAATTATGGGATATCTGTCCATTCCCCAAATAAATATTAAAATTGCCGTTTATCATGGAACAGCAGATGATGTGCTCCAGACAGGCATCGGACATCTGAATGGTACCAAACTTCCCATTGGAGGTGAGAATACACACAGTGTTCTGGCAGCCCACAGAGGGCTTCCAAGTGCAAGACTGTTTACAGATATCGATCAGTTGAAGCGGGGAGACATGTTTTATATCCATGTTCTGGATGAGACACTGGCCTATCAGGTGGATCAGATTCTGGATATGGTAGATAAAAATGACCATAAGACCCTGGAAGATGCACTGAAGATTGAAAAAGGGCAGGATTATGTCACTTTGTTTACCTGTACCCCTTATGGAGTGAATTCTCACAGACTCCTTGTCCGTGGAACCCGGGTACCTTATACCGGTGAAGAAGAAACAGAACGTACAGGGGCTGAGTCTATGCTGAAAGTAGTTCAGAATTATTATATGCTGTATCTGATATTGGGATTGTCGATTACCTTGTTGATCATAATTTTTATGAAGGTCCTGATTAATCCGGGAAAAAAGAAAAATAATAAAAATAATTGTTCAGAGGAGGGGAAAGCGTGAAGATGAGAAAACGAATAAAAAAAGGAACCGCATTGGCTCTGGCTCTGGTGTTGACACTTTCTACTATGATCCTGTCCAAAGTTCAGGCTGCCATAAGCATTGATACAGAACGGCAGTGCTCCATAACCTTTGAGCTGGACAGTTCCTATCCGGAACTGAAAGAGCTGACCATCCCTGTTCATCTGTATCAGGTGGCAGATGTGAATGAATACGGAGAATACCAGATTCCGGAAGGTTTTGAGAGCCTGAAGCTTAGTACTATCATCAGTGAGATAACTGCTCAGGAATGGGAAGAGAAGGCCCGGGAAGCAATGAGAATCGTAGAAGAACAGCAGATACAACCTGCAGCTTCCGGTGAGATCGTAAACGGAACAGGCAAAATAGAAGGACTGGAGACGGGAATGTATCTTGTAGCTGCAGAATCGGTACAGTCCTCTTCATCTACGTATACCTTTACACCTTATCTGATCTCCCTTCCGAATAATTATTATCAGAATGGTCAGGAAGATGAATGGGTTTATGATATAACCACCGGATTAAAGCCGGGACAGGAAGACAGGTATGGAGATTTGATTATTGATAAGACACTGACATCCTATAATGCATCTCTGGGTGAAACCACTTTTGTTTTCTCAGTAGAGGCAGAGAAGGAAGGAGAAATTGTTTACAGTGATGTGGTATCTGTCGTATTTGACGGTACTGGTACAAAATCCGTAGTAGTCAAAGATCTTCCGGCAGGAGCAAAAGTGACGGTTACGGAAGTATACAGCGGTGCAAGCTATGAATTGACTACAGAAGAAAGTCAGACAGTGGAAATCATGGCAGACAGTACAGCAGAAACGGCATTTGAAAATGAATACAATCATCAGATCAATGGTGGATCCAGTGTGGTGAATCATTTTGAATATACAGAACCGGAAGAACCTTCCGATGCATCTTCACCCCGCAGGGAAGGTACCTGGGACTGGGAACAGCAGACAGACAGTACAGGAACGCAGGAATAAAGGAGGTACAGAGCAATGAAAAAGAGTTTGAATAAGAAAACCCTTTGTCTGGCAGCGGTCGCTCTTACCCTTACTGCAGGTCTGACAGCAGGAAGCGCAATGGCATATTTTACTACTTATGCCACAGCAGACGGAGGACAGGAAATCAGTCTTGGACTTACTACCACGGTTCCGGAAGAAACGGTCAGTGACTGGACAAAACACATTGTAATAAAGAATACGGGAGATTCGGATTGCTATGTTCGTGTAAAGATATTTGCAGGCGGCAAATACGAAGAGGGCATTACAGTTTCCGATGCATCGGGAAAATGGACTCCGGGAACAGACGGATATTATTACTACAGCGATATTCTTGCTCCGGGAGAGTCCACGGAGGAGCTGATCGTGAAGATCGACAATATGGACAGCGCGCAGAGCTTTAACGTAATCGTTATTCAGGAATGTACACCGGTACTTTATGATGAGAGCGGAAACCCTTATGCAGACTGGAATGTGATTACGAATTCCGGTGAGGAGAGCTATACGAATCAGAATGAGGAGGTTGGTGAATCATGAAAATGAATAAAAAATCCTTTTCTGTTAAGCCGGTGCTCCTTCTCTCGGCATCCGCATTGTTGCTTCTTGGAAGTACTGTGGGCAGCACCCGGGCTGCTCTTACCCATTACAGTGAAAATTATGGGGTAGAGGCACAGGTTTCCCGTATCGGCGTCAGCCTGAATGAAAACGGAGAAAAGATCAGCTACAGAGATTATACGGAAGACAGCCGGTGGAGCGAAGGAAGCGGAAAGCTTCTGGAGAACCTTCTGAGCAAAGATGAGAAGATTGTTCTGGGAAAAGATTATAAAGAAGAACTTTCTGTTACAAACAGCGGTTCCATTGATTCCTTTGTCCGGGTTATTATTAAAAAATACTGGCAGGATGCAGAGGGAGTAAAAGATGCAAAATTATCTCCGGATCTGATTAAACTGAATTATCTTACAGGCAACGGTTGGGTGATTGATGAAGAGGCATCCACACCGGAGCGGACAATTCTGTATTATACCAGCCTTCTTCCTCCGGGGGAAAGTACATCATCTCTTTCCGATACCCTGCAGATTGATTCTGCAGTATCCAGAAAGGTGAAGGAAACCATCATCAAAGAGGATGAAAATGGATATAAAACCATTGAGACCGTATATGAATATGACGGATACAGATTTTATATAGAAGCAGAGGCAGATGCAGTGCAGACACACAATGCGCAGGAGGCCATTAAGAGTGCCTGGGGTGTGGATGTGGATGTTTCCGAAGATGGTAAGACCATCAGCTTACGATAGGAGGTACAGAATATGAAAAAGAAAATTTTGTGCCTTGTCATGGCAGCAGTTATGACCGTAGGCACTGCAGTGACCGCATATGCGGAAGAATTTAAAAGTGATAAAAACTGGTATGTTGATTTTGACGGTAATAAAATGAACAGCAATTTCACGTCTCAGGAAATGGCTCAGGAGATTTATGGAATCCTTCCCGGTGACACCATGAAAATGGAAGTTCAGATTAAAAACAGCGGAAAAGGACAGACAGACTGGTATATGTCTAATGAGATCCTGAAGAGTCTGGAAGAAGGAAGCAAAGCAGAAAACGGTGCATATACCTATATTCTTACATATGACGATGCAGCCGGAGAAGAAACGGTTCTCTATGACAGTGATACGGTAGGCGGAGAGGGAGTCACCGATGCAGGAGAAGGACTTCATCAGGCAACAGATGCTCTGGAAGAGTATTTCTATCTGGACAGACTGGACACAGGAAAAAGCGGAACCGTGCATCTGACAGTGTGCCTGGAGGGTGAAACCCAGGGAAACAATTATCAGAATACACTTGCCCGTCTGCAGATGAATTTTGCAGTTGAAAAAGTTGAGCCTTCTGTTATTGTTGAAAAAGGAGAAGATAAAATAATTAAGAAAACGGTTACCGGCAAGTCAACAACGATCAGAAAGACCGTTGTGAAGAATCCAAAAACAGGGGATACTGCAAATCTTCTTCTGTTCAGTGCAGCGGCACTGGTCAGCGGAATTGTACTTCTGGTGTTGGGAATCATGTCTGTGAAGAAACGCAGCAAAAATGAGAAAGGGGAGCTGAAGTCATGAAGAAGTTAAAAATGATTCTCACAGGAATGCTTATGATCTCCATGCTTTTCAGCTTTTCCCTGTTACAGGTTCTGGCAGCGGAAGAATATACCTATACAGTAACGTTCTATGCCGGTAATCGGGGAACTTTCACCGGAATTGACGGACTTTCCGTAGTAGGTACAGGAGATGCCAAGATCAGCAATCAGGGAGACAAAGTAGTAGTCAGCGGGCTGAAAACAGGTGACACCGTATCATTTGATCTGCAGCAGGGTGCGGTAAGTCTGGGAGATGAGATCAAGTATTATGTGAAAGGTGTCCGCTTAAGCGGTCGGGATAATGATACGGTAGACAGATCCGCATTTTATGTAGATAGCGATGAAGATTATGTAGTGGCTTATGGGATAAAAGGAAATATGGTAGGTTACACGGTTCGTTATGAGGATGAAGAAGGAAGGGAACTGGCTCCTTCACGGACCTGCTACGGCAATATAGGGGACAAACCGGTAGTGGCGTATCTGTATGTGGAAAACTATACACCGCAGGCCCTTGCCCTTACAAAAACCTTGTCTGCCAATGAGGCGGAAAATGTATTTACTTTTGTATATCGGTCGGGAGAAACAGAAGTGGCCACAATTCCCGGTGAAACAGTTACAGTTACTACTGTAGTACCAGGTACAACCACAACACAGACAACGGTTATATCCAGAACCACAGGAGAAACCGGCATCACCACAGGCAGAACGGGAACCACAGGAGGAACCGGCGTCACAGCAGCCGGAACGGGAACTACAGGCGGAACCACGGGAACGGATGCGAATGCAGGTGCTGCAGGAACAGGGGGAACAGAAGAGGCAGCGACTTCTGATAATGGAGAAACAGCAGAATCTCAGGAGACATCGGAAGGAACACAGGAAATTATAGACCTGGATGAAGATGAGACACCTCTGGCAGAGGATGCGGGTATGGATAAGGCAGCGGCGAAGAAGAGTCTTCCCTTTGCAGCCGGCATTGCAACAGGAGCAGGGGCGATTATAGCTCTGGCAGTTCTGGTGGTACTTTTAAGAAAACATCTGAGAAAATAAATTCAGATTACAGACAGAAAGGATTTTCCGTTTTGAACAGGAATCAATCAAAAAAGAGCCCGGTGGTTGTGTTTTGCAGTGCACTGGGCACTGTTTTATTAATTATATTGATCGTATTCTGCCTTCCGCTTACGGTTCCGAGACTGTTCGGATATGAAATATATTCTGTAATAAGCGGAAGTATGGAACCGGCCATACCTACAGGAAGTCTTGTATATATTCAGTCCTGTATGCCGGAAGATATAGAAGAAGAGGATATCATTGCTTTTTACGGGGGCAGGGATTCCAATGCCATTATTACCCACAGAGTTATGGAAAACCGTGTGCTGATGGGTGAGTTTATTACAAAAGGAGATGCCAATGCCACGGAGGATATGAATCCGGTACCTTATGGAGATTTTATTGGAAAAGTAGTGCGTTCTGTTCCCCGGTTGGGAAACGGAGCTCTGATGCTTAACAGTCTGTATGGAAAGGCTGCGGCAGCATCGGTGATCGGACTGGCAATATTGCTGCATGTGATTGCAGGGAGTCTTAATAGCAGAAGAGAGAAGAAGGAAGGATAACTGCTTCTCCGTATCCGATTTTGTATTGAAACAGATTTTCCAGGGGTTGATTTTCATAAAAACACAGGAGACTTCGTATGACCCCCGCGTGAGTGACAAAAAGCAGAGTGTCTTCTTTTGAAGCATGACTGACAGTTTCGGAAAGGGCTTTTAAAGCCCTTTTCTGTACCATGGAGAAGGATTCCCCTCCCGGGCAGATATAATCTGCCATATGGGCGCCTCGAAGGGCGTAGGCGGTGGGATTCTTCTCCTTTATGTGCTTTATGGGGATGTTTTCCCAGCTTCCCATATGGATTTCTTTCAGATCATCAGAATACAGAACCGGGCAGTGCAGAAGATTGGCAAGAATTTCACCGCTCTCTCTGCAGCGCTCGAGAGGGCTGCTGTATA
>JBJENG010000049.1:0-2222 GCA_051880075.1 Blautia sp. | reverse complement strand
TGAAGAATCTGGAACTTCGAAAAACAATTATGAGGGTTGCTGAGAGATTAGTTGATAAAGAATGAGTTACGTTCCTGTCTGATTTGGCGATTAGGCTGGGAAGGCTGTCCCCGGTGGCAGGAGTTCGGAAATAATTTTCAAAAAAACTATTAAGACAGTGATATTATGTAGTCAGAGATGAAAAAAAGCCAAAAAAGAAAGGAGAACCTGATGATGAAGGTACATATGGAGTCCACAATCCCCTCCTTTATTACCGTATTAACAAGCAAATTGAGACTCCAGTGGCTGACCTCATATCCGAATTCCTGCGGATTACGGCAGGCAATCTCAAGGATTTTGATGATCTGTTCATCCGTGTAATGAGAAGGCTGTCCAGAACGTGGACAGTCATTCAGGAAAGAAGAAACCGCTTCTTCCAGATGGGAACGGTCTTGTTCAGCAACCTCCTGCAAAAGAGGAAGCGTTTTGAGGAAACGTCCCCGCCACTTGCTGACAGAATCCTGTCCAAGACCTACCTGAGTCGATATCTGCATGTTATTCAGACCATCAGCAGCTAACAGGATAATTTTGGCACGTTGTACCTGACGGGCAGGAAATGTTCTGCTTTTTGCAAATTTGGAAAGAATAAGGTGGATGTCTTTTGGTATTGTAACAGTAGCAGCAACAAATGGCATATCGATCTTCTCCTTGCATTTTCTTTTTATTATGCCATATGTTGCGAAATTTTTCCATAGAAATATTACTTAAAAATTAGTGCAATGTTGTACTAGTACTATAAGAGGTGCTATTTATAATGTACCCATAACAGTGGACACGAAAAAATTTTAGTCCCCCTGGTCATGGACACTTCTAAAAATCTGTTCCCTTGTGATTGGACATTTTCCAAAATCATGGTACTCTATTAATTGCAGGAGGAGTATCATGAGCAAAGTAAAATTCACAGAAGAACAGCAGCAGGAACTGCGAAATAACAAATATACCGCCAAGGTAACAGCCAATTCTTTATCATTCACAAAAGAGTTTAAAGAATTGTTCTATAACGAATATCTGACAGGAGTCCTTCCACGGGAAATACTCCGTAGATATGGTTATTTGGATGCTTTCACAAAGCAGGTGCTATCATATGTGATCAGTGATTCTCTGGAAGTTGATTTTGTCCTGGAAACAGTGAACCAACTGATGGAAAGGCAAGTGACCACAGTGGGGTCAGGTAACAAAAATAAAAAATAAGAAATCTAAAAAAAGGTGAAAAATATGTAAAGCCTGTTTTAGAGTACCTGACCCAAACAACACATGTACCCTACGCTTCATGAAGCAACAGAGGATAAGTTTGTAGATACGGTTAACAGAATGATTCGTAGAAATGATCCACCAACACAGTTACAGATATTGCGTAAGTCGATAGGATATTCGCAGAAAACGTTAGCTGAAAAATCCGGCGTTACCTTGAGAATGATCCAACAGTATGAACAGCGTGCAAAAGATATCAATAAGGCCACGGGTATGAATCTGGTTGCACTGGCACAGACGCTTGGATGCAAGGCGGAGGATTTGCTGGAACAGAGCATGGAAGAGATTGAAAGTGAAGCATAAAAAAACAGAGGTCTATCTGGTGTTAAATACAGGTAACAGGGAGGGAGATATGATGATAGAAACCAGGCGATTGATTTTAAGAGAAATGACAGAGAGTGATTATGATGCCCTTTATGCGGTTCTTGCAGATTCGGATATTATGCAGCACTATCCCTATACTTTTGATGAGGAAAGAGTCAGAAGCTGGATCAGCAGAAATATGGAAAGATATCAGATTTTCGGATTCGGGTTATGGGCAGTCTGTCTGAAAGACAGTGGTGAGATGATTGGTGATTGTGGGCTTACCATGCAGATGATCGGAAGACAGATCAAACCGGAAATCGGTTATCATATACGAAAAGATCAGCAGAGAAAAGGGTATGCCAGGGAAGCTGCAGCAGCAGTAAGAGATTGGACTTTTCAGAACACTCCATTCAACAGGATTTACTCTTATATGAAATATACCAATCTTCCATCTGCATCCACAGCAATCTCATGGGGCTGTCGACTGGTGGATGAATTTCAAGATGAAGTAAATGAAATCACAAAGGTGTTTGCCATTACAAGAACAGAGTGGAGAAGCACAGGTATGCTGGGAAAATCTGTAAAAGTGACTGTGGACAGACCTCTGGGCAGTTATCATCCGGAAC
>JBJENG010000048.1:0-2224 GCA_051880075.1 Blautia sp. | reverse complement strand
GCATATGAGCAATTTGATAAACAATATCCCCCTATTATTTTTCTTTTTCATTATTGTTCCTCTTTTCTCTATATTTTTATATTATTTTACTCTATCTTACTTTATTCAGCAATTACTTTTAAACATATTCACCAAATATTGCAGCAAATCAATAATAAATTTTCTTGTAAAGTAAAAATTGTACAATGCTTAAATATTTTAATACTTGTAATCATTCCGTACAAAATGATAGAATATACACATAAAAATGATAATGTAAGAGGAGGTTACTATGGAACATCGTAAACTTGAAAAACTTGGAATTGCCCCTTCCTTACTGGGATTTGGCTGTATGCGTTTTCCTCTCACCGAAGAGGGCAACATCAATGAGGCAGAAGCGGAAAAAATGCTGGATACTGCCATTGCTGCAGGTGTCAACTACATAGATACTGCTTACCCTTACCACAACGGAGACAGTGAACCATTCGTTGGACGTGTTCTGAAAAAATACGACAGAAGCAGTTTCTATCTTGCAACCAAACTGCCTGTATGGCAGATTAAAACTCTGGATGATGCAAAGCAGATTTTTCAGGAACAACTTGACCGCCTTGATGTGGAATATGTAGATTTTTATCTTCTGCATTGTCTGGACAAAGAAAAATGGCAGACCGTTCTTGATCTTGACATCATTTCCTATATGGAAGAATTACAGAAAGAAGGAAAAATCCGCTATTTCGGTTTCTCCTTCCATGACGATTTTGAAACCTTTAAAACCATTGCTGAATACAGAAACTGGGATTTCTGCCAGATTCAGTATAACTATGTAGATACCGACATTCAGGCCGGTGACAGAGGTTATGAACTGACAGAAGCACTGGGAATTCCTCTGGTTATTATGGAACCCATCAAAGGTGGTTCTCTTGCAACACTTCCGGAAGATGTAACACTTCCTTTCAGAGATTTTAATCCGGAGGCAAGCATTTCTTCCTGGGCGCTTCGCTGGGTAGCAAGCAAGCCAAACGTAAAAGTAGTATTAAGCGGCATGTCCACACCGGAACAGGTAAAAGACAATCTGAAAACGTTCAGCAATTTCCAACCGCTTTCTCTGAAAGAAAAAGAAATCGTGGCAGATGTTGCCGCTGCTATTAAATCAAGAACCAAAAACGGATGTACCGGATGTGCCTACTGCATGCCATGTCCATGCGGTGTTAACATTCCGCAGAATTTCCGAATCTGGAATGATCTTTCCATGTACGGAAATGTCGAACGGGTCAAACAGATGTATTTCAAAGAACTGGAGGAAGGTGCACGGGCAAACCAGTGCCAGGAATGCGGTCAATGTGAGGAAGTCTGTCCACAGTCTCTCTCCATCCGTGAAAATCTGAAACAGGTCTGGAAAGAAATGCATGCATTATAAAGAGGTTTGATTCATGAAAAATAAAAATACGGAAAAAATCCTTCGCAATCTTGCAGTTGCAGGACTGGGAGCCGGTGTGGGGATCACTGCGGTCATAGCTTCTTTTATGCGGCACTTTGCTCTGTCCTGGAATTTTCCCCTGTACTCTTGATTCCGGCAGACAATGGATCAAAAAAGAAGCTTCCCCCGTATCTCTCACCAATCAGGACGGTATGAAACTGCACGGTTTATTCCTTCCGTCTATAGAAGCCGGTGTTTCCAAATATGTAATCCTCTGTCACGGTTATCGGAATGACTGCTGTGAACTGGGATATTATGCCCGCCATTTCTGGAAAAAGGGCTACTCCATTCTTCTCCCGGATGCCAGAGGTCATGGAGAAAGCGAAGGAAACTACATCGGAATGGGATGGAAAGAGCGAAAAGATATTCTGGAATGGATTGATACTCTCTGTAAAAAAGATCCCAAAGCACAAATCGTGCTGATGGGAATTTCCATGGGTGTGGCAACTGTCATGATGACAGCAGGGGAGACTTTGCCTTCTAATGTAAAGGCAGTCATTGAAGATTGTGGATATACCAGTGTATGGGAGGAGTCTCATGCACAGATCCGACATTATTTTCATCTTCCGGCTTTTCCATTTTTATATATCTGTTCTGCAGTATCCAAACTGCGTTACGGTTATTCCTTCAAAGAGGCAAGTGCTCTGAATCAAATAAAGAAATGCAGATGCCCGGTTCTGTTTATCCATGGTTCGGAAGATACCTTTGTTCCTTTTTTTATCAAACGACTTAGCAAGAATACTCCCACTTCAAGCCCGTAGAGGGATA
>JBJENG010000047.1:0-2272 GCA_051880075.1 Blautia sp. | reverse complement strand
GCTTATAATTATAGCATATTTTAAGGAATATCAGAAGCTTTTGTGTCCAAAAAAAGGCTTGAAAAATGCTGTTTTTTCGAGAAAAACAGAGGCATTTTCGGACATTTTGACTGGGGATAACTTCTGTCAGAAACAGGTATTTTCCGGAGAGATATCCACAGAATGAAAGGTAGTTTATCACATCATTTAAGAGTACTCTATACGTTATCTCATGGAGCGCTTACGACAGTTTCTCCTGCCGAAGATCCACAAGTGAATGGCCGATTTCCTCAATCTCATCATCAGAAATAATCCAGAATTCTTCTATCTCTAGCTGCTTCTCCAATAAATGTCTCAGTTCCTTTAACGGAATGTGGTAAGCCTCTGGAACGTTACAAAGGCAGGTGGGGTCGATGCTGCCGGGCGGTATGAGCTTGGTTGGGTTGGGGCCATCGCAATTATGAGTTCTTAGCTTTCCGGCTGCTGCGGCCTTCTGGTAATGGATTGAAAGGTCGTCTGTAAGAAGAAGAGCAAAGTAGAACGCCAGATCGTATTCTTTGATAGTCAACATGTAATAGTCCAAAGCATTACTCAGGTAATACATTAGACTATAATTCAGGTCTCGCCATTCCATCGGTTCCCATGTGTTCATCTCTGGGTGATAATCTTCTTTTTCCTGATTACATTTCGTAGTCACATGGTTAGCAATCGCCTCAGCGATAAACTCCGTCCAGAATCGATAACCTTGTTGTTTTGCATACTCAGAAACGTTACTAGAATCGACGGGGTTCTTGTTATCCATATAGCGGTGCCGATCGGAGGATTCGGCTGAAATGGCAACGTAATGACCGAGCTCATGCCAAAGGGTGTGAGAGAATTCTTCTTCTGCCCGGCTGTACTTTTCTGGAGATTTGATATCTTTTTGCCGGATTATAATTGCGCTGCCCAGGTCTCCATGAACCATTTCCATGACTGCGCTGTAGTCATCAGGAGATTCATTTTTCTGGATAGCGTGAGTCTGTTCTACAATCTCTGCTCTTTTCTTGAAGAGCATTCTTTCACTGAGAATATATATTTCCGGGACCTCGGGGCAGGGCATGAACCGCTGGAAAGTTTCAACCGCAGAGGGAATGTGCTGCCGTAGGTGATTTTTAAAACGATGGATGTGTTGTTGGTATCGCTTAGGTTGACGGCTGTGTGAGTATTGACACAGGTAAGTAAACAAACAGATGTGGGTATTGACACAGCCGGCTACTTGATACAGCCGAGAACTGACGGAGGGAGGTGATGCTCGTTAAAAGGAAATTTACAATCAGAGCACCGCCGGATAGTTGAATAACAAAGCGGGATGTGGTAAACTTAAAGCGTAATAGGAGTAGTATACATTCTTGTGGGTATACGTTCTCCTATTGGATTATGGAAGTGATGAGCATTGAGTCTTGTATTAGATGAGAAGGAAAGCCAGGATATTCAAGAGAATCAGGATACTCAAGAGAAGGAAAGCCTGGATTTACAAAAGAAGAGACAGGAGAATTTGGACGCCATCAAAAAGTTTACCTTGATGGACGATACATTCATGACTCAAGTGTTCTCCGGAAATACAGAAGCAACAGAACTCATTCTGAAAGTAATACTTCAGAGAGATGATTTGAAAGTTGAGCAGGCTGTTACACAGTTTCCTCTTTCAAACCTTTACGGCAAATCGGTAAGATTAGATATTTACGCCAGAGATGCTGCGGGAAAACAATACGACATTGAGATTCAGCAGAAAGATGCCGGGGCAGTACCGGAGAGAGCAAGACTGAACAGTTCTTTGTTTGATGCTCGGCTGACGAATGTTGGCCAGAAGGATTATAAGGAAATTCCTGAAACGTATGTAATTTTCATTACGGGGAATGATGTACTTAAGGCAGGATTGCCGATCTACAACATTGAAAGAGTGATTCTTCAGAAACAGACACAATTCGGTGATAAGGCGCATATCGTGTACGTGAATGGCACTTATCGCGGCGAAGATCCTGTTGGAGAACTCATGAGTGATTTTCATTGTTCTGATTACAGAGAAATGAAAAACAAGACACTTGCTAATATGGTTCAGTATTATAAGGAAGATCCGAAAGGAGTGGACAAAATGTGTGAATTAATGGATAAAATCGCAGAGAGAAGAGCAGAAGAAGCGGCGGCAGAAGCGGATATAAGAGCAAGAATTGATATGGTAAAGGGCCTGATTGCCATTGCGTGAACTTCCTGAAAAATGTCCCCTAAACAGGTTTTGAGTAAAATACAGAATCTA
>JBJENG010000046.1:0-11424 GCA_051880075.1 Blautia sp. | reverse complement strand
CTGTGACCGAGACGATACAGGTATTCGGCAGCATCCTGACCTGCAAGGGCGTTGTCATTGTCAACGTAAATGGTTTGATTGGCAAACTGATGCGCTTTACCAATCAGAACATAAAGAAGTCCCTCGTTATAAAGATAATCAATGATTCTGTCATTTTCTCTGGAATAAAGAACAATAAATCCGTCTGCATGTCCGTTTTTGATCATAGTATTGATTGCGTTAAGAAGTTCTTCTTCATTCTGACCGGTGACTACAGTACTGATATACTGGTGACGATTGCAGAATTGACTGATTCCCCGGATGGCTTCCAGATAAAAGGGGTTTTCATAGACCGCTCTTGGAGAGGGTGGAAGGATGATGCAAATGACTTTGGAATCCTGAGAAGAGGAAACTGTATTTTGCATGCCTGGTTCATAACCAAGTTCAGCCATGGCACGGCGAACCTTTTCTTTGGTCTCATTACTGATGGAAGGGTTATCTTTGCAGGTTCTGGAAACAGTAGAAGGCGACACACCTGCAAGTGCCGCAACATCTTTTATTGTAACTGCCATAATTTCCACTCATTTCTTGCGTTATAGTGTTTCAGAAAAGAAACCTTTCTGGCTTTCATTCTATAGAAGAATATTTCAAATGTCAATGAAATCTGATTTTGTCGGGGAAATGTACAATTTGGGGCTTGTAAAATTGTTACAATCGTAGAAAATGATAAGAAGATAGGAAAATGTTTGCAATTTCTATGCAAATATTGTACTATTATTGCATAAAGATTGCGCAACAATTGCGGGACGTTAAGAATAGAAATGTGAAAAAAGGAGTAAAAAAGATGAGCAGAGAAGCAGGTGTTTTATTAGCCATATCCAGTCTTCCCTCAAAGTACGGAATCGGCTGTTTTTCAAAAAGCGCATATAATTTTGTAGACTGGTTAAAAGAAGCAGGACAGACTTACTGGCAGATTCTTCCAGTAGGACCTACCAGTTATGGGGATTCTCCTTACCAGTCCTTTTCTACTTTTGCGGGAAATCCGTATTTTATCTGTCTGGAAGATCTGATTAGAGAGGGCGTTCTGACAGAAGAAGAATGTGATGAGATAGACTTTGGAGAAAAAGAAGATGATATCGATTATGAAAAATTGTATAAAGGCCGTTTTCCGCTTTTAAGAAAAGCTTATGAGAGAAGTAATATCAGTGAAAATCCGGAATACTGCAAATTTGTACAGGAAAATAGTTGGTGGCTTTCTGATTATGCTCTGTTTATGGCTGTGAAGAATTTTTTTGGTGGTGTGGAGTGGACACAGTGGCCGGAAGATATCCGTCTGCGTTATGGATACGCACTGGATTATTATCGGAAAGAATTGTATTTTGAAATCGAATTCCAGCAGTATATGCAGTTTAAATTCTTTCAGCAATGGTATGCATTGAAGTCTTATGCGAACAGTAAAGGAATCCGTATTGTAGGGGATATTCCGATTTATGTTGCGATGGATAGTGCCGATACCTGGGCACATCCGGAATTGTTCCAGTTGGATGAACGGAATATACCGGTTGCAGTGGCAGGATGCCCACCGGATGGATTTTCTGCTACCGGCCAGTTATGGGGAAATCCGCTGTATCGTTGGGAATATCACAGAAATACACAGTATGCATGGTGGGTATCCCGTCTGTGGTACTGCTTTAATCTGTATGATGTTGTACGAATTGATCATTTCCGTGGATTTGATGAATATTTCTCCATTCCGTATGGGGAGGAGTCTGCAATAAACGGACATTGGGAAAAAGGACCGGGAATTGAACTCTTCCGCAGAGTTGAGCAGTGTCTGGGATGGCATCCGGTAATAGCGGAAGACCTTGGATATGTCACCGATTCTGTGCGACGTCTTGTATGGGAAACAGGATTTCCGGGAATGAAAGTTCTGGAATTTGCATTTGACTCCAGGGATTCCGGTTCTGCAAACGATTATCTGCCTCATAATTATCCGGAAAATTGTGTAGTTTACACCGGTACGCATGATAATGAAACGGTTGCAGGATGGCTGGACAGCATTACAGAAGAAGAACAGAAGATGGCGAGAGATTATCTGTGCGATCATATGACACCGAAAAAAGAATTGTATAAGCCTTTTGTTGCCCTTGCTATGAGAAGCAATGCGAGAATGTGCATTATACCGATTCAGGATTATCTTGGCTATGATAACACCTGTAGAATGAATAAACCGTCTACAGTAGGAACCAACTGGCGTTGGAGAGTACAGGAGAAGGAACTGACGGAGGAACTTCAGAAAGATATTCTGCATACCACGAAGACGTTTGGCCGTATGAACTGGAATTGACCGAAATAGAAATTTAGGGAACAGGGGATTATTTATGGAGAAGAAAACTACAAAAAAAACCACAAAAAAAACACAGAATGCAGTAACCTGCAAACAGGAAATGGAACAACCGGCAGAAATTATTCTGGAAGTGACAGAATTTGATCAGTATCTCTTTGGGATGGGAACTCATTATAAAATTTATGAAAAACTTGGAGCACATCTGACAGAACGCAACGGACAGGAAGGCGTATATTTTGCAGTGTGGGCACCGAATGCCCGTCAGGTAAGTGTTGCAGGTGATTTTAATGGATGGGCTATCCAGACACATATCATGGAACGTCTGGAACCTCTTGGAATCTATGCTCTGTTTGTACCGGGTGTACTGGAACACAGCAGATATAAATACTGTATCACACGACAGGATGGAAGTACGGTTATGAAAGCGGATCCCTATGCCATTCACAGTGAAGTGCGGCCTGCAACTGCTTCTGTTGTGGAACAGCTTGGTGGATATCAGTGGAGAGATGCTTCCTGGATGAAAGCCAGATATGGTAAAAATATCAAAGAACAGCCAATGTTTATTTATGAAATGCATCCGGGTTCCTGGAGAAAACATCCGTCCAGCGAAGCGAATCCGGAAGGATTTTATAACTATAAACAGATTGCCCACAGTCTTGCAGACTACGTTCTGGAAATGGGATATACCCATGTGGAACTGATGGGAATTGCAGAACATCCTTTTGATGGTTCCTGGGGATATCAGGTGACAGGATACTTTGCACCTACTTCCCGTTATGGAAACGTGCATGATTTTATGTATCTGGTAGATTATCTGCACCAAAAAGGAATCGGTGTAATCCTTGACTGGGTACCTGCTCATTTTCCAAAGGATGAATGCGGTCTGTCCTGGTTTGATGGAACCTGTCTGTATGAGTATGCAGATCCTCGAAAAGGAGAGCATCCGGACTGGGGAACAAAAGTATTTGATTATGGAAAAAACGAAGTGAAAAACTTCCTGATTTCCAATGCGCTTTACTGGCTGGATGAATATCATATTGACGGGCTGCGTGTAGATGCAGTAGCTTCTATGCTGTATCTGGATTACGGAAGAAACGAGTGGGTACCGAATAAATTCGGTGGTAAGGAAAATCTGGAAGCAGTAGAATTTCTGAAACATCTGAATTCTCTGGTAGAACACAGAGAAGATGGAACGATGATTATTGCAGAAGAATCTACTGCATGGCCGCAGGTTACCGATACTCCGGAAAACGGAGGTCTTGGTTTTTCCATGAAATGGAACATGGGCTGGATGAATGATTTCCTTTCTTACATGAAACTGGATCCAATCTACAGACAGTATCATCATAATTCTATGACCTTCAGTATGATGTATGCATATTCCGAACGGTTTATTCTGGTACTTTCTCATGATGAGGTTGTTCACGGAAAATGTTCGATGGTAGAGAAAATGCCTGGAACTCCGGAACAAAAACTGGAAAATCTGAAAGCTGCTTATGGATTTATGATGGGACATCCGGGAAAGAAACTGTTGTTTATGGGACAGGATTTTGCTCAGAATCATGAATGGAATGAAAATAGTGCACTGGACTGGGGCTTGCTTGCAGATCCGGCACATAAAAAAATTCAGGATTATATGAAAGAATTGTTAAAGCTTTACAGAACTTATCCATGCCTGTATGAACTGGATCACGAAGGTGCAGGTTTTGAGTGGATTGGTGTAGATGATAATGAGAGAAGTATTTTCAGTTTTGTAAGACACGGAAAGAATGGCAAGAAAAATCTGTTATTTGTCTGCAATTTTACACCGGTGGAAAGAGAAGACTATCGCGTAGGTGTGCTGAAGAGAAAACAGCATGTATTGCTGCTTGATTCCACCTGGGACAGTTACGGTGAAGACCAGGGAGAGAGAGGTCGGAAGCTTAAACCGGAGAAGGTAGAAGCAGATGGAAAAGCTTATTCCATCGGATATCCGCTGAAAGGATATGGTGTATTAGTTTTTGAATTTTAAAGATTTCCCCTGCTTGTTGTATAATGTTAATTGAATGACATTGGCCAACAAGCGGGGGTTCTTTATTCTGACAATTCTTTTTGAGAAAATTTGGAGGACAGGATCACGGAAGATGTGGTATTGCCGTATTTTCCTAGTTCCTGCTGAAAGCATTCAAACTGCTCTGTGTCCGGTACGAAAACTTTAAGCATGGCACCGTATACACCGATCGTATGGTAAAGTTCCAGTACGTAAGGAGATTTCCATTCTGTAGTTTTTAAAGTTTTCCGGCTGCAATCATTTAAACGGTCCACAGAAAAAAATATGCTATACTGAAAGAAAATCAGTATGGAAAAGGGGGCTGTTTATGCTCGGAATTCTGGAAATTACAATGGATTATATGAAGCATCCCACAGGGGTGAACCGAATTCCTCAGTTTTCATGGAAGGCGGATTCTGACAGAAAGAATGTGAAACAGAGTGCATACAGGCTGCAGATTGGGAAAGATATAGAATTTTCTTCCCCTGTTTATGACAGCGGAAGGGTGATGTCGGAACAATCTTCACAGATATATCCGGAAAAGATTTTGCTGGAAAGTTTTACGAAATATTATGTGCGTGTGAAAATCTGGGATGATGTGGGAGAAGAAAGTCCGTGGAGCAGTTTTGTCTGGTTCCTTACTTCTTATTTGACTTCCCGGGAATGGAAAGGTGAATTTATTACAGGAGAAGAAGAGACGGATAACATAGTGGATAAAGGCATTTATCTGAGAAAAGCTTTTTCTGTTGAAAAAGAAGTAAAAGAGGCATATCTTGCGGCTACTTCTATGGGCTTATATCATGCCGGTGTCAATGGGAAAGCGGCAGGGGATGATGAAATGGCTCCCGGCTGGACTTCTTACAGGAAACGACTGATGTATCAGATCTATGAGGTTACTTCCCTGATTCGAAAGGGGGAAAATGTTCTGGGCGCGCATATTGGTTCCGGCTGGTATAAGGGAACCATGGGATTTATGAGAAAGAGGAATCTTTACGGAGAGCATACGGCTTTTCTGGTAAATCTGTGTTTGCGATATGAAGACGGAACAGAAGAGTGGATCGTGACAGATGAAAGCTGGAAATCCAGTGACAGTCCGGTTGTATTCTCTGATATTTATGATGGAGAAATTTATGATGCGGGAAAAGAACAGCCCGGTTGGGACGTACCGGATTTTCAAGATGAGAACTGGAAATCCGTTACCATTCTTCCGGTAGACAAAGGAATCCTTGTTCCTCAGGCAGGATGCAAAGTAAAAGAACTGATTCCTGTTCATGTGAAAGAAATTATCACAACGCCGGAAGGGGATACTGTCCTTGATTTCGGTCAGAATCTTACCGGTTGGATTCATATGAAAATCAGAGGAAACAAAGGGGAAAAAGCAGTGCTGAACTGTTTTGAAATCCTGGATGCAAAAGGAAATGTATATACAGAAAACCTTCGTACTGCAAAGGAAACCCTTACTTATATCTGTGGAAAAAATGAAGAAAGAGAGTATCGGCCTCATTTTACTTTCCAGGGATTCCGTTATGTAAAAGTGGCAGAATATCCGGGAGAAATCAGAAAAGAGAATTTCACTGCCTGGGCGGTTCATTCTCAGATGGAGGATACGGGACATTTCTCATGCTCCAATCCTTTGCTGAACCAACTTCAGCATAATATCGAATGGGGATTGAAAGGCAATTTTCTGGATATTCCTACGGATTGTCCTCAGAGAGATGAAAGATTAGGATGGACTGGAGATGCACAGATTTTCTGCAGAACGGCGCTGTTTCTGAAAAATGCGTATCCGTTTTTCAGCAAGTGGCTGAAGGATCTGGCAGCAGATCAGACAGAGGGGGGTGCAGTTCCTCATGTGGTTCCTGATATTTTGACAGACAGAGCACAGGAAGACTGGCTTCTGAAAGAAGGAAGTGTCGGTGCAGCTGCCTGGGCGGATGCAGCAGTGATTATTCCATGGAATCTGTATCTGATTTACGGAGATACCCGGATTATAGAGGAACAGTATGAAAGCATGAAGGGCTGGATCGACTTTATGACGGTTCATGCAGAGGATGGCATATGGAAATTGGGCAGACAGTTTGGAGACTGGGTGGCATTGGACGCAGAAGAAGGAAGCTATTTTGGGGCCACACCGGATGAATTGATCTGTACTGCATACTATGCCTGGTCTGCAGAACTTTTTTCGAAAATGGCCGGTGCTGCAGGACATAAGGAAGATCAGGAAAAATATGGATGTCTGGCAGAAGAGATAAAGAATAGTTATTACCGTCATTTTGTAGGAGAAGGCGGACATCTGACTGTAAGAACACAGACAGCACAGATTGTTACCCTACATTTTGATCTGGTTCCGGAAAAGGATAAAAAAACAATCACAAAAGATTTGCTGGAACTGCTGAAAGAACAGGATGGTCATCTTGTGACCGGATTTTTGGGAACTCCTTATTTTTGTCATGTATTAAGTGAGAACGGATGTACAAAAGAAGCATATGAGCTTCTTCTGAAAGAGGATTTTCCCTCCTGGCTTTATCAGGTAAAAATGGGAGCAACTACTGTATGGGAACACTGGGACGGAATGAAGCCGGACGGAACCATGTGGAGTCCGGATATGAATTCCTTCAACCATTATGCATACGGAGCCATTGGTGAGTGGCTGTATCGTGTAGTGGCGGGAATTGAAGCAGATCCGGACGCACCGGGATATAAACATTTTATGATTCAGCCACATACGGGAGGAAATCTTACCTGTGCGGAAGGGACTTATGAAAGTGTCCATGGACTTATTGTAAGTCGGTGGAATCGTAAACAGGATAAAGTTATCCTTAATATCAGGATACCAGTGAACACAGAAGCTACCATTATACTGGAAGAAGGTGCAGTTCCTGTTGAAGATCAGGAAGTGCAGTTTGTGAAAGAAAACGGACAGTTCAGAGGAAAAGCAGGTTCCGGAGAGTATGAGGTTGTATATACGATATAAACATCTGTCACACGGATATTGAACTGGCACATATACTATAAAAAGAACCCAAATATAATATATGTGGGAAGAAAGGAAAATAGTATATGGAATTATGTCAGTATCCCTGCAGATGTAAAACCCGTTATTTCAAAATAGAGGCAATTCAGACTCCTGTTGTATATAACAAGTACGGAGATTATGATCCCAATGGGCTTATATATGTGTTGGAAAAGGATGCTCAGAGGATACGGGAAGAGGCAATCCGCAGATTTCATCAGACGCCTCCGCAGCCTTATGAGGCAATTCAGCCCCTGGTAATTCGTGCAAACCGTGGAGATATTGTGAAGGTATGTTTTCGAAACCGATTGAACAGAAGACTTTCCATTCATGTACAGGGACTGAGATATGATGTGGAAACCTCTGATGGTACCAGTACCGGTTTTAATTGGGACAGTACAACAGACAAAGAAATTTTGTATACCTGGTATGCAAATACGGAAGGGGTATTTCTTTTTCATGACATGGCAGATGCCAGAAGCAGCGAAGAGGCAACGAATGTTCATGGTCTTTTTGGGGCGATAATCGTAGAGCCGCCGGAGGCAAAATGGTTTCATCCGGAGACAGGAGAAGAGCTGGAAAGTGGTCTGATGGCAGATATTTATCCATCGGGAGAACCAGCTTTTCGGGAATATACGGTATTTTTCCATGATGAGCTTGAGATTCTTGATAAAGATGGAAATACGCCGATGGATCACAGAACAGGACTGCCATCGTCAACTACAGCCATCAGCTACCGTTCCGAACCTATGAGAAACAGAATGCCTTTGACTCATGATCCGTCAGATTCCGGAGAGGACATATCAATGAGTTCCTGGGTATATGGGGATCCTGCACCGCCCATTCTCAGAGCTTATGTAGGAGATCCTGCAAAAATCCGGCTGGTTCATGGAGGAATCAAAGAGACCCATGTATTTCATCTGCATAATCATCAATGGAGACTGGAACCGGATAATCCGGTGTCTACAATCCTTGACTCTATAACGATCAGTCCTCAGGAATGTTATACACTGGATATTCTGTATGGAGCAGGAAGTAAAAACGGAGTGATTGGTGATGTGATTTTTCATTGTCATCTGTATCCCCATTTTCATGAAGGAATGTGGACCTTGTGGAGAATTCACGATCGTCTGGAGGATGGCAGCGGAAAGCTTCCTGACGGAACTTTGATACCTGCACTGGAGCCGTTGAAAGACAGAAAATGTCCTCCCCCAAAAGATAAACTTCATCCTGGATACCCCAATTTTATTAATGGAGAAGCAGGTAAGCCGCCGCTCCAGCCTCCCTGCGGAGTATTGGATAAGGAAGGAAAAACCACAGTATGTCCCTCCCTGCTGGAACAAGTAAATTTTGTAAAACACGCAGCACCCGGAGCATTGTATACGGATACTTGTCCTTGTCATACGGTGAAGACAGGGAAAGAATGCCAGGTGAAAAATGTAGAAAAAACATGTCCGGGATGTGATTTGCCAGGAAATTGTGACAAAGTCAAAGTGTTTGAGATTGCACTGGTACAGGCAAAAATTATATACAATAAATATGGATGGCATGATCCGGAAGGTCGTTTCTTTGTTCTGAAAGAGGAACTGGAGAGGCATGGAGGATTAGATGCTTATATTCATAAAGTAGAAGAGGGAAAAATCCGGGTAGAACCATTGGTTATTCGTGCTAATGCAGGAGACTGTATTGAACTGCGAACTACAAACCTTCTCCCGGAATTTCTGGAGGAGAATGTATTTCAGCTGAGAACAAAGACCGATATTGTTGGGCATCATGTACATTTGGTAAAATTTGATACAATCACATCCGATGGGGCCGCTAATGGATGGAATAATATAGCAGGAGCACGGAAATATGAAACATTGGTGGAACGATTTTTTGCGGAAAAGGAGCTTCGCACAGTATTTTTCCATGATCATTTGTTTGCAAATGCTCATCAGCTTCATGGTATGTTCGGTGCCTTGCTTATTGAGGAGGCAGGGGCTACTTTCCATAATATACGTAGCGGAAAGGAATTGCATTTTGGAACGCGGGCAGTGATACGAAGAAGAGATGGCAGCTCATTTCGGGAATTTGCATTGTTTGTTCATGATTTTGCATTTCTGTTTGATAAGGATGGAAAACCTTTAAATCCGCCGAAGGTTCCAGGTTCTCATGATGATCCTGGAGTAATGGGAATCAATTACCGGGCGGAGCCTATGAGGGAGAGACTGAGGCGACATGAAGATCCGGCATATATATTCAGCTCTTTTGTACATGGAGATCCGGCAACGCCTTTGCTGGAAACTTATCCGGGGGATGAACTGATGATTCGGCTGGTAGATGGGGCACATGAGGAACAGCATGTATTTAATATTACCGGAATGTCGTGGCGCAAAGAATTGGCAGATCCCCATTCTCCACTGGCTGCATCCCAGACTATTGGTGTTTCGGAAGCATTTAATCTGAATATAAAAGAACAATATCAGGCAGGAGATTATCTGTATTATTTTGGAGGAATTGATGATGCATGGCTGGGACTCTGGGGAATTATCCGTGTTTATGATAAATATCGAAAATCATTGAAACCTCTTTGCCGTGGGAAAAACAGAATCCTCCCCCTTCCTCCTTGTCCAGGGAAAGATGATATAGTGAGACACTACGAAATTGCTGCAGTACAGACAGAGTTGGTTTACAATCGATATGGGGATCATGATCCGGATGGGCTGGTTTTTGTTCCGCTGGAGGATGTGGATCTGGTCATGACCGGGAAATATCAGCCAAAACCTTTGATTCTTCGGGCAAATGCGGGAGACTGGCTGGAAGTTATTCTGCATAACGTGTGGAGCCCGGAGCATTTGGTGCCTTATTATGAGTATCCGCGGGTACCTCTTGACGTGAAGCATAAACCGTCCAGTAGAGTTTCCCTGAATCCTCAGTTCCTGCAATATGATCCGGTCAGCGATTCGGGAATCAATGTGGGATATAATGCCAGAGAACAGACCGTGGGAATCGGTGAAAGCAAGCGCTACTTATGGAAGGCAGATCGGGAATATGGTGCATGTATTCTGCAGTCTTTTGGGGATATGCGCAATCACAGATATCATGGTTTGTTTGGAGCGGTTATCATTGAGCCGGCAGGTGCAGAATGGTATGAAAATTTTACAAAGAAGAAAAATCCTTTTGCAGAGCAGGCAGTCATAACGGCACCTGGAATAGAAGCTTTTCGAGAATACGTTCTTTTTATTCAGAATGGAATCCGGCTTCTGGATAAAAACGGAAATCTGATTGAAACTGCAGCAGGAGGAGAAGATACGGTGGATCCGGAAGATACGGGAGAGAAGGGATATAATTACCGGTCGGAGCGGTTTGCAAATCGGCTTATGAGGGATGAAAGAGTATGGAAAGTATTCAGCAGCAAAGTACACGGAGATCCGTCTACTCCCATATGGAAGGCATATCCGGGAGAACGGGTAATTTTCCGTACCATGATGCCTGCAGATAAACCAAGGAATGTGTCGTTGACTATACACGGACATCTTTGGCGAGAGCAGCCAAAAGATGCACTGTCCAGAGAAATTCCCATTCAGGGAGGTATCAGTATTGGAAATCGATTTGATATGGAATTGAAAGACGGTGCGTCCTGTCCTGGAGACTATCTGTATCGCTCAGGAAGCTTTGGATGGGATGTGGAGTCGGGAATGTGGGGGATATTCCGAGTGATGAAACATTCCGTCCGGTGCAGATGCAGGGAAATGTGCGGAAAAATACTGAGGTGCATGAAAAAGGATAAATAGGAATTCGAATGATAACTTTCATGCGCTTGGCGACGTATAGTGGCTGGATACAGCCACTATATTTTTTAAAAACATAAAATCGAAAATATGTTCGAAACACCTTGACGATTTTTTCTGTATTATCTATACTATATGTATGAAAGAGAATCTTGCTTTACAAATAAGGATTGTTAGTGAACTACCCGCCACTTAACAAAAGTTTGAAGTGGGGGCTTCATGAGAACTGCGCGTGACCATTCATTAGGCCACACGTATTCTCATAGGCGTTGCCACAACGCCT
>JBJENG010000045.1:0-2348 GCA_051880075.1 Blautia sp. | reverse complement strand
CTTACAATGCACTGATAGCTTTCTTCCTGTTTTCTGGTTAATGTCTGTTTCAAATCTATCCCTCCCATTATCCATGAAAATAACTGTGAGGATGGACCGTATGTGTACCGGCGTCCAAGTGGGATAAGACTTTATCCTGGTACATTGCTGCCCGCTGTATGCTGAAATATCCAAACCGCCGTCTGATCTCATCCACAGCCCGATCCAGCCTTTCTAATTTTTCCCGTTTCTCCTGATTATCAAATAGATCAAGCTGAACCGGAATATCTTCCATTACCAGATCAGACCCCCTCACGCCAAGGCTCCGTATCGGATGCTCCCATCTGTAATGTTTCTTAAATAATTCAAATGCTGCTTTTACAATTTCATCCGTAATATTCGTTGGCTGGCTGATATGCATCTGCCTTGTGATGCTGTTCAGCCCGTTGTCCCGGATTGATATTTCCACCACATTACATTTGAAACCATGTTTCCGTAATCTGGCAGATACACTTTCCGATAATGCCATCAGAATGATCCACACATCCAGATCTGTTTCCAGGTCTCTCGGTGTCGTTGTACTGTTTCCAATGGACTTGACCGGAGCTTCATATCCTTCCGTACAAACCGGATCCGAGTCATATCCATTTGCAAATGCCCATAACACCAGACCAATTTTTCCAAAATGGCTGTCCAGCAGCTTTTCATCTGTCTGTGCCAGCTGGCCAATGGTATGGATCCCCAGTTTCTTCAATTTCTTGTTTGTCTGCCTGCCAACATACAGTAAATCTGACACTGGAAGCCCCCAGACGATTTCCTTGTAATTGCCACGATGAAACTGTGTGATGGCATCCGGCTTTTTATAATCAGAGCCAAGTTTTGCGAATATCTTGTTCCAGGAAATACCAATACTCACGGTAATACCAAGTTCGTACTTAATCCGGTCACTGATTTCCTGGGCGATCTTCATTCCATCACCTTTGATGCTGCTGCTTTCTGTCACATCCAGCCATCCTTCATCTATTCCATACGGCTCAATTTTGTCTGTATACTCTGAATAGATTTCTCTCGCCATACTGGAGAATCTCAAATACAGATCCATCCTCGGCGGCACAAAAATGATTTCCGGACAAGCCTGTTTTGCCTGCCAGAGTGCCATTCCTGTTTTTACCCCGCATTTCTTCGCAATATAATTTGCCGTCAACACAATACCATGTCTTGCTTCCGGATCGCCGCCTACAGCAAGTGGCTTTCCCTCCAGTTCCGGATGATGCAGCATTTCTACGCTGGCATAAAAACAATTCATATCACTATGTAAAATTGTCCTGTCACCCATCCTGTTCTCACCTCCGTCCGGCTTTCTTATCATTCCTTGCATGGTTAGTATAAACCGACATTATGGAGATAGTCAACTGACATTTTGGTTGTATTATCTACGTTTCGGAGATTTCTCTTGATTTTGTTGTATTTGTGCTGTATAATGCATCTATAAGAATCTAACGGAATTTCATAGAAATGAGGCGAATATATGCGTTCTATTGGCAGGATTATTGCAGAAAACAGAAAAAAGAAAGGGCTTTCGCAGCCAGAACTTGCAGAATTACTTTCACAGCAGGGCATTGACGTTACAGCGAAGGCAATCTCCAAATGGGAGACGGATGCACGAGAACCAGGACTGCATGTTTTTCTGACTCTCTGTAAATTGTTGGATATTGAAGATATTTATGATGCTTATTTCGGGAATAATCCATACAGTGTAATGGACGGTCTGAATCAGGAAGGTAAAGAAAAGATAAAAGACTACGCAAAAATACTAAAAGCCTCCGGCTTGTTTGAACCGGTAGTTGCAAACATTATTCCTTTCCGTAAAAAAGAAATTTTTATGGATATCTTCGGAGATGCAGTTTCTGCAGGTACCGGTAATTTCCTGACAGATGCGCCAAAAGAATCTTATGAAGTTGGCGATCTTGCCCCGGACAATGCAGACTTCGGAGTCCGGATATCCGGAGACAGTATGGAACCGGAATACCACAACGGGGAAATTGCATGGATTCAACAAAAAGACAGCATTTGCAATGGAGAGGTTGGTATTTTCTATCTCAATGGAGATGCCTACATCAAAAAACTCCATGATGAATCGGATGGATTATTCCTGATCTCCCTGAATAAAAAATACAAGCCTATCGCAATTCAGGAATCGGACTCTTTTAAAATATTCGGCAAAGTTGTCGGCAAGTGTGATGCTTCCGACATCCCCGGTTTTCAATAATCGTAATACAGTCCGTGCCATTCAAACCGGCTGTTGAAACAATAATAAAGTTAAAGGAAGTGATTGGATGGCAATCAGCAACATCCTGAAAGATATTCGT
>JBJENG010000044.1:0-49070 GCA_051880075.1 Blautia sp. | reverse complement strand
CGCGCCCTTGCGGACAAACGGTTTTCAAGACCGCCTCGTTATGACCACTTCGATATCTCTCCGTATTTATTATTTTGTTATCGCTCAGCGACAAGTGATATCCTATCACCTTTTAAACGAAATGTCAATAACCTTTTTAAATTTTTTTCAATTTTTTTCAACATTTTTTTCCAGTAGCTTTTCAGCCATTAAAATATCCTCTGGTGTTGTAATTTTTATATTTTCATAAGATCCTTCTACCAGTTTAATTTTCAGACTTCCATATTCTTCCATTACCATTGCATCATCTGTAATCCCGGACATATCCCTTGTTCTGGCTTCTTCATGAGCCTTTCTTATTTCCTTGTAGCAGAAAACCTGTGGCGTCTGAATATTCCATACCAGATTTCTGTTGGGAGTAGATACAACCATCCCATTGGAATCTGCAAGTTTTACCGTATCTTTTGAAGGCATTCCTACTGTACATGCCCCATATTCCAATACCGCATCTTTTCCTCTTTTTATTATTTCTTCTGTTATAAAAGGTCTCGCCCCATCATGAATAAAAACATAATCGCAATCTTCACAGGCACGAAGCCCATTATATACCGAATCGTATCTTTCTTTACCGCCTGCAATCACTGCTTTGACTTTATGAAATCCGTAGACTTCTATAATTTCCCGTTTAACAAAATCTATACTTTCTTCCCCTGTCACAACAAGGATTTCCTGTATTTCTTTGCTTTTTTCAAAGCATGCAAGGCTATAGTACAGAATTGGTTTCCCTTTCAATTTAAGAAACTGTTTCTGTACTTTACTTTTCATTCTCTTCCCCTGACCTGCTGCCAGTACGATCGCCGTACATTTCATATCTGTTTTCTCTCCTAATTATCGCTCACCCAATCTCAGATTCGGAACCGCATTCAAATCCATACCATGACGTGTACCTTTCAGATATTCATAATAAGCCGCAACTCCGATCATTGCCGCATTGTCTGTACAGAAAACAGGAGAAGGACGATAAAACTCTATTCCATTCTCCCTGCATGCTTTTTCCATTGCCTTCCGAAGACCGTTGTTTGATGCTACTCCTCCTGCAATGGCCAGCTTACGGATTTTATAGTCTTTTGCTGCTGCAATAGCATGTTCTACCAGTACCTCCACTACACAACGCTGAAAAGAAGCCGCAACATCCGCTGCAACGATTTCTTCTCCCTGCATTTTACACTTATTTAAATGATTCAATACTGCCGATTTTACGCCGCTGAAACTGAAATCATACGGTGAATCTGCCACTTTCGCTTTCGGAAAATCGAAAGCACAGGCATTTCCTTCTGCAGACAGTTTGTCTATTTTGGGACCTCCCGGATATCCAAGCCCGATGGCACGCGCCACTTTGTCAAAAGCTTCTCCGGCCGCATCATCTCTTGTACGTCCCAAAATTTCAAATTCCCCGTAATCTTTCACAACAACCAGATGTGTATGCCCTCCGGAAACCACAAGACAAAGAAATGGCGGTTCCAAATCCGGATGTTCAATATAATTGGCAGAAATATGTCCTTCAATGTGGTGTACTCCTACCAGAGGCAGATTTTTTGCAAAACTGATCGCTTTTGCTTCTGCAACACCTACAAGAAGGGCACCCACAAGTCCCGGGCCATAAGTAACTCCAATCGCATCCAGGTCATCCAGTGTAACTTTTGCCTCTTTCAAGGCTTCTTCAATCACCTGATTAATTTTTTCAATATGCTTTCTGGATGCAATTTCAGGTACAACTCCACCGTAAAGTTTATGCAGATCAATTTGTGATGAAATAATATTAGACAGAACTGTACGTCCGTTTTTTACAACAGACGCTGCAGTCTCATCACAGGAACTTTCTATTGCCAGAATGAGCACATCTTTTTTTACATTTTCCATTTTTCGTCTCCCTAAATTCTGCTGTTTCTTCTTTTCTTCACTCCTCAAACTGCAATTCCACAGATTGCCTGTCTTTTGCTGCAATTGTGTTTGGGAATATCTTTGTTGCCTCTCCAAGCGCTTCTTCTGGCCTTACCAGAGAAGGACTGTAATGCGTCAGCCACAATTCCTTTACCTGTGCGTTTCTTGCAAGAGTAGCCGCTTCTGCAAAAGTCATATGCTTATGTGCTTTTGCTTTTTCTTCTTTATCCTGTTCCCCATACATACCCTCACAGATAAACAAATCTGACCCGACTGCGTGCTCTTCTATGGCTTTTACCGGTCTTGTATCTGTGGTATACGTAAGTTTTAATCCCTTTCTTTCAGGCCCAAGCACCATATCCGGTGTATAGGTAACACCATCCGCCTCCACAATCTGTCCTTTTTGAAGGGGATTCCAGTATTTCAGCGGTATCCCCTGTTCTTTTGCTCTGGATGCATCAAATTTTCCGGCTCTTTTTATCTCTATTGTATAACCATAACAAAGCACATTATGGTTGACACGATATGCGGTAATATGATAACCGTTCCGTTCCAGATATTCCTCTTGCTTTGTCAATTCTATACACTGAATTTCAAAAGGCAGTTCCGGTGCAATTACACGCAATGCAGAAACCACCCGTACCAGCCCCTTTGGTCCGATCAAAGTCAAAGGTTCTGTCCGCTCCGCATTCCCCATTGTCAGAAGCAGCCCTGGCAGTCCACTGATATGATCTGCATGATAATGTGTAAAACAAATAATGTCTATAGGCTTGAAACTCCAGCCTTTTTCTTTCACTGCAACCTGTGTACCTTCTCCGCAGTCGATCATTAAATTACTTCCATTATAACGGGTCATCAAAGAGGTCAGCTTTCTCCGCGGCAGCGGCATCATACCTCCGGTTCCCAACAGACATACATCAAGCATCTGTTATTTCCCCATTTCTATATGTTTTTACAGTATTACTGCGTTTCTATCTTAGCACACATTTATTGGAGCTACAACAATTCATTTTCAATTTTCCTGTCCACAGGAATTTGAAATTCATGTACCACTGCATCGTAACAGTCTTCACACAAATCGAATTCATGCCGTTCCATATCTTTCCCGGAAAAATATCCCCAGGTGACTTTCCCATGGAATATCCCTTCTTCGATCCTTCCATCTTCCAGACGTATCTTCTTTCCGCATCGGTTACAATATATTTCTGTTAATTCTGAATTTTTCTGATTCGTATATTTTCGCATTTCTTATCCTCCAAAATCCCCCATGGTTTTTGATGTCATATGAATTATACTAAATGCGACACTAAAATCCCAGTGGAATTTCTCTGCATATATAGAAAAAGATAGCACTTCTGCTATCTTTTGCACATTACAATTCCATCTTCTACCGGTGATTCATAAAAATTCCTACGTACGCCAGTTTCTTGAAATCCACATCTTTTATACAAATTTCTGGCTCTTTCATTGCTCTTTCTTACTTCCAGAAAGAAAGCTTTAACCCCCGCTTTTCCTCCTTCTTTTTCCAGTGTTTCCATCAATTTTTTCCCTATTGCACATCCCCATCTGTTCTTTTTTACAGAAACATTTGTAATTTCCCCTTCATCCAGTGCAATCCACATTCCTGCATATCCTACAATTTCATTTCCCATCTCTGCAGTCAGATATAATGCATTGGAAGAGTTGACAGCATCTGCAAAATCCTTCTCCTTCCAGGGTTTTGAAAAATTTTCTCTCTCAATTACAGCTGCTTCCTGCACATCGTCCATAGTCATGATTCTTACATTCACGGTACACATTTCAGCTAATTTTTCTTTTCTCCTTTCATACAGGCTGCCCGCTCTCTTTCTGCCTGAGACATCCGCAAATACTCCGGTTTATGTTCCGCCGCCGTTTCCAGTTTTCCCTCCAGAAAATATTTTTCTGCAAGAGAAGCGACTGCTCCTGCCCGCTGTCTGTTCAAATGAGCCGGTGCAAAAGAGTATGGTACTCTGCACTGTTCCTGAATAATTTCTTTATACACCGGTACTCCATCTCCTAAGAATATAACTGTTTCTCCTCTCTCATTCACTTCTTTCAGAAGTTCCGCGACTGGCAATGCTTCCTGTTCTTTTACCGTTTTCAGACTGTGATTTTCAAATCGATATAATCCTGTATAAACTTGTTGCCTTCTTGCATCCATAATCGGACAGATCAACGTATGATCTCCTGTATCATACAAATTATATGCCAATGCATCCACTGTTGGAACTCCGATTAATGGTTTATCAAGAGCCAGACCGAGTCCTTTTGCAGTAGCAGAACCGATCCGAAGCCCTGTAAAAGAACCTGGACCTGCTGCCACAGCAATGGCGTCTATAGAGGAAAGATCCAGTGATATAACCTTTTTCACTTCTTCCAACATAGGCATCAATGTCTGTGAATGGGTCTTTTTATAATTCATGGTGTATTCTGCAATCAGTACATCATCTTCCACAACTGCCACGGATGCAACCAGACCTGAACTGTCAATTGCCAATATTTTCATTCTTCTATCATTCCTTTCCTTCAATGATTATCTTTCTGTAATCAAATCCTTTTGCAGGATTTTTTTCTATTTTTATGGATATCACAGATTCCGGAAGCAATTCTTCAATCAACTGGGCCCATTCAATCAGACAGATTCCCTGTCCAAAGAAATAATCATCGTATCCGATTTCTTCCATCTCTTCAACATCACCAATTCGATAGACATCAAAATGGTAAAAAGGCAGTGTTCCTCCCTCATACTGCTGTACAATCGTAAATGTAGGACTGTTTACCGGTTCTGTAATCCCAAGTCCACTGGCTACCCCCTGGGTAAAAACAGTTTTTCCTGTACCAAGATCTCCATCCAGCGTATAAATTTGTCCCGGCTTTGCCTCACGGCCTATTTTCTGCCCCAACTCAAAGGTTTCTCCTGCACTGTTTGTTTCTATTATCATATGGCTCCCTGCTTTCGTAGCGATTGATTTTATGTTAAACATGCTATAGTATATCACAGAAAATTATGGCTTGCACCTTTTATTTTTACAGTTTATAATATTCAGAAGATGTCAGTCGGACTGACGCAAACGTTTAAACAAAATAAATCATAAAAGGAGATTTTAAGTTATGTCTAATCCAATTGTTACAATAACAATGGCAAATGGCGACGTCATGAAGGCCGAGCTGTATCCGGATGTTGCCCCAAACACTGTAAACAATTTCATCAGTCTTGTAAAAAAAGGATTCTACGATGGACTTGTTTTTCACAGAGTGATCCGCGGTTTCATGATTCAGGGCGGATGTCCTCAGGGAACCGGTATGGGCGGCCCAGGATATTCAATCAAAGGTGAATTTTCCTATAACGGATTTGCCAACGATTTAAAACATACTCCGGGTGTACTCTCCATGGCCCGTGCAATGAATCCGAACTCAGCGGGAAGCCAGTTCTTCATCATGCACGAAACCTCCCCACATCTGGACGGTCAGTATGCAGCATTCGGAAAGGTTACTGAAGGTATGGATGTGGTAAATAAGATCGCAGAAACAACCACTGACTACAGCGACCGCCCTCTGGAACCTCAGATGATCAAAAACATGACTGTAGAAACCTTCGGTGTGGATTATCCGGAACCGGAAACTTTCTGATCGTCAAATTAATCATCAAATGTAAGCACCTCTCCATCCAGAAGAGTATAGTAAAGTTCTTTCAAAACCGTGACAGATGCTTTTCCATTTGTAGCTTCTGTCACGGCTTTTTTGATTTCCTCCTCCATTGATTTTTTCACCAGAATCTGAAATTTTACATCTTCCGTATATTGCGCATCCAGAACAGGTATCTTTCTCTGTCCGAACAGATACTGGAGTTTCCCTACTCCATTATAATCCGTTCCTACTTCTATACAGGATCCAAGATATTTTGTAATAACTTTACTGCAAGTAAGACCTTCCTGTACAGATTTGGCATATGCTCGCACCAGTCCCCCTGTTCCAAGCAATGTCCCGCCAAAGTACCTGGTAACTACCACTGCCGTGTTATACAGTTCCTCCCCAAGCAATACATCCAGCATAGGTTTTCCTGCGGTTCCCTGTGGTTCTCCGTCATCACTGCACCGCATGATTTCTTTTCTTTCACCAATTACATATGCAAAACAGTTATGCGTTGCATTCCAGTATTTTTTTCTCATTTCTTCTATGAAAGCAAGGGCTTCTTCCTCTGTCTTTACCAGTCTGACTGTAGCAATAAAACGGGACTTCTTTTCAATCAATTCTCCCTCTCCTCCCTGGTAAATCGTTCTGTATTCTTCCAGCATATTGTCCCTCCCTGGCATGTTATTTTTGATTTTCTTCATCATACCACAGAAATTAGCAGGTGCAAAGAAATAAAAACAATGAAAAAATATGAATTTTATCAAGTTAGGCTTTATTTCACACAATGCTTTTGCTATAATGAAGCCGTAAAGGAGGCAAATTACATGAACTTTGGAAAACGTGCGACAGATAAGAAACGCAATGCTCTTTCTTCCCATTCTGCCATGCTCGGAAAAAAGGCTCACGTTTCTGTTATCCGCATTATCTTCATTTCACTGATTGCTGTTATCACAATCAGTACCTGCGTATGCCTGGGCGCTGTCAACGGATTGTTGGATGACGCACCTGATATTGATGATGTCAACATTATGCCCATTGGTTCCGCAACCTTCGTATATGATTCAGAAGGCAATCAGATGCAGAAGCTCACTGCCCCCAATTCCAACCGCATGCCTGTATCTCTCGAGCAGATTCCTCTGAATCTTCAGCATGCAGTTGTAGCAATTGAAGATGAGCGTTTTTATGAGCATAACGGAATTGATATCCGCGGTATTATCCGTGCCGGTGTAAAAGGCATAACCAACGGTTTTCATTTTTCAGAAGGTGCAAGTACTATTACACAGCAGTTGCTGAAAAACAACGTATTCACCAATTGGACAAATGAATCCAAGATTGAACGATTCAAGCGAAAATTTCAAGAACAATACCTGGCCATTCAGTTGGAAAAAGAACTGAAAGACAAAGATATTATTTTGGAAAACTACCTGAACACCATCAATCTGGGGGACGGAAATTATGGTGTACAAGCTGCTGCTCACGGTTATTTTAATAAAGATGTGAGCGAACTGACCCTTTCTGAATGTACTGTTCTGGCAGGAATCAGCCAGAACCCCACGCTTTACAATCCCGCAATAAATCCTGAGGAAAATGCCAGCAGACGCAAAGATGTCCTGGATCATATGCTGGATCAGGATTATATTACACAGGAACAATATGACGAATGTATCTCTGACAATGTCTATGACAGAATTCAGCAGGTAGAAGCGGAGGCTTCTCAGGAAGACACTACCTACAGTTATTTCATTGATGAATTAACAAAACAGGTGATCAATGCGCTGAAAACACAAAAAGGATATTCCGACCAGCAGGCTTATAATGCTCTGTACAGCGGCGGCCTGCGCATCTATTCCACACAGGATCCGGATATTCAGCAGATCTGTGACGAGGAATATGCAAACCCTGAAAATTTTCCGGCAGGTGCTCAGGTAGAACTGGATTATGCATTGACTATTCAGCGTCCTAACGGAACAGAAGAAAACTTCAGCAAAGAAATGATGCAGAGTTATTTTAAGGAACAGGAAGGTCAGAGTTTTGATCTGTTGTTTGACAGTCCGGAACAAGCTCAGTCCTATATTGATACCTATAAAGCAGCCGTCACTTATGACGGTTCTCAGGTGATCGGCGAAACCATTAACATGGCTCCACAGCCTCAGTCTTCTCTCGTGATCATGGATCAGCATACGGGTTATGTAAAAGCTATTGTAGGAGGACGTGGTGAAAAAACCAGCAGTCTTTCTCTGAATCGTGCGACCTCTACCTTAAGACAGCCCGGTTCTACTTTTAAAATTGTTTCCACCTATTCACCGGCTCTGGACGAATGTGATATGTCACTGGGAACTACTTATGTAGATAAACCTACAGAATATGCTGACGGTACCCCTGTAAACAACGCAAGCCGTTCTTACCGTGGAGAGACAACCATTCGTGAAGCAATCGTATATTCTATCAACACGGTAGCTGTTCAGTGTATTACTGATGTAACCCCTCAGCTCGCATATGAATACCTGAAAAAATATGGATTTACTACTGTATATGACAGTATCAGTATTGACGGACAGATTTTTTCGGACATTCAGCAACCTACTGCTCTGGGTGGTATTACCCGTGGTGTCAGCAACCTTGAACTGACCGGTGCCTACGCTGCAATCGCGAATGAAGGTACTTATATCAAACCAATGTTTTTCACAAAAATTCTTGACGAAGATGGAAATGTAGTAATCGACAATACACCGGAAAAGCGCAAAGTAATCAAACCAAGTACTGCTTACATGCTGACCAGTGCTATGGAAGATGTTGTAGAACGTGGAACCGGTACAAGACTTCAGCTGTCTAACATGCATGTAGCCGGTAAAACAGGTACCACAGATACCTACAATGACGTATGGTTCGTTGGCTATACTCCTTATTATACCTGCGGTGTATGGTCCGGCTACGACGATAACACGAAAATTCCGGAGTCCGGAACTTATCGTATTTACCATCAGACTTTATGGAACAAAATCATGACACGGATTCATGAAAATCTTCCTGACACGGAATTTGAAAAACCAGCAACTGTAGAAACAGCAACCGTATGCAGCGAAACCGGTCTTCTTCCAACTTACGGATGCCCTACTGTCACAGATTTGTTTGACACAGCTGATATCCCAACCAAACGTTGTACTAAGCATTATTCACGTTCCTGGTATTCAGAAAGCAAACCTTCTGAGGACTCTGACGAAGAGAAGAAGGACACCACTGAAAACAGTGATACCAATGATGAAGCCTCCCAGAATCAGGGAGACACACAAAATACCGGTGAGGCACCTCCTTCCGATGAACATTCCGATCAAGACTCATCCAGTCATGAAAATGAAAATAATTCCGAATCCGAAGGAGAAGGTAATAACCAGCACGAAGACGACAATCACGAGTAACATGACGCAAAAAAGAAGTTCCTGTAAAAGAATTCTTTTACAGGAACTTCTTTTTTGCTTTTTTCGCTTCCGCTCTAAACCTTTATTTACTGAGAATCAGTTTTGCAGCACCATAAATACCTGCATCATTTCCCAGAGTAGCCAATTTAATCGGTGTTTCTTTACATGCCGGGAATGCGCATTCTTTATAATGTTTTTCAATACAGTCAATCAGGGGCTGTCCTGCTTTGGACACTCCACCACCAATAACAAATACATCCGGATCTGTAACACAGGCAAAGATTGCCAGTGCATTTCCAAGATAAGACGCAAATTTTTCTACAATTTTTTCTGCAAGGTTATCACCTTCTTTATAAGCATCAAAAACATCTTTTGCTGTTACTTTTTCAACTGAACGAAGAACAGATTCTCCTTTTTCACTTTCTATTGTCATTCTTGCCAGACGAGCAATTCCAGTTGCAGATGCATACTGTTCCAGACATCCTTTATTTCCACAGTTGCATGCTTCTGTCTCACCTTTTCCTACATTAGCATGTCCAATTTCTCCGCCTGCTCCATGAGAACCTGTGAGAATTTTTTCATTCACAATAATTCCGCCGCCTACACCAGTTCCTAATGTAACAAGAATCAGATTTTTTGCTCCCTGACCGCCGCCTTTCCACATTTCACCAAGTGCAGCTACATTGGCATCATTTCCAGCTTTTACAGCCAGACCGGTCATATCACTTAATTCTTTTTCAATATTTTTACGTCCCCAATGAAGGTTTACTGCATATGGAATTTCACCGGATTCTTCTACCGGTCCAGGAACACCGATTCCAAGACCTGCAACTTCTGCTTTTTCAATTCCTTTTTCTTCTATTTTTTTCAATACAGTATCTGCAATATCCGGAAGAATTGCATCTCCATTATTTTCTGTACGTGTCACAATTTCCCATTTATCTACAACTGTTCCATCAACCTGAAACAGTGCACACTTTACAGTTGTTCCTCCAAGATCAATTCCAAAACACCATTTTCCCATTACTCATCTTCCTCTCTTCTCTTTTTAGACATATTTTCCTGTACACGACGATACAGTTCCTGTGCTGCATTATATCCCATCTTCTTCTGTCTGTGGTTAACTGCCGCTGCTTCAACAATAACAGCCAGATTTCTGCCAGGACGAATTGGAAGAGAATGACACACGATACGATTCCCCAAGAATTCCGTATATTCTTCTTCCATTCCAAGACGGTCATATTCTTTATCTTTGTTCCACTCTTCCAGTTTAATAACAAGGTCAATAGACTGAGTATCTTTTACACTTTCTACACCGAACAGAGTCTTTACATCAATAATTCCAATACCACGCAATTCAATAAAATGACGGGTAATATCCGGTGCCGATCCTACCAAAGTCACATCACTGACACGTCGGATTTCCACCACGTCATCACTGACCAGACGATGTCCCCTTTTAATCAGCTCCAGAGCCGCTTCACTCTTTCCGATCCCACTTTCGCCCATAATCAGAACACCTTCGCCGTATACATCTACCAATACGCCATGAATGGAAATGCACGGTGCCAGCTGTACATTCAACCAACGAATTATCTCAGCCATAAAAGTGGATGTAGTCTGTTCCGTTACCAGTACGGGAACATCATATTTTTCAGCAAGAGTAATCATGTCCTCATCCGGTTCTGTTTTTGTACTGAAGATCACACAGGGAATTTTACTGGATACAAACCGTTCAAAGGCTTTGATCTTTGCTTCTCTTTCCAGATGCAGCAGATATGTAAATTCTACATATCCGATAATCTGCACACGTTCATTTTCAAAATGCTCCAGATATCCGGTAAGCTGCAGAGCCGGTCGGTTAATATCCGGTGTGTTGATTCGTTTTCTGGAAATATCAATATCCGGTGTTTTATTATACAGGCGCAATTCCTGTATCATTTTTTTAAGTTCTACACCTTTCATTTTCAATGCTCTCCTTATCTTTCAGTCTTATGTTAATAGTTTATCATATGCCATTTACAAGTTCAATAATAGATAGAAAACTATTCTACATTTTCACCTTCGTGGAAAAAATCAAATACCGCTCTGGCAGCCTTCTCATTCATAGAAGGTATCTGTTTCAATTCTTCCACATTTGCCTGCCGGATATTCTCTGCTCCCATAAAATGTTTCATAAGTGCTTTTCTTCTTGCAGGTCCAATACCCGGAATATCGTCGAGTACGGAATGGACCTGGCCTTTGCTCCGGAGTGCTCTGTGATATTCAATAGCAAACCGATGAGCCTCATCCTGAATTCGTGTAATCAGTTTAAAGCCCTCGCTGTTCCTGTCTATAGGAATTTCACGGTTATTATAATATAATCCTCTTGTTCTGTGCCGGTCATCTTTCACCATACCACATACTGGTATGGACAGATTCAGTTTTTCCAGTACCTGTAAAGCAATGTTTACCTGTCCTTTTCCTCCATCCATAAGGAGAAGATCCGGAAACCGGTTAAAACTTCCGACTGCCTCATTCTGATTTTCCTGTCCATGGACAAACCGCCTGGTAAGTACTTCCTCCATACTTGCATAATCATTGGCGCCTTTCACTGTCTTAATCCGAAATTTTCTGTAATCACTTTTTTTCGGCTTTCCTTTTTCATAGACAACCATGGAACCTACTGATTGAAAACCACTGATATTTGAAATATCATACGCTTCCATTCGATCTGCACCGGAAAGTCCCAAAATCTCCGCAATCTCTTTTACTGCCCCGATTGTCCGTCCTTCTTCCCGTTTGATTCTCTCTCGGTCCTGACTCAGAACCAGTTCCGCATTTTGCATAGCAAGTTCCACCAGTTTTTCTTTTGTTCCTTTTTTCGGTACGTGAACAGATACTTTCTTACCTTTTTTTCCTTCCAGCCACTGAGCAATGACTTCCTGATCTTCTATTTCTTCCTGAATCATAATTTCTTTTGGTATAAAAGGAGTCCCTGAATAAAATTGTTTCAGAAAACTTGACAGAATTGCTGCATGACTGTCCCCTTTTGCCACATGAAGAAAGAAATGATCTCTTCCAATCAGTTTACCGCTGCGAACAAAAAACACCTGTGCAACTGCATCTTCTCCATCCTGTGCAACTGCTACTACATCTTTATCCTCCCCATGCTGATCGGTTATTTTCTGTCGTTCTCCGATTCTTTTCACACTCTGAATCAAATCTCTGTACTGAGCCGCCTCCTCAAATCTTAATTCTTCTGAAGCCTTTTGCATCTTTTTTTCCAGTTCCTCTGTAATTTCTTTATGATTTCCATTCAGGAAATCCAGCAATTTTTCTACATTCCTTCTGTAATTTTCTCTGGTAATATATCCCTGACAAGGCGCATCACACTGATGAATCTGATAATACAGACAAGGACGCTCTTTCCCCATATCCTTTGGCAGATTTCGGCTGCAGCTGCGAAGACGATACAGTTTTCTTGCAAGCTCCACCACGTCTTTTACTGCAATGCCACTGGTATACGGGCCATAATATTTAGATTTGTCTTTCTTCATCTGCCTTACAATGCTGATTCTCGGATAATCTTCTCCAACGGAAACTTTAATAAAAGGATAGGTTTTATCATCCTTCAACATGGTATTATATTTGGGTCTATGTTCTTTAATCAAATTGCATTCCAGAACCAGAGCTTCCAATTCTGAATCCGTAACAATATATTCAAATCGGGCAATCTGTTCCACCATCTGCTCTTTTTTCACTCCAAGATTCCGACTACTCTGAAAATACTGTCTGACTCTGTTTTTCAGACTGATCGCTTTTCCTACATAAATAATCGTATCCCTTTCATCATGCATGATATAAACTCCTGGTTTTCCCGGAAGTTTTTTTAATTCTTCTTCGATATCAAACATATTTCTCCCTCCTGAAACAGTATTTATAAAGCAAAAGAAGTTACTGCAAATATACTCTGCAATAACTTCTTTGAATCATCGAACCATTATGCTTCCACCGGTTCTCCTTTGATTTCCCTGAAAATCCTCATAAATTCTTTTCCTGTAATCGTTTCTTTCTGAATCAGGAATTCTGCAATTTTATCCAGTGCCTCCCGGTTCTCACGCAGAAGCCGTTTTGCCTCATCATAAGAAGTTTTCAGAAGTTTCATTACCTCATGATCGATTTCTGTTGCAGTAGAATCACCACAATTCATAACAGCTCTTCCATCCAGATACTGGCTCTGTGTCTCCGCAAGTCCCATCAGTCCAAAACGCTCAGACATTCCATACTGGGTAATCATAGCTCTTGCAACTTTCGTAGCCTGCTCAATATCATTTGCAGCTCCTGTGGTAACTGTATCAAATACAATTTCCTCTGCTGCACGACCACCAAGGTATCCCACCAGCATAGCTTCCAGTTCTTTCTTGGTATTCAGATATTTTTCTTCTTCTGGAACATGCATGACATATCCCAATGCTCCCATGGTACGTGGAACAATGGTAATTTTCTGAACCGGTTCCGAATCTTTCTGCAAAGCACTTACCAGTGCATGTCCTACTTCATGATAAGATACAATACGACGTTCTTCCGCACTTAAAATCCGGTCTTTCTTCTCTTTCCCTACAAGAACCACTTCCACTGCCTCCAGCAGATCCTTCTGAGACACAGCTCTTCTTCCCTGCTTCACCGCAAGAATAGCTGCTTCATTAATCATATTCGCCAGATCTGATCCTACTGCACCGGATGTTGCGAGAGCAATTCCTTCCAGATCTACTGTTTCATCCAACGCTACATTCTTGGAATGTACTTTCAATATGTTTACGCGCCCTTTCAGATCCGGTCTGTCTACGATTACACGCCTGTCGAAACGCCCCGGTCGAAGCAATGCCGGATCCAATACTTCCGGACGGTTGGTTGCCGCAAGAATCAGCAATCCTTTGGATGTATCAAACCCATCCATTTCTGCCAGAAGCTGATTCAGTGTCTGCTCTCTTTCATCATTTCCCCCAAAGCGGGAATCCCTTGTTTTACCAATTGCATCCACTTCATCAATAAATATTATACAGGGAGCATTCTTCTTTGCTTCTTCAAACAAATCTCTGACACGGGAAGCACCTACACCTACGAACATCTCAACAAAGTCTGAACCTGAAAGTGAGAAAAACGGCACATGTGCCTCTCCTGCTACTGCCTTGGCAAGCAGTGTCTTACCGGTTCCCGGAGGTCCTACCAACAATGCTCCTTTTGGAAGTTTTGCTCCAATCTCCGTATATTTCCCCGGATTATGCAGAAAATCTACTACTTCCTGAAGTGATTCTTTTGCTTCATCCTGACCTGCCACATCCTTAAAAGTAACACCGGTTTCTTTCTGTACATAGGCCTTTGCTTTGCTTTTTCCAACACCGCCCATCATACCACCGTTTTTATTCATACGGCGAAACAGAAGACTGAACAGTCCAAACATAAGCACAACCGGAAGAACAAAACTCAATATTGCATAGAGCAGTTCCCCTGCCATATTCGGTTTTTCCTTTTTAAATTCAACACCTGCCTGATCCAGTCTCTTTGTCAGCTCATTCTCATCTTCAGTAGCAACAACTGTTCTTGTTTCTTTTCCTAACCTTCCACTCTGTTTCAGTGTAACTGTAAGATCATCTGATTGTATTACTACCTCCTGGACCTTTCCCTGATCGAGCAACTCAATAAATTCACTGTATGAAATCTCGGTTGATACGCTTCTTGTCATTCGCGACAACATGTTCATACAAAACAGACTGACCATAATACAGATTAAAAGAACCAGAAGGGATTGTTTATTCTTGGATCCGTTATTGTTCGAATCCTGATTGCGATTTTGATTTTGATCCATCTTATTCCTCCTCATTCTGTCTTCTATATTATACGGATTGCATCTGAAGAAATCAATAAGAAGATCGTGAAAAACTCAACACAATTCTAAAACTTTCATGAATTTCTTCCTGTTTCTGTGGAATCTTTACAAATTCATACATTTTCTCATCATATACTGGAATTTTCCTCTGTTTTTGTGGTACAATTAAATTCGTGTGATAAAGCAGATAATAATAAGTGATCAAGTAAAAAAAGAAAGGCATAAAGAAAATGAAGACAGGATTTGATAATGACAAGTATTTATCCATGCAGTCCGAACACATTCGTCAGCGTATCAATCAGTTTGACAATAAACTGTACCTTGAATTTGGCGGAAAACTCTTTGATGATTACCACGCTGCCAGAGTATTGCCTGGCTTTGCTCCCGACAGCAAACTTCGCATGCTGATGCAGCTTTCCGATCATGCAGAAATCGTAATTGTAATCAGTGCTGGTGATATTGAAAAGAATAAAGTCCGTGGTGATCTGGGCATCACTTATGATATTGATGTACTTCGACTGATTGATGCATTTCGAAACCGCGGCTTGTATGTGGGCAGCGTTGTAATCACTCAGTTCTCCGGTCAGAACAGTGCTCTGACTTTCCGGAACAAACTGGAAAAACTGGGAATCAAAACTTATATCCACTATTCCATTGAAGGATATCCTGGCAATATTCCTCTAATCGTAAGTGATGAGGGTTACGGTAAAAATGAATACATTGAAACTACAAGACCTCTTGTTGTAATTACTGCTCCCGGTCCCGGAAGCGGAAAGATGGCTACCTGCCTGTCTCAGCTTTACCATGAACACAAACGTGGTATTCATGCCGGATATGCAAAATTCGAAACATTTCCTATCTGGAATATTCCTCTAAAACATCCTGTTAATCTGGCATATGAAGCTGCTACTGCAGATTTAAATGATGTAAATATGATCGATCCTTTCCATCTGGATGCTTATGGAGAAACCACTGTCAACTATAACCGTGATGTAGAAATTTTCCCTGTTCTCAGCGCAATCTTTGAGCGCATCTTCGGCAAATGTCCGTACCAGTCTCCTACTGATATGGGTGTCAATATGGCCGGAAATTGTATTGTGGACGATGAGGTCTGCCAGGAGGCATCCAAACAGGAAATTATCCGCCGCTATTATCAGGCTGTTGACGGACTGACAGACGGAACGCGTACAGAAGAAGAAGTTTTCAAAATTCAGCTTCTGATGAAACAGGCAAAAATCTCTCCGGAAGACCGTATCGTAACAGTTGCCGCCAAGAAACGTGCAGAAGAAACCTCTGGTCCTGCTGCTGCTATGGAACTGGATGACGGACAGATAATAACCGGAAAAACTTCTGATCTATTAGGCGCTTCCGCAGCCCTTTTACTGAATGCCTTAAAGGAACTTGCAGGACTTCCCCATGATCTGCATGTGATTTCCCCTGCATCTATCGAACCTATTCAGAAACTGAAGACCGAATATCTGGGAAGCAAAAATCCACGTCTTCATACCGATGAAGTTCTGATTGCCCTTTCCAGTTCAGCCGCTACCAGCGATGCTGCCCGTATGGCTCTGGAGCAGCTTCCGAAACTGAAAGGCTGTCAGGTTCATTCATCCGTAATGCTGTCTTCCATAGACAGGAAAATTTTCCAGAAACTGGGTGTACAGCTTACCTGCGAACCCATATACGAGCATAAAAAATTATATTAGTCCAGCCTTTTTGGCATCTGTGAATAATTCATGGATGCCAAAATTTTTTCATTATTCCAATTTCCTGTTTCCTGTGTTAGAATAAACGCATCAATCTATTTATTTTGAAAGGAAAAAATCAAAAATGGAAAAAAGAAAAATCATTCAAGTGGAAGATCGGGTTCCGGCAAATCTTTTAATTCCGCTAAGTATCCAGCACATGTTTGCTATGTTTGGAGCAACTGTTCTTGTACCTTTTATCTTTGGGATTAATCCGGCCATTGTTCTTTTCATGAACGGTGTGGGAACATTGCTGTTCATTTTCATCACCAAAGGAAAAGCCCCTGCCTATCTGGGTTCCAGTTTTGCTTTTCTGGCTCCTGCCGGCATTGTAATCAACCAGATGGGATATGAATATGCACTAGGCGGTTTCGTTGTTGTAGGTTTTTGCGGATGTATCCTTGCACTTATCATATACAAGTTCGGATCGGACTGGATTGATGTTGTTCTTCCTCCTGCTGCCATGGGACCTGTAGTTGCGCTGATCGGTCTGGAGCTATCAGGAAGTGCTGCAGGCAATGCGGGGCTTCTGGATGAAGTAATCAATCCCAAAAATGTAATCGTGTTTCTGGTCACTCTGGGTGTGGCAATTTTCGGAAATATTCTTTTCCGTGGATTTTTATCGGTAATTCCGATTTTGATTGCTGTCATTGCCGGTTACATTGCAGCTCTCTGTTGTGGAATGGTGGATTTTGAAGCGGTAGTTTTAGCTCCTCTTTTTGCTTTGCCAAATTTCCAGTTTCCAAAATTTGATTTGAATGCGATACTGATTATTCTGCCTGTTATACTGGTAATCACCTCCGAACATATCGGACATCAGGTTGTAACCAGTAAAATTGTCGGAAAAGATCTTCTGAAAAATCCAGGACTTCACCGATCTCTTCTGGGCGATAATCTTTCTACTATGCTTTCCGGTATGATCGGTTCTGTTCCCACTACTACCTATGGGGAGAATATCGGAGTAATGGCAGTTACCAAAGTATACAGTGTTCGTGTAATTGCAGGTGCTGCCATTTTATCCATTATCTGTTCTTTTGTAGGTAAACTTTCCATGTTGATTCAGACGGTTCCTGGTCCTGTAATCGGCGGTATCTCTTTCCTGCTGTACGGTATGATCGGCGCTTCCGGTATCCGTATTCTGGTAGATTCCAAAGTGGACTATGGACGTTCCAGAAATCTGACACTGACTTCTGTTGTTTTTGTTACAGGTCTGTCCGGTATTTCTGTAAAATTTGGAAATGTGAAACTTACCGGTATGGTTCTTTCCTGCATTGTGGCTATGATTCTCAGTCTTGTTTTCTATATTCTGGACAAAATGCATCTTACAAATGACACAGAATAAGCTTAACTGCTTACAAAACAGAAAAAGGCACCGCAGAATTGCCATTCTGGCGCTTCTGCGATGCCTTTTCTTTATCTCTGTTGATTAGTTTTCATATCCGTTCGGATTGTTTGACTGCCATCTCCAGGAATCTTCACACATTTCTTTAATTCCATATTCTGCTGTCCATCCAAGCTCTTCTCTGGCTTTGTCTGCGCTGGAATAGCAGGTAGCAATATCTCCGGGACGACGATCTTTGATCACATAAGGAATTTTAACTCCTGTTGCTGCTTCAAAGTTTTTCACAATGTCAAGAACACTATATCCTTTTCCTGTTCCCAGATTATATACTTTCAATCCTGCTTTTTCCTCAATTTTCTTCAGTGCTTTTACATGACCCTTTGCCAGATCTACAACATGAATATAGTCACGCACACCGGTTCCATCCGGAGTATCATAATCGTTTCCAAATACACCCAGCTCTTTCAGCTTGCCTACAGCCACCTGTGTAATGTATGGCATCAGGTTATTTGGAATACCATTTGGATTTTCTCCAATTGTACCGCTCTTATGTGCACCGATTGGATTAAAGTAACGAAGAAGTACTACATTCCATTCCTGATCTGCTTTCTGAATGTCTGTAAGAATCTGTTCCAGCATCGATTTTGTCCATCCATATGGGTTTGTACACTGTCCCTTCGGACATTCTTCTGTGATTGGAACAAACGCGGGATCTCCATATACGGTTGCGGAAGATGAGAAAATAATGTTCTTCACTCCGTGTTTTCTCATAACATCTACCAGTGTCAGAGTTCCTGCAATATTATTCTCATAGTATTCCCAAGGTTTTGCAACAGACTCTCCTACTGCTTTTAGTCCTGCAAAATGAATACAGGAATCAATCGACTCTTTCTCAAAAATTTCATTTAACGCTTCACGATCCAGAATATCTGCTTTGTAGAAAGTTACTGGTTTTCCTGTAATTTTTTCAACCCGTTCCAGTGATTTTTCGCTTGCATTGCTTAAATTATCAAGAACCACCACATCATAACCTGCATTCTGCAGTTCTACTACTGTATGGCTTCCGATATACCCTGCACCACCCGTTACTAAAATTGCCATGTTACAACTCCTCCTTCTAATTTTTCTGTTCTAAAACAGTTTTTATGTTCAATATTACTTTACCATCTTTCCGGCCAAAAGAAAAGGGTAAAATTAATTTTCCCAAAGTTTTTCCGGATACAGTCCATCTTCCTTCATTTTTCGAATGGCTGCCACCACTACCGGTTTATCTTCTTTATAGGTAACTCCAAACCATTTGTCTGTAGATTTCAGCACTTTCACAGTAGCTTTCTTTTCTGCCAGCAGATTTCCTACTACAGAAGGCAGGAAATATTCACATTTCAAAGGATTTTTTTTCAGATTTTCCTCCAGAAATACAGGAAAACCGTCTTTCAGTTCCTGTAAAATACTCGGAGTAAATCCCCACATATTCATAGATACAATACTATCGTTAGGAATTTCTGTCCAGGTAGCTCCATCGTCTTCTGTAAATGCTGCCTGTCCATTTCTCTTTTCAATATGAGTTCTTTCCTGAATTCCAGTAAGATTATGATTTTCATCTGTCATACAGACGCCTCTTGCTACATGTCCATTTTCTGTTAACGTATTTTCCAACACATATCCTACCATTGTATATCTGTATTTCTCATCGTCTTCATGAGTTGTCAGATAATCATAAATCACCTGAAAGGCATGGGCACCATAATAATCATCTGCATTGATAACTGCAAAAGGCGCATCTACTGCATGAATACAACTAAGAATCGCATGTCCGGTTCCAAAAGGTTTCACTCTTCCATCCGGAACGGAAAAGCCCTCCGGCAGATTCGTAAGTTCCTGAAAAACATATTCTACCTGAATCTGTTTACTCAGTCTGTCGCCGATTGCTTCTTTAAAGCTTTGTTCGTTTTCCTTTTTTATAATAAAAACCACTTTCTTAAAACCTGCTTTTACTGCATCATAGATAGAAAAATCCATGATAATATGTCCCTGCTCATCCACCGGGTCAATCTGCTTTAATCCTCCATAGCGGCTTCCCATACCTGCTGCCATGACTACCAACACCGGATCTTTCATATTAATTACCTCCTTAGTTTTCCATGTGAACCGGAATTTTACTTATAAATAGTTTACCACACACCACCTGTTTTCGTAAAGCTGACATTATCGGATTCCTGAAAAACATCCATTATGAAAGGTTGTGAATTAAAATGAATAAACCCGGGATACATCATCGGCGCTTGTTACTGTTCAAACGTCCGGCAGATGCGTAAACAGAAACGGTAATTTATTTTGAAAGTTATTTCATAATTTATCTGGTTGTTTTACAAGAATTTTCATATTATAATAATAACATCAAAAGCGATTCCGCTATATCAAAAGGAGAGCGTCTCATGAAAATTTATAAAACAAAAAATTATGACGAAATGAGCAAAAAAGCTGCACAGATTATTGCCGCACAGATTGAATTGAAACCGGAATGTGTGCTTGGTCTGGCTACTGGTTCCACTCCTGTGGGAACTTATCAGAATCTGGTAAAATGGTATCAGGAGGGTTCCCTGGATTTTTCCGGTGTTTCTTCCTGTAATCTTGACGAATACAAAGGTCTGAGTCCGGAAAACGAGCAAAGCTATCGTTATTTCATGAATCATAATCTGTTTGATCATGTCAACATTGACAAAGAAAAAACTTTCGTGCCAAATGGTCTTGAAGAAGACAGCGAACAGGCATGTCAGATGCACGAGCAGGCAATTCGTGCACTCGGCGGTATTGATTTACAGCTTCTTGGACTTGGTCGTAACGGACACATTGGTTTCAATGAACCTGCTGACCATTTTCCCAAAGAAACTCATTGTGTAAATCTTACAGAAAGTACCATTCAGGCAAACAAACGTTTCTTTGCCGATGAAAGTGAAGTGCCCCGCCAGGCTTATACTATGGGAATCGGCACAATCATGAATGCCGCAAAGATTCTTGTAGTTGTAAACGGAGAAGATAAGGCAGAAGCTCTTCGCGCTATGATCAGCGGTCCGATTACTCCGGAAGTACCGGCTTCTATTCTTCAGCTGCATCCGGATGTTACTGTTGTTGCAGATGAAGCTGCACTGTCAAAACTAAAATAACAGAAAAAATCCCGGCAAAAGCCGGGATTTTCTTTCGTGTACCATGAATACGTCCCCCAGTTACCCCAGAAGACTTAACAGTTCTCCACTTAAGTTTATAATAAAATGCAGATAAATGGATGCTTTTAAGGTTCCATATCGATGTGCCACATACCCAAGCACAATTCCCATCAGAAATGCATAAGCTCCCTGTACCAGATTCATATGAAGGGCACCGAAATAGAAGGCCTGTATCAGATTCGCAATCCAGAACGGAAAACTGGTTTTCAAAATGCCAAGACATAGACCTCTTGTCAGCAGTTCTTCTGTCACTGGCGCCACTACCACTACATAAATAACTGACAGCAATGTGGGACTTCCCATCCCCAGATTTTCCATAATCTCTGTATAATGATTCATAAAATCAGGCGAAACCATGTACAGGATATTTAAAAGATACGAGATTCCAATCTGAAGTACAATACCTGTCAAAGCAAGGCCTGCCCATGTGAGGATGCGCATATTTTTTCTGACTGCAAATCTTCTTCTGCTTTTATACCAGAAAATTGCCGGAATTAAGAAAAGCAGATAATTCATAATACTCAGCAGGTAGATTCCATCTTTCTCCAGAAAATCCAGCATGCGTTTTCCCCATTCCATATCATAGAAAATCCCTGTCAGTAAACCGGTTCCTATCACATAACCGCTGCTTCCTATAATTTCTGCAATAAAAAACAATGCAATGGGCACAAAACTGAAAAGCAAAGTCTTTACTTTTTTTCCCATTTTTTATCCTTTCTTCTGTGGGAATTTACATGTCTTTGAAATGGAAATTGCTTCTTCCCTCTGCATAGTCTCCAACAATCTGTCCCTGTCCGAACAATTTATATTTATAAGTAACCAGCCCTTCCAGTCCAACCGGACCTCTGGCATGAATTTTTCCGGTGCTGATTCCAACTTCAGCTCCAAATCCATAGCGGAATCCATCAGCAAACCGGGTAGAACAATTCTGATATACACCTGCGGAATCCACCAGCTGCATGAAAATTTCTGCTATTTCTTTCTTCTCCGTTATAATACAATCTGTATGATGTGAGCCAAAACGGTTAATGTGGGCTACTGCTTCCTGTACGTCTTCCACCAATTTCACAGACACAATCAAATCCAGATACTCGGTATTAAATTCCTCTTCTCCCATAACCTCACAGGGAACGATTCTGCTGACTTCTTCTGTTCCTCTGACTTTTACCTTGTGTGCGATCAGTTCTTTATGCAGGATCGGAAGAAATTTCTCTGCGATCTTGCGGTTGATGAGCAGAGTTTCTACTGCATTACATGCTGCAGTATACTGGGTTTTTGCATCAATAATAACCGGGATTGCTTTCTTCTCATCGTAGTCCTCATCCACATAAATATGACAGATTCCATCTGCATGACCCATGACAGGAATTTTTGTATTGTTCATAATATACTGCACAAACTGATTGGAGCCTCTTGGAATCAGCAGATCTACGGAGTCATGGCAGGACAGCAGTTCGTCAATTTCATTATGCAGTTCTGCCTGAAGCATACAGCCTTCCGGTACACCGGTCTGAACTGCTGCCGTATAAATAATGTCAAACAGGACTTTATTGGTTTTTGCTGTTTCTTTTCCTCCTTTTAAAACTGCACAGTTTCCACTCTTCAGACAGAGCGAAGAAATCTGTACCAGTGCATCCGGACGTGCCTCGAAAATAATTCCGATCACACCAATGGGACAGGAGACACGATACAATTCCAGACCTTCATCCAGCTGCCGTGCAAGCTGAACTTTTGAAAGAGGATCCGGCAATTTTATAAGTTCCTGAATCCCTGCGGTCACATCTTCCAGTTTGCGTTCATCAAATTTCAGACGTTTCATAACGGCATGTGCAACACCTGCCGCTTCTGCTGCATCCATATCTTCCTCATTTGCCCGAAAGATTTCTTCTTTCTTTTCAAGAAGTGCTGCCCGTACTGCCTCCAGAGCTCTATTTCGCTGTTCTCCTGAAAGGGCCGCCATTTTGGAGCTGTCCTGTTTCATTCTCTTTGTTGCGTCTTTCATATTCATGTGGATTCCTCCTCGTTTTTCTCATAATTTCGCATGTTCTCTTTTCTTTCCAGATCAGAAATAGTCCTCTGCAATATTATAGCCTGATTCTTTCTATACTGCAAACAATTCCTGGAAGAAAAAAGATTTGAAAAAGTTTTCTTCCAAATCTATTGACTTTTCTTTTTATTCGTTTTATCATATGAACAAGTATTCATATGTTTGATTTTATATATATTAAGGAGGATGCAATATGAATCAAAATCAGGAAGAACACCATTGTGATCATGATCACGAACACGAGCATGAACACTGCTCCTGTGGACACGACCATCATCACGAACACGAACACGAGCATGAACACCAACACGAACACGAGCATGAACACCAACACGAACATACACAGGAGCCTGGACATCCTGCTGATTGCCAGTGTGAATTATGCCATCCCCATGAAGAGTACTGTGATGTATGTGGAGAAAGTCTTGCCAATTGTAAATGTCATATGCCGGATGCAGACTGTGAAAAAAAAGTCTATATTTTAAAAAATCTGGGCTGCGCCAACTGTGCTTCAAAAATGGAAGCCAAAATCAAAGAATTACCGGGGGTAGAATATGCATCCATTACTTTTGCAACGAATCAGCTTCGTCTGTCAGCAAAAGACCATGCCTCATTGCTTCCTAGAATTCAGGAAATCTGTTCTTCCATTGAATCTCAGGTAGTCGTTGTTCCCCGTTTCAAAATGCCTGGCGCTTTTGTAACTAAAACTTATCTCATAGAAAATCTGGGTTGCGCACACTGTGCTTCAAAAATGGAAGAAAGTATCAATAATCTTCCGGAAATAACCAATGCTGTTTTGACTTTTGCCACAAAACAGTTAAAAGTAACTGCCAGAAGAGACCCGGATATTCTTCTTGAACAGATGCAGAAAATCTGTTCCGATATTGAAAGTGAAGTCATCCTGAAGCCAAAGGATTCTTCCCCGAAAAGCCCGGATACCCTTCCGATAGCAGAAATGAAAGATACCCATTCTCTCATTCCTATTATCGGCGGTGCCGTTCTTTTTGCAGCAGGAGAACTTCTGGAAAAGACAGGACATCCTACGTTATCTCTTGGTATTTTCCTGATTGCCTACCTGACCCTTGGAGGACGAATTCTCCTGACTGCAATCCGGAATCTTTCCAAAGGCCACGTATTTGATGAAAACTTTCTCATGAGTGTAGCAACAGTCGGTGCACTGATCATCCGTGAATATCCGGAAGCTGTAGGTGTTATGCTTTTTTACCGCATCGGTGAATATTTCGAACACAAAGCAGTAGAAAGAAGCCGCAGTCAGATTATGGATGCCGTGGATATGCGTCCGGAAACCGTAAATCTGACAATTGGAGACACCGTCAAAATCATACCTGCTCAGGATGCAGTGGTAGGTGATATTATTCTAATTCGCCCCGGTGACCGGATTCCTCTGGATGGAGTCATTATCGATGGTGAAAGCCGGATTGATACCTCTCCTGTGACAGGAGAGCCGGTTCCCGTAAAAGTGGAATTTGGTTCTTCTGTAACTTCCGGATGTTTAAATACTTCAGGCACTTTAAAAATGCGGGTAGAAAAAGTCCTGGAAGAATCTATGGTTACCAGAATTCTGGATTCTGTTGAAAATGCAGCCGCCAACAAACCGAAAATCGACCGTTTTATTACAAAATTTTCCAGAATCTATACGCCATTTGTCGTGTTTCTTGCGATTGCCACCGCAATCATTCCATCTCTCATAACAGGAGACTGGAATCACTGGGTTTATACCGCCTTAACATTCCTTGTTATCAGCTGTCCCTGTGCCCTTGTTCTGAGCGTTCCTCTTACATTTTTCTCTGGAATCGGAGCCGGTTCCAAACGTGGAATTCTTTTTAAAGGCGGTTCATCTATGGAGGCAATGCGCAATGTATCTGCAGTCATAATGGACAAAACCGGTACTCTGACAAAAGGGAATTTTGCACTCCAGAAAGCAGTCCCATTTGACGGTCTGGATGAATACTCACTTCTTTCTCTTTGTGCCAGTTGTGAGATTACTTCCACTCACCCCATTGGTCACAGCATTGTAACTGCAGCTGTGGAATCCGGAATCACTCCGAAACATCCGGAAAAAACAGAAGAGATTGCCGGGTGTGGTATACGCGCAATCCTGAACGGGGACGAACTTCTCTGTGGAAACAGAAAACTGATGAAGCGATTTCATATATCTCTGAATGACCTTCCGCTTCCCGAACTGGGAGTCGAAGTATTTGCTGCCAGAAACGGCAAATGTATAGGATATTTGATCATCTCTGATACCTTGAAAGAAGAGACACCTGATGCTATACAGAAAATAAAAGCACTTGGAATTACGCCTGTCATTCTGACCGGTGATGCAGAAGATACTGCAAGAGCCATTGCTGAAGCTGCAGGCATTGAAGAAGTCCGGGCCCGTCTTCTTCCTCAGGATAAATTAAATGAGTTGATGCGTTTCCGTAACAAATACGGAGCTGTTATGTTTGTAGGTGATGGCATCAACGACGCTCCTGTCCTTGCAGGTGCAGATGTAGGTGCAGCTATGGGAAGCGGTGCAGATGCCGCAATTGAAGCTGCAGATGTGGTATTTATGAATTCTTCTATGGAATGTGTTCCTCAGGCACTGAACATTGCAAGAGCATCCACTTCGATTTCCTGGCAAAATGTAGTATTTGCCCTTTTTGTAAAAGCCCTTGTTATGATTCTGGGTCTGTTCGGAATTGCCTCTATGTGGATGGCTGTATTTGCTGATACAGGCGTGGCAATCCTGTGTGTACTCAATTCTATTCGCCTTCTTTACAGAAAAAATCTGTGATTCATTTACAGAAGCCGGACAATTGCCCGGCTTCTTTTTCTTTCACATCTGTTTTCTTACAATTTTATATTCATCATTCATTTGAAAATAGGGACATTCCCGAAAAGTATCTGTCATAAATTTCCCCATTTCATCCTCGTCCAAAGGCATATCACAAATATAATACCCCAGTTCCTCATCATACATATAATTACCGCAGTATTCACAATTGGCTATACTTTTACCTTTTTTCTTCATGAGGCTCTCCTTCCTGTTTTCCGGCAGCCGGCATACTGTAATTAACATATATCAGAATTTGAAATATTTTGCAATCTATGATTTAAAAAAATCTCCGGTAGTGTTATAATATGCTAATGGCATTTCAACATAAAATGTATATTATGGAGGAATTTATGGACATTATTATTGTGGGCTGCGGAAAAGTTGGCCGCACCCTTGCTGAACAGCTCAGCAACGAAAAGCACAACATCGTTATGGTGGATCTCATTGAAAAAAAGATTCAGGAGACTGCTGAAGATATGGACATTATGGGACTTCACGGCAATGCATCCAGCATCAATACCCTGATGGAAGCAGGCATTGAAACTGCAGATCTGCTCATTGCAGTAACCGGATCCGATGAACTGAATCTTCTTTGCTGTCTGATTGCTAAAAAAGTAAGTAACTGTCATACCATTGCAAGAGTCCGAAATCCTGTTTACAGCAAAGAAATCGGCTTTATCAAGAGAAGTCTTGGTCTTTCCATGATCATCAATCCGGAACATGCGGCTGCTATTGAAATTTCCCGCATACTCCGCTTTCCTTCTGCAATTAAAATTGACACCTTTGCCAAGGGTCGTGTTGAACTTATGAAGTTCAAAATCAAACCGGAATTTAAACTGAACAACATGTCTGTCATGGAATTCGGTGAACGTTATAAAAATCTGATTCTGATCGGTGCTGTAGAACGTGGCGACGAAGTCAGCATCCCGTCCGGAAGTTTTGTACTGAAAGACAATGACATTGTATCTGTGATTGCATCACCGGTTAATTCTGCCCTGTTTTTCAAAAAAATAGGTATTCATACCCACCAGGTAAAAAGCACCATGATTGTCGGCGGAGGAACGCTTTCCTATTATCTGGCAAAGATTCTTCTTACTATGAACATCCGTGTGCTGATTGTGGAATCCGATGAAGCCCGCTGCGAACACCTGAGCGAACTTCTTCCCGGTGCCACGATCATCCATGGTGACGGAACCGATAAAAATCTGCTTCTTGAAGAGGGTCTCACCCGGGTGGAATCCTTTGTAACGCTCACCAATCTGGATGAGGAGAATATTCTCCTGGCTCTTTTTGCCAAGAAAATCACAAACGCCAAGCTGGTTTCTAAAGTTAATCGCATTGCTTTTGATGATATTATTGAAGGACTGGACATCGGCAGCGTAGTTTATCCCAAATACATTACTGCCGATTATATTCTTCAATATGTGCGTGCTATGCAAAACAGTATTGGAAGTAACGTGGAAACACTGTACCAGATTCTTGACAATAAAGCAGAGGCTCTGGAGTTTTCTGTCCGTGATGACTGCCCGTTCCTGAATACACCGCTGGCAGATTTAGATATACGGGAAAATCTTCTGGTAGCCTGTATCAACAGAAACGGAAAGATCCTGATTCCGAGAGGACAGGATTCCATTCAGTCCGGCGATACGGTAATTGTAGTCACCACTGTAAAAGGACTTAATGACATTCGTGATATTCTTCAAAAATAATATACTGTAAGATTTCGGGGGAAAAAATGAATTATTCAGTTATTTCTTATATTATTGGATGGATTTTGAATTTTGAGGCTTTATTCATGACCCTTCCCTGCTTAACCGCAGTTATTTACCGGGAACATTGCGGCTGGTCTTTCTTCCTGACTGCCATGTTCTGCCTGCTGCTTGGTATTCCTCTTGTACAGAAAAAACCAAAAAATAAAATTTTCTATACCAAAGAAGGATTTGTTACAGTCGCACTCAGCTGGATCATACTCAGTATCATGGGAGCCCTTCCCTTTTTGTTTGGCGGAGCCATCGCCAGCCCTATTGATGCTCTGTTTGAGACAGTATCCGGTTTTACCACTACCGGAGCAAGTATCCTGTCAGAAGTAGAAAGCCTTCCAAAATGTATGCTTATGTGGCGAAGTTTCACCCATTGGATTGGCGGTATGGGAGTACTGGTTTTTCTTCTCTGTCTTCTTCCTCTGACTGGAGGCGGCGGATATCATATGAATCTTATGAAAGCAGAAAGTCCGGGACCTTCTGTTACTAAACTGGTTCCTCAGGTGCAGTCTACTGCGAAAATATTATACAGCATTTATCTTCTGCTAACTGTGGTGGAAATCATTCTTCTGCTTCTGGGTGGTATGCCGGTCTTTGATGCACTGACTACAGCTTTCGGAACAGCCGGTACCGGTGGTTTCGGAATCAAGAACGACAGTATTACCAGTTATTCTCCTTATATTCAATATGTGGTTACTGTTTTCATGATTTTATTCGGTGTAAATTTCAGTACCTATTTCCTGATTTATATCCGGAAATTCAGCCAGTTACTACATCTGGAAGAAGTACGGTGGTATTTTATTATCATCTTCGCATCGACCGGTATCATTGCATTTAATGTTCGTGATCTGTACCCAAGTCTGGAAGAAACCGTTCGTCATTCTGCGTTCCAGGTTGCATCTATCATTACTACCACGGGATTCGGTACCACAGACTTCGATATTTGGCCGGAATTATCAAGAACGATTCTGGTAATTCTTATGTTTATTGGTGCCTGTGCAGGCAGCACGGGCGGTGGTATGAAAATATCCCGATTTATTATTCTTCTGAAGACTGTGAAAAAAGAACTTCATACCTACCTTCATCCAAGAAGCGTCCAAAAAATCCAGATAGACGGAAAAGTAATCGAACATAGTGTTGTCCGCTCTACAAACGTATATCTGATTACCTATGTAATGATTTTTGTATTTTCCATTTTAATAATCAGTCTGGATAACCACGACCTCATTACAAACTTTACTGCCGTTGCTGCCACTTTAAACAACATCGGACCTGGGTTAAATCTTGTAGGTCCCACTCAGAATTTTTCTATTTTCTCAGGCGGCGCGAAACTTATTTTGATTTTTGACATGCTGGCCGGAAGACTGGAATTATTCCCTCTGCTCCTTCTTTTCGTAAGAGACACCTGGAGGAAATTCTGATTTTATTCTTAAATAAAAGAGAAGGACTGTAAAACAGTTCTTCTCTTTTATTTACTCATTTTTGGAAAAACAAGTACAATTTTTGTGCCTCTTCCAACTTCACTGTTGATAATGATACGGGCATCATGAATTGCTGCCCCATGCTTCACAATAGCAAGACCAAGTCCCGTCCCTCCTGTTTTTCTTGAATGACTTTTGTCTACACGATAAAACCGCTCAAAAATACGTTCTTGTTCTTCTTTTGGAATTCCGATTCCATTGTCTTCTACAGCCAGTCGAATCGTCTTCTCATCTTCAGACAGAACGACTTTCACATATCCACCTTCATTCGTATAGCGCACCCCATTATCCACAAGGTTATACACCATTTCATATAATATATGAGATACTCCCTGTACATGCACCGTTTTACCTTCCATCTGGATGGAAATGCCCTTCTTCTTTGCAGGCATACGGAGCGCTCCTGTCACTTCTTCCCCGATTTCATAAAGATCCACTTCCTCAAAAGTCATATTTCTGCTTTCATCCAGTTTTGAAATTTCAATAATATCCTGCACCAGTCTGGTCAGACGGCTTGCTTCCTCATAAATCCTTCCTGCAAATTCAGGTACTTTTTCCGGCGGAACCATATTATTCTTCATGATTTCCGCATATCCGGATATAGACATTAAGGGGGTTTTCAGTTCATGAGACACATTTGCCGAAAATTCTTTTCGTACTTCTTCCGCCTTTTTCAGTTCTTTTACCTGACTCTCAATCTGACGATTCTGTTCATCTACACGCATAAGAAGCGGTCGCAGTTCCTCATAGACTACATTTGATAATGGATGTTCCAGATCCAGTCGATTAATCGGCTCAATCATTTTTGTAGTTTGTTTTTCTACCAGAAAGAAAGAAAGTCCCAAAATCGCAATCAGTAAAATCCCCATAACCGAAAAACCGGACATCATGGTATGAACTACACTGTCTGTCGTCTTTGCCACACGAAGAATATCTCCATTTTCAAGTTTCAACGCATAATAAAAGGTCTGTTTTGACAATGTACTGGAAAATCGTATTGATTCTCCCCATCCTTTTTTTAATGCTTCCTGCATCTCCGGCCTGTTTTTATGATTCTCCATTCCGGACTCATCTTTTTCTGAATCAAACAGCACCTGGCCATTGGAATCCATCAATGTAATCCGACTGGTAGTCATTTCTTTTATTTTCCTGTTGAGTTCTTCTATCCCTGTGTGCTCTACTGAAAATCGGATATATTCTGCCTCATTTCGCACATCCTGTATCATATATTCATTGGTTTTTCCATACATAACGGCAATGGCCGCTATAAAAGTGAGGACTACGGAAAGTGCTACCATAATCCCCACATGATTCAATATCTTTTGCTTCATTTCCCATCTCCGATCCGGTATCCTACACCGCGAATGGTCTCAATAAGCGATCCGGAATTCCCCAGCTTTTGACGAAGCGTACGAATATGTACATCAACTGTTCTGGTTTCTCCGTCAAAATCATATCCCCAGATTCTTTCCAGAAGACGATCCCGGCTCAAAACAATTCCCTGATTCTCCATAAGATAACGAAGCATCTCAAATTCTTTATAAGTAAGCTCTACTTTTCGTTTTCCATCCAGAACTTCATGCCTGTCTATGTTCACACTGAGATTTTCGCAGCAAAGAATCTTATCTTCTGCATTCTTCTGAGTTCTTCGAAGGACCGCTTTCACCCTTGCAATGAACTCCATCATTCCAAATGGCTTTGTAATATAATCATCTGCGCCTCCGTCCAGTCCCCGTACTTTATCATATTCTGCTTCCTTGGCAGTTACCATGATAATGGGAATCTCCCGGGTAGACGGATCTTTTTTCAGTTTTTCCAGAATCGCATATCCGTCTTCTCCCGGAAGCATAATATCCAGAAGAATCAAGTCAGGAATCTCTTTTTCAACATTTTCAAAGAGCTCTTTTCCATCATGAATTCCCTTTGCCTCAAACCCGGTTGTTCCCAACGTATATACCAGCAACTCTCTGATATTTCTTTCATCTTCCACACAGTAAATCATAGTTCTACCTCTTTTCTGTCATGCTTCTCTATAAAAAGTATACGCATATTTTCTCCTGTGTACAAGAACATTCTTCATTTAGATGGGAAGCTGATAACGTGTCCTGGACAGAGCCATAACCTGAAGGTATTCCTCTGCAGATTCTTTTTTCATGTTTTCCAGATAACTGTGCGTGTCAAAAGCATCTTCTGTTACCTGACTGATACATACCGCAATATTGGAACAATGGTCTGCAATCCGCTCAAGACTGGTCGTGATATCAGAAAGTACAAACCCCTGCTCAATGGTACAGGTTCCTTCACGAAGCCGCTTAATATGCCGGTTCTTCAATTCCAGATTTAATTCGTCAATCACCTGTTCCATAGGTTCAATTCTCTTTGCCAGAATCGGATCCTGATTTTCAAATACTTTAAAAGAGTCACGAATAATATCCTCTACTGCTCCCGATATTACCCGTAATTCTTCCAGTGCTTTATCTGAAAAGCTCATTCCTTTACTGGCAAGCTCTCTGGCTGATTCCATAATATTTACCGCATGATCTGAAATTCGTTCAAAATCTCCGATACAATGCAGCATAATGGACAAATCATGACTATCCTTTACATTCAGATCTTTCTGACTCAATTTCACCAGATAAGTACCCAGAGCATCCTCATAACGATCTACACGATCTTCCAGAATTTTCACCTGTTCTGCTTTCTCCTCACTGAAATTTTCTACCAATGACAAAGCTGTGCGGATAGCTGCCTGTGCTTCATTTGCCATACTGACCGCCACATGGCGACTCTGTTCCACTGCAAAAGCCGGTTTATCCAGAAAGCGGCTGTCAAGAAGCTGAATCGGAATCGCTTCTTCCGAATTCTTTTCTGCCTCTCTGGATTTATCTCGAATGGTAAGTGTCGCCAGTTTTTCCAGACCTTTTGAAAACGGTAAAAGCATTATCGTCGCAAATACATTAAAAGATGTATGTACCACTGCTATACCTGCTGCATTTGCAGCTTTTTCCATAAAGGAGAAACCTACCAGCCCGTTTATGGAATAAAAAAGAATCATAAACAGTATCGTACCGATCACATTAAAATATAAATGTACCATGGCAGCTCTTTTTGCATTTTTTTTAGCACCGATTGCAGAAAGAAGTGCTGTGATACAGGTTCCGATATTCTGTCCCATGATAATCGGAATCGCAGCATTGTATCCCACCGCACCGGTAACACAAAGTGCCTGAAGAATTCCCACCGATGCGGAAGAACTCTGAATCACTGCTGTAAGCACTGCACCGGCAATCATTCCCAACACCGGATTTGAAAAAGCCAGAAGAATATTTGTAAATTCCGGTACATCTGCAAGAGGTTTTACTGCTCCGCTCATACTTTCCATACCAAACATCAGAACAGAAAAACCAATAAAAATAGTACCGAGATCTTTTTTCTTTTCACTTTTGGCAAACATGAGAAAGGCAACACCGACGACAGCAAGAATGGGCGAAAAAGAAGCTGGTTTAAACAACTGTATCACAAAGTTATCACTCTGTATTCCGGAAAGACTCAGAATCCAGGATGTAATAGTTGTGCCGATATTGGCACCCATGATTACCCCTACTGCCTGGGACAGTTTCATAATTCCGGAATTTACAAACCCTACCACCATAACCGTGGTTGCAGAAGAAGATTGAATCACAGCTGTTACAGCAGCTCCAAGCATTACCGCTTTTACCGGATTTGAAGTGAGTGATTCAAGGATTTTTTCCATTTTTCCACCGGACACTTTTGCAAGTCCGTCCCCCATCACATTCATTCCGTACAAAAACAGAGCAAGACCTCCGATTAATGTGAGAATACTGAAGAAGTCCATATTTTTTCTCCTTTTCTTTTTCCTGGAAATGATTCTTCCATTAGTTTTCTCTATTGTACGAGGTGTATGTAAAATCTTCTGCATACCAATGTTAAATCCATGTAAAATTCAAAGTACTCCTGTGCCAATGGATGTGCAATAAAAAGAAGCTTCTGACATTCAGAAGCTTCTGATCTGGTCCTCCTCTTCTCCTCCTGCGGATTTGATGGAACGTATAATTACAGGATAGCTGACCGTGTCACTGACTTTTACCATGACCCGTTCTCCCACTTTATGTCTCAATATGGCCTTTCCAAGAGGAGATTCAATACTGATCTTATTATCCAGAGAATTTCCTCTGATAGATGTAACCAGTTTATAGGTTTCTGTCTCCTCATCTTCTTCAAAATAGATTTCCACTATATTATTTAATCCTACTTCATCACTTTTAGTGGTATCTGTAACGATTTTGGCTGTTTTCAGCATTCGCTCCAAATAGCGGATGCGGCTCTCATTTTTATTTTTTTCTTTCTTCGCTGCATAGTACTCAAAATTTTCACTTAAGTCTCCCTGAGCTCTTGCTTCCTTTACAGCCTCGATGGCCTCTTTTCTTACAACCAGTTTTCTGTGGTCAATCTCTTCCTGAATTTTTTTTACATCACTTTCTGTCAACTGTTCCCGCATAGTATCCGACCTTTCTTATGATATCTTGCTGTCTGCACGGGCCAAAAATCCATTTTGTTCTAATTCTTCCTCAATATCATCCAGAACACTTTCACTGTCAGCAAAAACTGTATGGTAATGATATCCGGATGTAATATTTTTCAGAGGACTGGATTTCCCACTTTCGATTCCATTGACAAATTCACGAATTTTTTTTCTGGAATCCAATGATAATTCTGCCCGCAGACATCCATAGATTTCATGATGGATAAATACGTCTGCAATTTTTCCTCCGCAGTCTACGATCAGATTCAGCTCTTTCTGAATTTCTTTGTCTGCATGACATACATAAAAAACTCTGGAAACCATTACCGGCGTATGACATACATACCCTTTATGCGTGGAAATAATTTCCTGATTCTGTGCCCGCAAAAGAGCAATGTCCTGTACAATCACCTGTCTGCTTACTTGAAATACAGAAGCCAGCTTCGTTCCGGAAACAGGTTCCGGACTCCGTTTTATAAAATTCAGGATTTCCTGTCTTCTTTTTTCACCGTTCATCCTTCCCCTCTTCCTTTCCTGCTGATCAAATTATCCATACACGCAATCCTACTCTATAGGATGAAGGTTTTTAAGAGAAATGTCAAGTATCGGAGCCGAATGCGTCAGTGCACCGCTGGAAATAAAGTCAACACCAATGGATACCAGTGCTGCCACATTTTCCTTTGTTACATTTCCGGAACATTCTGTCTGTGCACGTCCATCAATAATCTCAATGGCCTCCTTCATCATTTCCGGTGTCATATTATCCAGCATAATAATATCTGCACCTGCTTCCACAGCTTCCTTCACCATATCAAGTGTTTCTACTTCTACTTCAATTTTACGTACAAACGGTGCATATTCTTTTGCCATCTGTACTGCCTTTGTCACACTTCCGGCTGCACCGATGTGATTATCTTTTAAAAGAATTCCATCGGACAGATTATATCTGTGGTTACAGCCACCCCCTGCTTTCACTGCATATTTTTCAAAAACCCGCATATTCGGTGTGGTTTTTCTTGTATCCAGGAGTTTTGTTTTACTTCCTTCCAGCATATCTGCAATCTGTCTGGTATAAGTGGCAATCCCGCTCATTCTCTGAAGATAATTAAGTGCTACCCGCTCTCCGGATAAGAGTACACGGATGTCTCCCTTCACCAGAGCCATCAATTGCCCATTTTTTACTTTTTCTCCGTCTTTCACATAAAATTCCACTTCTACATGATTGTCCAGTAATTCAAATACTCTTTGGAATACCTGAAGTCCGGCAATGACTCCATCCTGCTTGCATATGAGCTGTACTTCTCCCTGGCATGCCTCTGGCATAACTGCATTTGTGGTAATATCTTCACTTGTAATATCTTCTTCCAATGCCTGCATAATAAGATGATCTGCATTCAATTTCATTGTAATCTGATTCATACTGCTTCCTTTACCCTCTCTATCTCTTTTCTGACTCTCTCTGCGAATCTTCTCTCCAGTTCCTCTTTGCCGGGAAACCTGGTGTTATCTATCTGTTTCTGTAATTCTTCTGCTATGACAGCTTCTTTCTCTGCCTGCTCTTTCTCTGAATTTTCCAGTATCTCTGAGATTTTTTCAGCTGCTCTTTGTGCAAATACAAGACTTTCAAGCAAGGAATTGCTGGCAAGACGATTTGCTCCGTGTACACCGTTGCAACTGGTCTCTCCTGCTGCATAGAGCCTCTTCATAGAGGTGCGGCTGTCTTTATCTACTTTTACCCCTCCCATAAAATAATGCTGAGCAGGTACTACCGGTATGCATTCTTTTGTCACATCAAATCCCTCTTCCAGACATTTCTGATAAATATTGGGGAAATGGTCTTTAATCTGTTCTTCTCCAAGAGGACGCATATCCAGCCACACATATGGTTTGTGATCCAGTTCCATCTGTCTGTGAATTGCCTCCGTCATCAAATCTCTTGGTAAAACCTCATTTGCAAATCGTTCCATCTTTGCATTATATAATTTTGCACCCTCTCCACGCACAGATTCGGAAATCAGAAATCTTCTTCCCGATTTTTTTGAATACAACGTTGTGGGATGAATCTGTACATAATCCGGATGTTCCAGCTGGATTCCATGTTCCAGAGCGATTGCCAGCGCATCTCCTGTCAGATGGGGGAAATTCGTGGAGTGTTCATAAAGTCCTCCGATTCCTCCGCATGCCCAAAGGACTGCATGAGCAGATATGGAAAAAAGACTTCCGTCTTTTCTTCTTGCAACAATACCATAACATTGATTTTCTTTTTCCATTATATCAATCATTGTTGTCTGTGTCAAAATTTCTACATTAGAAAGTGTTCTTACACATGCAAGTAATGTGCTGGTAATCTCTTTTCCTGTAATATCCTTATGATAAAGAATTCTTGGTTTTGAATGGGCGCCTTCTCTGGTATAAGCCAGTTCTCCGTTCTTTTTGTTAAAATCCACTCCGAGAGCAATCAGTTCATCGATCACCTTCCTGGATGAACGGATCATAATATCCACGGATTCCTTCCTGTTTTCGTAATGTCCTGCTTTTAATGTATCTTCCATGAAAGAATCATAATCTTCTTCATCTCTCTGTACACAGATTCCCCCCTGAGCCAGAAAAGAATCGCTGTCCTCCGGTTCTTCTTTAGTAAGCATAAGAATTTTTTTATCTCTTGGCAGATGCAGGGCCGCAAAAAGACCGGCCACACCTGTTCCTGCAATTATTACATCTGCATTTTTATGTTCCATTTTCTTTCGCCTTCTCTTCTTTTCTATTTTACAGTTTCCAGCATTCGATTTAAAGGAAGCTTTGATTTTTCTCTCAGTTCCTGATTTACCTCTACCTGACCACTTCCGTTTTTCAGACAGTCACGAACCTTTTCCAAAGTAATTTTTTTCATGGAAACACAGGTTTGTCCACCGGGAAGTACATAGAATTTTTTATCTGGATTTTTCTCCTGTAATTCCCAAATCACACCATTTTCCGTTCCAATGATAAATTCTTTTTTATCACTTTTTGTTGCATATTCAATAATACCCTTTGTACTTCCCACATAGTCTGCGAGAGCTACGATTTCTGCCGGACATTCCGGATGTACCAGGAACTCCACCCCCGGCTTAAGATTTTTTATTTCTTCGACTTGTTCTTTCGTCACCTGATTATGTACATAACAATACCCATCGTTTAAAATCACATGTTTTTCCGGCACCTGTTCCGCTACATAACTTCCCAGATTTTTATCCGGAATAAAATAAATATTTTTATTTGGTAATTTCTTTACAATCTCAACCGCATTGGACGAGGTAACGCAAATATCTGCATACTGCTTCAATTCTGCACTGGAATTTATGTAACAGACAACTGCCAGATCCTCATATTGTTCTCTTACTCTGTGGATTCTTTCTACATCTGCCATGCCTGCCATGGGACAGTCTGCAGTCGTATCCGGTAAAAGCACGTTCTTCTCAGGATTGAGAATCTTAGCACTTTCTCCCATAAATGTAACCCCTGCAAAAACCAGGGTACTTGCCTTCAGATTCACTGCCACTTTGCTCAGATAAAAAGAATCGCCGATATAATCCGCACAGGCCTGTACCTCTCCCGGTACATAATAATGTGCAAGAATCACTGCATCTTTTTCTTTTTTCAGTTGTTTTATTTCTTCATAAATTTCTTTCACTATTTCTCCTCCTGCATCCTTAATACGGTTCCTTTCAAGGAACACCGTCCGATTCCTATTTCCGGTACATTATACATCTATCCTTTACATCTGACAAGACAGTTGTAAAATTGTACTGTAATAAATACAAAAGAGCCTGCATCTGCAGACTCTCAAAACATTTAAACTTTATTCTACTTTCATCATACGATATCCAACACCAATGTGGGTCTGAATATATTGAGGCGAAGAAGGATCTTTTTCAATTTTTTTCCTGAGTGCGGCCATAAAAACCCTCAGAGAAGCAACATCATTTTCCCAACTGCTTCCCCAGATATGCCTGGTGATAAAATTATGGGTCAGCACCTTTCCCACATTTTTTGACAACAAGCAGAGCAATTTATATTCAATGGGAGTTAGATGTAGTTCTTCCTGATCCATATAGGCACATCCGGCTGCATAATCGATTTTGAGTTTTCCGTTGGTAAATACAGAATCTGTATTCATCGTTCCTCCCTGCATAAGAGCCAGTCTGCGCAAGGTAACACGAAGTCTTGCCAGAAGTTCTTCCACTGAAAAAGGTTTTGTCAGATAGTCATCTGCACCAGCATCCAGGGCATCTATTTTATCTGTATCCTCACTTCTTGCACTGATTACAATAATTGGAACATTGGACCAGCCCCGAATCTGACGGATCACATCCATTCCATCCATATCCGGCAGTCCCAGATCCAGAAGAACAATGTCCGGATTATGGGAAGCTGTTTCCATAAGTGCAGCTTCTCCGGCAGGTGCAGTCAGATATCGGTATTCGTGTGTTTTCAATGTAGTTGTAATCAGATTACGAACCGGAGCATCATCCTCCACAACCAGTATCAAAGCTTTATTCATGTAATTTTACCTCCCCTGCAGGTAATGTAAAGGAAAAAACCGTTCCATGGGGTAGGACATCTCCGACAGTGATGCATCCTCCATGGGCAACCACAATGGATTTACAAAGAGCCAGTCCCAGTCCTAAACTCCTGCGGCTATCAGCGATCCGATTAGCGCCGCTGTAAAACATCTCAAAGACTCTTGGTTTCATTTCATCCGGTATACCCGGTCCATTATCTGCAATTTCTATTCTTACCATATTTTCCTCTGTTTTTGCGTAAATTATAATTTCCGAACCTTTCGGTGTATATTTAATGGCATTATCCACTATATTAATAATCACCTGTATGATCAGTCTGGCATCCACACGTACAAGCATGTACTCATCCATAAGGTTCACATGGATTTCATGCTCACTTCTTTTACGATCCACGTGACGGAGGGCCTCCGCAATCACCTCTTCTATCAGTTCTGTAGATTGTTTCAGATTCATACGCCCTTCTTGAATTTTTGTTACAGAAAGGAGATTTTCCACAAGATTGATCAACCACATGGAATCATCATAAATATCCGTATAAATCTGTTTTTTCGTCTCTTCATCAAACCATTCACCATTAGAAAGTAAATTACTTGCATTTCCGGAAATAGACGTAAGCGGTGTACGCAGATCATGGGATATGGAACGCAGCAAATTTGCCCGCAGCTGTTCATTTTTTGCCATGACAGCTGCCTCCTCTTTCTCCCGGGCATTTTTTTCATTTTCCAGTGCCAGTGCACATTCTCCCAATATAGATAAGAGGATATTGTTCTCAAATGCATCCAGAGGAACTTCACCAATCAAAATTCCTACCACACCATATACATTATTATTGACACGAACCGCAAGATACAGACAGACCGCATCGGGAAAAATATCGGTTGTAGCTCCTGCATGCCGATTATTTTTCAATACCAGTTCTGCAATTCTCCGTTCCTCCAGAATTTGCTCTCTGTCACTACTCTCAAGACCGGCAGCCGGGAAAATTCTAAGTTGTCCAAGTTTCTTTTCCTCTGTAAGATACATAACTACATCCCGATCCAAGAGTTTGATAATTTGCCTTGCGGTTGCCTCTGCAATTTCATTTTTTCCAGATGATTGCTGCAGCAGCTGATTCGTATCCAGTAGTACTTTAGTCCTATATGCTGCCTGCGCTGCCTGTTTGGCATGACTTTTTAATCTTCCTGCCAGTGTTCCTGTAATAAAAGCGGCCAGAAACATCACAAGAAAGGTTACCGGATACCCTTTCTCATAAGCCCGAAACGTAAACTGAGGTACCGTAAAAAAGAAATTAAAAATCATTACACTGATTATCGAAGAGATCAGGCTGTAAATTCTATGTACGGTAATCAGAGAAATAATCAGAACTCCCAAAATGTAAATCGTAATAATGTTTGCCTCCGTAAATCCCATACCTGCAAACAAATGCCCTACAAGGGTAGCCAGAAATAAAATGCAGATACATCTGCCGATATCTTTCAGCGAACTTCTAAGTTCAGAATGATCTCTTTTCTTCTCTTTTTCTGTATATTCCAGATGAATTTTTTTCATTTGTTTTCCTTCCACAGCTTAACGCTATGAAGATTTTACTCCTTTTCCTCCTCTTTTTCCACATCTATATAATCTTTTTTAAACTTGTCAAATTTTTTAATTCCAAAATTAATACACACGATTAATAAAGCAAAGAGAAGCAACAATAAAAACTCTCTCATTTCTCCGACCTCCTCTGTCTTTTTACAAAATATGGAAGCATTTCTGAATATCCTTGTTTTTTCCCAGAACCAGCATTGTCATATTTCCGCCCAAAACAGTATCTGAGGTAATGCTCATATCCATTCGTTCCTCGATTTTCAATGCCATAATATTAATGTTGTATTTTTGACGGATATCCAGCATTCCAATGGTCTTCCCCTTCCAGTTCTCCGGTACCTGAATTTCAAAAATAGCATATTCCTGTCCAAGTTCTATATAATTAAAAATATGATCCGATCCATAACGGATTGCTGTCCAGTATGCAAGCTGTTTTTCCGGATAAACAATCTCATCTGCACCATTTCTGAGAAGAAATTTTGCATGCACATCCCTCGCCGCTCTTGAAACCACAAGCCTTGCTCCCAGTTCTTTTAACAAAGAAGTCGTCTCCAGGGAACTCTGAAAATCATTTCCAATTGCAACAATACATACATCAAAATTTCGGATTCCAAGGGAAAGCAGAAATTCTTCATCTGTACTGTCTCCAATCTGCGCATTGGTAACAAAATTTGTGACTGCATCCACTCTTTCCTCCCGCTTATCAATAGCCATCACCTGATGGCGCATTTCTGAAAGTTTAACTGCCACATGTCTCCCAAATCTTCCTAATCCAATCAGTAAAATTGACTTCACTGCATTTTTCCTCCTCTATCCTACTGTAATTTTTGCCCGAGGCAATCTTACCTTACTCTTTCTTCCGGAAGAGATGGCTGCAAATATGATTGTCAATCCTCCAACCCGTCCGAAAAACATAAAAACAATCAATAGCAGACGTGATACGAAACCCAGTTCTGTGGTAATTCCAAGCGTCAATCCCACTGTGCCAAGAGCAGAGGCTGTCTCAAAAAGGCACGGGAGAACCGGAAGCTTTTCCACAGAACTGATAATGATTCCACCTGCAAAAAACAAAACAAAATACATCATAAGAATCGTAGCTGCGTTGCGAACTGCGCCCTCTACAACACGTCGCCTGAACAGATGAGTCTCTTCATTCTGTAAAAAAACTGACAAAGCTGAGGCAGCCAGCACTGCTACTGTGGTTGTTTTCATTCCTCCAGCAGTAGATCCCGGTGAACCTCCTATCAACATCAGCAAAATTGTGATCAACTGACCGGGCTCGCTCATAGAAGCCAGATCTGCTGTGTTAAACCCGGCTGTTCTCGGAGTAACAGTCTGAAAAGCAGCCATCCAAAACCGTTGTATGCCGGGTATATAAGAAAATTCATGAAAATAAAAATACAGAAAAGGAAGAATCAGCAGGATGCCGGTTACTGTAAAAACAACTTTACTCTGCATACGGTATTTGTGTATGTTCCAGCAATTACTTTTCACATCTTCCCATGTCATAAATCCGATTCCGCCAATCATGATTAACAACATAATTGTCAGGTTGATGATTGGATTATCCACATAAAAAGTCAGAGATGAAAACGCTTCTTTTTCTCCCATTAAATCAAATCCCGCATTACAAAAAGCTGATACAGAATGAAACAATGCATACCAGATTCCTTTTCCAGATCCAAACTCTTTTCTGAAAACCGGAAACATGACCACCGCTCCTAACCCTTCGATTAAAACTGTGGTTTTTAAAATAAATTCTGTCATTTTGACAATTCCGCCTACCTGAGGTGCAGCAATTGCCTCCTGCATGGTGCTGCGCTGCATAAGACCAATTTTACGTCCGGATGCCACAGCCACACAAACTGCCACTGTGACTACTCCCATACCTCCAATCTGAATCAATAACAATATAATTCCCTGACCAAAAGCAGACCAGTAGGTTGCTGTATCCTGAACCACCAGACCGGTTACGCATACTGCCGATGTTGCAGTAAACAATGCATCCTGAAAGGTCGTTACCTGTCCGGTTCGGGCTGACATCGGCAACATTAACAATAATGATCCTGTCAAAATAACAAATAAAAAACCAAATATAATAATCTGAAAGGACGTAATTCTTTTTCTTCTGTGAAAAAAAGTCATAATTTCCTCTTAATTCCCTTCCTTTTTCTGTTCTTCTTTGTTATTATTATCTGATTCGCCAAATTAAAACAGCATAAATTTTTTTTCTGTGGTATAAAGACGGCATAAAGATTTCCCCTTAAAAAATCAAAAAAAAGAAAACAGCACAAAAGACTGTTCTCTTTTTCTCTTCTTTATTCCATTGTTTTTTTTCCGAGGCGTACCTGTTCCATCAAATCTGTCATTTCGTCCGGAAGACTGTCAAAAAGATAATTTTTTCCGGAATCCTTGTTCTCTCTGACTGTTCTGCGAATTTCCTGTTCTGCCTGTCGAATCTCGTCCAGCAAATTTGATGCTGAAAGTCTTCCTGCCCCTTGTCCCAGAATAATGACCTGCTCCAATGCATCGGAAGTAGCTACCGTTACCTGATATTTTCTTCCTATTTCATGAACTGCTTTTTCAATATATTGATCTGCTGTTTCCGCTTCTTTTGTAAATACCACATAAATATTATGGTATTTCATTACTTCGCCGGGATTTCCTTTCACTTTATAAGCATCAAAAACAAGAATCAATGTATTCTTTTTATAGCCCTGATAATTACTGAGAATATCCATTAGTTTGTTTCTTGCGCTTTCAATGTTAATCTCTGCCAGTTCTTTCAGCTCTTCCCATGCAAAAATAATATTGTATCCATCTACCAACAGGTATTCTTTCAACGGTTCTTTCCTGATGATTTTCCGTTCTGTACTTTCTTTTCTTGCAGGACGGGATACCCGTTCCCAACCTTTGCGCTCCCGTTTTACAGGACCATAGGTTCTTTCGAATATTGCCCGCAGTTCTTCTTCATTCTGCACACCTTCATGAAAGGCTCTTGCCGCTGCTTCCGGACTTCTGACCTCTGTGCTGTAGTGTACTGTTTCTTCTATTTGTTCATTTTCCGGTTTATACACAGCTTCCAGATGCATATATTCCTCCACTTGATACCAAGGCACTACAAATCCTGCTCCATGCGCACAAAATACAGAACCGCAGGGATTTTCTGTATCTCCGTCCGGATCATATCCGATTTCCCGGACCACTTCTTCCGCATTATGACAAGGTTCATATCCCTTTAACGAGCAAAAAAGTCTTCCATGCCCACTGGTATATTCGATTACCTGTCTCTGATAATCCCGCATGGAAGCTACCGGAGCGGTTCCTGTAAGAATGGACATCTCTCCTTCTACTACAGGAGAAGAAAATTCCCCTTTCATTTTCTGTATATCTGCCATAGCTCTCCCCACCCTATCCGAAGGAACTTCCAGACGATATTCATAGACCGGTTCCAGCAGCAGACTGTTTGCCTTTCGAAGGCCCTGTCGCAATGCACGATACGTTGCCTGACGAAAATCACCGCCCTCCGTATGCTTCAAATGGGCTCGTCCAGTCACCAGTGTGATTTTCATATCTGTGATTTCCGACCCGGTCAGTACACCTTTATGTATTTTTTCTTCCAGATGGGTCAGAACCAGTCTCTGCCAGTTTCTGTCCAGAATATCTTCACTGCAGTCTGCCTCAAACTGCAGACCGGTTCCACGTTCTCCCGGCTCCAAAAGAAGATGCACCTCTGCATAATGGCGAAGAGGTTCAAAATGTCCCACTCCTTCCGTGGTATTCTGTATGGTTTCTTTATAAACAATATTTCCGGATCCAAAATTCACTTCTGTCCGGTATCGTTCCCAGATCATGCTCTTTAAAACTTCAATCTGAACATCCCCCATAACCTGTGCATGAATTTCTCCAAGGGTCTCATCCCATACGATATGCAGCTGGGGTTCCTCTTCTTCCAGTTCTTTCAGTTTCATAAGCATGTCATGTATATCGCAGCCTTCCGGCAATTCTATTTTATAAGTAAGAACCGGTTCCAGTACCGGAAGAAAAGACTGTTTTTCCCTTCCGAGACCTTCTCCGGAAAATGTCCGGCTCAAACCGGTGACAGCACAGATCGTTCCTGGTTTTGCTTCCTGCACTGCGGTAAAAGAAGCACCGGAATAGATTCGTATCTGCTCTGCTTTTTCTTCCCATATCGCTTCCCCGGTCTCTTTCTTATCTTTCCCATTTGAACTCTCCCTGTTGGTCAGAAGCATTTTTACCTTCAAAGTTCCACCTGTAATCTTCATATAGGACAGACGATTGCCCTGTGCATCTCTGGAAATTTTAAAAATTTTTGCTCCGAATTCTTCCGGATAATCCGGACACTGCGTATACTGTTCCAAATCCAAAAGGAATTCTTCCACTCCCTGTAATTTCAAAGCTGAGCCGAAATAGCAGGGAAATACTTTCCGTTTTTTAATCAGATTCATAATTTCCCTATGAGAAATTTCTCCTGTTTCCAGATATTTTTCAAGGAGATTTTCTTCGCACATGGCAATCTCTTCCAGAAACTCTTCGGCTTCATGGGTTTGTCCGAAATCTATACATTTTTCATCCAGACGTTTTCTGAGTTCATACAAAAGTGCTTCTCTATCTGTACCGATCTGATCCATTTTATTAATAAAAAGGAATACCGGAATCTTATACTGCTTCAATAAACGCCATAACGTCTGCACATGTCCCTGGACCCCATCGGCTCCACTAATGACCAATACTGCATAATCCAGTACCTGCAAGGTTCGTTCCATTTCTGCGGAAAAGTCCACATGGCCTGGTGTATCAAGCAGTGTGACTTCTTTCTCCCCCAGACTGATTTCTGCCTGTTTGGAAAAAATAGTAATGCCCCGTTCCCGTTCAAGGGCATATGTATCAAGAAAAGCATCCTGATGATCCACCCTTCCAAGCTTCCGTATACTTCCCGTAAGATATAAAATACTTTCTGCCAGAGTTGTCTTGCCTGCATCTACATGGGCAAGAATCCCCACTGTCAGCTTATTATTTTTTTTCATACAAATCTTCCCTTGCCTGCAATCTCAAATCCATGATTCATAGGACCGCTTCCTTTCCCAAGATCCAGCATGGCTTCCAGTGCGCCGGATATGTAAGCTTTTGCCCGTTCTACGGCTTCTTCCAGACTGCATCCTTTGGCAAGATTGGACGCAATCGCACTGGATAAGGTACATCCTGTTCCATGGGTATTAGGATTATCAATTCTTTTCCCTTTAAACCACTGATATGTTCCATTCCGGTACAGAAGATCATTGGCATCATTTACTTTATGACCGCCTTTTAACAGTACAGCACAGCCATAAGACTGACTGATTTTTTCTGCTGCCCGGATCATATTTTCTTCTGTTGTAATTTTCATATCTGCCAAAACTTCTGCTTCCGGAATGTTCGGAGTTATAAGTGTAGCCAGTGGCATTAAATCTGCTTTCAAAGTTTCCACTGCTTCATCACTGATCAGTCTGGAACCGCTGGTTGCCACCATAACCGGATCCACCACAATATTTTTTGCCTGATATTCCTTCAATTTTTCTGCAATCTTTCCAATCAGGCCAGCAGATGAAACCATACCGATTTTTACTGCGTCTGGAAAAATATCTGTGAAAATGCTGTCTATCTGCTTCCCAAGAAACTCCGGTGTGACTTCCATAATCCCTGTCACACCGGTTGTATTTTGGGCGGTCAATGCCGTAATTGCACTCATGGCATACACACCATTTGTAATCATGGTTTTTATATCTGCCTGAATACCGGCTCCTCCGCTGGAATCACTGCCGGCAATTGTTAATGCTGTTTTCATCGAATCTTCATCCTCTCTTATCGTTACTGTTCATGATTATACCATTATTCCGCATGAACAGATAGTATATTTTCAAATATTATTTCCATACAGTTCCTTCCATTCCGACATCCGTTCCTCGAAACTCCGGTTCTCTTCCTTCTGTTTTCTGTTTTTCATAATTTTTCAAAACTTTGACAGCTTTTGGTTTTAAAAGCCAAATGGCAATGATATTAATAATTGCCATACTTCCCATAGTAATATCTGCCAGATTCCATATAAGTGAAAAATCTGCCTGTGCACCCAGATAAACAGCAACGATACAGGTAAAACGAAACAGATTCAATAGTCTTTTATCATTTTTTATAAACAGAATATTGGACTCTGCATAATAATAATTTCCTACAATACTGCTGAAGGCAAAAGCAAAAATTGAAAAAGTAATAAAATGGATTCCCCATGTTCCCACATTAGCCTGAATGGCAGCCTGCACATATGGAATTCCGTCCAGAACGCCTTTTTCCCCCGGTATTTTGGACACAAGCAGCATCATAGCTGTACTGGTGCAGATAAGAAGCGTATCAATAAATACAGAAATTACCTGTACCATTCCCTGTTTCACCGGATGGCTGACATCCGCAGAAGCAGAGGCATTAGGGGCACTGCCCATCCCGGCTTCATTGGAAAACAGTCCTCTTTTAATTCCTACCAACACCGCACTTCCCGCAAATCCTCCGGAAACTGCCTGAAAGTCAAATGCATCTTTCAGAATCACGGAAAAAATATGCGGAACTTCCCGCCAATGGATAAATACTGTAAAAATGCCCATAAGAACATAAGCAGAAGCCATAACCGGAACCAGCACAGAAGTAATAAAACTGATTCTCTGAACCCCGCCCCAGATGACAGCAGCAGAAGCTGCTGCCAGCAAGAAACCGGTAACTGCCGGAAAAATACTATCTGTATAATGTGGAATATAATATTCCAGACAGGAAGATATATTAAAAGCCTGAAGGCCATTGAATCCATAAGCAAAACAGACAATCAGTGCCAGAGAAAATAAAATCCCAAGCCATCGTTTTCCAAGAGCCTTCTCCATATAATAGGAAGGCCCTCCTCTGTACTGTCCCTTTTCTTCTATTTTATAAATTTGTGCCAACGTACTTTCCACAAAAGCAGACGCACTTCCCACAACTGCCATAATCCACATCCAGAATACAGCCCCCGGACCTCCCGCTGCCACAGCAGTTGCAATTCCTGCAATATTTCCTGTCCCTACCCGGGAAGCTGTCGATATCATAAGCGCCTGGAAAGAAGATACTTTTTCTTCTCCTTTTCCTTTTTCTATAATCGACCGAATCCCGTCCTTCAGAAGACGGATTTGTACGCCCCTAGTACTGATTGTAAAATAAATACCGGCTCCTACCAGTAAAATTAATAGAATGTATGTGTACATAAAATCATTGAGTTTTGTGAGAAATTCATTCATTTTATTTACCTGTTTCTCCCTTCTGCAATAATACCTGATGCTTTTTATTATTTTCTTTTTTTGTAGTTTTATGTAATTGCACCTTGTATGATTTCTTTCATGTGGTAAGATAGATAAAGAAACATTTAAACATCAGGAGGATACTGCTATGAAAGAAACTTTAAAGCACGAGGAGGCACTGGCCTTATTAAAAAAATACAATCAGGAAACTTTCCATCTGGTTCATGGGCTGACGGTAGAAGCTGTTATGGGCTGGTTTGCAAAAGAACTGGGCTATGAAGCAGAAGAAAATTTCTGGCGCACAGCCGGTCTGCTTCATGATATTGATTTTGAAAAATATCCGAAACAGCATTGCGTAAAAGCTCCGGAGTTACTGATAGAAGGAAACGTAGGAGAAGATCTGATCCATGCAGTATGCAGCCACGGATATGGAATCTGCTGTGATGTGGAACCAATCCATGAAATGGAAAAAGTTTTATTCGCCACAGACGAACTGACCGGACTGATTGGAGCCGCTGCTCTTATGCGTCCCTCAAAAAGCTGCAAAGATATGGAATTAAAAAGCCTGAAGAAAAAATTTAAAGATAAAAGATTTGCTGCCGGCTGTTCCCGTGATATTATCCGAAAAGGTGCAGAACTGCTTGGATGGGAACTGGATGAATTACTCGAAAAAACACTGAAGGCTATGGCTGCATGTGAAGATGAAATTAACGCTGAAGCAGCTGAACTTTCATTATGAATGGTGTGTCTGGCAGTTAAGGAATGCCTGTGTTGAACACAGGCATTTCCTGTTCAAAACTCACCCGAACCCCCCGTTACTTCCTGTCAAAATACGGTGATTTTCCTGATACGCTTAAAGGAATTCCAAATGCCTGACATACATCTTCTCCCAGTATTTTCATTTCCATTGCTGCTCTTCCTGCTGAAAACATAATACGGTTATCCACCCGGTTTTCTGCTGCTACACTGACTGCGGAACCCACTGCAATGCCAAGGTCTACGCCTGTGTATGCACAATTTCCTCCGGCATCCATACATGCCTTACAATTCTCAAATCCACAGAATCCACAACTTTCATTCAGTCCCCGCACTACATTTTCATGTCCGATTATTACAACAGCCATACTGTTTCTGACATTGGCTGCATCTCTGTGGAAAAACCCCATTCCCAGTTTATCTGCAAGACGGTCCATCTCATCTGCCAAAGCGTCTTTATCACTCCCTGTCAAGACTGCTGTTCTGACAAAATCCATTCCTTTTGCTTTTGGCGCTGTTCTGGCCGCTGCACACATAGCCTTTGCTGTTACAATTACTGTATCCATTTCTGCCTGTTGTGATGTGATGATCATATGATTCTCCTCCTGTAAAATTTTTATTTTTCTTACGGTGTCTGCTGTACACCGCCCTCGTAAACGATTACTTTTATTTCTGTATTTTTCTCTGTATCCGCCCGAAATCCGATTCTGTATTTTTTATCCTGTCGAACCTGATACTGCGCAAGGGTTCCACCTGCGGAAAGTATTTCTTTTTTGACACTCCCCATAGCTAAAGCAAGGAATTTTACGACACATTGGATAAATTCTTCTTGATCAGCCGAAAACGGATGCCATAGAGAGAACCAAGATTATAAAACACCTGCATATTTTCCCCATATACATTCTGCCTTTCTATGATGTTAAGTAAATTTTACCATAAATTTTTCAAAAAATACAGAAAAAGAATTAAGAGTCTGTTTTGTGAACTACCCGCCACTTAACAAAAGTTT
>JBJENG010000043.1:0-11803 GCA_051880075.1 Blautia sp. | reverse complement strand
CTGGATATTTATTTCAGCGGAAAAAATCCTGATTTTATGCCACAATATCAGTTGACCTTCATTGTTCCTAATTTGTTCATTGCTGCTTGTTTTTTCATAGATACCTCCTTGTGTTATCACCTGTATCTCGCGTAGTTTATGTCTGTGAATAAACAAAAAGGGTGTAAATCCATTGATCTGGATTTACACCCTTGGGCTACACGATGGAAATATCATAGCAAATTTTTTGAAGATATGTCAAATGATTTTTTCACCAATCAGGAGATATCCGTATAAGCTTGAAAAATATCTTGGTAACTGTCTGGAATGTATGTTATAATCTCCAGCGGAAAGGAGCGTACACAAATGAAAAATCAGTATGATAAAACAATTACAGCCTGTTTTGTGGGATATATCGTACAGGCAATTGTAAATAATTTTGTCCCTCTGTTATTCTTAACCTTTCAGAGAACCTATGATATACCCCTTTCTCAGATCACTTTACTTGTGACTTTTAATTTTGGGGTTCAGCTGCTGATAGATCTGCTGTCTGTAGGATTTGTGGATAAAATCGGATATCGCATGTCCATGGTTCTTGCCCATCTTCTGTCAGCGGTAGGTTTGGTTTTGCTTACTGTTTTGCCGGAAGTGCTGCCGTCTCATTTTGCCGGCATTCTTATTGCGGTTATGTTGTATGCCATAGGAGGAGGAATTCTGGAAGTTCTGGTAAGTCCGGTGGTAGAAGCCTGTCCTTCCGATAATAAAGAAAAAACAATGAGTATGCTGCATTCCTTTTACTGCTGGGGACATGTGGGTGTGGTATTGCTTTCAACTGTGTTTTTCAGAATTTTCGGCATTGATAACTGGAGAATTCTGGCATTGATATGGTCGGTGATTCCTTTCTGTAATGCCTTTTTCTTTGCAAAGGTTCCTATTGCGCCTTTAATGGAGGAAGGAGAAACAGGACTTGGAATAAAAGACCTGTTTGGTATCAAAATATTCTGGATTTTGTTGATCATGATGATTTGTGCAGGTGCCAGTGAGCAGGCGGTGAGTCAGTGGGCTTCCACCTTTGCGGAGAAAGGACTGGGAATTTCCAAGACAGCGGGAGATCTTGCAGGTCCTATGGCGTTTGCAGTTCTTATGGGTACATCCAGGGCCTTTTACGGAAAATATGGAGACCGCATTAATCTGGATCGTTTTATGATCTACAGCAGTTGTCTGTGTATTCTGGCTTATCTGGGAGTTGCCCTGTTTCCCGTTCCTCAGCTTAGCCTTGTTGCCTGTGCAGTCTGTGGCCTTTCTGTAGGAATTATGTGGCCGGGAACATTCAGCAAGGCATCGGCTGCTTTGCCAAAAGGAGGAACGGCCATGTTTGCACTGCTGGCTCTGGGAGGAGATTTGGGGTGTTCCGGAGGCCCTACATTGGTCGGAATGGTATCCAGTGCCCTGGGAGATAATCTGAAAATGGGAGTGCTGGCAGGAGTTGTATTTCCCGTATTGCTGCTGACCGGTATCGTTCTGTGCAGGAAAATAAAAACTGGAAAAAATTGCTTCCTGTAAAACGATTGACAAAGAATGCATGCCATGTTATATTTTAGAAAGTTAGGAAAGACTAACATATGAAAGGAATGCGCATTGCGAAAGCATATAAGGCCAATTCGACGATTTATGTTTTTGCAGTGCGCAGTTTTTCTTTTTTGTAGTTAGAATTAACTAACCAATAAAGTATAAGGAGGGAATTCTATTAAAAAATACAGATCTACAATGGTTCTTGGCACAATGTTACTCCTGTTGTCTGCGGTCTCTTTGTTTACAGGGGTACTGGACATTCGTGCGGTCAGTTTACTGAAAGGAAATCTGCCCCAGTGGGAGATTTTTCTGATTTCCAGACTGCCAAGGCTTCTGGCTGTTCTATGTACCGGCATGGGCATGAGTGTTGCAGGGCTGATTATGCAGCAGCTTTGCAGGAACAAGTTTGTCTCCCCTACAACCGGTGCAACCATCTCATCGGCGCAGTTTGGAATTCTTCTGGCACTGGTTTTTATGCCTGCGTCCACAATCTGGAGCAGGGCCATCTTTGCAGCAGTCTGCGCAGTTTTTGGAACCTGGGTATTTGTCTGGTTTATTCAGCAGATTCCGTTTAAGGATCCTGTTCTCGTTCCTCTGGTCGGTATTATGTTTGGAAATGTTATGGGAGGCATTACCAGTTATATTGCCTATAAATATGAAATGTCTCAGGCAATTGCCAGCTGGCTTACAGGCAGCTTTTCAACGGTGCTCAGAGGAAGATATGAGATTGTCTGGATGACCATTCCCCTTATTGTTCTGGCTTTCTTCTTTGCCAATTGTTTCAACATTGCAGGTATGGGGAAGGATTTTTCTCAAAATCTGGGAGTGAATTATAATTTTGTTCTGTTTCTGGGACTGACCATCGCAGCTATGATAACAGCCAGTGTGGTAGTTGTGGTGGGGAGTATCTCCTATATTGGTTTGATCGTACCAAATCTTGTATCCATGTTCAGGGGAGACAAGATCCGGGGAACACTGGTGGATACAGCATTATTCGGAGCTTTATTTGTACTGGGATGTGATATGACAGCCCGTATGGTGATCATGCCCTATGAACTGCCTATTGAGCTGATTATAGGAATCCTGGGAAGTCTGCTCTTTCTTGCAATGCTGATTTATCGTCTGAATTACGGACAAAGGGCAGTCCGTATAAATTTACTGAAAAAATCCGAAAAAGGAGAGGGAATATGATGAAATCCGTTTCTGCTGTGAGAGGGAACAGCCGGAAAAAAATAATCGTTCTAATATTGCTGTGGGGTTTCTTTATTTTGCTGTATATGACCGTCCATGTGCGTTTTGATCATCCTGTATTATTTGCGTATGCTATGGAACAACGTTCAGTCAAAGTGGCAGTCATGGCAGTGGTGGCTTTTGCAGTGGGATCCGCGTCTCTGGTATTTCAATCCATCATAAACAACACGATTGTTACACCCTGTCTGCTGGGAATGAATTCTCTGTATACCCTTGTACATACTGCAGTGGTCTTTTTCCTGGGAAGCGGAAGCATGTTGGCAAGGAACAGCAATCTTGCCTTTCTTGCAGATCTGCTTATTATGGGCATGGCAGCAACGTTTATTTACGGATATCTGTTTAAAAAAACCAGATATAACGTTTTGCATGTACTGCTTGTGGGAACCGTACTGACTTCACTGTTCTCCAGTATACAGAACACCCTTGTACGGACCATGGATCCCAATGAATATGAAAGCCTGATGACGACTCTGGTTGCCAGTTTCAGCAATATCAATGAGGAGATTCTCCTGCTTGCTGTGATTCTAATGGCAGGTGTGATTTTTGCCCTGCGTAAAGAGCTGGCTTTGCTGAATGTAATTACTCTGGGAAAATCCCAGGCCGTGAATCTGGGTGTGGATTATGATCATACCATTCGGAAACTACTGTTGGGAGTTGTCCTGTTTATTTCTGTGGCAACAGCACTGGCAGGTCCCGTTTCTTTTCTGGGGCTGATTGTTTCTAATTTGTCCAGGCGGCTGTTTTGTACCTTTCGGCATACACAGCTGATCTTAGGTTCGGTACTGATTGGGGCAATTTTACTGACGGCAGGTCAGCTGATCGTAGAACAGGTATATTCGTATACCATTCCCGTCAGTGTATTTATTACAGTGGGCGGCGGGCTGTATTTTCTGTATCTGCTGCTGGCTCAAAGGAGGAAATAACTTAATGGTAGTGAAAAATCTGAAAAAATCTTACGAAGGAAAAATGGTGGTGGATGGTGTGAATTTTGAAATTCCCGGAGGAAAAGTCCTGTCTCTGATTGGTCCGAATGGTGCAGGAAAATCTACGGTTATGGGAATGATTTCACGTCTGATTGCCAGTGATGGGGGGAAGGTGGAGTTTGAAGGAAAACCTCTTCACAAATGGAAAAGCCGTGATCTGTCCAGACGGCTGGCGATTCTGACCCAGAGCAATCATGTCCAGATGAAACTGACTGTACGGGAGCTTGTTAATTTCGGCCGTTTTCCTTATTCCGGAAACCGTCTGACCAAAGAGGACGAAAAGATCGTAGAACAGGCGATCGCATATATGGAACTTACAGATATACAGGAGCAGTTTATCGATGAGCTTTCCGGCGGACAACGCCAGCGTGCTTATATTGCCATGGTCATTGCACAGGATACGGAATATGTGCTTCTGGATGAACCTACTAATAACCTGGATATTTACCATGCCGGTAATATGATGAAAATGATCCGGAGACTCTGCGATGAACTGGGTAAGACTGTCATTCTGGTCCTTCATGAAATTAATTATGCGGCATTTTATTCGGATTATATCTGTGCATTTGTGAATGGCAAAGTTGCAGAATTTGGTCCGGTAGAAGAAGTGATTACAAAAGAAAACTTAGCAAAAATCTACAATGTGGATTTTGAAATCATGAACATTCAGGGGAAACCCCTTTCTATTTACTACTGATCATTACATGATAAGGAGATAAGAATTATGCGTAAAATTTTATCCGTTCTGCTGTGCGGTATCACAGCACTTTCTATGGGTGCCTGCGGCAGTACAACAGAAGACAGCATTACAAAACCTACAGAAAATGCAAAGACAGTAACCCTTACTACCCGTAATGGTGCAGGGGAAACAGTGGAAATTGAATTTCCGGCTGATCCGCAGAGACTGGCAGTTATGGATCTGGGGGCTCTGGATATTCTGGACAATATCGGGCAGGGAGACAAGATCGTGGGAGTTTCCAAGGGTTCTTCCATTGATTATCTGCAAAGTTATGTGACAAATGATGACTTGATTCATCTGGGTACAGTAAAAGAACCGGATATGGAGGCGGTTATGGAAAGTGAACCGGATGTTATTTTCATCGGCGGCCGCATGTCCTCCATGTATGAAGAGTTGGTGAAGATTGCACCTGTTTACATGGTCTATACAGATACAGAAGCAGGTGTGGTAGAAAGTACGTCCATGAATGCAAAAAACATTGCTTCTTTGTTTGAAGCAGAGGATCGGGTTGATTCACTGTTAGGAGAGTACACTTCCCGTATCGATGCTTTGAGGGAAGCGGCAGAAGGGAAAACGGCCATTGTAGGTATGGTGAATGCCGGTGGTTTTGGTCTGTTGGGCAATGATGGCAGATGTTCCATTATCGGCAGAGAAATCGGTTTTGAGAATGTGGGTGTGGATGCTCAGGCTGACACTTCTGCTCATGGGAATGAAGCTTCTTTTGAGTTTGTTCTTTCTAAAAATCCGGATTATATCTTTGCAATGGACCGGGATGCTGCCATTGGTACAGAAGGTGCACAGCTGGCAGCGGAAGTTCTGGACAATGAACTGATCAACAGGACAGATGCAGCGCAGAATGGGAATGTTGCAGTACTGGAACATTCCAACGTGTGGTATACGGCGGAAGGAGGCATTACTGCACTGGGGATCATGCTTTCGGACATGGAAAGTGTATTGCTGAAATAAGATAATTTACAATGGCTGTAAAATATAGGACACAAGATTAAAGAATTTTGGATAGGAAAATAAATTGTAATTCAAAAATGGTAATGCTATACTTTGCGAAAAGGCTTAATAAAAGTAGATTCGGAATTAATAGGAGGATGGATTGCCATGAGAATTTATGTAAATGCCAATGCAGGTCGTGACGGAAATGGTACAGAACAGATGCCATTTCGCCATATTAATGATGCGGCCAAAATTGCACAGCCAGGAGATGAGGTTCTGGTTTCTCCGGGTATTTACAGGGAATATGTAAATCCGGTTCATGGAGGAACAGAGGATGCACGTATTTCTTATCGCAGCGTTGAGCCGCTGGGAGCTGTGATCACCGGTGCTGAGCAGGTGAAAAACTGGGAAGCATATGAAGGAAATGTATGGGTATGCCACATACCAAACAGTATTTTTGGTGGATACAATCCATACACCACATTTGTATATGGTGACTGGTACTTTGCCAAAGCAGATAAACATACAGGCTGTGTGTATTTAAATGATAAAGCTCTGTATGAAGCTACATCACTGGAAGACTGTATGAAAGGTGAAGTTTATCCTTGCAGCTGGACACCGGAAGATTCTATCTATAAATGGTATACAGAGCAGGATGAAGAAAAAGATGAAACAATTATCTATGCAAATTTCCAGGGGAAAAATCCAAATGAGGAGAATGTGGAAATCAATGTAAGACGTCAGTGTTTCATGCCTTCTGAAACAGGAATCGGATATATTACTGTCAGTGGATTCAATATCAATAAGGCAGCAACTACCTGGGCTCCTCCGGCAGCATATCAGGATGGTATGATCGGTCCTCACTGGAGTAAAGGATGGATCATTGAAGACTGTGATATCTCTAACAGTAAGTGTGCCGGTATTTCTGTAGGTAAATATCTGGATCCGGATAATGATCATTACTTTACTTATAAATATGTAAAGAGCCCTACACAGATGGAACGTGATGCAGTATGCCGTGGCCAGTATCACGGATGGCTGAAAGAAAATGTAGGAAGTCACATTATTCGCCGCAATAATATTCATCACTGTGAGCAGGGCGGTATTATCGGCCGTATGGGCGGTGTGTTCAGTATTATTGAGGATAACCACATTCATCATATCAATAATATGATGGAACAGGGCGGTGCCGAAATTGCGGGAATTAAAATGCATGCTGCCATTGATGTTACTATGCGCCGGAATCATATTCATCATTGTACCATGGGAATCTGGTGTGACTGGGAAGCACAGGGTACACGTCTGACACAGAACCTGCTTCATGATAATCAGAAACCGGAAGGTGCAGAAATTCTCAAAGGCGGCATGATGTCTCAGGATATCTTTGTTGAGGTAAGCCATGGCCCGACATTGATCGATAACAATATTCTCCTGTCGGATGCCAGCTTAAGATTTGCAACACAGGGTGTGGCACTGGTACACAACCTGATCTGTGGAGCTCTGACTTGTGTAGGAGATGGAACCTCCTGGCGTTATACTCCTTACCATATGCCGCACAGAACAGAAGTTATGGGCTTTATGACCTTCCTTCATGGAGATGACAGAATGTACAATAACATCTTTGTTCAGAAATGGCCGGCAGAAGATGTGATCATTATGCATGATTCTGACGAAGGATTTGATTCTGAAAACCGTGCAGTGGGAACCTGGATGTTTGATGAATATCCGACTTATGAGGAGTGGATCTCTCAGTTTGATTTCAGCAAACCGGCAGATATGAAGAAATTAGAGCCAGCTCATTTCGGACATCTTCCTGTATGGACAGAAGGAAATGCATATCTCGGAGGAGCCAGAGCATGTAAAAATGAAGTCAACGGTCTGATTGCTGCTGAAAACAGAAGTGATGTAAAAGTAGAAATCGTAGAGAAAGACGGAAAATACTATTTGGATACGAATGTTTATAAATATCTGGAAGGATTCAAAAACAGAATGATCAATACCGATGTACTTGGTATGGCATTTGAACCGGAACAGAGATTTGAAAATCCGGATGGAACAGATATTCAGTTTGATAAAGACTACTTCGGCGGACACAGAGGTGTGGATGTGATTCCTGGACCATTTGCAAGTGCTGCAGATGCTGAAAAAGTACTGTTTTGAATGAATATCTGTACCCGTCAGAAAGGTCAAGCTTTCTGACGGGTGTTTTTCATATGGTTAATGACAACCGTGTATTTCTCCCGCCGGCTGTACGAAATTTTCGTCAGTTTGTTCTGAATAGCAGTGTATTGCAGAACAAGATTGCGAAGTAAAAATAAAAGATTTTTGTACTGGCATAAAATGAAAGGATATGTTACAATTATATAAATGGACGCGACCGTTTCTAGCTGAAATGTGCAAACCAATTTTGGTTTGCACATTTTTTTGTCTTATGGGAAAGTTTTTTGACTTTCCTATAAGACAAAAACCCTCCGAGGGAATGCACACATTGTTCTTTTGATTTTAAGGAGGAATTTATTTATGGAAAGAAAAAACAAGATGGAAGATATGAGTATGCCAAAGCTTATTGTTAACATGTCTCTGCCCCTGATGTTCTCTTTGCTAATCCAGTCACTCTATAATATAGTAGACAGTATTTTTGTGGCGAAACTGGGGCAGGAGGCTCTGACTGCTGTGTCCCTGGCGTATCCGGTACAAATTCTTATGATTGCCGTTTCTGTGGGAACCAGCGTAGGTATTAACGCACTGTTGTCCAGAAGCATTGGTTCAAAAGACCCGGAGCTGACCGGAAACACTGCAACCACAGGAGTGCTCCTTTCTCTCTTTGGTACAGCAGTTTTTATGCTGTTGGGACTGTTATGCACAGACAGATTTGTTGGAATGTTTACCAAGAATCCGGATATAGGAGGTTCCTGTGGGGAATATCTGTATATCTGTATGCTGTTTTGTATGGGAACTTTTGTTGGTACCATGTTTCAGCGTTTTTTGCAATCGGTTGGAAACACTTTCGGCAGTATGCTTACTCTGGTTGCCGGTGCTGTGATAAATCTGATTTTAGACCCCATTTTGATTTTCGGTTTGTTGGGATTTCCTGCATTAGGTGTTCGGGGAGCAGCTATTGCCACAGGGATCGGGCAATGGGTTACAGCTTTATATGCTGTCTGTCTGAATCATTTTTACAACCCTGCCGTACAGCCAAAGTGGAAAGGATACAGATTAGAGAGAGGGATTCTTGTTGAGATTTACCGGGTAGGTCTGCCAACGATTGTGACTCAGGCTCTGGGGAGTGTGATGGTTTCCTTTTTATGCCTATGAACGGGCTTGGACAGGCAGCTATACCTGTTGTTGGATATAATTATGGTGCCGGGAAACCGGAACGTGTACGGGCGGTATACCGTACGGCAATTCCCATAGCTGCAGGGATTGCTCTGCTGGCAACGGTGATATTCTGTGCCGTTCCTCATCTACTCCTTGGCCTGTTTGATGCAGATGCAGAGATGCTGAGGCTTGGTGTATCGGCTTTGAGGATCATTTCCATTACATTTGTCTTTGCTGCCGTGACCATGATCTTAGGTTATGCTGCTTCCGGTCTGGGGAACGGATTTATTAATATGGTAAGCACCGGCTTGAGACAGGTTGTTATTCTGGTTCCCCTGGTCTGGATACTGGAAAGATATGCAGGTATTAGCTGCGTCTGGTATGCCTTTTGGATGGCGGAATCTGTGGCAACAGTTTGCGCAATTTTCAGCAGTATCCGTCTGCTGCATAAAAGATTGCCAATGCTAAAGTATGATGAAAAGAAGTAGATTTCTTGTGACATGAGGTCTGGTCATTTGCAGGAAAATTCAGTATACTAGTATCGTTCATAAAAATAAGATAGAGAGGACAGATAAATGGAACAGGAATTATTTGAACGGGCCCCGGTACCAAAAGCATATTTTAAATTTGCCCTTCCGGTAGTATTCAGTATGGTATTTTCTCTTGTGTATAATATGGCAGACACCTATTTTATTGCGAGAACCGGAAATACCAATCTGATTGCCGGTGTTTCCCTGGGGGCCCCCATATTTACTTTGATGATTGCATTGGGAGATATTTTCGGGCTGGGCGGAAGTTCCTACATCTCCCGGTTATTTGGGCAAAAAGAGACAGAAGAAGGAAAGCGGGTTAGTGTGTTCTGCTTTTACGGAGCAATTCTGGTAGGAATATTGTCTTCCACACTGCTGCTTTTGTTTCGGAATCCGGTTTTGATGTTGCTGGGAACAGATCAGGATACATATACCTATGCAAGTCAATATTATACCTGGATTGCAGCAGGTGCACCCTTTATCATTCTGTCTCTGACACCTTCTAATATTTTACGTACAGAAGGTCTGACAACGGAATCTATGGTTGGAAGTGTTCTTGGAACGATTGTCAACATTATTCTGGACCCGATCTTTATTTTTACTCTGCATCTGGGCGCTTCCGGTGCCGCAATTGCTACCGTTTGCGGGAATATTGTGGCAGATCTTTATTTTGTCTGGGTGCTTTGGAGAAAGAGTCAGAAATTATCTGTGGATATCCGGATGTTCTCTGTGACAGTCAGCAAATTAAAGGAAGTGCTGGTGATCGGTATCCCCGCATCGGTTACAAATCTGATGCAGAGTCTTGGAATTGCTATGGTGAATCGAGCACTGCTGCCTTATGGAAATGAGAAAATTGCAGCGATGGGGATCGTAATGAAAATCAATATGATCGCAGTATTGGTTATGGTAGGATTTGCATTTGGCGGGCAGCCGTTGATTGGTTATAATTATGGCGCAAAAAACTGGAAACGTCTGAAAAAGATTCTGCAGTTTTCTTATTTCTTTGAATGTGGGATTGCTGTTGTTGTGGGAAGTGCGCTTGCATTGGCTGCTCCATGGGCAATGGGGAGATTTGTGCAGGAACATGCATTGATACAGACTGGTGTACAGATGCTGCGGATACAGCAGACCGGTATGGCTTGTGTTGCCATTGTACTGGTAAGTACAGTTGTTTTCCAGTCCACAGGAAAAGCACTCAGTGCGCTTCTTATTTCACTTGCGCGACAGGGAGTGTTCCTTTGTGTTGCACTGGCTGTCTTTTCCGCAGGATTTGGATATGTCGGTATTCTGGCTTCTCAGCCGGCAGCAGATGCAATGACTGCAGTTCTGGCATTATTATTGTTTGCCGGGGGATTGGGAAAAAATTTAACATTTCTGTAAACCGGAAGACCCTTATGGGTTCAAGCATGGAACCATACTGGAAATTACGGAAGAAGAATATGAAATGCTGAAGGCATTTCAAAAATCACCATCGGAGCGCTGATAAAAGTTTTTATAAAAGGAGAATAGTTTTCAAATGCCTACAGGAATCATAATAAATTCCCTTTCCATACTGATTGGAGGAATACTTGGAACTGTCATGGGACACAAACTCAGCCCCGGATTTAAGACAAACATAAATATGATATTCGCCTGTTGCTCCATGGGAATGGGAGTCAGTACCATTGGAATGATGGAAAATATGCCTGCGGTTATTTTTTCTATTATTATCGGAACAATGATAGGACTTGGTTTTCATCTGGGAGACAGGATCAATACGGCTGCGGGAAGTATGCAGAAACTGGCGGCAGTCTTTATCCGGACAGAAAATACCGGGGTGAGTCAGCAGGAATTCATGGACACCTTTGTTACAGTTCTGGTACTGTTCTGTGCAAGTGGTACCGGAATCTATGGTTCTATTCTTTCGGGAATGACAGGGGATCATAGTATTTTGATTTCCAAATCCATACTGGATCTGTTCACGGCTCTGATTTTTGCCTGCACGCTGGGAATTGCTGTTTCTGCAATTGCAATTCCCCAGTTTATCATATTTACTGTGCTGTTTTTATGTGCAGGATTGATTTTTCCTCTGACGACACCATCTATGATTAATGACTTTAAAGCCTGCGGCGGTTTTATTATGCTGGCTACAGGTTTTCGGATTATGAAAGTAAAAATGTTTCCAGTTGCGGATATGGTCCCCTCCATGATATTGGTTATGCCTTTTAGCTGGCTGTGGATGAATTACATATTACCATTTGTAAGCTAAAAAAATCAGTTTTCCGGAAATCGTATCCGGGAGGGCAGTTCCCGTACATTTCCTTCAGAATTTCAAAGAAAAAGAGAATATCGACCTGTTTATGTGTGCAGACAGAGTGAAGCATGAGCATTATGCAGATTTCGATTATTTTGAATATAAGCAGACAGAAAGTTAAAGGAGAAGAACATACCACGGCAAACGCACGTTTTTTGCCTTTAACTATCCCCTTGTGCATCTGCCGGAT
>JBJENG010000042.1:0-12147 GCA_051880075.1 Blautia sp. | reverse complement strand
GATTACCATTGCTTTTCCGATCTCAGCGTTGTTCATTTCACATCGTCTCCTTTTCAAAAATCTATACTCATTGTATCATTTAAAAGTCAAGAAAGCGTCCAAGAAACAGAAATTTTTAATAAAAAATCAATTTTTTTCATATTTTTTTTGTCTCATATTACAAAAAGGACGATTGTTTTGCCCTCTGGCAAAACAACCATCCTTCTTTCATTCCTTAAACACAGATTCTGCAAATACCGATTTTTCCGGTATTTTCTCCAATATTTTTGAGATTCAGAGATTCTTTCCATTCTCTGATCAACATCAGTTCTCCAGGACCGGCTTTTGTTCCTTCCGCTTCCAGGATTCCTTCCCGCACATAAATACACAGCAGATTTTCTTTTTCTTCTTTCCCTATATCAAAAGTTTCTCCTGCTGGTATGATGGCAGCCTCCATCTTTCCATCTGCTCCATTTTTCAGCATCAGATTGAAATCCGTTACTTTTCCATAGCTGACGGTCGGTTTTCCTCCGTCAAATTCATCTACCTCATAAGGCTCCAGTTCCACCCGGGTGTTCACTCCGTGAATCAGATCCAGATGTCCGTCAAAAATCATCAGATATCGTTTTACGCCAGGAAGATTGGTAAATTCCGATTTTGCAATCTCTACTGTAGCACTGCTGATCCGTACCTGGAATTCTCCTGATTTATAATCCCCATCTTCCGGATAAATATAAAGCTGCGTAGTGGTACCGCCTGACCATACAGATACCTGATAATCCTCAGCATTTCTTACAATGATATTATCACTCATCTTTTCTTTCCTGCTCCTCCTTTTTTGCCTTGTAACTTCACATCTTTGCAAAACTCACGTTTTCTGAACAGACTTCTCAGAAGCACCATCCATCCCCAGGATATGGATATTGCCGGAAGTGCTGACAAAAGAATTCCTTTTACAGGAGAAATCTCCGTAAAAGTTACCGGACCGAAAAACATAATGAAAATCACAACCATCATCAATACAAGGGTGATTTTTTCTTTCATCGTATTGGGTGGCGTAAGGAAAATCTTCTGGAGATCCATTTCCACCCGTTCAGGTTCTTTCTTCTTCATTTCTTCACTCCTATCCTCTTTTTTCTTTTACTATACTTCAAATCCTGCATACTTTCAACCGGATTTCCCGGGTCTTTACAAAAAATCCTTGACGAAAAAATTATTTTCCTGAATAATAAAAAAGACTGAATTGCAATTTCTTATTATTTTTTATGGAGGAATTTATGGACAGTTTCAATCTTTACATGGAAGAAGGATTTCCATTCACCGGTCGTAAACAGAAACGTCTGGAGACCTTTCTTACTTCCCGTGGGCTCACTTACGACCCGCAGATTACTTATTCCATTATACTTTGCGATAAAAACGGTACGATTCTTGGATGCGGTTCCAGACATGAAAATATTTTAAAATGCATTGCTATTGATGAACGCTGTGAAGGAGAAGGGCTTCTCTGGCAGATTGTTACACAGCTGATCAAACAGGCCGTGGAAAAGGGGTTCTCTCATCTGTTTCTTTTTACAAAACCGGAATATAAAATCGTATTCTTTGATATGGGATTTTATCCAGTCGCACAGACAGATTCCATGCTTCTTCTCGAAAACAGAAAAAACGGAATCTGTGATTATCTGGAAAAAGAACGCCAAAACACCCTGGCTGAACATCCGGACTGGAATCCGGATGTTCCCTCGGGTGCTATTGTCATGAATGCCAATCCCTTTACAAAAGGCCATGCCCACCTGATTGCTTCCGCCGCTGCTGCCTGCCCCTTTCTTCATGTATTTGTTCTTTCTGAAGATGCTTCCGAGTTTCCGGCAGACGTAAGACTACGGCTGGTTCAGGAAGGATGTGCTGATTTTCCAAATGTAATGGTACACGGAAGTTCCGATTATCTGATTTCCCACGCTACCTTTCCTGACTATTTTTTGAAAGACAAAGCAACGGTCAATGACAAGACTGCTGAACTCGATCTGAAAATTTTTGGAAAATACTTCAAAAATGCCTTTCACATTCAATGGCGTTTTGTAGGGGAAGAACCTTTCTCACCGGTTACAAAATCCTATAATGAGCAGATGAAAAAATTACTGCCCTCCTTTGGAATTCAGGTCACTGAGATTCCAAGAAAATCGGAAAATGATACCGTAATCAGTGCTACTCTTGTGCGGAAGTTGTTTCTTACAGGAAATCTGGACACTCTGATTCCACTGGTACCGGAAACCACCTTCCGTTATCTGATATCCGGAGAGGGCCAGGCACTTCGCCAAAAGCTTCTTAACAATTTATAAACACAGGAGACCATTTATGGATTTTACTTTCAGAAAAGCTTCCATGGAGGATCTTCCGGAAATTCTGACCATCATGAATCTGGTATATGACTCCATGGAGCGAAAAGACTGGTTTGTCATCGACACGGAAGATTATATGAGAGAACACATTTCCTGCCATGGCTTTACCATTCTTGCTATTGCAAAAGATGGAACTGCTGCCGGCTTCTTTCTGATTAAATTTCCCGGAAATACAGAAGAAAATCTGGGACATCTGCTTCATTTTTCAGAAGACCGACTTATAAAGACCGTACATATGGATATGACTGCAGTCCATCCGGATTTTCAGGGAAATCATCTTCAGTCCCTTATGCTTCTTGCCGCAGAGCAGGAACTGAAACAAAGTCATTTTGCTCCCTGTTACTGTATGGCTACCGTACACCCGGATAATCATTTCAGTCTCAATAATATGATCAGAAACGGATACGGAATCCAGCTGACTACCAGCCTGTACGGAGGACTCATACGGCATGTACTATTAAAAAATCTACACTGAAAGAAACCGGGAATCCGATTTTTCCATCGAATCCCCGGTTTCTTTTTCCATTCTGCTTACAATAACAAATTTAATAATCCAATCACAAATCCAATCAAAGCACCCAGATTAATGACTGCATGAAGTTCCTTTTTCATAATGGACATAAGGATATTTTCTACTTCCAGAACGTCCATCTGGTTCACTTTTTCTTCCACTACACTTGCCACATGAAACTGTTCAGCCAGTTGTCCGGCTTTTTCTCCTACAAATTTCACATAAATGTCTTCCACCAGCTGGCCGATTTTCTCATTGTGTTGTGCCACCTTCGCTGCAAAATCGCCCACTTTCTTTTCTTCTACTGCGGCAATTTCAGCAACTACTATGGGATAAATCTTATCATGTCCATTTTCTCTGATATATTCCCCCACTTTATTTCCAATGGGCTCTGCAATGGAATGAATCAGCTCGTCATTGAGAAACATGGATACCATTGTGCCTTCAAATTTCTTTTTAACTTCTTTTGCTCCTTCTTCTGCAATGATGTTTCCCACATCCATCTTGTCCAGTCCGTCTGTAATACGTGAAGTAATATAGTCTTCCAGTTTTTCCCGGACTGCTTCATAATTTTCTCTTTCCACATAATGCTGAAGGAATCTTTCCACAGACTCCTCATTGTCTGCAAGCTTACTGATTCCTTCTGTTACCCGCTTTACTATAGTAGCCTTCACCCCATCAGAAAGCAGCATTTGCTCCAAGTCTTCTTTCGTAATCAAATGATCTCCCACCGCACTTCCCAAAGCTTTGGCAAGCCTTGCTTTTCCTCTTGGAATAATACCAGGAGTAAAAGGCAGTGTCCACTTCCCGATTTTTACAGGATACAAAGGACGAAATAACATTTTTACAGCAACATAATTTGTACAATATCCAATCACCGCTCCAATAAGAGGGCCGGCAAGTATTTTAATCCATTCCATTTTACTTTACATCCCCTTAATTTGTTCCAAATAATTTTGTACGGAATTTTTCCCACATGCGAATCAAAAAATATTCATACGCTTTATCATATATACACATAGCCACCTGTCCTGCCGCTGCAAAAAGCAACAAAAATTCCCCCGGAATTTCTCCTGCAAAAAGCAATTTCGGAAAAAAGAACAGTGCCGGAAGATACATTACATTAAAGATCAGAAATTTTCCTGCCCATAATACAACGTTCGACCGTCCCGACTCCGGAAGCTTTCCCACCAGACGATACATCCCTTCTGTACCCAATACATAAATCCCCATCATTGCAAATGTAATACAGTATAGTTTCTGAGGAGCCAGAAGAACTCCCAGCAGCAAACATCCTGCAAAAAAAGCAGTTCCTGTTTTCATATCATACTCTCTTATGATAATTCCTGTACAGAATGCAGCAGCAGCCAGCAGAAACAAGGTATTCATTTCTATCAATCCGCTGAGAATAATAAGCAGTACGGAAACTGCCATGAGCAGACCGGAAACTGCTGTCTTTTTTCCATTTACATGCATGAGCAAAGATCGCCTCCCAAACATTCACACAGACTGTCTGCACACCAGAGATCACAACAGAAATTCCCGGTTCCGCAGGTAGAAGTATCGGTACTTCTTCCATAAGGATTCCCGTATCCCTGATAACGCTGAGAATTCCACTGAAGTCGATTTACCAGATTGCTGTATTCCGCATTTCCCGGTTCCATACTGGAAGCCTGTCTTGCAAGATTCAGAGCATTTACATTATTACCAAGTCCCATGTTTGCCAAAGCACTTAAATAATACCAGTGGGCATTTCTGTTTCGGATTCTCGCCAGCACATTCAATGCCTGCTGAAACTGGCGTCCGTTCAGGTAATTGCTTGCCGCCTGAAGTTGTATGTCATCCTGGGAAGAACCGGTGCTCTGCCCGTATCCATCTCTGTAATTGCTCTGATAACCGCTCCCGTAACCACTTTGGTAGCCTCCATCTCTTTCTTTCATAATCTGATCGTAAGCTTCCTGCACTTCTTTAAATTTTTCTTCTGCCAGATCTGCCAGAGGATTATCTACATACGAATCCGGATGATATTTTCTGCTCAGATCTCTGTATGCTTTTTTTATTTCATCATTGGAAGCATTTGGAGATACTCCAAGTACTTCATAAGGATTATTTACCATTTTTTTCTTCCTTTTCCTGTCTTTCTTTTTTTATTTTATTGTATTTACTCCATACGCCGGAATAAATAATGTTTCTGAGTATTTCACTTTCCTGGAGACATGGAAGCTTTTCGTAGGCATTCCCTACCTCAGCCATCATCATTACAAGAATCTGGTGGATTTCTTTTTCATAGGAATCTCTGTCTTCCCCGAAGGATTCATATATGGGTTTCAGAGGGTTATAATTTCCCTTTTCCAGATCCTTTTCCAGATCATCGTATGCATCCAGAATATAAATAAATTTGCCAAGATAAAATCCAAAGCTTCTCAGATATTCCTCCCATACATCTTCCTGAATAATAAATAGTTCTTCCATAAGATGTCCGAAGGTACCTGCAACCAGATCCAGATCCGTTTCTCCTTTTTTTTCATATACAGTCAGATTGTGCAGCTGTATACGAATTGCCTTACTCTGACGCGGGTATTTTTCACAGATTTCTCTGGCTTTCTTCTTGTAAAGATGTATTCCTGCCAGTCCCGGAATACTTTTTTCATCTTTCCAGTCATCTTCAAAATGATAATAGGTCAGAAGAATATTCATGTCTGCCCCGTATTTTGAAATCTCATTGCAGAGCATGGGGATTTTTTTTACCGGATGCACCGGACATCGATCCATTATTTCTTCTGTTTTGCTTTCATAAAGAGATGTAAGAAAAAGAACGAGAAATGTCATATCATAAGTCAAGGTAAGTCTTCCACGCAGCCCGTATTCCTCATTCAGACTTCTGCACAGCCCGCAGTAATAAGCCTTGTACCGGTAAAACTCTTTTACCTTTAATTCAGGTTTATCTACTGTTACATATCCAAACATGTTTTTATCTGCCTTTCTTATTTGACTTTAAAATCATATTATACAACAAATTCCCCAAAAAAACAGCCCCCAACATTGACGGAATCCTTTTTTTTCGTTATACTTGAGTAAAACTTACGAAAGAAGGATTGCTTTGAACAATAATGAAATGCATGTAGTATCTCCGGAACTTTTTCTTTCCAATACGCAACATTTTAATGCGCTGATGATGATGTACCGTAGTACTATTCGCGAAATCCGCACAAAACTGGAGGTTCTGGATGATGAATTTTCAATCAAATATAATCGAAATCCTATTTCTTCTATAAAAACAAGAATCAAAACTCCTGCCAGCATTTACGAAAAGCTGAAAAAGATGGGCTTTGAATTCACGGAAAAAAATATTCGTGAACAGCTGAATGATGTAGCCGGCGTTCGTGTCATCTGTCCCTTTATTGATGATATTTACACCATCGCCGGTCTCATTCGTGAACAGGACGACATTACCATTGTCCGAATCAAGGATTATATTATGAATCCCAAAGCAAACGGGTACCGCAGCTATCACATGATTGTGGAAATCCCCATTTTCTTTGCAGAAGGAAAAACTCCCATGCGTGCGGAAATCCAAATTCGTACCCTTGCAATGGATTTCTGGGCAAGTGTGGAACATCAGCTCCGTTACAAAAAGAATATCAGTGATCCGAAACAATGCGAGATTATCAGCCAGGAACTGCTGAAATGTGCCCAGACACTCACTGAAACAGACAATCAGATGCAGAGTATTAAAAAGATGATTGGGGAACTGGATTAATTCCCCAATCATCTTTTCTTTTACTCTTCTCCCTGGCCTCCTGATACAAATGCATCAAACAGCTTCCTGCTTGCATCATAGTATGCCATGATTTCAGGATTCTCTTCCAATTTGGTACCATCCAGCCGGCGCATTGCCCCCATCATGTCTTTTAATGTTTCCGGGCTTCCTGCCTCCGTATAACCGGCACAATCGGAAATTTTTACATAATCCGCTTCGTCCAGAGGAAGGATTTCCATATCTTTATACTTTTCGTAATTTACAGGACTGATAAAGAAAATCATACTGGTTCCTTCCTGTATATCCACAGTAAAACGCGTCTGTCCTGCCATGAAAGCCTGTATATCATATCCTTCCTGATTTTCATCCGGCAGGGTATAATTCATAATTGCAACATGGATTTCCCCGTCACCGTTTAAATCTTCCGCATTTTTTTCAAGCACTTGCCGAAATGCTGAAATCTCCTCATCTGCCATCATATAATCTGTAACAAAGGCAACCTCATAATCATAATCCACCTTTTCCAGCATATCCCTGACAAAAATAATGATCATAAATAACACAAATGCCCCAATCAATACATGGAATTTGTAATAGTACCAGAAGTTATCCATTTTCTTTCTGGTGTCTTCTTTCATCTCCGGTTTTTTCATCTGTATCCATCCTTTTTTTATACTGACTTAGATTGTAGCACTTCCTTCCTTCTATGAAAAGACTTTTTCTTCTGTTTATTGACTTTTTATAGATTCTTATTGCTATTTTTATTTTCTGTTCTATAGACAGTAACAATCTGACTGACACCCCGACGGCTTTTTGCATATACTAATCATAAAGCAGTTTCAGGAGTTATGATTTGGCTTATAAAATCGTAATTGACAGTGGTCACGGAGACTCCGATCCAGGAGCCATTTATAATGGAAGACAGGAGAAAGATGACAATCTGCGGCTGGCCATGGCAGTCGGCAATATTCTCAGTCAAAATGGTGTGGACGTGGTATACACCAGAACCTCTGACGTTTATCAAACACCTTTTGAAAAAGCACGAATTGCAAATGAAGCTGACGGAGACTATTTCATTTCCTTCCATCGGAATTCCAGCCCACGGGCAAATCAATATTCCGGTGTTGAAACTCTGCTCTATGATTTATCCGGAGACAAATTGGAAATGGCAGAGAATATCAACGGTGCACTTGGTGAACTGGGCTTCAACAATCTTGGTGTGCACGCAAGACCCGGACTGGTGGTTCTTCGCAGAACACGTATGCCAGCCCTTCTGGTAGAAACAGGATTTATCAATACAGAGGAAGACAATGCCCGTTTTGACCGGCAGTTTGACGAAATCGCCCAGGCCATTGCCTATGCAATCCTCGGTTCTCTTGAGGAAGAAGAAATCCAACAGGAGTCACCGGAAGAACCTCCACTCTACCGGGTACAGGTTGGACTGTTCCGCCAAAAACAAAATGCCGACAATCTTCTCTATGAACTTCAGGATATGGGATATCCCGCCTTTATCTTACAAGAAGACGGATTCTATAAAGTACAGGTCGGTGCTTTCCGCATTCTTTCTAATGCAATCAAAATGGAACAACGACTTCGGCAGGATGGTTTCTCCACCTGGATCACCACACGCTGATAAAAAAAGGAAATAGCCCTGCTGCGGACTATTTCCTTTTTCTTGCCTGTTGTTTACATAGATTCTGCACGTTTCTGGATATTCTTTTTAAAATTAATCACTTCATGGTCATATTCTCCACTCATAAACTGAGAATGTACAAGAAAATCTGCTGTAGCTTTATTGATTGCCATAGGAATATCATATACCTGTGCAATTCTCATAAGTGCCTTCACATCCGGATCATGTGGCTGTGCAGTCAGCGGATCGGAGAAAAACACTACAAAATCAATGACACCCTCCACAATTTTTGCTCCAATCTGCTGGTCACCACCAAGAGGGCCGCTGTTATAACCTTTCACAGTCAGTCCCGTCTTATCTGCAATCAGTCTGGCGGTTGTTCCTGTTCCGTAAAGGCTGTGTTCTTTCAGAATCTCATAATTTTCCTTACACCACTGAATCAATTTCGGTTTCTCATTATCATGAGCAATCAGTGCAATATGCTTCTTTTTTCCTATTGTAAAGGTTACATATTCGTTATTCATTTTCTTCTCCTCTCTTTTCTCCATATGTTATATACAGATATCACCTATAGTTATTCTATTTTACCTGACCCGATTCGTCAACCACTACTTTTCAGGAGCCGTTCCATTCTGTTTTTCATCTTACAATTTCTTAATAATATCCATCTTGTCCTCTCTACAAGAAACTGGTACAATATATATTAAGAAATTATACTGCTTGAGAAACAGATATACTATAGCGCCAGATCCACTTTCTGTAGTAGCCGGCTGGCTGAGAAAGAAGGAATTTTTATGAAACTATTACTTTTTTTGTTCCTGTTACTTTTTTTTCTTTTCCTTTTATATTTCTACTGCATCATGCCGCGATTTACCAGGAAAACCCAGACAAAAGCTTTCATGCATCAGTTGTTTGCACACAGGGGACTGTTTAATCCCCGTGAGGGAATTCCTGAAAATTCCATGGCAGCCTTTCAGCGTGCCGTAGACGCGGGATATGGAATTGAACTGGATGTGCAGGTCACACGGGATAACCAGATTGTTGTCTTTCATGATTACACACTTGGCCGTATGTGCGGCATTGACCTTACTGTAGAATCGAAAACTTATGAAGAGCTTCAACAGCTTTCCCTGCAGAACACCGGGGAAAAAATTCCTCTTTTTTCTGATGTGCTGGATATGGTAAATGGCCGGGTACCACTTCTTGTGGAAATAAAACTTCATTCATTTCGCACATATCCCTGTGCACTTGTGGATAAACTATTACAGAGATACCAGGGGAGCTATTGTATTGAATCCTTTAACTCCCTTGCACTTTTCTGGTTCCGCCGCCACAGACCGGAAGTTGTACGTGGTCAGCTTTCCTCCAACCTGACAAATCCTGTTTCAGAAAGCGGTCTGATACTCAGCTTCCTTGTGAAACATCTTCTGACCAACTGTATCGGAAGACCGGATTTCATTGCTTACTGTTACAAAGACTGCCGAAACCTCAGTTTTCATCTGAACCGTTGGATTTACAAAACACCGGTTTTTGCATGGACACTGCGTTCACCGGAAAGCTTTGAAAAATACGGGAAACGATTTGATTCTGTTATTTTTGACAGCTTTGTACCGGAACGTTAACTGAACTATTACTGATTTGTAAAGCTTTTCTGAATTTAAAATGAATTCCATTGTTATTCAGAATTGACTGTGCTATAATAACCCAATGTAAAAAATAGGCTTTCCAAAAAGAGGTGATTTTTTGAATTTTCTAAAAAAATATCAACATACATGGATCATTCCAATCTACGGCATTTTTTATTTATGGGCTTTCCAGTATCTGGAAAGGCGCAATGTAAAACCTCATATTATTCATATGAAATTGGATGACCTGATTCCTTTTTGCGAATACTTCATCATTCCTTATCTTTTGTGGTTTGCTTATATTGCGGTTACAGTCATTTATTTTTCTTTCATAAATAAAGACAAACACGAATACTATCAGCTGGTCTTTTCTCTTGCAGTAGGCATGACTGCTTTTCTGGTGGTTTCCTACTTTTATCCTAACGGGCAGGATTTGAGACCTCATCTGGAAGGAGACAACATTTTTATCCAACTGGTCCGGTATCTGTATAAGGTTGATACCCCTACCAACATTCTTCCCAGTATTCATGTATTTAATTCTGTTGCCTGTTGTATTTCGGTCTTAAGGCATAAAGATTTTATCCATGAAAAAACTGTAAAGATCAGCACTTTTATTCTGACTGTATTAATCATTCTGGCAACTGTATTGCTGAAACAGCATACACTGGTTGATGTAGCTGCTGCCTTTGCATTAAATGCTATTTGCTACCAGATGTTTTATAATCCGCATCCGGCCAGAGAAAAACAGCCCATACGTGTATTTATAAAATAAATGATTCCATAAAAGAACATCCCATCATCCGAAAGGATGATGAGATGTTCTTTTTATCAATTAAACCCATAAAATTTCTGTGTTACCCGATATAAGGCAACAATCATATTTCTTGCCCCTGCTCCCGGCAGATTCACCGCTCTTCCCAGGATACCAAGACGAAGTTTTCTATAAACATGAATGTCTGCTGCCTTCATATATTTCCAGAGATCCTTCTTTTTCTCCAGATTCTGCTCTGTACCGGAACGAATCAGCATAACGGAAGATACCGTTGTAATAATATCCAGATACCGCATCATGTACTGCCGCAGATGCTTGTTTGCGATTTTCTTTCCTGCAATCGTATCGATCATCATCCGGTTTACAAAAAGCTGCTGATCAATCCTGCGAATCATTACATCTTCATGTACAGACTGATCCTCTCTTCCTATAAAATACCGGTAAAAATTTACATCCATATAATACATGGTCTTTACATACATAAGAGGCTGATAAACAAACAGATTATCCACATAAAAAGTGTGTTTCGGAAGTTCCAGTCCACATTCCCGAAGGAGTTCTGTCCGATAAATAACGGAATGCATAAGAATGTATTTTCCTACCGGCATATTTCTTGTATCATCCCATGTAAAAATTTTATCCTGAGGAAGATATTTCCGATAGTGCATTATTTTTTTTCGTTTCGCACCCTGCTTTTCGTATACAAAATTACTGATCATCATATCAAGTGTCTGAGGACCTGCCAGAAGCTGCTGCAGTTTTTCCAGAATTTTCTGATATGCCTCCTCATTGACCCAGTCATCACTGTCTACTACTTTAAAATAAAATCCGGTGGCATTGCGGATGCCTGTATTGACAGCTTCACCATGTCCTCCGTTTTCCTGATGGATGGCTTTCACAATTCCCGGATACGCAGCTGCATATTCATCTGCAATTTTTCCTGTATCATCTGATGAGCCGTCATCAACAATTAAAATTTCTACAAGCTTCCCTCCTGTAAGAAGCGAATCCACACATTTTCTCATATATTCCTGTGAATTATAACAGGGAACTGCGATTGACAATAATTTCATCAACTGTTTTCCTCCATGTATTTTTTATATGCGGAAAATGCGGAAGGAATGGGATATGTTCCTTTTGATTCTCTTTTATCTGCAAATATCCAATCTCCTGTCCTTTTTTCTCCTGTAGCAGCTGTTCTGACAAAATACGCCTGCATATGCCATTCCACATGAGAAAAAATGTGTTTTGCATCTTCCACTCTCTTTATATATAAAGGCATAAGATTCATTTCCTTTACTCTTTCCAAAACTTCCTCCTCTGTCAAAAATCCCTCTATATTCGGCAGTTCATATAAACCGGCCAGAAGTCCGGTATCCGGACGTCTGTGAATGGCAAATTCCTGCCCGTTCTGAATAAGCAGTACCGTTTTCTCTTCGATTCTTCTTTTCTTTGGTGAAGTCTTTTTCGG
>JBJENG010000041.1:0-2506 GCA_051880075.1 Blautia sp. | reverse complement strand
GAAGGAGTTTCTCAATACGGAATTCCGGAAGGTATGCTTTCATGGTGAAAAAGGAGTGGAGAAAAGAAAGGATGTCATGCCGGGAAGCTCTTTCTAAAAGCGGAAATACAGGAAGATCACTGTAGGAATCGGAAGCCACATACATGTAGAGGTGGTAACCGAAAAAATAACATTCCCGGTGAGAGTCCCATCCCCAGTTACAGTCCGGCTGAGAATAATGGCGTCTACAGTTGCAGGAAGAGCAGCCTTTATCCTTACAATCGCAGATCCGCTTTTTTCGTTGCTGTGCGGCAGTACGGACAGGAGTGCCATCTCCGGCAAGGGCCAGATGGTCGGGATCGATCAGTCCCTTGCGGACAGAAAGATCCAGGAACTGTTGCTTATAGAGACGGAAAACAAGAAAAAACGGATTTTCCGGTTTCAGCTGCCAGCGTTCCAGAAGAGGGAGAAGTTTGGAAGCTATGCTGGAAGAATCGCAGGGAGTCTTATCGCCTTTCTTTTTCCCCTTGGGAGGTTTCATTTTAGGGAAACGGTCTTTCGGGGAAAGGTTGTTGGAATCATCCTGCCAGATACGGGAAAAGAAATCATAAAAAGTGCCGACACCGGGAGTATCCCCGAAAGGGAATCCGCTGAGGATGGCATAAAGAGGAGTTTCCCTGAGCATGCGGCACCAGACAGTGATGGAAGTTACTTTCAGCTTTAAAGCAAGCAGGTAGGAGCGCAGCATACAGGATGGGAGCCGTGGTTCCGGTCCGAAAACAGAGTAGCATTCCTGCATCAGAGAATCGGTCTGGGAAAGATCAAGATACCAGAACTGCATGATATAATCCCAAGTGTTTTTTGAAAGCACAAAGGGGTCAGGATAGAACTTAAGGAAATCGGATACAAAAGTATCCTGATAGGCGGCATGACCGCCGGGATTACAAGGTAACAAAAAAATCGCCTCCAGTCGATTGAAATAGAATATAATCAATCGGCTTCGCCACAAATTTTGAGCGATTTGTCAAGTGTTTTTTGAAAAAAAGTGGGTGATTTTTTTAGATAGGGGTCTGAAAGCCTTATAAAATCAGGGCTGAAGATTCCGAGAAGTTATATTAGTAAAAAGGAGGTGATGAGGTTTGATTCATTTACTCGTTATTGCAGATGATTTCACAGGTGCTCTTGATACAGGAGTCAGATTTCATCCGCAGGAAACCTTAGTTCGGGTGGGGATTATGAATGAGGATGAACTAAAACAAATACCAGAGAAGATAAAAGTACTAATTGTTGATGCTGAGACTAGACATCTACAGGCAGAAGATGCCTACAATGCGATTTATCACATGGTAGATGCAGCAAAAGGTGCAGGAATTTCACACATATATAAGAAAACAGATTCGGGTTTAAGAGGAAATATCGGAAGTGAGCTTACAGCTATTTTAAAAGCTTCGGGTCAGGGAAGGCTGCATTTTATCCCAGCATATCCTCAGCAGGGAAGAGTTACGTGGAAAGGGATTCATTATGTGGATCAGATTCCAGTGGCAGAAAGTGTATTTGGACAAGATCCGTTTGAACCAGTCTTATATTCCAAAGTGAAGGATATTATTCATAGCCAAAGTAATGTAAATGTACTGGAAGCAGATGCCGAAGCTAATATTGATCTGGCTGAGGGAATCATTGTGTATGATAGTCAGACAGATGAGGATATGAAGCAAGTGGGAAATTGTCTGAAAAAGAAGAATGAACTGACGCTTCTTGCTGGTTGTGCAGGATTTGCGGCAATGCTCCCAGAGCTACTACATCTGAAACCATCAAATACTTTTACAACTGTTATGAATCAGAAGCTTTTTGTGGTGTGTGGCAGTGTGAATCCAGTGACCTTAAAGCAAATAGAATATGCAGAAAAAACTGGTGCTATAAGAATAAAGATGAGTCTTAAAGAGAAATTTCAGCAGGATTGGTTGTTTTCCAAAGATGGAAAAGAATACTTGGAAAAGTTGAAAAAAGAAATTGAGACATCTGATTGTGCGATTTTAGAAAGTGCCAGTGATATTGATGAAGAAAGTACACAAGAATATGCAGAAAGGCTGGGGATATCTCGTGAAGATATACGACAAATTATCTCTGGAAATCTGGGAGCGATTTTGGAACAGCTGCTTTCAGAAGGGCTTCAATGTACATTTCTTTTGACCGGAGGAGATACATTACTGGCTTTTATGAAAAAGATTCGGTTAAAGGAGTTATCTCCAATTTGTGAGTTGTTCCCTGGAGTAGTGCTGTCGGAATTTAAATTTAAAGGTAAATATTTCCGACTAATCTCAAAATCTGGTGGATTTGGAGAAGAGTCTTTGATTCTGGATTTAAGCCAGATGATTCAAAATAATTCAGAAAAAAGGCATAAAAGTTGAAAGGAGTGATAATATGGGAAAGCCTATAGTGGGAATTACCATGGGGGATCCATTTGGTAGTGGACCGGAAATTACGGTCAAAGCATTGGCAGATTCGCTGCTGTATGAACGATGTAACC